>JBKJIQ010000050.1:0-110295 GCA_046598395.1 Acidimicrobiia bacterium
CAAGCATGAGCCACCGCCGAAGGTGCAGGTGTGTCGCCGGCGCGATACTCGACGCTGTCGTGGGTGAGTTCCATGAACGCTTCTTCCAGGGATGCTTCCTGCACGCCGAGCGCGTACAGCGCGATCGCGTGAGCGGCGGCGAGGTGACCCACTTCCGGGGCGGTCAGGCCCGAAACGGTGACCGCCTCGGTCGAGTCCGGGTCGGCCTCGCAGGCCCCACCGGCACGGGTCATGAGGTCGGTCAGGCGTGCACGTTCCGGAGTGCGAACGATGACGCGTCCCAGACTGTGCGCACTGATGAAGACCGCCACGTCCGTATCGGCGATGAGGCGGCCGCGTCCGATCACGATCAGGTGATCCGCGGTGAGTGCCATCTCGCTCATGAGATGACTCGAAACGAGGACGGTCCTGCCCTCGGAGGCGAGGCGACGCATGAACGTGCGCACCCACCGGATCCCTTCCGGGTCGAGGCCATTGACCGGTTCGTCGAACAGCAACACCCCCGGATCGCCGAGCAACGCCGAGGCGACACCGAGGCGTTGGCTCATCCCGAGGCTGAACTTCCCGGCCCGCGTGCGTGCCACGGAACTCAACCCGACTTGGTCGAGGACTTCGTCGACGCGCCGGTCGGGGATGTGGTTACTCTGCGCGAGACATCGAAGGTGATTGCGGGCACTCCGGTCCGGGTGAAACGCGCGGGCGTCGAGCAGTGCCCCCACGTCGTGTAACGGTCGGTGCAGGTCGGCGAAGGACTCTCCGTTGATGGTGACCGTCCCCGAGGTCGGCTGCTCCAACGCCAAGATGAGGCGCATCGTCGTCGACTTCCCCGACCCGTTCGGACCGAGAAACCCGGTGACCTGCCCGGGCCGGACCTCGAAACTCAACCCATCGACAGCGCGGGTTGCGCCGTAGGTCTTCGTGAGGTGCTCAATCCTGATCATGTTGGCCTTATCCAAACTTGTCGCTGCTGAGGGTGGCGGTGACGACTTGGTCCCCACCGCACGCGTGTTTGCGCAGTCCGAACTGGGCTGGGTCGCCCGCCATGGGTGAAGCAACTGATCACGGTCGCCGCGAGCGAGGATCCGCCCCTCGAACCCGTGGTGCTCGCTCCCAGTGGCACCGCCCCGGCTGCGACCACCCAACCGGCTGGCCGCCGAAACACCACCATCGCAAAAGCGACCACCAACGAAGGCGTTCGCCCGACATCACGCAGACGGACCACAAAGCGTCGTGACATCCGAGAGATTTTACGAACTGCACCGACGGCTCCTTCATGGGAAGACATGAACACGTTGTGGAGATTCCGTGCTTGAGATGCACCGACCGCGCAAGGACGAAGTCCTGCGCCAACTCTGCGTGTCGGACTCAGGGAGTCGGCAGCGGCTGCTTGCGCTGCGGGCTTCCACACTGCCGCTTCGCCCAGCCGCGTTTTGCGGGGCTCTGGGCCGCCTCGGGCGGCTCGACCGCCGTTCCGATTCCATAACGCGGGACGCCCTGCACGACCTACCGCAGATGCACCGAGCAAGAAGCCGTAACCTCGCTGCGTGAACGACCAGCAACGTCAGCGGCGTCACGACGAGCGGTGGCAGGCCGAGATGCGGGACGGCATGGCCCGAGCGCTCGACGTGATGCACGACATCTCGGATGGCATCCGCCAACTCACCGAGTTGCTTCAAGCGCCGACGCCGACGGAGCAGTCCCAGGACGTAAGCGAGTCTCTGCTGCTCTCCGTGAAAGGTCTTGCGGCGCTGGTGGGCACGTCGGAGGCGAGCCTCTACTCGCTTCGATCAACCGGCAAGGGACCGCCGGTGACCCGAGTAGGCAGCCGCGTCTACTTCCAACGAGTGGATGTGGATGCCTGGCTGCGGGAGCAGCGTGAATATCCCGAGACGACGCGTCCGTGGCGCGATGCGTTCCTGCCCGGTCGGATCGGATTTACTGTCCCGCGCTCCTCGGTACGAGGCCGACACGAATACTGCGCCGGTTCGCACACTGAACCGCTCGCCGCCTCGAAGTACTCAGGACGGGCGGTCTGCCGATCTTGTCGGGACGACGTGCTCGTGAACCGGGACGGCCTATTGCGCAAGCACGACCCGAAATCGTGGTGAGTGGTTGACAGCCAAACTGACAGCCAAGGGGCCGAACTGCGCTGGATCGTGCTGGACCTCGGCGGACGGGAGGTACTGCGGACGCGGACTCTGCGAACTCGGACGAACCACCACGGATGGACCGCTCGGGATTACGGATCAGAAGGTTGGGGGTTCGATTCCCTCCGAGCGCACTGAACGTTTTCCCAGGTCACGGCGGGTTTCACGCCCGTTGACGACGTGAGCGGGAGGCGTTGGGTGGGCTCAACGGGTCGGATTTGCTCACCAACTTCGTCAGGGCCGCGTCGCGAAACCAGGTCCTCGGTACGCATATGCACTCCGAGGAGGCACGTGATGACGGCGATGAGACGAGGTCGGACCTGGTCGTTCGCAGCTTGGGTTCCCGATGGTCCAGGTCGACGACAGGTCTGGCGCGGCGGGTACCGCACGAAGGCCGAGGCCGCCGCGGGACATGACCTCTGCGGCCTGAGGTACGCGAGGAGGTACAGCGCCTTCGTCGCGCCAGCACCGATCTACCGGCGACGGTCGTACCGGTGCACTACTGGCTCGCAGAGCAGTTCGGCGGGACACAAGTTGCCGGCGCTGGCTCAGAACAGCGGCGGCGCATCGGTTTCGTTCGTGGAGTCCTTCGCGGGTTGCGAACTCCGGCTTCGACGCTTCTTCGGGAGCTTCGGTCCCGGTCCGTATTCGACGGTGGGGCCACGAGCGGCTTCGGATGTCCGGACGATCATCTCCCGGCTTTGGAGGTCAGCAAGGATGTCTCGTGACCGGTAGACGTCGATGTCGAAGAGGTTTTGCAGGGTGCGGTTGGTGATCTTCCCGTACTCATTGAGGTGAGAGAGGACCTTGCGGTCGATCTCGTCGACGGTCCTACGGTGGTAGCGAACGGCAGCCCCCAATGACTTGAGGGCGTTGGCGCGAAGGCGGTACTCGCCCTTCCGCCGCGAGCCCGTCACCCGCGTCGGTTCGATCATCGCCGAGCGTTCTTGGGAGAGTCTCCGCAGGATGCTCTCGGATTCCGCCTCACCCTTCTGCAGCACAGGAGCGATCTGTACCGCTGTAATCGTTCTCTGCTGGCAGAGCGTGAAGAGAACAAGCATCGCGTCGGTGTCGTCTCGTTCCTCTGCATCGAGCTCAGCGACGTATCGCACAATCGAGCTTCTCGGCGCGCCGCCGGCGAGCACCACGCGGACGTAGTCCACCCCGTCCTCGATCACCGGGGGCTCGTGACCGATCCGAATCATTTCGCGGAACATGCGGTCGACTCCGCGACCTGTCTCTTCGGCGAGGCGCAGCAGCCGCGCCGCCTTGGCCAGGGTGGGATTTCTTGGACTCGACGCGTGCGTGAGGATGTTTGCTGGGGTCACACTCCCAACAAGTGGGCCGGGAGAGATCACGACGAATGACGTGGGCGAGTGTTCGAGATTGACCGGCGTGGAAAGCCGATAGTCCCGATGTAGGAGCGCATTGGATAGCGCCTCGCGTACCGCTGCTTCGGGGAAGTCGCTGATCTCGAGCTGCTGGCCGTTCGACAGATTCAGTGGAGTGACGTTGCGGCGCGCCCAGATGAGTTCCATCGTCCGGGCGAACGCCAAGACAAGCGGTTGGTCTAGTCGCTCGACAAGTGAGGCTTCGCCACCTGGAGTGGTGCGGTACTGGTAGACGATTGCTGGGTTCGGTTCGCGAGGCTGGCAGAGCAGCACTTCACCTGCGCGCAGTAGCCGGCCTTCCTTGTCGACCACGCCGAGCGACCGCAGTAGATCACCATCGGAGAGTGTTGCGAGAGGCTGACGGTCGTCGGGAAAGCGTCGTAGCGAGTCGCGAGCCGCGTCCAACGCTCGCGGGGAGATGTCGGTCACGGACCGTTCGGAGGTTTGCGCCGACCAGTCGACGCCCCGTCGTTCTTCACCGAGCCGCTTGTGTTCGTGTGGTGTCATCGGGAGGCAGTTGGTGCCGACGCGGTGGCTTGCCTTGCCTTGCTTGTCCGCATGGATTTCGAAGCTCTGGAGCACGTCGATCACCATCAGCCGGGTGCCGTATCGCTCGGTGGCACGCGCACCAACCATCAGTGGGGGGTCGATCAGTTCGTAGAGACGCCGCTGGGTAGTGAGAGGGTCGAGGTCGCAGCCAAGGAAGGCGGCTCTGCCGCTCACGCCATTTGCGATTCCCATCACAATCGTGCCGCCCCTGGTGTTTGCGAAGCAGACGGCGGCTTCGACGAGGATCTTGATGGCATCGGCCTTGCTGTCGGGTTGACGCTTGAAGTCGAGCTCTTCGGTCTCAAGTGATTTGGCCGGCGTTCCGTCCTCGATGGCTGTGAGAATGGCGTCGAACTCGGCTTCCGATAGGGGCATGACCAGAGTTTGGCAGAGTTTGGCGGACTCGACAAGGGCGCAAGTTCGCCAAACTCGGTTGAAGGCGCCCCGTCGGCAGGTGACGCGGACACTCCATAGCCTGAGCGAATGGATGATCGGACGGCGGATGGAGTGGCTCTCGTCGCCGCCGTGGTCGAGGCGTACGGCGGCGACGAGGATGACTACTGGGAGCTGATCTTCGAGCTGGAGCACCGATCCGAGGACTACATATTGATGATGGCCGTGCGGCTCATGGGTTCCGACGATGCTCACCCGTTCTGCGTTGCTGGTCCACGGCCGGCGCAATGGTAACGAATCTGTTACCGTAACGGTTCCGTTACCGAAGGGGTGCCGATGACGTCAACGTGGTGCGTTAGGAGACCAAGCCGGACCGAGCGGACGAGAACCAGGCGCTCATCGAGAAGGTATTCGCAGCACTCGCACACGATGGTCCCGCCGGTCTTCGGTACGCGTCGTTCCGTCTCGCCGACGGTGTGAGCTTCGTGCACGTGGCATCGATCGACACCGACGACGGCACCAACCCACTCACGGCAACGCCGGCCTTCGCCGAGTTTCTGCAAGGGATTGGCGACCGCGCCCAGACGGGTCCCGACGCGTCCGCGGCAACGGTCGTGGGCTCTTACCGGTTCTGGCCGACGAACCCCAACTCTGCCGCGACCTGAACGCGATCCACGTTCATCTTCAATCCAAAGGAGTAATGACATGGCTGCAAGCGAAGGAACCCCAGACCGTCCATGGGTGCTCAACACGCCGAGCGGCGGATCGGAGTACACCGCGTATCGCGACGAGTCGCTCGACCCGCCCGCGCTCGTGGTGCAGGTGGGCAAGACCCAGCTTCGCTACCACCTGCGGTGTATCGACGATCTGGTGACCATGCTCACCGAACGCGGCGACTGGGTCCCGCTGGGCAACGCCGACGAGCAGAAGCCCGCGGCTGAAGGCTCGGTTGAGGCCTGGGGTCGCGCGGAGAACAACCCGGTCGGCGGCTGGTACGGAATCAAGAAGGGACTGCGCGGACGGTTCGCCAATTACGTCCCGCCCGTACTGGAACAACTCGGACTCGCCGAGGTAGAGCACAACGCCCGGAGCAACCGCATGCGTGCCATCACGAAACCTTGAATACCCGGGGAGAACACCGTGGCGCGAGAAGATCAAACGGATGACCGCGACGGAACCGGCAGGTCACGCGTTCGAGGCGCTCGGCGATCCGAACCGTCGAGCGATTGTGGAGCTCCTCGGCGGCGGAGGACGATCAGTGCGCGAACTGGCCGACGAACTTCCGATCAGTCGGCCGGCCGTGTCACGTCACCTTCGGTTGTTGAAGGAGGCGGGTCTCGTGGTGGAAGCGGCGCTCGGCACTCGCCGGATTTATTCGCTGCACGGTGAGGGCATCGCCGCAGTCGAGGCCTACCTGGCCGAGGTCTGGGGCGACGCGATGACGCGGTTCCGGTTGTTGGCCGAGAACACCGCCCCTCGGGCCACCGCCAAACGAGCGCCGCGCCCCAGCCGCGCCAAGAAGCCGGACCCAGCATGATCGAGCCGTTGCGGCTGAGCTACGAGATCCGGTGTGCACCTGAGCACGCCTTCGAAGTGTGGACGACCCGGCTCTCGGACTGGTGGCCCGCGGGCCATTCCGCATCGGGGGACCCCAAGGCGGTTGCCGTGATCGAGGCGCGCCTCGGTGGTCGGATCTTCGAGCGGACACCCGATGGTCGCGAGATCGACTGGGGCCAGATCACACGCTGGGAGCCGCCGCGGAAGCCGCGTGACGCGCGCGTCGCAACGATCTCGTGGCTAGGCCGGCACCCGCAGCGAGGTGACGGACCACTCGCCCGCGTTGCAGTCGAGCAGCGCGACGTTGCCCGCGGTGCCGTCGCAATCGAGGCCGACCACGTCGACCGGTCCCCACGTTGTGTCGACCACGGTGGTGTAGGCGGAGTGGTAGTGCCCGTGCACTACGAGCGCGGGCGTGACGCCGTGGAAGATGCGTGCCAGTTGCGCGCGGTGTGAAGCGCAGGATGCGAGTTCGGCCGCGAGCCGCGGTGGGAGATCACCGTCGGAGATGATGTTGGGAATCTTCCATCCCGCGGGCGCGTCGTGCGAGATGAGAATGTCAGCGGCGCCGCCGGCCGCGCACCGGGCGACGTCGGCGTCGGAAATCCGTTCCGCTTCGAACCATGATCGGCCGGGGTTGCGCAGCTGGCGATCAATGGAGTGAGCGCCACCGCATACCGCCACGGTCACGCCGTCGAGGGTGAACCTCGCACCACGCGGGAGATACGTGAGATTCCCACCGAGCTCGAAACCCGACACCAGATCGTCGGAGGCGAGCCGACCCGTTGCTGCAACGAGCGCGGCCAGCTGGTCGTGCTGTTCGTGGTTTCCATCGATCCACCACAAGGGCACGGGCGACCGCCGCGCCGCCTCGAGGAAGGCATCGCCGCCAGCGTTTCCTGGCCACCACCCGAAGTCGCCGACCTGCACGATGAGATCGACACCCCCGCGGATCGCCGTGGGAAAGACGGTTCCTTGCAGCCACCGTTGGTTGCCGTGGATATCACCAACGAGCAGGATGCGCATCGCCACGACTCTAGGGACACTGGCGGCTGGGTCTCAGGGAGAGACCGGCACCGCCGTAGGCCCGGCGACCGTCTCGGGCGCGGCTATGGCCATCGGCAGTGGCCCGATCATGTTGTTCCATTGGCGAACGTTCGTATTGAGCCCGCGATCGATGAACACCGACTTCGCGGCCCGGAAGATGTTGTCGGCGATGACCACGTTGGAGCTCGCAAAGACGGCCACCCCCGACAGGTGGTGAGACCATTGCGTGGGTTGCACGTTGCCGCGTATCTCCACGCCGTTCACGTGGCGGAAGACCAATGGGGCACCGAAGCCGCTCACCGGACCGTCAGACACATTGTCGATGACCCGGTAGTTGGAACGTGTGCCCTTCGGTGGCGCGATATAGATCGTCATCGCCTTTCCGTAGAGGTGGTTCCCGATGATCGACACGTTGTCTATTGGAGCCGCGGCACCCACGCTGGCGAAGAAGAGGAGCCGACCCTTCCCGATCGTGTTGTTCCGGATCATGATGTTGTGCGAGCCCCACGTGGGTAACGACGGCTCCATGTCGATGGTGGCTCGCCGGGTCTCACTGATCGAGTTGTTCTCGAACAGGATGTCGGAACCGTTGATGGTCCAGCCCTGGCGCCCATTGCGCGAGAACGTGGAGTTTCGAACGGTGAGGTGGTTCGTTCCCGGACCGACCCACACGAAGTCTCCGTACACGTCGTAGGCCTGCACATGATCGAGCGTGATGTTGGTGGTGCCCATCGTGAGGTACGCGTGTTGGGCCTCGAACCTGGGTACATACGCGAGGTCGCCTCGTCCGGCGTGAGGATTGGCGCCGATCGAGATCACATTGCGCACCAGGAGATCACGGCTGCCGAGGAAGCTCCACATGTTGCGGGTCCGCACCGAGTTCGTACGAACCAGCTCGCTGCCGTCGGTCACGGCCCGAAAGGTGGAGTCCTTGCCGTCGATCGTGAGCCCGGTGCGGTTCTTGAACACCAAGGTGCCATCGATGCGGTAGCAGCCGAGCGGCGCGAAGGTGAGGCTGGACCCGTCCGGCAGGGAGTCGATCCAGGCCTGGATCTCGCCGGTGACGTTCCGTGAGCAG
This sequence comes from Acidimicrobiia bacterium, assembly GCA_046598395.1. GTDB lineage: Bacteria > Actinomycetota > Acidimicrobiia > IMCC26256 > JAENVU01 > JAENVU01. The sequence continues at coordinate 8,163 of JBKJIQ010000050.1, forward strand.
TCGGCCGGGATGGCCGAGGGAACGGTGGCGACCACGGCCGCCGATGCACGTGCCATGGGTGTGACCGCGGCCGCGAGAGATGCCGCGACGAGGAACCCCATGCTGATCGCTCCGCGAGATCGCATAGGGGTTGTATCGACAGATTTGGGCCAAGATCTGAAGTCGCGCCGCGCCTACGATCTGCACCCAATGACGCGCCCGGACTCCGCTCGCTGGTTTTGGTGGGGCATGGTCGGTGTGGTGGCGGGCGCGCTGGCGATCCGCCTGGCCTACATCCTGGTGTCGCGCCAACACATCCAGTTCGGCGGCGACGCGTTCTTCTACCACGGTGGCGCCAACCTCTTGGCGGACGGGAAGGGATTCATTTCCCCCTTTCACCCGAACCGAGCGGTGAAGGCCAGCGAGCATCCGCCCCTCTACATGTTGTACCTCGCGATCCCGTCGTTGTTCGGTTTCCAGAGTCAACTCACCCACCTGATCTGGTCGGCGATCTTGGGCGTCGGGACTGTGGTGGTGATCGGGCTCACCGGCCGTGAGATCGGCGGACCGCGTCTCGGTCTGATTGCCGCGACACTGGCCGCGACATACCCGAATATGTGGATCCCCGACGGCTCGCTCATGATCGAGAGCATGGCGATCTTCGCGACCGCGGTCGCGGTGTATCTCGCCTACCGGTGTTGGCGTGAACCCAGTTGGTGGCGCCTGGCGGCGGTGGGCGCCGCGAGCGGCGCGGCTGCGTTGAGCCGTTCCGAGCTGATCCTCATGGTCCCGTTCATGGTGGTGCCGCTTGCCCTGGTGGCGAAGCAGTTGTCGCGACCACAGCGGTGGATCGGCATCGGAGCGGGTGCGCTCGCATCGGTGATCGTGATGGCCCCGTGGCTGGTCTTTAACCTCACCCGGTTCGAAAAGCCCGAACTCCTCACGAGTAGCACCGGGCTGCTGCTTGCGGCCACGAATTGCGACGACATTTGGCGAAGCGAGCACCAGAGTTATTTCTCGATCCAATGCACCTACGACATTCGCCGCCAGAAGGTCCCTCCCGGCCTCGATCAGTCCGAAGAGGACGTGATTTACCGGGATGCGGCAATTCGTTATATCAGGGAAAATACCGACCTCATACCCGGTGTCGTCGCGGCTCGGGTCGGGGCAATTCTCGGTGTCTATCAACCCAGCCTGCAGATCCAGATCGACGGAGTCATCGAGGGCCGGGGCCATACGCTCGCCCGGGCCGGGATGTACTCGTTCTATGCGATGGCCCTGCTATCGGTGGCAGGTGCGATCGCGCTGCGACGACGGCGTTCCGCCCCGGTCTTCCCGTTGCTGGTACCCCCGGCGATGGTGTTGATCACGGTCGTGTTGACTTACGCGAGCACGCGGTTTCGTGCGTCGGCCGAGGTCGCCCTGTGCATCCTCGCCGCGGTCGCGATCGACGCGGCGATCAACGCGGTGCAGACCCGTAGGCCCGGCGGCCACACCGCGCCGGCCCCCGTTGATACTGACCGGCAGCCCGAACTGGATCCTGAACCGGTTTGATCCGAGATTGTTGGACATTCGGGGTTCTGTGACACCTCTCGTGGTCCGTAAATGCGGAGCCTGATATTTCGGTCAGGGAACCGCGATTTGGCTGGTCGGCGGGCCGGTGACGGGCCGGGCATCGAGGCCCATGGTCCACGTGTCGTACACCCCGGTACCAGGTTCGAAACCCTGCCAATCTTCGAACCTCGAGGATGCCCCCCGATAGTGAATCGTCCGGTGGGCCGCCAACAAGGTGCGGCACTCCACGAAGGTGGTGCAGTCCTGCGCGCCGGTGAGGTTCGGGGTGACGCGAGTCCGGATCCTCGCGGGGTCATCGGTGCGCGCTGCAATGGCGGCGAGACCGATGAGGATCGTGCAGTCGTACGCGGCGGCGGAGAAGAACGGCTCCACCCCGGCGGCGAAGATTCGGGCGTTGAACGGATGGTCGATGCCGCTCGGAGATCCCGCGGGCGTTGTTCCCTTCAGCCCGGCCACGATCGCGGGGAACGCCTGATCAACCAATCCCCCGAGGTCCGCGGCCTGGAGACCGTCGGAGCCATAGGTCGGTATTTGCGTGGGACCTTTTCCGGCGGCGGCGAGCGCCCGGATCACCGGGGCGATTGCAGCGGGAAATCCGATGAGCACAACTGAATCCGGCTCGGCGCGCGAGGCCCGTTTCACGATGGCGGTAGCATCGCCGTTGGGTGTGGCGGTGACCAGCCGGGCCGATCGGGCCCCAAGGGCTTGAAGCCGAGCGCGCACTGCCCGACCGAACGGAACGCCGTAGGAATCTCGCACCGCCAGAACGACCGGCTTGCGATGCCCATCGGCGATGACCAGCTTCGCCAGCGCGTCGGCCTGGAGTTTGTCGGGTGGCGCGGTGCGGAAGTAGTAGCCGCCGGAGTCGATGGTGGACAGCGCCCCGGCCGAGTTCGAACCCGAACACATCACGACCTGCGCCTTCCGCGCCGGCGGAATCAAGTCGGCCGCGATGTCCGACGACGACGGCCCGACGATGGCATCGACGTGGACGGTGTTGGTGAGGGTGGTGAATGCGGCGAGGGCCGTTGCGCCATCCGAACCGTCGTCGGCAATCGTGAGCCCAACGGGGTTGCCGCCAACGCCGCCCGCGAAGTTCATCTCGTCGACTGCGAGTTTCACCGGTGTGGTGAACGAATCCGCGATCGGTGCTACCGGTCCGGAGATGGGCGCGAGCGCGCCAATGACGAGCGCGCCGTCGATCCCGGCCCGTCTCGGCTCCGTGGTCGTGGTGGAGCGACTGCTCGCCGATGAGCCGGGAACCCGGCCCGCCTTCGAACCGCGTTCGCTGCTGCAAGCGATGGTCACGGTCAGCGTGATGCTGAGCGCGATGACGGTGAGGGAGTGACGCCTCAAACGCACGAGGTCCTCCGCGGCGGTTGGGAAGTAGACGATGGATGGGCTTGGCGCGACCCTATCGAGCCGACGGAAGCAGGCTGGTTACAGGTTTCCGGCGTTGGTTGCCGACAACTACTCGGAGCGCCGCGAGCGCCCCGATAGGGAGGAACCGCCACGAACCGTCATTGCAACCCCGTTGAGCGAGCAGCCGACTGCTCAGTATCCGTCCGACCGCGCACGGGTGGGACCGCCGCTGTTACCGCGCTGGCCATCGGTCTCGTAGTGGCTGCGGCGGTCGCCCCGACGGCGAGCGTCGGTGCGTGGCCCGGCGATCCCGATGGCACCTTCGGTCACTGTGGCCAGCAAGCGCTCGATGTGGTTGCGGGCGAGGCAAGCAGCGCGCGCGCCGCCGCGCTGCAGTCCGATGGCAAAGTGCTCGTCGCCGGGTCAGCCGGTGACCGCGGGTTGGTGATGCGACTCAACGACGGGAGCTACGACCCGACGTTCGGCACCACCGGGCGGACCCGCATCATGGTCACGGGTACCGCGCGGTATTTCGCCGTCGCACCGAGCGCCGCGGGTGGCGCGGTGGCGGCCGGGAGTCGGGTCAACGGCTCCGCGTCCGACACGATGATCGTGCGTCTCAAGGCCAACGGAACGGTCGACACCACATTCCACGGCACCGGTCGCGTCGTGGTCGACATGGGTGGTACCGATTCCGCACGAGCCGTGGTCGCGCTGAATGACGGGAGCGTGCTGGTTGCGGGCGACGCCACCACTGGCGGGTACGTCGCGCGCTACACCAACTCGGGTGGGCCCGATTCCGGCTGGGACAGTGACGGTCGGAGAACCGCATTGCCGATGATGGTCCGCTCACTCATCGCGCAGGCTGATGGCTCGGTCTACGTCGGGGGATCGACGCCAACCAGTCCGGCCGACTGGCGGATCATGCGACTCAACGCCGATGGCAGTACCGACACCGCGTTTGGTGGCTCCAACGGATTGACGATCGACGTGAGTGGTCACGATGTCGTGACGGCGATGGTGTTACAACCGGACGGCAAGGTGGTGGCTACCGGTTTCGGCAAGGGCGCGGCGGGTCATGGCCAGACGATCGTGCGTCGCTACCTCGCGAATGGAACGGCGGATCCCGCGTTCACCCCTTACCGCGATGCCTTCGGAGTGACCGACACCCCGACCGCGATCACGCGTCAGTCCGATGGTGCGCTCGTGATCGCCGGGAACTCGAAGGTCGGATCCGACAATGATCTGGTGTTGGTTCGCCTCGCCGACGATGGCGTTGCCGACGCTGGATTCGGGATCGACGGGGCCACGGTGGTGGATGCCGGCCGGCGCTCCGCGGTGTTCGGCGTTGTGGCGCCGGCCGACGGGCGGATTCTTGCATTGGGAACCACGCGCCTCGCAGGGCGCGACGTCGTGGGCGCGTTTCGATTCCAAGGCAACACGTCGACGGCCGCGGTTCCGGTGCAGGGAGTCGTGGTCGATGCCAACGGCGGGCTGCACGGGTGGAGCGCGGGGTGCCAAGCGGCGCCGAGCGGGTTTGTGGGCGGCCCATTCTGGCCGGGATCGGACGTGGTTCGTGGGGTAGCAGTGCTGCCCGGAAACCGCGGTGTGGTGGTCGATGCATACGGCGGGACTCACGGGTTCTCATTCGGTGAATCCCCGGGCGCGACTCCGCCCACTCACGGCGCTCCCTACTGGCCCGGCTGGGACATCGTGCGCGGGGTGGCCGTACTCCCCGACGGAACCGGTGGATTTGAACTCGACGGGTTTGGTGGGCTCCATCCCTTCTCGATCGGAAGCGGAGCGGTCCCCGCGCTTCCGGCTGGCGCACCGTATTGGTCCGGCTTGGACATCGCTCGTGGAGTCGCGGTGATGCCGGACGGTTTCGGTGGCTACGTGGTGGACAAGTCCGGTGGGATCCACGCGTTCGGCGGCGCGCCGGCGCCGAACGCGGGCAGTCCGTACTGGGCCGGCCAGGACGTTGCGCGCGGCATCGCACTTTCATCTGATGGCAGTGGCGGCTGGATCGTGGACTACTCCGGTGGCTTGCACCCCTTCGGAACGGGAGGCGACCCCGCGCCGCCTCCCGCGGTCGGCGGTCCGTATTGGTCGGGAGCGGCGTTCGCCCGTGGAGTCGCGGTTCTCCCGTAGGTTTGGTCCATGCCCAACGTGTTGTTCATCACCGTGGACCAGTGGCGCGGGGAGTGTCTCGGCGCGGCCGGTCATCCGATCGTGCAGACACCGAACCTCGATCGGCTGGCCGCGGAAGGCGTGCTGTTTCGTCGGCACTTCGCCCAGGCCGCGCCGTGTGGGCCGTCGCGCGCGTCCATTCACACCGGTCAGTACCTGATGAATCATCGGTCCGTGCTGAACGGCACGCCGCTCGACGCGCGTTTCACGAATGTCGCGCTGGAGGTTCGGGCGCATGGTTACGACCCGGTGCTGTTCGGGTACACCGACGCGTCGCCCGACCCGAGGGTTCTCGCCGCGGATGACCCGCGCTTACGGAGCTACGAGGGAGTCCTGCCGGGTTACCGCGTGGTGCTCGATCTCCCGGAGCATGGCGCGGCGTGGGGCGAATGGTTGGTCGGGCAGGGATACGAGATCCCCGACAGTGTCGCGGATCTTTACGAGCCGATCTCTGACGCGCCCGGCGCACCCACGGCCTACGCCGCGGAGCATTCCGAGGCCGCGTTCCTCACCGGTGAGGTGCTGCGATATCTGGACGAGCAGGACCAAGCAGCCGACGGTGACGGCTGGTTTGTCCACGCGGCGTATATCCGTCCCCACCCGCCGTTCGCGGCGCCCGCGCCCTACGCATCCATGTACGACCCGACCACGATGTCGATGCCGGTGCGGAAGGAAACCTTCGATGCAGAAGGCACGGTCAGCCCGCTGCTCGCCGGCGCGTTGGCGATCCCCGGTATCCGTCTCGGCGACGACACCGAGGAGCTGCTGCAAACGCGAGCGACCTACTTCGGGATGATGAGCGAAGTTGACGCGCAGGTTGGTCGCTTGCTCGACGGCATCCGGGCGCGAGGCGAGTGGAACGACACGCTGGTGATCCTCACCTCTGACCACGGCGAGCAACTCGGCGATCACTGGCTGACGCAGAAGCTCGGCTGGTTCGACCAGAGTTACCACATACCTCTGATCATCCATGACCCGCGCGCCGCACACTCCGACGGGACCGTGGTTGATGGTCCGTTCACCGAGAACGTGGATCTGATGCCGACGATCCTGGAGTGGTTGGAAATCGCGGTCCCGATGCAATGCGACGGACGGTCGCTGCTCCCATGGGTGGCCGGATCCACGCCGGTGCATTGGCGTGACGCCGCGTTCTGGGAGTGGGAGTTCCGCGACCCGATCGGTGGTTTCGCGGAGGCTGTTTTCGGACTCACCATGGATCAGTGCGCACTGTGTGTGCTGCGCGACGAACACGGGAAGTACGTGCACTTCACGGGCTTGCCCCCACTCTTTTACGACCTGGAGCGCGACCCGTCGGAGTTCGAAAACCGCGCGGAGGACCCTCAGTACGCGGCCACGGTGTTGCGCTACGCGCAACGCATGTTGTCGCTGCGCATGGAGCACATGGATCAGACACTGACCGGTCTCGTGGTCACCTCTGCGGGTCTCCTCGATGGACGCGCGTCTGCTTAATCGCTCGTCCGCTCGGATGTCGTGTGTCTGATATCGGTCGGGATGCTCCCTTGCGGCTCACCTCCGCTTCGCTCCGGTTCGGGTCAGGGCGATCGGGGTCGTCCTCGGGAAGTCGGGCAATTCGGGCCTTGTGAAGATGGTCACAAAGTTTTCTGGTGACGACGTGTCGGGCCCGTCCCCAGTTGCCATGGGGCCGGTCACCCGCCCCGGTGAAACCCCGATGTTCTGCCAGAAATTGCCATCCGGCTGGGTTGCGGTCTCTCCCCCCAGGTAGCGTTGCGGTTCCGAAAGCCCGCTGAATCCTTTGCGCGGCTTTCGTTCTCCCAATCCTTAGGCGTGCATCGACGCGCGCCCGGACGGGTCGGGGGTTGGCGGAGTGAAAGGAGACCCCATGAACGGTCGCGCCTATGTGATCGCCTCAGGACTGCTCGTCACCGCGACGGGCGCCGCACTCGTCGGTTCGGCAACCGCTGCCGCGACGAGTGGACCCCGGACCACCACGGCCCGGCGCCACCACGAGGCTCGCCCCACGCGGACCGCGTCGACGGCACCCGTCCTCCCGACGGTTGACCCTGCTGTGCGCGCTCGCTCCGAAGCCGTCGCGATCGCCCGGTGGGTGGAGACAGTCAACTCCGCCCGTTGGTATGAAGCGGTCACGGAGAACCTGGCTCGGGAAGCCGCGGCGGCCGCCGCCGCGGCACGACCCCGGTCGGAGGGTTACAGCGGGAACATTCTCGAGTGCATCAAGCACCGCGAGAGTGACGGCCAGTACGACGTCGTGAACTCATCGTCGGGGGCCGCGGGTGCATACCAGTTCATGCCCGGAACCTGGGACAACACCGCGCGTGCCGCAGGGCGTCCCGACTTGGTTGGGGTGAATCCGTCGAACGCGAGCCCCGCGGATCAGGATGCGATGGCGCAGTTCTTGATGAGCACGCAGGGGCTCGGACCGTGGGGTGGCGGCTGTGGTTGATCAATCCAAGACTCCAGCCGGTTCTGATCTTCGTGAGGTTGATATGCAACGAGCCGATGTTCAAACAGCAGAAGTTGCGCCAGCGCATGCGGGCCGGGCGCGTCGACGTTTCCGGGTGCATCCCGTCGCGCGTGTGGGGGTTGCGTTCGTCGCAGTCGCCGCGCTCGCGTCGGTGTTTACCGTCGACCAGGGCACCGGCGGCGCGGCGACGGGTCGTGGTGTCACCCGCGTCACGGCGGGTCGAGCGACCCTTCGTGGCGATGGACAACGGCGAGGCACGGGCAAGGTTCCGCGCGCATCTCGCGTCGCGGTCGATGCAGCACTGACGGCGCGGGCTCGGGCCGAGAACGAACAGAAGCTTCGTGAGGCGCAGGCGGCCGAGGCACAGCTTGCCCAATTTTACGCGGGGATCGCGGAGTACTACCGACCCAAGACCGGTGTGAACTGGGACGGCATCGCGCAATGCGAGACCGCGAGCAACTGGTCGATGCAGGGGTCGTCGTTTTCTGGTGGTCTCGGCTTCTACAACGGCACCTGGAGCGGGTTCGGGGGCGGCCAGTTCGCGGGCAACGCCGGACAAGCCACGCGCGAACAGCAAATAGTGGTGGCGGAACGGGTCTACGCCAGGTACGGGCTCACCGGCTGGGGCTGTCGAGCCTACGGCTGATCAAGTCCTGTCCGCCTCGTGGCGAACCACTCGGCCGCGAGGTTCACCACGAGGCGGGCTTCGCGGCCGGTGTGAGGGAGAGTGTCATGGTGAGTTCCACCGACGCACCCAAGCCAGCCGATCTCGCCATTGGTGCGTTCAGCGATACGCCGCCCTGGATCGTTGATCCCGACGACCTCACCTGGCGGCGGGGCCTCGATGGTGTCCGGGCGCGGACGCGTGCAGGCCTCGGCCGTCTCACCACCCCACCGCGAATACCGCCGTTGCGCCGGAGTGCGCGTGTGATCACCTCGGTCGGGTGGGCGCTCACGGTCTGGTACTTCCGTGAGCGTGGAACCGATCGATCTCGGGCCGGGATCTCCGCTCGCTTGCGGCGAAGTTTTGAGGGCCTCGGTTCGACCTACATCAAGCTGGGTCAGATCGTGTCGGGTGGCGACGGCTTGTTTCCCGAAGAGTTGGTCGGTGAGTTCAAGAAGCTGCGCGACCGTGTGCCCGCAGAGTCGTTTGCCGCGGTGCGGGACATCGTCGAGACCGACCTCGGGCGTCCAATCGAGGAGGTCTTTGCCACCTTCGATTCGGAGCCACTCGCAGCCGCATCGATAGCCCAGGTCCACGCGGCGACACTGCTCACAGGTGAGGAAGTGGTGGTGAAGGTGCAGCGGCCCACGGTCGCGCGTCGAGTGCGTGACGATCTCCGGGCGCTCGCGTGGTTGGGCCCGCGCATGGTGGGCCGCATCCCCGTCGCCGCACTGGCGAACCCGCCCGCGTTGGTTGAGTTGTTCGCGGAAACGATTGTTGAAGAGCTGGACTTTCGCCTCGAGGCCGAGAACATGCTCGACGTTGCGCTCGCGATGTCGAAACTCGGAATCCACGAGACGGTCGTGCCGCGTCCGCATCCGCGGTTAGTGACCCGACGTGTGCTCGTGATGGAGCGGCTCACGGGATTCGGGTTCGACGACGCCGAAGGAATGCACGCGGCGGGGATCGACACCAGCGCGCTGCTGCGCGCGGGCCTGATCTCGTTTCTCGAAGGCGCCTTGGTGCACGGCGTGTTCCATGGTGATCTGCATGGCGGGAACTTGTTCGTGCTGCCCGATGGTCGCACGGCGCTGCTCGACTTCGGGATAACGGGCCGCTTGGACGAGCGCAAGCGGCTCGCGTTTCTGCGGCTCCTCGTACTCGGAAGTTCCGGTGATGTGCGGGGTCAACTCGGGGCGTTGCGGGACCTCGGCGCGTTCCCTGCTGATACCGATCTTGATGCCGTTGTTCGTGACCTGAACCTCGACCAGCCCATCCAGGACCCCACCACGATGAGTGCCGACGAGCTGGTGGGCCAGCTCCGCGAACTCACCAAGAAGTTGCTCGAGTATGGCGCACGCGCGCCGAAGGAACTGATGCTGTTCGTCAAGAACATGATGTTTCTCGACGGCGCCACCGCCACGCTCGCTCCGGATCTCGACATCCTCGGTGAGATCGCGCACGTGTACCTCTATTTCCAGGCGCAGTACGGCGATCAGATCGCCGCGGACCTCGGTCTGCTGGCCACCCCGGACCTCGATCTGGTGTCGGTGAAGGCGAGCCTCGGGGTCGGAGCCGACTGGGGCGACGCTCTGACCTATGCCGACGTGCGTGAGCGGCGCGAACTCATCCGCACCCGCATGCAAGAGCGCCAGCGCCGCCGTCGCTGAGAGGTCGAGCGTGGGTTCCGTCGGTACGCTCACCGGATGCCGGAACTGCCAGAAATGCAGGCCTTGGCCGAACGGCTCGAGGTATTCCTCGAGGACGCGGTATTCGTTGGGGTGGATCCACTCGGCTTCGCGTCGCTCAAGACCGTGGTTCCTCCGCCGGGCGCACTCGTGGGCCGGTCGGTCACGAGCGTGCGCCGCCGGGGCAAGTACCTCCGGATCGGAACCGACGGCCCGGTTGCCCTCATGTTCCATCTCTCGCAGGCGGGCCGTCTGGATGTCGAGCGCCCGTGGAAGCGCACGAAGGCCAAAGGGGCGGCCGTCCGGTTTCGATTTGACGACGATCGTGCAGTGCTCCTGCGTGAGCATGGTCATGAGCGCAAGGTGGCATGGTGGGTGCTGGGCGCGGAGGATGTCGGGCCGACGGCCGGGCTCGGCCCGGAGCCCGGAACCGACGAGTTTGCTGCGCTCATCCTCACGAGTGTTGACCGCCGGCGTATCCATACCCTGTTGCGCGATCAACGCACCGTTGCGGGTATCGGTCGGGGCTACGTGAACGACGCGTTGCATCGCGCGCAGATTTCTCCCTACGCAACCCTGGTCAAGCTCACCGCCGAGGAACGCGCGCGGCTCCTCGAGGCGATTTGCGTCACGATGGATGAGGCATTGGATGGCGAACGTTTGCGTACCGGAGGACTCTCGGCGCCGAAGCTCGGTGATCGATTTCGAGTGCACAACCGCCATGGCCTTCCGTGTCCGGTGTGTGCCACGCCGATGCGGCGAGTCTCATTCGAGAGCCACGAGATCACGTATTGCCCCACGTGTCAGACCGGAGGCAAGGTCCTCGCCGACCGCCGCCTCTCCCGCCTCGTGAAATAAGAACGACCACGGCGGTGACCGTCAGGTCGATCGGCCACCGCCGGGTCTCGCGAAGCGAATATCGGCCGTCGGCCCGGCCCGCCTTGAGCGCGGATCGAGCCGTAGAGTGCATCAGGTGATGACCAGCCCACTCCCGACGCTTGTCGGCTCCATTCCGAGCCCTGGTGATGGGGTCGTTCACCTCGGCCCGGTTCCGCTGCACATGTACGGCTTGATGATCGCGCTGGGGGTGCTGGTTGCGGCTCGCGTTGGTCGGGTTCGTTACGTGAAGCGCGGGGGTGACGGCGAGGCCTTCGACAGTGTGGCGTTCTGGGCAGTCATCGGTGGGGTGATCGGCGCTCGGATCTATCACGTGATCACGGACTACCAGCTGTTCGATGGCCATCCCGAACGCATCATCCAGATCTGGAAGGGCGGGCTCGGTATTTGGGGCGGTGTCCTCGGGGGTGCGGTGGCGGTCATCATCGTGGCGCGCCGTCGACAGCTCGAGTTCGGCGTCCTCGCCGATTGCATTGTCCCGGGCCTGGCGTTCGCGCAGGGGATTGGTCGGTGGGGAAACTGGTTCAACCAAGAACTGTTCGGCGCCCCGTCCACCTGGCCGTGGGCGGTGGAGATCGACCGTGTGCACCGACCGGCGGAGTACGCGAACTTCTCCACCTTCCAACCCACATTTCTCTACGAGTCGCTGTGGTGTATCGCGCTGGGCTTTGCACTGATCGCGATCGACCGAAAGTTCACGTTGGCGCGCGGCCAGTTGTTTGCGCTCTACGCGGCGGGCTACACCGCGTTCCGCTTCTTCATGGAGGAGCTGCGGGTCGACCCTGCGCACACCATCGGCCCGTTGCGTATCAACGCGTGGGTGAGCATCGTGGTGTTCGTGTTCTCGGTCACAGCGTTCTTCGTCCTGGGCCGACGGGCGCGATCCCGTGGTGTCGCGGCCGCTCCGACCGAGGTCACCGAGCCGGCACCGTCCTAGGCTGGGGGAGTCCCCCCGAGTCCTCTGGAGTGTGCGCATGAGCGTGCCGCCCGCCGCCCCGAATACCCCAACCCCCAGCCCGGTCGCCACCGTGGAAGTAGCGGCGCGTGCCGTCGACGCGTCGAAGGTCTATGGCCAGGGCGAAGCCGAAGTGCGCGCGCTCGACCACATCTCGGTCGACTTCGCCGCGCATCGGTTCACGGCGATCATGGGTCCGTCGGGCTCGGGAAAGTCCACGCTGCTCCACTGTCTCGCGGGTCTCGATCGAGTCACGGGCGGCCAGGTGTTCATCGGCGACGTTGAGATCAGCGCGTGCAACGAGAAGCAGCTGACCCTCATTCGCCGTGATCGAATCGGATTCGTCTTTCAGTCGTTCAACTTGATCCCCACGCTGGACGCGGCCGAGAACATCACGCTGCCGATGGCCCTCGCGGGTCGTAAGCCGGACCCGGCGTGGATGGACCAGATCGTGAGCACGCTCCGGATCGGTGATCGGTTGAAGCATCGACCGAGCGAACTCTCGGGTGGCCAGCAGCAACGGGTGGCGGTAGCGCGTGCGTTGGTGTCTCGCCCCGACCTGATCTTCGCGGATGAGCCCACGGGGAACCTCGATTCGCGTGCGAGCGCGGAGATCTTGAAGTTCATGCGCGATGCCGTCACCGACCTCGGTCAGACCATCGTGATGGTTACCCACGATCCGAGCGCGGCGAGCTACGCCGACCGAGTGGTGTTTCTGGCCGACGGTTCGATCGTCGACGAGATGCATGAACCGACGGCGGACCTGGTGTTGGATCGGCTCAAGCAGCTCGGGGGCTGAGCCCGTGTTCCGGGTCACCCTGCGCGGACTTGCTGCTCACAAGCTCCGGTTCCTGCTCACCGCGATCGCGGTGGTGCTCGGCGTCGCGTTCGTGTCAGGAACGCTCGTCTTCACCGACACGGTCAAAAAGACGTTCGACAATCTCTTTTCGAGCGTCTACGACGGTACCGATGCCTACGTTCGGAGTTCGAGCGTTCTCAAGGGTGACTTTGGGCCGGAGCAACGGCAACGGATTCCGGAAGGGCTGGTGGAGCAGGTCCGTGCGGTCGATGGTGTCAGCGCCGCCGAAGGCCAGATCCGGATTGAGCGAGCGCAGTACCTGGATAAGCAAGGCAAGCCCATCGGGAACCCCGGTCAGGGTGCGCCGACCCTTGGCTTCAACTGGAACCGGGTCCAGCGGCTGAACCCGTTCACGCTGGTTGCCCGGGGCCGCGCGGAATCGCGGGCGCCCACCGCGGCGAACGAAGTGGTGATGGATCTCGGCACGGCCAAGCAAGACGGTTTCACGATCGGTGATTCCGTCACCGTTACCTTCAACAATCGGCTGGTTCCCCGAGACAAGTTCCGTATCGTGGGGCTGGCAAAGTTCGGCGACGCTGACCGGCCCGCCGGGGCAACGGTCGCGTTGTTCACACTGCCCGAGACGCAGCGGGTCAATGGGTCACCGGGCCGCCTGGATGGCGTGGTGGTCGCAGCCAAGAGTGGGGTCAGCCAGACCGAACTGGTCCGCCGGATCAGCTCCGGCATCGACCAGCGCGGCGTTCAGGTGATCACGGGCGCCAAGCTGATCAAGGAACAGCAGAATCGGATCCAGCAAGGACTGGGATTCTTCACCACGTTCTTGTTGATCTTCGCCTTGATTGCGCTGTTTGTCGGCTCGTTCATCATCGTCAACACGTTCTCGATCGTGATCGCTCAGCGCACCCGTGAACTCGCGCTGCTGCGGGCACTCGGCGCGTCGGGTCGCCAGGTGCGCGGCTCCGTCCTCGGCGAAGCACTTCTGGTCGGATTGTTTTCTTCGGTCGTCGGCGTCGGGCTCGGGCTCGGTCTCGCCCTGGGCCTACGCGCGGTGATGGGGGCTTTCGGATTCGAGGTTCCCACAGCAGATCTCGTGATCAAACCGTCCACATTCGTGATCTCGCTCGCGCTCGGTGTGATCGTCACCTTCGTGGCGGCCCTCCTCCCCGCGCGTCGTGCCGCGCGCGTCCCGCCCATTGCCGCGCTGCAGGCCTCCGCGGTTGAGTCCCGCCAGCTGGGTCGGCGTACCGCAATCGGTGCCGTGATCGCCGTCCTCGGCGCAGGCGTTCTCCTGGTTGGGCTGTTCGCCAACGGTGGCATTCAGGCCGTCGGCTTTGGCGTCTTCGGACTCTTCATCGGCGTCGCCGTCCTCGGTCCGGTGATCGCCCGACCGGTCGGGCGGTTGCTCGGTGCGCCACTTCCTCGTTGGCGGGGGATGCCCGGTACCTTGGCCCGAGAGAACGCAGTCCGGAACCCGCGGCGTACCGCATCGACTGCGGCGGCGCTCATGATCGGTGTCGCGCTCGTCGGACTCATCACGATCTTTGCGAGTTCGCTCAAGGCATCCATCAGCGGGCAGATCGACACCGCGTTCCGAGGCGACCTCGTGGTGGTTGGCGATGCCGGCCCCGGATCGTCGTTCAGCCCGGCGATGGCCGCGGAGATCGCGAAAGTGCCGGGGGTCGCGGTCGCCAACCCGCTGCGGTTTGGTGCATTCGAGATCGAGGGCGCGGGGAAGTTCCTGCTCGCGTCTCGTCCCGGCGAACTCGACAAGGTGTTCGACCTCGCGCCGAAGGCGGGCGATCTCTCCACACTCGGTCCGAACCAGATCGCGGTATCAAAGAAGATCTTTGACGACAATCGCTGGAAGCTGGGTCAACGCGTCCGAACGCGGTTCCCGGTCCGCGGCGCTCCGGCCTTGACTATCGGTGCCGTCTTCGGCCGCGGCCAGCGAGAGGGATTGGCCGACTACTTCATCTCGCTCGCGGCGTTCGACCAGCGGTTTACCGAGCGGGCTGACAGCCAGGTGTATATCGCGCTGGATCGCGGGGCCGCGGTGGCCGAAGTCCGTCCGAAGATCGAGCGGGTCGCGAAGCAGTTCCCTGGGGCCAAGGTCAACGACGTCAGTGGACTGAAGGACCAGTTCGAGGCGCAAATCAACCAGATCCTCGGGTTGGTGTTCGCGTTGCTGTTCCTGGCGATCTTCATCGCCCTGCTCGGAATCATGAACACGCTGTTGCTCTCGATCGTCGAACGCACCCGGGAAATCGGATTGCTGCGTGCCGTGGGGATGACGCGCCAGCAGGTACGCACGTCGGTGCGTTGGGAGTCGATCATCGTCGCGTTGTTCGGCACGCTGCTCGGGTTGGTGCTCGGCATCTTCTTCGGGTGGGCGATGATCACCGCGCTCCACGACCAGGGATTCACGCAGTTCGTGGTTCCCGTGAGCCAACTGGGCTTGGTGGTCGTGCTCGCGGCGCTCGCGGGGGTGCTCGCCGCGGCCTATCCGGCGCGTCGCGCGTCTCGCTTCGACGTCCTGGAGGCGATCTCCAGCGAATAGCCCGGCTAACGCGCGAGGTCGTAGGGGTTCCACGTGGAGCGCGCGGCGCGGAGTTCGGCGACGACTCGATCGGTGAACCGTTCATCGGTGATGGCGGTGTCGTTCGCGCGCACGAGATGCAATGCGGGGCTGAGATAGTCGACGCCGTCGAACGTCCAGATCCCGGCACCGGGATCTGCCGCGGTGAGTTCGGCGGCGAGCTCGGTGAGATCGACGCGTGGACGGGGCCGACACGAGACGTAGTGCACCCAGGTCTCGTAGCGATACCGCAGCTCCGGCGCGCCGCCGCTGAGGGTCAAGATCGCGAACCGGCCGGTGGCGTTGTGCAGTGCGTAAGGATGCGCGGCATTCCCATCCGTGGTCGTAAACCGGTGGACGATGCGTTCGCTCCACGTGGGCGGGACGGTCACGATCGCGAGGTCGAGTTCGGGTACCTCGTCAATGGTGATCGTGCCGGTGGCGATCGCATGCTCGGTCTCGGTGATGTGAGCATCCTCGTCCGCCCAGTGATCACGAAAGCGCTCGACGTGGTCCACGATCTCGGTGAGGCGCGGGAGCAGCGCCGCGTAGGCGTCGCCGTCGATGGTGACCTCGAGGTTTGCCACCGCGATCGCGGCGCGGGCCGCGTCACGATTGTGGAATCGACCGAAGTCTCCCGCGCGGGCCACGTCGATCAACCGCTCACGGTGTGCGCTCGCAGCCTCGGGTTCGGTCAGGGCGAACATGCTCACAATGCCGTCTTGATCGAAGTGATTGTTCGTCACGAACTCCACGGCAACGTGTGACTCCGCGTGGTCAAGGTACGCGAACGCGATTTCGGCCGAGAGGTCACGGCGCAATGCCTCCGGGGTGGCCGAGCCCGGCCAGTGCGAAAGGGCCAAGACGGTCCCGGGCTGGGCCGACCCGTCCACCACGACATGGGGGACCTCGGTCAGCTCCTGGTACGCGCGATAGATCATGGCGACGAACGGTAAAGGGTGAAGTCGACTTCAGGTCAAGCCCATTCGACGTCTGTCGGAAAAGTGGCGCTCGGCGCGCCTCACCCGACAAGCGGTACTTGGGGTCAACCGTTACGGCTGGAGTCGGGCGTCCTTCTCGCGCACGGTGGCCGCGAGCTCCGCCTGGTATTGCTCCATGCGGGTGCGGAGTCCACCGTCGGAAGCGCCGAGGATGCGCACCGCGAGGAGACCCGCGTTGGCGGCGTTACCCACCGCGACGGTGGCAACCGGGATGCCCTTGGGCATTTGCACAATGGAGAGCAACGAATCCATGCCGTCGAGATACGCCAGCGGAACCGGCACGCCGATCACCGGCAACGACGTCATGGACGCCGTCATCCCGGGAAGGTGCGCGGCTCCACCGGCTCCCGCGATGATCACTCGCAGGCCCCGGTCGGCCGCAGTGCGGGCGTAGTTCACCATCACATCGGGCGTGCGGTGAGCCGAGACGATCCGCACCTCATGGGTCACACCGAACTCCACCAGTACGTCCACGGCTCCCTGCATGACCGGGAGATCGCTGTCGCTGCCCATGATCACGCCCACGAGCGGTTGGTCGTTGTTCACTCGTCGGACGTTAGTTCTTGCCCGTCGGGCAATCGTTCGGTTCGGCGCAGGGTTCGCGCAGGCCGGGCAATCACCGATCAGGCCGGCCCGTGGGACGGCGGAACGGGGTTCGTCTCGGGAATGACGCGACTCTCGCCGGAGTCCACGGAGTCGTCGAGGTCGTTGCGGTAGGTCGCCCGCAACTCGTGCAGTCGGTGCTCGTCGACGTCCTCGACTGCCACGAGCCTGTCGTCGGCGTCCGCCATGGCCCGGAGCAACTCGTCGAGCTTGAGCTGCAACGCGCGGCCGTTGTGGTTTTGGGTGTGTTGCACTACGAACAGCGCCAACAGCGCAATGATGGGGAGTCCCACGGTCGCCACGAGTTCCCAAGCGCGCGAGTAGTCGGCCAGACGACCAGCGATCAACCAACCGATCGTAGCGATCGTGATCGCGACGACAGCCCACGGCGATCCGAACGATGCCGTCAACGCCTGTGACGCGCGCAGTGCGGGACCGTGGGAGTGGACGATCTCGATGTCCTGGCCCATGACCGGGGCCAGACCGACGCCCGGATCGGCGCGGGTTGGCGGCGCGGGCTCCGCCGCGGTCACGCGGTCGGGCCGAAGCCGCAAGCGGTGGCCGGCGCTTTCCATTCCGCAATCCGCGCTGCGCTCATCCGGCGATCGCTTGCTCGTCGATCGCAGACGCCAGCGGATCCGGTCCGAACTCGTCGTCGTCCTCGTCGGTCCAGACACTGAAGATCGCAGCCAACAAACGAAGCATGGTGGTTCTCCCCGTGGGTCGATACGGACACGGCGGGCTTACCCACTTCGAACCGCCGGGAAACCCACGCCGGCGTCACCCCCCGGTCGGGCGCGCCGGTCACTCACGCTCGACCCTCGCGACTGAGTTCGCTTCCGGCTCGTCGAGCTCTTCCGGCCGGTCGTCGTCGGGATGGATGATCCCGTCAGCGGCGTCTGTCCCCAAACTGAGCACCTCCTCGACGACCTCCCGACGGTCCTGCCAAACGTCGCGCGCCACCACCTGCAGGGCGCCGGCCACTGGAATCGCCAGGAGCGCGCCGAGCAGACCGGCGAGTTCGACCCCGACGAGCACCGCGAGCAGCACGCCGAGCGGGTTGAGGTGCACCGCCTTGGCCATGATCGTGGTCTGGAGCACGTGATTCTCGAAGAGCTGGTACACGACGAAGAAGATGAGCGTCGCGAGTCCCGCGCCGGGTGAGGCGAGCAGCGCCACGAAGATCGCCGGGACGGCGCCGAGGAAGGCACCCACCAGCGGCAGCATGTCGGCGAAGGCGACCCACAGGGCCAGCACGAACGCGAACGGGATGAACAACGAGCGCAACCAGATGTAGATCGCCGTCCCGGCGATGAGCGAGATCAAGAGGTTGCCGGCCATGTAGCCGGTCACTGCGCGAGCAGCGTCGGTCGCGACTCGGCGGAGATGGTCGGCTCGTCGGTGCGGGAACAGCTCGATGAGGAAGCCGCCGATGCGCGGACCCTGCAGCAGCATGAGGAAGGCCAGGACCAGTGTGGTCAGCGTCGCGACGGTCCCGGTCACCAGCGTGCCCGCGGCCGCAACGAGGCCGTTGGAGTTGGTCAGGGAGCGTCGAACCTTGGGCAGATTCTCCCGCGCGAACTGCTGTGCACCGATGTCCTTCAACCAACGACCCACCTGGCCCCGGCCCCGTTCGGCATTGCGGATGATGCGCGGGAGGTCGTCGGTGAAGGTGGTCGAGGCGTCATAGATCGGCCGTGCGAAGGCGTAGATCAGCCCGGCGAACGCGAGGAGACCGATCACGAACACCGTCATTGTCGCGAGCCCACGCCGCAGGTGCAGACGATTCTCGACCCACCGGACCGGCGGTGAGAGGACGATCGCGAAGAACGCGGCCACGGTGACGAGGACCAACACTGTCGCGATCCGGCTCGCGAAGCCGACCAGCAGCACCGTGGCCCCCACCACGATCACTCCGGTTCCCCAGAACGCCAGGTACTGCCGTACCGGAATCGACCGATCGGCGGAGCCACTGTCGAGTTCCGGGGTCACCCGCCGATCCTTCCCCCGGTTGCGCGGGTGCCAAACCCTTCGACGACGCCGGCCTCGACCATCTGGCGAAGGTACTCCCCGGACGTGCCCCTTCGCGTCACGTCAGCTTGACCCGTGCCTCGCGCTCCCAATAGCGCACGGCCTGGCACTGACCGAGGAAGTCTTGAATGTCGTCGACCTCGTCCGTTAACTCCACGACTCCGGCATCGGCATCGGGATCGATTCCGGCCGCTGCGAACAGGGCTACCGAATCGGGCGAGTACCCGATGAACTTGCAGTGTGCGAAGGCGTCGGAAAGAAACTGTCTCGTCGCGGCATCGGTCGCAAGCGCATCGCACCCTTCTTCAGACGCGACGATCACCACCGCGTCGTAGAGCACCGAAGGTCCGCCGCCGATTTTCTGTTGCGCCTCGAGCTTGGTGCCGTCACTCGTGACGACACCACCCACCCTCGGGGCTACCAGTTCGAGCAGCGCGCCTTCGGCACTCACCGCGTCACCCAACCGAGCGAGAAGTGCTCCGTCGGCGCCGTCGGTGACCAGGACACCGAGCTTGCGCCCCGCCAGCGAGTTTGGTGGGTTACGCATCATGCTGAGCGCCGGCGACTCGGCGAGATCGGTTCGGGCCGGCACGGTTGCGGGAGTGGGCTCGGGCACGTCAGCCAGGCCGAGTCCGTCCGCCACGGTCGCCGCCAGGTCGCGATGGACGTTGCCGAGGTTGGCGACCATGCGCTCGCGTATCGCGGGCGTCTCCACCTTGCTGAGCTCGAACACGAACGCATCCGCAATATGGCGCTGTTCCACCTCGGTCTGGCTCACGTAGAACAGTCGAGCTTGGCTGTAGTGGTCGGCGAAGCTTTCGGGCCGGAGTCGTCGCTTCTCGCCGGCATCCGTCGCGGCGAAGCTCTGGAACCCCCGCTCCGGATCTTCACGCGGTCCGCCCGCTTCCTCGCTCCACGAGTTCGGTTCGTAGTTGGCCCGGCCCGCCGGCTGCACCGTCGCCATGTGGCCGTCCTGCTGGAACGTGGCGAACGGACACTTCGGTGCGTTGACCGGCAAGTGCACGAAGTTCGGTCCGCCCAGCCGCTTCACCTGCGTGTCGAGGTATGAGAAGTTGCGGCCTTGCAGCAGCGGGTCATTGGTGAAGTCGACGCCCGGGATCACGTTTTGCGTGCAGAACGCCACCTGCTCGGTCTCGGCGAAGAAGTTGTCGACGACGCGGTCGAGCACCAACCGACCAATTCGTTGGACGGGGATCTGCTCCTCGGGGATGAGCTTCGTGGCGTCGAGCACGTCGAACTCGAACTGGTCTGCGAACGTGTCGTCGAACAGCTGCACGCCGAGTTCCCACTCGGGGAAGTCGCCAGACTCGATCGCGTTCCACAGGTCACGCCGGTGAAAATCGGGGTCGGCGCCGTTCAGCTTCACCGCCTCGTCCCACACGACCGACTGCATTCCGAGCTTCGGCTTCCAATGGAACTTGACGAACGTGGACTCTCCTTCGGCGTTGACGAGTCGGAAGGTGTGCACGCCGAAGCCCTCCATAAAGCGGAACGAACGCGGGATGGCGCGATCGGACATTGCCCACATGAGCATGTGGGTCGACTCCGGCATCAGCGACGCAAAATCCCAGAAGTTGTCGTGCGCGGTCTGGGCCTGCGGAAAGCCACGGTCGGGCTCGGCCTTGGCAGCATGGATCAGGTCTGGAAACTTGATCGCGTCCTGGATGAAGAACACCGGCATGTTGTTGCCGACGATGTCCCAGTTCCCATCTTGGGTGTACAACTTCACCGCAAATCCCCGCACGTCACGCGCGAGATCAGGTGAACCCAAGCTGCCGGCCACCGTGGAAAATCGTACGAACGCCGGTGTGCGTTGGCCGACCCGTTGGAATGGCTCCGCCCGCGTCAGCTCGGGGAGCGGTTCGTAGTTCTCGAAGAAGCCGTGGGCGCCGTACCCACGGGCGTGCACGATCCGCTCGGGGATCCGCTCATGATCGAAGTGGAAGGTCTTCTCGCGGAAGTGGAAATCCTCGAGCGCCGCCGGACCTCGATCGCCCACTCGCAGCGTGTTCTGGTCGTCGGCCACCGGAACACCGCCTTGGGTCGTCAGGCGGGGACGAGACGAACCGGCGACCTGGTGGGTTTCTCCCCCGGGTCCGCGGTCCACGGTTTCGTCGCCATAGGTCACGGTCTCGCGGCCGTCACTCATATCGGGGTCCTTTCGCCGTTCAGGTTCCGCGCGGGCGCGCAGTGTGACTCGTAATACCCCGGAACCGTGACTCGTAATACCCCGGAACCGTCGGGGCCAATCCTTCAGTTCGATGGTGCCGCCTCGGAACGTGACACGCGTGTCGGTTTCGAAACCGCCACGACGGGTACTGCTCCCTCGATTCCATTCTTCGTCAATTGGAGACACCATGGCTACAAAGATTTCCCCTTCGTCGACCCGCAAGAAGTCGGGTCCTTCGTCTCGAGCCAAGTCCACCGTGCACCAACGCGACGCGATCGCGATCCTCAAATCGGATCACCGCGAGGTCGAGCAATTGTTCAAGGCGTTCGAGAAGACGAGCGGCAGGGCCGTCGTCGAGCGACGCAAACTCGTCGACTCCATGATCGAGGCGCTGACGCGCCATGCCTCAATCGAAGAGCAGATCGTGTACCCGTGGTCGCGAGCGCACATCGTCGACGCCGACGACATGGTGCTCGAGGCGTTCGAGGAGCATGCCGTCGTCTAGTACCTCCTTGGCGAGCTGGCACAAATGAGTGCAGAGGACGAACGGTTCACCGCTCGCACCACCGTGCTCATCGAGATTGTCCGGCACCACGTGAAGGAAGAGGAGTCCGACCTGCTGCTCGACCTGCGCGACGTCGCGACGCGGGCCGAGTTGCTCGAACTCGGTCGTCAACTCGAAGTCGCCAAGCGCACCGCGCCGGTGACGCCCGGCCTCTCTGGAGTGCTCCCGGCGATCGGTGGCGGTGTCGGGGCCGCGATTGACCATGCACGCGACGTAGGACGCGACGTCGTCACCAAGGTGAGCGCGATGAGCGGCCTCGACTGACCGTCGCCAAACCGCGCGAGATCGAGCATCCAGGCGGTCCGAGGGTTGGTGTGCCTCGGCATCTTCGTGGTGCTGCTCGCAGCGCAGAGCCTCACGGGTTGGCGCGATCACAACAACGACTCCCGGGCTCATCACCGCGCGGCCATCTCGTACCAGCACTACCTGACCACCGGTCACTTCTACGAGACGACATTCGAAAACTGGGAGAGCGAGTTCCTCCAGATGGCGGCGTACATCGCCTTGACGGTGTTCTTGATCCAGAAGGGGTCCGCCGAATCCAAGGACCCTGACGGTGACCCGGTCGACGATGACCCTGCCGCCCACCGCAGCGACCCTGATGCTCCGTGGCCCGTGCGCCGGGGCGGAGTGTGGTTGACGTTGTACAAGAACTCGCTGCTGATTGCCTTTGTGATGCTGTTCGTCATGTCGATGTTCGGGCACGCGCTCGGCGGCACTGCCGAGTACAACGCGGAACAGGCCGCGCACGGCGACGGGCAGCAGATCTCGGTCATGCAGTTCGTGCGGACCAGTCAGTTCTGGTTCCAGTCATTTCAGAACTGGCAGAGCGAGTTCCTCGCCGTCGGCGCGATCGTCGTGCTCTCCATCTTTCTGCGCCAGCAGGGATCCTCGGAATCCAAACCAGTACATGCGCCGAACCGTCAGACCGGTTCCGGGTAGCCGCATTCGCGGGCTTGCGGCTACGCGTGACGCTCGCCGGTTCGATCTGGTGATCGGGACGGCGTTCAGTAGCGGCGCGCCATGCGGACCCGGAACGGTCGGCCGTCCGGGTCCAACACCCATCGGTGCACCAGATCCAATCCCAGGCGGAGAACCGGACCGACGTGCTTGCGTCGGTGCACCCGCAGGTGCCCCGGAGGGCGAGGGCCGGTTCGACCGTCGTCGTGCCACGTTTCCAGCGCACGGGCCGAGTCCCGGAACTCATCGAACCAGGTAACCGGATCGATGAGGGGTTCGGTGTCGAGCCGGCCGAGATGTTCGGAGGCGAACCGCAGGCGCGTGGTGCGGGCGAGCGTCGCACCGTCGGGATCGGGCTCGGTGTCGACGATGGCGCAGGACGCCTCGGAGTCGTGGGTCCAGGAACGACGGTTCAGGTTGTCCGAGCCGACGTTCATCCACTCGTCGTCGACGATGCACACCTTGGAATGAACATAGATCGGGACGCCGTCGGCGTTCTCCAGGTCGTACACCGCGACCCGATCACCCCCGGCAGCTACGAGGGCGTCCTCCACCCTCGCGCGCGCGACATCGCTCGCGCGACCAAGGATCGCCCCATCGGGATCCGAGTACTTCGGAATCACACAGATGACTCGCAATTCGGGCGCGCGCCGGAGGGCTGCACAGATCGCGCGGGTCGCGTCGTACGACCAGAGGTACTGGTCTTCCATATAGATGAGCCGCTGGGCCCGGCCGAATGCCTTCAGATAGGCGCGGGCAATGCTGCGCTCGCCTTCGGGTGCGAACGGATACGCCGAGCGACGCTTCGGGTAGGTGCGCAGCACTTGCACCGAGAACGGGCCCTGGCCCGGCGTGTACCGCGGCTCGCGATCAAGCGAACTCGGAACACGCGGGTGGTTTGCCCGCCGATGCTGAAGGACCCGCCAGGGGCTCGGGAGATCGAGTGCGGCGGGGTCATCCCAGCGCTCACGAAACGTCGTGGCGATGTCGTCCACCGCCGGCCCGTGCACCTTCAGCTGGACGTCGTGCCACGGTGGCGCCGGACCGTAGTTCTCCTCCGACAGCAGCGCCCGTTGTGGATCGCCGAAGTGTCGGCGATCGTCGTTGCGGCCGTAGGCCAGGTCGATTCCACCAAGAAACGCCACGTCGGCCGACGCGCCGGGCTCCGCGCGTCGGATGACCAGGAGCTTCTGATGGTGACTGCCGCCCCTGCGGATCCGATGGTCGAGCAGCACCTCTCCACCAGCTTCGTTCACCATCGCCGCGAGGTCGACGTTGGCTGCCTGGTTGTACGGGCCCGGATGGGCCCGCCACACCAGACCGCGCAACGCAACCCCGCGGCGGGCCAGTTCCACCAACAGCTCACCGAGCTCAGTTCCCGACGCGGCGAGGAGCTCGTCGGCGTTGCCCTCGAGGTCGGTGAAGTACACCGCGTCATCGCTCGCGGCCGTGCTCAGCTCGTCGTGCAGCGTGGCGAAGTAGTTCCAGCCATCGATGAGCACCTCCACCGAGTTGCCCGCGGTCCACGCGACCTCGGGATGCCGATCGTCGATGATCGTGGCAGGATTCCCCCGCTCGGCCGGCGTGAGGAACCAATCGTGGGGGTCGGTCATGAGTCTGTGGACCGTTCGGCGGGCTCGTCCTGCGAGAGGCGCACCAATCCGACGGCGAGCGCGTCGCGCGGTTGCGCGGTGGCAGACGGGTCGATCACGCTGCGAGCGAGTGAGATCGCGCCTGCTCGTATCGAGCGGCGACGTCGTTCCAGTTCACGACGTCCCAGAACGCCTCGAAGAAGTCCGCCTTCCTGTTCTCATACTGCAGATAATACGCGTGCTCCCATGCGTCGAGCGCCAGGAGTGGAACCGTGCCTTGGCCGTGATCGCCTTGATGATCGTGTACCTGGTGAACCATGAGCCGGCTGGCGAGTGGCTCCCAGGATGCGAGCGCCCAGCCCGAACCTTGTATTGAAGTGGCGGCTTCGATCATTTGCTGCCGGAAACCGGAGAAACTGCCAAACGTCAGCTCGATGGCGGCGCCGAGTGAACCGTCCGGTTCCCCGCCACCGTCAGGCGAGAGGTTCGTCCAGAACACCGAATGCAACACGTGACCGGACACGTGGAACGCCAGGCTGCGTTCCAGCATCGCCAGTTCGGTGAAATCTCCTTTGCCTCGCATGTCGTGCAGCTTCTCGAGCGTGGAGTTCGCACCCTTGACGTAGGCCGCGTGATGCTTGTCATGATGAAGCTCCATGATCCGAGCGCTGATGTGTGGCTCCAGCGCGGCCGGGTCGTACGGGAGGTCGGGCAAGACGTAGAGATCGGTCATGGCCTCAACCCTTTCGGCCGGCGGCGCTGCGGTCGACCGCCGCTTTCCCCGAGCTGCCCATCGAGCGTGCACTCTCCTGAACCGCCGGGACTATCTGCGTCTCGACCGCGCGTGACGCATCGTGGGCCATCGTCGTGGCGGGCACCCGGTATCGCACCCAGAGCTGCTGCGCTCCGTACCCCGCCAACCCAATCGTCGCGAGTTTCATCGTGGACCTTGCCAACTTCATGTCTCTCCTGATCTTCATGGGTCTCCTCCGACGGAATCGTGAGGTGTGACATACCCGGCTGGCGTTGCATCAAACCCGAGGATGGGGTCAGGTGGGGTCCCGCGCCGTCAGGAGGGTCCACCCACTAGAAGGCAACCGCGCCGCCGTTACGTGCTCGAGTCGATCTCGGGGTTTGTGTTCGTGAGGTTGTGGGTAGGACGATTCACATCATGTTCGGCGCAGCCGGATTTCTCTGACCGAAGGAAACCATGGCAAGCGAAGGGCTCCACGAACCCGCCGACCAACTGACTCCGGAGGTGATCGACCGCCATCGAGCGATCAGGTCGATCATGGAAGAGTTCGAGGCAGTGGACTGGTACGACCAACGCGCGAGCGCAACCAACGACCCGGAACTACGTTCGGTGCTCGAACACAACCGGGACGAGGAGAAAGAACACGCGGCGATGGCGCTCGAGTGGCTGCGCCGTCACGACGCCGTCTTGGATCGACACCTCCGGACCTATCTTTGGACCAACGGCTCCATAACCGAACGCGAAGCCGACGACACTGCGTCGAGCGCGTAACTGCGCAGCCGAACCGCTCGCGTCGACCCGACCGAGCGAGCAATCCAGGGACTACGTCCCAACCTCACCAACGGAATGACGTCCTGGCGGTCGTCAGTTAGCCTCGCCTGCCGGCCAGCCGACGAGAGGAATTCACGATGCACACCAGGCTCACGGACGTCTTGGGCATCGAACATCCGGTGATGCTCGCGGGCATGGGCGGTGTGTCGTACTCCGCCCTGGTTGCGGCGGTGTCCGAGGCAGGAGGCTTCGGGTGCTTCGGCGCGTCGACGATGAGCAGCGACGAGATGGTGAACGAGATCCGCGCCGCCAAGGCCCTCACCAGTAAGCCGCTCGGGGTTGACTTGCTGACCGCGATGCCCGACCGGCTGATGGACGATGTTGGGGCGTTGATTCGTGAAGGGGCGGCCGTGTTCGCCGCCGGCCTGGGTGTGCCGCGCGATGTGATCACGCTGTGTCACGAACACAATGTGTTGGTCCTTTCGATGTGCGGCAAGGTGCGTCATGCGGTGGCCGCGGTCGAAGCGGGGTGCGACATCGTGGTCGCGCAAGGCACCGAGGCCGGCGGTCACACCGGCCAGATTGCGACCTTGCCGCTCGTACCCCAGATTGTGGATGCGGTGGGTGATCGGGTGCCCGTAGTCGCCGCCGGCGGGATCTTCGATGGCCGCGGTCTCGCGGCCGCGCTCGCGCTCGGAGCCGACGGCGTGTGGATCGGCACTCGCTTCATCGCCACGCCCGAGGCGCGTTCCGCGCCGGGCTACAAGGATGCGCTGCTCCGCACCGGCGAGGATGGCACCACCATCTCGCGGGCGTTCACGGGCAAGACGTTGCGCGCCGTTGCCAACGACACCACTCGCTATTTCGATGCGCATCCGGATGAGCTCGAAAAGTTCCCCGAAATGCTGGTGAAATCGGTGGCGGGCGGCTGGATGCACCTCGGAGCCAGCGAGTCGACGCCGGGCGTGGACCCTGATCGTGAGTGTTATCCAGCGGGCCAGGGTGTGGGCGCCATCCACGATCTCATCCCCGCGGGCGACATTGTGGAAAGCATCGTGGCCGAAGCCGGCCTGGCGCTGGACCGTCTCATGACCCTGAGATAAGCCGCCGCTCGGCCGGGGCCAGACGGCGGGCCGAGCGGGGCCGGACGCGTTAGCGGCGGCCGGAGTCGAGCAGGTCTTGTTCGTGCTTGAGGTCGGACTCGTACATGCGGGCCACGAGCTCTTCGAAGTTCACCTTCGGGGTCCAGCCCAACTTCTCGCGGGCCTTCGTGGCATCGCCGAGGAGGAGGTCCACCTCGGCGGGACGGTCGAAGCGCGTGTCGTGGGTGACGAAGGGCTCCCAGTCGTCATAGCCCGCGAGGCGGAACGCGACCTCGAGGAACTCACGGATGGTGTGGGTCTCACCGGTTGCGATGACGTAGTCGTCGGGCTCGTCCTCTTGGAGCATCAACCACATCGCCTCCACGTAGTCGCCCGCGTATCCCCAGTCGCGCGCGGAGTCGAGATTTCCGAGACTGATCGAGTCTTGGATCCCGAGCTTGATGCGCGCGAGTGAGTTCGTGATCTTGCGGGTGACGAACTCGAGGCCGCGGCGCTCGCTTTCGTGGTTGAACAAGATGCCGCTACTCGCGTGCAGGTTGTACGACTCGCGGTAGTTCACGGTCATGTCGTGGCCGAAGACCTTCGCAACGCCGTAGGGCGAGCGAGGGTGGAACGGCGTCGTTTCCTTCTGCGGCGTCTCGCGCACCTTGCCGAACATCTCCGAGGAACTTGCTTGATAGAACCGCATCGGATTGTTGGCGGTTCCGCCCACGATGCGAACGGCTTCGAGCATGCGCAGCACGCCGAGGCCAGTGATTTCTGCCGTGAGCTCGGCCTGCTTGAACGAGAGCTGGACGAAGCTGATGGCCCCGAGGTTGTACACCTCGTCGGGTTGCACTTGTTCCACCGCGGCAATGAGCGACGGGAGGTCGCGCAGATCGCCGCCGACGAGATCGAGACCAGGGTTTTCTTCCATGACGAGCTTGGCTTTGGGGTTGGCCTGGCCGGGGATGAGACCAAAGACTTGGTAGCCCTTCGACGTGAGGAGCTGGCTCAGATATCGACCGTCCTGCCCGGTGATTCCGGTGATAAGCGCGCGCTTCATGCGTTCCTCTCGCCTCGACGAAGTGGGGTCGAGATTAGTCCTGTGCGCTCGAAAAGCCCGAAGGGTCCAGTTGGTAGAGGAATTCGGCGCATCGCTGCGCTTCGTCGGCTTCGCCGATGGAATCGGCCACGAGGCGCAGACCGTCGAGTGCATGCAGGAAGCCAAGGTTCTCAGGGTGAGAGCTGCGCACATACCCCGAACCCCGCCATCCGGATTGGCGGAGTTGATCGAGACCACGGTGGTAGCCCACCCGGAAATATGCGTAGGCCTCGATGTCGTCGCGAGCGGTGGTGCCGAGCTCAGCCCATACGCCCACGCACCGAGGGCGGGCCGTGGCGATGGCGCGTAACGCAGCGCGGCGAGCGTCGAGGTCGGACTCGGCCGTCGCGGCGGCCAGCGCGGCGAGAACGTGGTCGGGTTCCGGGGCGAGCACCGTCTCGGGTGGTCCGCCGCGGTGGAGTCCTATTGGTTGGTCGGTCATCGCGGCGAATGTAGTGCCCGACGTGCGAGAGGCCCGGGGGCGCGGTTGCCGGGTTGCGCCGGTACCATCCTTTGTGTGACCCACGCGGCTTCCGAAACCACGACACCAGCACCGGAGTCGGATATGCCGGAGCCCGTCGTCCCGGAGCCGCAGCACCACGCACTCATGACCTTGGTGTTGGTCCGTCACGCGGTGACCGCGCAGACGGGTCCGCTGCTCTCCGGGCGCACCCCGGGGATTGATCTCTCCGATCTCGGGAATGAGCAAGCGAGTGCTGCGGGCGAGCGGCTCGCGAGTTTGCCGATCGCCGCGGTCTACGCGAGCCCGATTGAACGCACTCGCCAAACCGCTGCGCATATCGCGTCGCATCACCACCTCGAGGTGCAAGTGCTCGACGGTGTGATCGAGGCCGACTACGGCGAATGGACCGGTGGCCGGATCGAGGACCTGGCCAAGACCGATCTGTGGAAGACCGTGCAACGGACGCCGTCCCGCGCGCGATTCCCCAATGGCGAATCGATCGCAGAGATGCAGACGCGGACGGTCACCGCACTGGAATCCGTAGTGGCAGCTCACCCCGGCGAGATGGTGGTCGTGGTTTCACACGCCGATCCGATCAAGTCGGTGATTGCCCACTTCACCGGTGTGCATTTGGATTTGTTCCAGCGGATTTCGGTGTCGCCGGCGTCGGTCACCGTGTTCTCGCTCGGGTCCTACGGTGCCGTGTTGGTGAAGTGCAACGACACCGGTTCACTCTCTGAGCTCGTCCCGCCCGTGAAGCCTGACGCCGAGCCTGATGCCGAGGGTGACGCGGCGGCAACCGACGCCGGTGCGGAGCCGAAGGCGGTGTCGAGCTCGTGAGCGTCGTCGAACTCGATGGTGTCGACTCGCTGGGCGCGGGGGCGATCGGCGAACCCGGCAGCCGGGTCTTCTACATCCAGGCCGACAAGGGCGGAACCCGACTCACAGTGTTGGTGGAAAAGGAGCAGGTCGCGCTCTTGGCCCAGGAAGCAGTGGCGTTTCTGGATCGCATTGCCGAAGATCATCCCGAGCCAAAATCGGAGAGTTCAACGCTGCACCCGAGCGCCGCGCAGGTCACCGAGCCCGCAGTACCGCTCTTCCGGGCTCGCATGATTGGGCTCGGGTTTGAACCTGATCGCGGCCTGGTACTGATCGAGCTCCGTGAGAACAGCGACGACGACGCGGACGCCGAGACCACGTTTGGCGGTGACCCGCCCGATGACGACGATGGCTTCGTGGCACGGATTCTCGCCACTCGCGCCCAGGTGCGCGCGATGGCTGCACGGGGCGCAGATGCAGTGAGTGGCGGTCGACCACCCTGTCCGCTGTGTGAGTTTCCGATGGACCCGGCGGGTCACATCTGTCCTCGGTGGAACTGACTCCGGACGCGGCCGCGCGGGTGCTCGACACCGGAGCGATCAACGTGGTCGGCCGGGTGGCATGGTCTTCCAACGCGGCGCTGCTCGTGACGATCGAACTCGACGGTGCCGAGATGCTCGCGGTCTACAAACCCCAGCGAGGTGAGCGGCCACTGTGGGACTTCCCTGACGGCACGCTGTGTCACCGCGAAACCGCCGCGTACCAATTGAGCGCCGCGCTCGGTTGGGACCTCGTGCCGCGCACCGTCTTGCGCGATGGTCCGTACGGGATCGGGATGGTCCAGCGCTTCGTGGAACATGATCCCGATGAGCATTACTTCACGTTGCTGGACTCACACGTCGAAACGTTCCAGCGGTTCGCCGTGTTCGACGTGATCGTGAACAACGCCGACCGGAAGGGCGGGCACTGCCTGCGGGAGTTGAGTACCGGTCACATCTACGGGATCGACCACGGGCTGACGTTCCACGTGGCCCCGAAGTTGCGTACGGTCATCTGGGACTTCGCCTCAGAACGGATTCCCGATGACCTGGTGGCGGATGTGGCGAGCCTGCGGGACCGGCTCGATGGCGACTTCGGTGAGGGGTTCCGCTCGTTGCTCCATCCGGTGGAGTTCGAAGCGCTGCTTGCTCGCATCGACGAACTGCTGCTTGACGGCCGCCTCCCCGAGCCCGAGGAGGGCTACCACTCCGTCCCCTGGCCGATGATCTGAACCCGCGTGAGTGGCCAGGCCCCGAGGAGGGTCAGACCGGTTCGAGAATGTCGGAGAGGTAACGGTCCTTGCAGAGGGACCGCTGGAGCTTGCCGGAGGACGTCTTGGGCAGTGTGCCCGAGGCAACGAGGATGATCTCGGACGGCGGTATGCCGATGGCGTTCGTGACGCGTTCAGCCACCTCGGTACGCACCGGGTCCATGCGCGCGTCGGTGTTGGTCTCGGCCACCACCACAATCGATTCGCGGCCGCGTCGCCCGGTGGTTCCGAATGCGATCACGTTGCCGGCGCGGACACCATCGACCCGGGCCGCAGCGCGTTCGATGTCTTCGGGGAACACGTTGCGGCCGCCCACGATGATCACGTCTTTGCGACGACCGCAGATCACCACCTCGCCTTCGATGAGATAGCCGAGGTCGCCAGTCCGCAGCCAGCCATCGCGAAAGGCGGCTGCCGTCGCGGCGGCATTGCGGAAGTACCCCGGCGTGATGGAGTTGCCGCGCAGTTCGATCTCACCCACCTCACGATCGGCGCCGGAGATACCAGTAACGGGATCCACGACGCGCATTGCGAGTCCGTCGAGTACTCGCCCCAGCCGGGGGAGCCGCCGCGCCCCGCCGCGGTTGGCGTCGATGGGTGCCGCGTAATTGTCAGTTTCCAACACGCGCTGGTCCACGATGTCGACGGCCATTCCGGCGCCCGGATCGGGGAAGGTGATCGCGAGGGTCGCCTCGGCCATTCCGTAGACGCAGAACGCCGCGCCCGGGTCGAGTCCGAACGGCGAACCCGCCGCGAGAAACGCGTCGACGGAATCGGGGTCGATCGGTTCCGCTCCGTTCAGCGCGATCCGCCACGACGAGAGGTCGAGGTCTCCGGCGCGCCGCAGGGCACGGGCCGCGAGCGCATAGGAGAAGTTCGGACCGCCGGTGACCGTTGCGCGGAAGTTCGACATCCAGTCCATCCACCGCGCCGGTGCCGCGAGGAAATCCTGGGGTGCACCGAGGATGAGGTCCATGCCCGTGGTCATCGGTAGGCCGAGCAGGCCAATCAATCCCATGTCGTGATACAGCGGCAACCATGACGCCACCCGGTCGCGGGCAACGTCGATCGCGGCTCCCCGACTGATCGCGTCCAGGTTCGCGGTCACACAGCGATGGGGGAGCATCACGCCCTTGGGCTCCGCGGTGCTCCCGCTCGTGAACTGCAGGATGGCGAGAGACTCCGGGTCCACGGTGGGCACCACGTACGCGCTCGCCGACGCGCCGTGTGTGAGTTCGCGGAAGGTGGTGGCGACGAGATCCGGCGGAACGAACTCCGCGAGTTGGGGGTCGACGAGGATGATGGTGGCCTCGGAGTTTTCGACGCGCCGACGGGTGGCGTCGATGAACTCCTCGATCGAACCGAGTCGCATTGGGAGCGGGAGCATCGCGACCGCGGCACCCGCGAGCCAGGTGGCCTGAATCGCGGTCACGAGCGCGCGGCTGGTGGGGCCAAGAATCGCCACGATGGCTCCGGGCCCGATGCCGCGCGCCTGGAGCGCAGCTGCGCCGGCTCGGGCATCGGCGTGGAGGCGAGCCCATTCCACGGGATCGGTGGAATATTGCGGGCCGTCGGGAGCGCCGGTGACAAAGGTGATGGAGCCCGGCTGCTCCGCGGCGGCAATGAGCCGCGCAGTGAGGGTGGTCGCGTCGGTCATCAGGTCTGCTTCGACTCGTCGATGCGCGCCGAGGTTACGTCGATGCGTTTGCCGAGGAGCGGACCGTTCGCAGCAGCACCACCGCGCCGATTCCGGACACGATCGAGGCGGCGAAGACCGCGATTTTCGCGGTCTGGAGGAGCGGGCCGGAGAACGCGAGCGTCGCGATAAACAGGCTGACCGTGAATCCGATGCCACCCAGGAGTCCGAGCGCCACGATCGAACGGGCACCCAAACCGGTAGGAAGCCGACCGCCGAGCCGCACCGCGAGCCAGGTCGATCCGGTGATGCCTACGAACTTCCCGACGATCAGTCCGAGTGCGATCCCCCACGCGACGGGACTCGTGACGGACGCGTGGAGCTGACTCGCCGAGAGGATCACTCCGGCGTTCGCCAGTGCGAACAGCGGGAGGACCACGAGGTTGGTCCATGGCTTCAACGCGTGCTCGAGGGGTTCGAGCACGGGCTTGCCGGAGCGGACCCGGAGTGGCGTCGCCAGGCCCAGCACCGCCCCCGCGAGCGTGGCGTGCACGCCCGAACGGGAAAAGCAGATCCAGATCAGCACGGCCGGGATCACGAACCACCCTGGATGTTCGATGCACCGACCGACCGCGACCACGACCGCCAACCCGATCGCTGCAACAAGGAGCCAGACCGGCTTCACGCCGGTGGAATAGAAGATCGCGATCACGATGATCGCTCCGAGGTCGTCCACGATCGCGAGCGTGAGCAGGATGATTCCCAGGCCGCTCGGTGCCCGGCGTTTCGCGGATCGTAGGACCGCAAGCGCGAACGCGATGTCGGTGGCCATCGGTATTCCCCAACCGCGTGAGTGTGCAGTTCCCGCGGTGACGGCGAGGTAGATCAGCGCCGGTACCAGCATGCCGCCGAACGCCGCGGCGATGGGCACCGCGGCGGTGCGAGGGTCGCGGAGTTCGCCGTCGACGATCTCGCGCTTGATCTCGAGACCGACGGCGAAGAAGAAGATGGCCATGAGGCCGTCGGTCACCCAACTCTGCAACGTGAGCGCGTGATCAGGTCCGGGCAGCGAGAGATGCGTCGACCACAGCTGCGCATAACTCGCGGGAGCGACGTTGGCCCAGACGAGGGCGGCGGCGGTAGCGGCGAGGAGAGCGATACCACCAGCCGAATCGGCGCGCAGCACCTTGGTGATGGGTCAGGTGCCGATCAGACGAGGCGCGGCCACCGCGAACTCGGGCCACCGCTTGCGCGACCGGATTGCCAACTTATGCATGAGCGCGATCGCGTCCGGGTCGTCGTCGCCGGGGCGAGTTTCGATCCAACCGCCTTCGAGCATGCCCGCCATGATCTCGCGCCCGATTTCGGTACGGACGATGGTGAGCGTCCAGTCGTTGAACTTCCCGATGCCGCCGGTGGAAATGTCGGCGTGTTCGGCCGCGAAGTCCGGGCATGACTTGCAACCTTCACGCGTCCACGCGTGGCATTCCTTGAGCGGGACCTCGTGGTAATCGCCGTTCTTCATCCAGATCTGGAAGACGCCCTTGATGTTCATCTTCTTCATCTCGGACTTCTTCAGCCCGTACTTTGCTTCGAACAGCTCTTCGAAGATCGCGTCGTCGAACGTCTTGGAACACAGCAGGCCGATATTGAGCGAGAGCCGGCGCGCCACCTTGCCTGCCTTGCGTTGCTTCATCACGGGTGGCACGGAGCTCATGCAGCTCATACCCACGAGCGCGATCCGTTCGGCGCCACCTTCCACCGCCTCCGCGTAGGCCATGGTGTTCGCGCTGTAGGTGTAGCGGCTCCCAGCGGCGGCGATGATGTCTTCTCGTGTGCGGGCCACACCGGGGATGGCCTTCCAGGAGGAACCGTCACCTTCGAGATAGCTCACCAGGGCGGCGTCGATGATGTCTTTTTCCAGGCAATACAACAGGATCGCCGAGACGAGGCCGCCGTCCTGACCGACATCGTGGAGGACGGGGTCCGACGCTCGTGCGAGCACGATGTCCTTGTAGATCCCGGAGACCTCGTCCGGCGCGCGGTCGCGACCGAAAAGGAACTGGTCGATCTCCGGTTCCCATGCCCGAAAGCGGGGGCACGCACGGGTACACGAGGTGCACCCCTTGTCGCCGTGTGAACAGTCGCCCGGTCCGCCGAAGTCCTCGAGTTGAAATGGCTTGTAGACCCCCTCGGTGTCCTTGTAGCCGAGGACGTCGTGGGGGCAGGCGATCACGCAACCGGCACAACCGGTGCAGAGGCCGGAGGTGACGACTTCGTCGTAAAGGTGTTTCCACTGAAGCTTTTCGGGAGGCATGGTGGGGAGTTTGTCATTGCCACGGCGTCCGAGTCGAAGGAGATGGCTTCGGGTCTCGACATTCGCTCTTAGGCTGACTAGATGGGAACGCCTCCGCCTGATTCGCAGTGGGGCTCGCCGCCCCCTCCGCCCCCTCCGCCTCCAGCTGCATACGCACCGGCGTACCCGTCCGCCTACCAAGGTGGGCAGGGCCCAGGTGCGATCGGATATTTCCGCAATCTGCGCGGGCTGGCGATTGCGATGTACGTCGTGCTGACGATCGCGGGTGCGCTCGGACTGGTGATGATTCCGGTGGCGATCAACGAGCGCAGGGTGGTCCACGATCACGCGTTTGGCTCGTTCTTTACCGGAGCGGCCGCGGTGCGGGATGCGAATCGAGCGATCGGTGGGGTCGCCGGACTCCTGTTCATGGTGTCCCTTGCGATCTCGGTGCTGTTCATGATCTGGATGTGGCGTGCGGCCAAGAACGTGGGCCTCTTCGGTCGGGCGCGCCAGAAGTTCGGGCCGGGGTTCGCGATCGGTGGTTGGTTTATCCCGTTCGCGAACCTGGTGATCCCGGGAATGCAGATGTACGACATCTGGAAAGGGTCGGGACGGCCGCTGCGAACGGGCGAGCGGGCCAAGGGTTCCGCGCTCGTCTTGGTTTGGTGGATTGTGTTCCTGCTCGGGCGAGCGTTCATCTTCCTGAACTCCACGCCGAGTCGCTCGAAGATCTACGACGTCTCGAGGTACGACGTCATGAACGTCTTGTTGGTCATCGCCTCGGCGGCAACTGCGGCCAGCGCGGTGCTGGCGATCTTCATGATTCGCGCGGTGACGGCGATGCAAGAGGACGGCAATGCCGCGCTCATGGCCGGGGTCGGGCCGGGAACCGTTGCTGCGATCACGGGATATCCGCCACCGCCCCCTGTGCCGCCGACCGCCGCGCCGCTGAGCTTCGCGCCGCCGGTGCCGGAGTCGCCGTTTCCCGCGCCCCCGACCGCCGCGCCGTGGGCAACCCCCGATCCGGGTCCCGACGACGCCGGCTGGGCGGCACCGCAGCCTCCGCCACCCGAGTAGCCGCCGGGCGCTGCTCGTTCGGTTAGGTCCCGATCCAGGTTTCCAAGAGTTGCACTTGCGCCTCGGCATTCTCCCGCAGTCCGCCGACGATCGCGCTCGCGACCTTGCCGCCGACGAACGGCATCTTCACGTTGACCTCACCGGTGAGGGTGCGTTGCGCCGACGGGCCGACGGCTTCGATCACCGAGTGGTAGCTGCCGGTCAAGAGCCCGCCGTAGTGGTCGGGAAGAATTTCGCATTGCGTCTCGTGGGACGTGAGGTTGCACACCGACCGTTCGATCCAGGTCAGGCGGTCCGGATCGACCACGCGCGTCACCGCCCGCGAGAGCTCGGCCTGGAAGAGATAACGGACGTCTTGATATACGACGTCGCCGTCGCGTCGTTGATCGAGCACCTCGGCTGAGCCCAGTTTGGGGAGTTCGACCATCCGGATCAGGAAGGCGGGATCGATGAGCGCCGCGTCGACCGCGTCGACCGCGGCGGTGATGGATTGGATGATTTCGAAGTTCACGAACTGAGAAGGTACGCAATCGGGAGGGCCACGCTCGCGATCACGGTCCCCAGGAGCAGCGCAGTCGAGAGGCGACCACTTCGACGGTCACCCAGAACGTCGGGATCGCGGGCCAGTTTGAGCATCACGAGAATGAGCGGCGGTGCGGTGATTCCGTTGAGAATGGCGGCATAGAAGAGGCTGCGAATCGGGTCGAGCCCGATGAGGTCCAAGCCGAGGCCGATGACCATCGAGCCCCCAATCACCAGGTAGAAGCCTCGCGCCTCTCGGAACGTTCGGGACAATCCTTCGGGTCGTCCGATCGCCTCCGCGATTGCGTATCCGGTTGATCCGGCGAGTACGGGCACGGCCAGCAGCCCGAGCCCGAGGATGCCGATCGTGAAGACGAGCTGGGCCATCGAACCCGCGAGCGGCTCGAGCGCGTGAGCGGCTTGGTCTGCCGTCGCGATGGTGGTGAGTCCGTGGGTGTGGAGGGTGAAGGCGGTCGAGATCATGATCGCGGCGGCCACGACGACCGCCGATGCCATCCCGCCGATCACATCGACGCGCATCGCGCGCAGGTGGTCGTCGGTGAGTCCGGTGGATGGAGTGGCACGCGAGGGCTCGCTCGCCTCCTCGTTCTCTTCGGATGCCTGCCAGAAGAACAGATACGGCGACACCGTGGTCCCGAAGATCGCGAGGAGCGCCGCGAGCGCACCCCGCCCGCTCGGAATCGTGGGGGTGATGAACCCGCGTCCGACCGCGCCCCAGTCGGCGTCGATCATGAACACCACCACGAGGTACGCGCCCAACGAGACCGCGAGGATGCGCAGCACTTTTGAATAGCGGTGGTAGGGGACGAGCAACTCGAGCGCGATCATCCCGCCCGCCAGTGCGACCGTGAGGAGCGACCGCGACAGATCGATCTCGAGTTGCAACGCCGCGCCCATCGCGGAGAGGTCTGCCGCAATATTGAAGGTGTTCGCGATCGTTACGAGCACCACACTCGCCACCAGGATCCGACGCCCGAGGTGGCGCCGGATGAGCGTCGAGAGCCCGACGCCACTGGTCAGGCCGAGGCGCGCCGCGGTTTCTTGGACTGCCGCCGCCATGATCCCCACGATGGGCATCGACCAGAGCAGGGCAGTGCCGTAGGCCGCGCCTACTTGGGAGTAGGTGCCAATCCCCGAGGGGTCGTCATCCGCGGCACCGGTGACGATGCCGGGGCCGAGGCGTTTGAAGTAGCCGTGTCCGCGCAGCCGATGCCGGGCGGGATGGTGGCGGGTCCGGACCGGCCGCGGCCCATCCGGATCTGCAGCCCTGCTCGTATGGTTCGAACCCGGGGTCACAGGGCCGCAGTCTCGCGTACCCTCTTCGGACCATGAAGATCATCGACCTCCTTGCAACTGGCCCTACCTACAGCTTCGAGTTCTTCCCACCCAAGACGCCGGCGGCGGCGGATGCCCTCGCGGGCGCGCTGGTGGAGCTCGAGCCGCTCGCCCCGTCCTTTGTCTCGGTCACCTACGGCGCGGGCGGTGGCACCCGCGAGATGACTCACGACATCGTCACGCGCTTTCATCGCGAGTCGAGCATCACGGCGATGGCGCACCTCACGTGCGTGTGTCATTCCCGCGCGGAGCTGCTGGACATTGCACTGCGGTACCGCGAGGCCGGAATCGACAATATTTTGGCCCTGGGTGGTGACCCGCCGAAGGATCTCGACCTTCCTCCCGGTGAGCTCAAATACGCGGTCGAACTGGTGGAGGTGTTGCGCGAAGCGGGCGATTTCGCGGTTGGGGTGGCCGCGTTCCCGGAGCCGCACCCGAAGGCTGCGAGCCGTGCGGATGACCGGCGTCGTACCGCGGAGAAGCTGGACGCGGCGGACTTCGCGATCACTCAGTTCTTCTTCGACGCGGAGCACTACTTCGATCTGGTGTCCACGCTGCGCGACCTCGGCGTGGACAAGCCCGTGATCCCCGGGATCATGCCCGCCACCGCGATCAGCAGTATCAAGCGGATGACCGAACTCCAAGGCTCGGAGTTTCCGGCGTGGCTCGCGGAGAAGCTCTACGCGGTGGAGGATGATCCAGAGGCAGTCTTCAACGTTGGCGTGGAAGAGGCCACCAAGCTCTCGCAACGTTTGATCGAGGGCGGCGCGCCCGGCTTGCACTTCATCACGCTCAACCGGTCGAGGGCCACCCGCATGATCTACGCCAACCTGGGGCTCATGCCCGCGAGTTGATGGACGCTTCGGCCG
Source organism: Acidimicrobiia bacterium (assembly GCA_046598395.1). GTDB lineage: Bacteria > Actinomycetota > Acidimicrobiia > IMCC26256 > JAENVU01 > JAENVU01. The sequence continues at coordinate 46,337 of JBKJIQ010000050.1, forward strand.
ATCGTTCCGTCGCGGCCGAACGAGCGGAGAGCCATCGTTCGAACGTATCCGCCGGTGCGGGTCGGGCGATTCCGTAACCCTGCGCGATGTCGCATCCGATCGCCGCGATGGCGTCGAGTGTCGGGTCGTCCTCCACGCCTTCGGCCACCACGTTCATTCCGAGTTCGTGTCCAAGCGACACCAAGGCGCGTACTACTGCTCGACCGTCCGGCGCCGTGAGCAGCGGTGTGACGAATTGCTGGTCGATCTTGAGCTCATGGATCGGGAGTTGGTGCAGCTGGCCGAGCGAGGTGTAGCCGACGCCGAAGTCGTCGATGGAAATCTTGATGCCGCGCTCGGCGAGCCGGCGCAGCGTGGACGCGGCGCGGCCGGGATCTGAGATCACTGCGGTTTCGGTGATCTCGATGGACAGCAGGTTGGCGGGCAGGCCGTGGCGCACCAGGGCGGCGAGTACCCGGTCGGGGAACGCGGGATCACGCAGACACCGCGCGGACACGTTCACGGCAATGGGAATTGGCCGGCCGGCATCTTGCCAAGTGATTGCCTGACTGCACGCGGCGTCAACGACCCAGTCCGTCAAGGCCACGATGAGCTGGGTCGACTCTGCGGCGGGCAGGAACCCGCCGGGCATGAGGAGTCCCCGGACGGGGTGTTGCCAGCGCAACAGTGCCTCGACCCCCACCACTCGGCCGTCCACCGTTGCGATCTTCGGCTGGTAGTGCAGCACGAGGTGTTCGGAGTCGATGCTGTGGCGCAGCTCGCCCACCAAGGTCAGCCGGTCTGCGTCGAAGCCTTCGAGCGTCGGGTCGTATTCGAGCTCCGGAACTTTGGCGGCCTTCGCGCAACGACACGCCACCCCGGCTTGGCGTAGGAGTTCGGAGGCGTCGCCGCCGTTGTGGCCTTCCACGCGACCGACGGCGATTTCTGCCGCGACGGAGACACCACCCAGCTCGACCTCGTTGAGCAACGCCCGTCGGATCTGTTCGATCCGCTCGTGCGCGCCGTGTCGATCCGTTGCGTTCATGACGATGCTGAACTCATCACCACCGACGCGAGCGACGAGGTCGGTGGGAGCGGTCACCGACGCGAGTTGTTCGGCGATATGGCACAGGAAGCGATCGCCGTTCTGATGTCCGAGGACCTCGTTGATCTGCGTGAAGCCATCGATGTCCATGACCACGACCGTGACCACGGAATCGTCGGATCCGACGAGTGCGCGGCGGAGCGCCTCGTTGAGCGCGGTGCGGTTTGCGAGGCGGGTGAGCCCATCGATCCGAGCGAGATCGCGGTTGGCGGCAGCCGAGCGCCGGAGCCGGCGGGTCACTGACCACGAGATGGTTGCGAGGAGCGACCACAGCACCAACAGTCCGATGGTGAGCAGGGTCTTCATGTCGCGGTAGGAACTCTCCGTTGCAGCCGCGATTGGCGCGTACGGCACGTAGATCTCGAGTGCACCGAGGGCCCTGCCGGTGCCGGTTGCCGCGGAGACCGGGGTGTACACCTCGATGGCACGGGCGCCGAGAGCCTTCCCGTGGTCGGCTTCGTCGGCGTTGATCCGGGTCAGTAGGCGGACGGGATGGCCGGACAACGCGTCGACCACCTCGTCGTCCGCGGGACCGTGGGGCGGTTGTGTCGGCCGACGCGGATCGAACACGATGTGACCGGCCCGGTCACGCAGTCGAAGCTGAAGGGCGTCGCCGTGGTCGAGTAACGGTGTCATCACTCGTTCGAGGGCAACGCGTTCTGCGGGTGTCGGACCATCGGCCAAGGAGTCACCGGAAAGGTTCGGACCGATCGCCGCGCGAGCGGTCGAGTTGGCGATGGTTCCGGCCTCTTGGAGACCCCGTTGCTCGAGGTCGGAGCGGAAGGAGCGCGTGAGCAGCAGTCCAAGGAGCACGATCGGTACCAGAGTCACTGCCGCGTAGAAGCTGAACAACTCGAGCCCAGAGCGGTGTGGCTTCATCCTCACGTATCGGTGCAACCGCCCCCGGCCTTGACTGATCGCCACGAACGCCCGGAGCACGCTCGAGGATGGATAAATGACGCGAACCGACCCGGACGCGAGGTCCGGGTCGGGTTGGCGGAGGGACTGGGATTTGAACCCAGGGTGAGTTTCCCCACAATGGTTTTCGAGACCATCCGATTCGGCCGCTCTCGCATCCCTCCTCGGCGTACTCCGGCCCGAAGGCCAACGCACGAGCGGGTCAGTCTACCGGCGCCCGGTTCAGCGACGACGGCTCGAAAAGAAGTCTCGGAGCAGCACCGCCGACTCGTCACCGCGGATTCCCGCGATGACCGCGCACTCGTGGTTCAGGCGAGGATCGGCGAGCAGGTGATATCGGCTTCCCAGGGCCCCCGCCTTGGGGTCTTCGGCACCAAACACCACGAGCCCGATGCGCGAGTTCACGAGTGCGCCCGCACACATCGCACAGGGCTCGAGGGTGACGACGAGCGCATAATCGGTCAGCCGCCAACTGCCCAACGCGCGCGCGGCATCCTGGAGCGCCAAGATTTCGGCGTGGGCGGTCGGGTCGTGGGTGAGTTCACGTTCGTTGTGGCGTTGCGCCACAACGGTTCCGTCGGAAATCCGCGCCACGACCGCACCAATGGGAACGTCGCCGTGCGCCTCGGCGGCGCGAGCTTCCGCGAGCGCGAGTTCCATGAAGTGATCCATCTCGCTGCGCTCCACCGGCTCGAACCTACCGTGCGCGTGCGCGGCCCGGCGGCGGGTTCAGGACCTGCCCACCTCGTGGAGTTCGATCGCGTTCCCGCACGGGTCTTCGAGGAAGGCTTGGAGGTTGGTGGCGACGGGAATCGCGTCGCTCACTGTGAGACCTTTGGCGCGCAACTCGTCGATCGTGGCGCGGATGTCGGCGACTTGTATCGCGAAATGTTGGCCGAGGTTGTCGGGGACCGGCGCCTCGATCAGATGAACTTGTTCGCCGCCGAAGTTGATCCACGCGCCGCCGAAACCGAAGTCGGGCCGGTCGTCGCGGGGCGTTCCGCCGAGCACCTCGGTGTAGAAGGCGAACGAAGCGTCGAAGTCCGACACATTGATCGAGACGTGATGGACCGCGAGTGGCTGCATTGCGTGATTCTGGGCGCCTTGTCTGCTCGACCGCAAGCGTGTCCGCTCCCCGTGTGCGCTACTGGGGTCCGTTCGCGGTGATGTACGCAGCGCGGATGTCGGGAGGGATGCGGCCCTTCGCAGAAATTTCCAATCCAACGCCGATGGCCCAAACCCTGATGGCCTTGGGGGACGGTGGCGCGGGCGCGAGCGCGGTGGCTGCTGGAAGCGACTCCGTGCGGCGGCGCGCCGGCTCATCGGACTGGTGGTGCACCAACGCAGCGCCGAGGAACCGATAGGTCCACTCCTGCGCGAGCGGCCGGGTCTCACAGAAGATGATGGGAACTTCGGGAAAGCGGACCTGCGCTTCCGCGATCCCTTCGGCCATCACCGCGGGCCGGATTCGCTCCACCTTGAACATCGCGGAGTATCGGTCCTCCACCACGAGCGCGGCGCGCGGAATATCGGCGAGGGCGGCGAGGAGATACCGCAACTTGCCGCTGGTGAGGGTGCTGACGAGATCCGCCAAACTCTTGCGCTCCACCGCGGCCACGATTTCGCCGTCGCATTCAATCGCGTAGTCGCCGGCGGGGAGTGCTCGACGCGTGGTGGTGGCCTGCTGGTTCTTGAACTGCCAGGGGTAGCGCTCGTGACTATCCACCAAGATGCTCAGCACCTGACCCGAGGCTCGCTGGGTGGGCAGCGACACGTTGGGCCGCGCCTGGCGCGCGGTACGAGCCGATTGCCAGAAGATCATCTCGCGCCCACGGGCGCGGGTGAACACGAACTGCGAGCGGTTCTCTCGGCCGCGGTCCAAGATCAGATCGATCGCAGCTCCCCGGCGCACGCACGACTTCACGGGAACCCGTTCGATGATCTCGGGGTTCTCGGGCCACTGCGACGCGGGGTGGCAGTAGACCTTGGCAGTCCGAGGCCAGGTGTCGCGGACCTTGAGCACGATCCCGCTCGTGCCAACGGGCAGACGCACGATGAACGGCAGCGACGAATCCTCGTCGTCGTTCCGGGCAATTACGAAGTCATCCATGAGCGGCCCGTTCGAAACGAGCGCGACGTTCCTGATCGCCGCTCGCGAGGTCACCGGCATCTGTCTCCCCGCGAATCACGGCGCTCATGAGGTTCTGCGTCACGAGGACAGTCCCGGGTGTGGGGTGGGGGGTTCCATCGCGAGCCTGCCACCAAGCGAGCTCCTGGCTCAACCTGTATGCGGTCCTTGTGGGATCGCTTTCGAATTGGGCCGATGTCCTTGCGGTCAAATGATGCGGAGATCGATGCGCCGTCCGAGCGCGTCCGCGATCAATCGGAGATCGGTCGGGTCGCTCGTGATCACGAGATCGCGGCGAGAAATGGCGCCGACGACTACCGAAGCGTCGATCGGGTCATCCGTGCCCGCGCGGGCGCACGCCGCCCCCGATGCGCGAGCTCGAACATTGTTCAGGTCCTCGACACGACAACCGTCGATGAGTCGCGAGATGTTCACCTGGGGTCCTCCACGCCAGCCCTGCGCGAGCACGCCAGCGGGAATCGTGGGGCGGATCCGGCGTTCGAGCGCTCGTTTGTGGATCGCCCACAATGTTCGGTCGTTGCTCTCCGCGGCGATCAGCGCGCCGGTGTCGTAGGTCAAGCCACTCATCAGCTCGCGCGCTTCGCGCGGCGCCGCCCGACCACCTCGTCAAGGATTCGATCAGCATCCGCAAGCTCCGCGCTGGTCAGCTCACCGTTCTCAGCCTCCCAGGCCTGCACCCCAACGAGTCCGCGTTCGATAGCGAGAGCGTTGCTCGCGGCTCGGTTCATCCACGCCGACAGGCTCAGGCCGGAGGCCGCTGCACTGAGGGCCGCTTCAGTAGCCACTTCCTCGTCGATGGCGACGGACAGCTTCTTCACGGTCATGCGCCGATCTTACTACCGCATTCCTACTCCGCCCTCACGGCCAGACGCAGGTTCAAGAACCGCCTGCGCGACCTTGAAGAAGTGGGCCTTGTGGGATCGCTTTCGAACCCCGAACTGTCGGTAGAACTCGATCTCCCCGGGTTCGACCTGGTGGCAGATTGTCACCATGACCGCGAATGAGGCGCTCCTCGCTCGGATCGTCGTGGACCCGGCGATCTGCTTCGGGAAGCCGACGATCAAGGGGCATCGGATCTGGGTGTCGTTGATTCTCGACCTCCTGGCCGCGGGCTCGTCCGTCGGTGAAGTGAGCGACGAGTACCCGCAGCTCACGGAGGACGACCGTGGAGACAGCCGTGCTTCGGTTGCCAAAGCGTCCAACACCCGATGACATCGTGGCGGTCGTCGGTGTGCTCAATCACCGCGCTGGTATCGCACCCGATCGAAGGCCAGCTCTGGATTGTGAAGCTGAGTGGGGTGCGGCGGTACGTGCCGCGTGACGAGAACGGCTGATTCGTGACCCGGCCCTTGCTTGTCATCGGCGGCGAAGCAAGGTCCGCACGACGCGGCCCGACCCCTACACCTAGGTGCCGACCTCGGTGCGGTCCCATCGATCGGCACCGTCGGCGATGCGTTTGATAACGCGCTGGCCGAATCGGTGAACGGTCTCTACAAGACCGAGTTGATCTACGGGCGCAGCCAGGGACCGTGCGCACTGTCGAAGATGTCGAACTCGTGCCCCTCAGCTGGGTGCATTGACAGAACAAATGCGTTGAATGCGACCATGGTCGTCTCCAAGGGGCGACTGCGTCCGATGCGCGGACTCAAACGCGACCATTCGGCGCGGGTGATCATGCGTGGTCATGCGCTCATGCAGACCGTCCGCCGCGGCCGCTACGAACTCGGAATCGACGCGCGCACTCATTGGCATATCGAGACCGCTCCGGTGTGGTCTGCTTGAACGTGCGACTTCATGAGCCTCGCGGTGCGGTTGCGCCATTCCAACGGACCAGAACAAGTGTGGCATCGTCGGCGAGTTGATCGGCCTTGTACTCAAGGATGGCTCTGACAATTTGGCGGACGATCTCCTCAGGGCCCACTTGGTCGGAGGCGTGTCTACCGATCAGATCTGCGAGTCGCTCCACACCGAACATTGCGCCTCCGGGTTTGTGGGCCTCCGTTACGCCATCGGTGTAGAAGAGCACGCTGTCGCCAGGTTCCAGGGACTCGATGGCGACGCTCGGCGTGGCGTTCCGTTCGATAATGGTTCCGAGCCCCCACGGCGGGGTCGGGCGGCACTCCAGTTCCCCGATGACGCTGCCTCCGCGAATGAGGAACGGAAGCGGATGTCCGGCGTTCGTCCATGTCATCACGCCGGTATCGATGTCCAGTTGTGCGAGCTGCCCAGTCGCGAAGGTAAACGGCGGACCGTGAGCCGTGATGGCCTCGTCGATGCCGGTGTGGATGCGCTTGAGCGAACGGCCTTCGCGACGGCCGTGGCGGAAGGAACCGACTGCGAGCGCTGAAATCAGGGCTGATCCGACACCGTGACCCACGGCGTCCATGACACCAACGCTGAGCACACGATCGTTCAGCGCATAGTCGAAGCAGTCGCCTCCGACCTCGTAGGCCGGTTCCAACAGTCCAGCTACGGTAACTCTCGGTGTCTTGAGTACGAGCGGTGGAAGAAGATCCCACTGCATGCTCGCCGCCAGCGACATCGATCGTCGGCGCCGATGGAGGTCGTAGAGATCGGTCGTTCGTGCCTGGGTCGTGATCAAGTAGCCCGCGAGCAGGCCGAGTTCCTCACATGCGGCGATGTTCGCATCTGTTGATTGAGGAACCGTCAAGGCGAGCACGCCGGCACGATCGGAGCCCTCGATGATCGGCGCCCATACGCGTACGCCGTCGGGTCGATGCGCGATGGTGCAGGAACCTTCGACGAATGCGCGGCCCGCCATCGATCCAACGACCGGTTCTTGTGCCGGCACCTCGGCATGCGTGGCGCGGTCGGGGATCGGTTCGAGCACTTCTTGCGCGAAGTCAACCAAGTACACGACCACGTCGGTGGCGTCCAGCCACTTCGCGATGCGAAACATGATGTCCGGAATCGATTCCGGAGCGACGTGTGCCTCGCGCAATGCGACGCCTAGATCCAGACCGGGCATGAACCCACGCTACCGCTGCGCCTGATCATGCGCGCGGCGTGTGGCCAGCGCGACGCATCCGAAACGCGACCCGCCAGGTTTGAGGGGTTCTGGAGTGGGTATCTCACTCACGATCCGATTTCCTCGTCACTGGAGTGAACATGTCGACCAACACCGCGCCCAAAAACCGGAGTACGACCAACGCTCACCGCAGCGCGTCAGCCGTCAACCGTCAGCGCGACGCGATCGCGATTCTCAAGGCCGACCACCGGGAGGTCGAGCGGCTGTTCAAAGCATTCGAAAAGACCTCGGAACGCGCTCTGGTCGAGCGTAAGGACCTGGTCGACACCATGATCGAGAAACTCTCGGTGCACGCCGCGATCGAGGAGCAGATCGTGTACCCCTGGGCACAAGCCCACATCGTCGATGAGGACGACCAGGTGCTCGAAGCCTTCGAAGAGCATCGCGTCGTGAAGTTCCTCCTCGGTGAGCTTTCGCTGATGAACTCGGACGATGGACGCTTCCAGGCGACCACGACCGTGCTGATCGAGATCGTTCGTCACCACGTTAGGGAAGAAGAGTCAGAGCTCCTCCTCGACTTACGCGATGTCGCCACTCGGGCTGAGCTGGTTGACTTCGGCCTCCAACTCGACATCGCTAAGAAAGCTGCCGCGGCGGGTCCCGAAGCGGGCGGCATTCTTCCGGCGATCGGCAGCGGTGTCGGCGGGGTTATCGATCACGCGATCGACGTTGGTCGTGGCGTGGTGAGCAAGGTCGGCGCCCTGACCGGCCTTGACTGACTCATTGAAGGAGATATCGGGCGACTCGGGCGCTGGTTCTACTGCCCACGCGATGACTTGAGGGCCAATGTCGCGCAATTCCATCTTTGTCTCGTCTTCATCCGAAGCAGTGTTTGCAGTGCTCGAGGACGCGTACGCGTACCCGAGGTGGGTGGTGGGTGCACGCCGGGTGCGGCGAGTCGATCCAGACTGGCCGGCGGTCGGATCCAAATTTCATCATGCGATCGGAACCGCAGCCGGTGAGCTGCACGACTCGTCCAAGGTGCTCGCGCTCGTACCTCCTACGCGAATCGTTCTCGAAGTACGGTTCCGTCCGACCGGCATCGCCGAAGTCGAGATCGATGTGAGGCGTGAAGGCGACGGCAGTGTCGTCACTCTCGCAGAGACCCCAACCCGCGGTCCGGTCTCGCACTTGCCACGATTTCTCACCGATTCGCTGATGTTCGTTCGGAATGCGCTGGCACTGCAACGGCTGCGACATGAAATTGAGAATCGCGATCGGCGGGTTTCGCGGTGAGCATTGAGTTCCGTCCCCGTCTGCCGCAGCAGCGCGGCCCGATCAGCGAGGCGGTCATCGCCTCGCTTCGTCGTGCTCCCGGCGTCGTTCGGATTCCGAATCTCGATGGCATCGACGTACTCGGCGACGACGACGCGCAACTCGCCCTCACCTGTTGCTACGAACTCCATTACGAGTCGTTCGTCCGGGCACGATCAGCCGCCGACGAGCTGGAGCTTGTAGCCGCCCGATTCGAGAGCAAAGCGCTGGTCGCCAGCGCCGCCCTCGCGCGCGGAAGGATGCGGCTCGCCGAGGGCGATGCGGCGGGCGCGGAGCAGTCCCTCTCCGAAACGGTGCAACTCTGGAACGAGGTCGGGCCCCGTACGAGGCGGCGATCGCGCGCATGGGCCTGGCCGAGGCCCACCGTGCCAGCGGCAGCGAGCACCGGGCCGTCTTGGAGGACCAAGCGGCCGCACGATCCTCGGATGGGATCGAAGCCGCGCGGTCGGTGGCCCCACCAGTACACGTCGAGCACCACGACGCACTCGACCAGCAGCCCGTTGCGAGCCTCAACGTCTTTCGTCGCGAGGCGGACTACTGGTCGGTGATCTTCGAGGGACACACCGCCCACGTGCGCAACCTCAAGGGCATGCGATACCTCGCGCGGCTGCTCGCCGATCCGGACCGGGAGTACCACATGCTGGACCTCGTCGCCGCCGAGCGTGGCAGCATTGCGCAGGTAGACAGCAGCCAAGCGGCCGACCTGCCGGGCTCGTCACTCGGCGACGCGGGCGAGATCCTCGACGCGCGAGCCAAGGACTCCTACCGTCGGCGCCTCGCCGAGATCGACGACGACATCGACCAAGCGCGCCGCATCGGGGACGCCGAGCGGGCCGCGCAGGCCGACGCCGAGCGCGACTTCCTCGTTCAAGAGCTCGCGCGCGCGGTTGGATTGGGTGGTCGTGATCGGCGAGCCGCATCCGCGTCCGAGCGTGCTCGCGTCGCTGTGACCCGCGCGGTCCGCCAGGCGATAGCCCGGATCGGTGAGCACCATCCCCAGCTCGGCGAGCACCTCAGCCGCACGACCCGCACCGGTACGTATTGCGCCTACTGTCCCGACCCTCGCGCCCCCGCCGGATGGAGATTTTGACATCAACCGACGGCGGCCACGATTCGACCTTGCCTGGCAGCTCCGCAACAACCCTGCTGGAAGCGGGCAGCAACTCCCAGATCGACGGATACGTGTTCGACGCGGTCGGCGAGACAGCCGCAACAAAACGACATCCGCCGCCGTCATGCCCGACAGTGCGTCCCCGAAGTTCGGTTCTCGTGGGAAGACCGTTGTCAATGTCACAACGGAGCGGGCCTTGTGGGATCTCTTTCGAACCCCCAGCGGGTGATCGAACTCGATCTCAACGGGTTGGACCTGGTGGCAGACTGTTGGTATGACCGCGAATGAGGCGCTCCTAGCTCGGATCGTCGTGGACCCGACGATCTGTTTCGGGAAGCCGACGATCAAGGGGCATCGGATCTGGGTGTCCTTGATCCTCGACCTCCTCGCTGCGGGCTCGTCCGTCGGTGAAGTGATCCGGGAGTACCCGCAGCTCACGGAGGATGACGTTCGGGCATGCATCGCCTACGGCGCGCGGCTCGCCGACGGTCGGTTTGTTGACCTCGACGACGTCGCGTGAGGTTCAAGCTCGACGAGAACCTCGGAGCGACGGTTACCCGCCAACTTCGCGACGCGGGCTATGACGTCGCCACGGTCGTTGAACAGGCTCTCACCGGAGCATCGGACCAGCGCGTCTGGCAGGTGTGCGCGTCCGAGGCACGCGCACTCGTCACGCTCGACCTCGACTTCGCAGATCCGTTCCACTTCGATCCGAGGCCGTCCGCGGGCACAGCCGTACTCCGGTTGCCAAAGCGTCCAACACCGGATGACATCGCGGCGGTCGTCGCCGTGCTCATCACCGCGCTGCGATCGCACCCGATCGAAGGTCAGCTCTGGATTGTGCAGCTGACCGGCGTACGTCGATATCTACCGCCAGAGGACGGCGGTTGACGGAAACCGGCGTGTGGCTTTCGACCGCGAGGAATCCGACCCTTGTGCGTGTCGACGCGGCTCTGGCCTCGGAGCTAGCGGAGGTCATGACAACGTCTGCAGAACTCACATCGATGGTGGCGGACTCTTCTGGGACTTGGGCTCTGCGTTTCGACGATGGGGTCCTGGAACAGCGAGACCAACGTGGGCGTCCCCTTCGAATGATTGAGGTTGGCACGTATGCGGTTGCTCGACTCGGTGCGTCCGGCTAGAGATACCCGCGGGCCGTTCTCAAGATGCAGACGGCGAAGGGATGGGGCACATGGCAACAGCACCGGCCGGCTGGTACGCGGATCCGAACGATGCGTCCCAGCTGCGCTATTGGGACGGCTCGGTCTGGACGGATCACTTCGCACCCGCCCAGCAGCCCGACGTGCTGGCTCCGGCTCCTGCACCTGCCGTTGCACCCGACCCATCGCCAATTGTGGCAACAGCGACTGCTGAGCGTGACGTGCTCATCCCGAGCGCAGTTCTAGAGAAGCCGAAGGGTGGGCTGTTTGGGGGCAAGAAGGCCTTGGAGGAAGAAAACACCGAACTCCGTTCTGCGTTGGCATCGCTCGGCGCGACGGAACGCGAGCAGATTCGAGCCGATATCGCGCGGCTCTTGGTCGAACGGGACCAGCTCGTCGCTCGAAGCGCGGCCGAGCGGCAACAAGCCGAGGGTGAACTCGTAGAACTGCGGGCGGAGGTCATCGAGGTTCGAGAGCTGGTCATGCTCCAGGAGGTCGGCATCTACGAGTACCGGCATCCGCTGGATTCGTCGCTCGACTACAAGGACCAGCTGTCGGGCCTGCAAGGAAGAATCAAGCTGATGGCCCGCGAGGGCATGGCAGTCCACGGGGCCACGAACTGGACGGTCAACGGTTCGGAGAAGGAAGGCACCCGGATGGTGCGCGACTTCTCCAAGCTGATGCTGCGCGCATACAACAACGAAGCGGACAACGCGGTACGGAGCATGAAGCCCTACGCGCTGGACTCGGCAGTAGGGCGACTCGACAAGGCACGACAGACGATCTCCAAGCTCGGCAAGACCATGAGCATTGAGGTCACCGAGCAGTACCACCGGGCCCGGGTAGAGGAGTTGGAGCTGACCGCCGACTACGTCGCCAAGGTCGCCGAAGAGAAGGAACGCAACCGCGACGAACGCGCTCGCCTCCGTGAGGACGAGCAGGCCCGGCGCGAGTACGAGCGTGAGAAGGCGCGGCTGGAGAAGGAAGCCGCCCACTACGCCTCGGCGCTGGCCGCGCTCCAAGCCAAGGGTGACCACGCCGGTGCGGCAGATACCGAAGCGAAGTTGGCGGAGATCCAGGCTGCCATCGAAGGGGTCGACCAACGGTCCGCGAACACTCGCGCGGGCTACGTCTACATCATCTCGAACATCGGCGCGTTCGGTGAGCGGATGGTGAAGATCGGGATGACCAGGCGGCTCGAACCGATGGACCGCGTTCGGGAACTCGGCGATGCTTCCGTACCGTTCCGCTACGACGTACACGCACTTGTGTTCAGCGACGATGCCGTTGGCCTCGAAGGAAACCTCCATGAGGCACTGAGCCACAAGCGCGTGAACATCGTCAACCGACACCGGGAGTTCTTCTACGTCACGCCGGTTGAGGTGCGTGAGGTGTTGACCCAGTTCCAGGGGAACCTGCTGAGCTTCGAAGAGTTTCCTGAGGCACTCGAATGGCGTCAGAGCGAGAACATGCGAGGGGACGGTCAGCCCACCGATCCGTCAAGCTGAGTAACAAACGGGGCACGCAGGCGCGCTTGAGCCTTGTTCGTCGAGGCCCCCGTTCAAGACCGCAGAAATTTGCGGAGGGAGAGGGATTCGAACCCTCGGTGAGTTTCCCCACACACGCTTTCCAAGCGTGCCGATTCGGCCGCTCTCGCACCCCTCCGGGCGCCTCGCGAACGAGACGTCGAGCCGATGATGGTAGTTGCATGCCCCCTGCTACCCTGCTCCGGCGGACCGTGCTAGGTGGGGAGTCTGTGGTGCCCTGTACCCCAAATCCACATGTGGGGGGCTGAATCCCCGCCCAAGGCTCGAGCCGGAATGGGAAAGGCGACTCGCACGCAGCGTCGAGGGCCGGGTCCTGCGCAACGAGATCTCGTGAACCGAGTCAGATCCGGAAGGAAGCAGCTCTCAGCGGGCCCTCTCGTGTGCCGCAGGGTTGCCTGGTCTGAGCCGGCGACGGGACCCGCGTCTCATTGCGTCTTGTCGACGGCGGGTGCACGGTCCGCACTCGTGCCCCACCGCGTGTTCTCGGGCGGAGCATCCGCGGTCTCTGCGGGGCGCGTCGGTACCATCTCGAACTGTGGCGGAGGGAGCCGGAAACGGCGTTGTTGCGCGCGGTTTCACGCGCTCGGGGCCGGCCACCACGGCTCGCGCGGGTGCTCCCATTCGGTTGGCCGTCGCGGTGGTGTTCGGACTTGCAATCGTGAGTGTTCTGTCGTTCTCCACGCCCGGTGGTGCTCGGGTGTTGACGCCGACCTCGGTGCGCACCGCCGTGCTCTCCGCGGATGGCACGGACACCTATGCACTCGCGACGCCAAACAGTTCGGTCCGCGCGATTGCACCTGTGAGTAACACCGGCGGGAACCTGCGGACGGTCTTCTGGCCATCCGACGCGCCTGCGCAGCCGGATGAGTTGACGTGTGCCACCTGGACTGGGGCGCCGAGCGATCGAACCCAGCAGGGTGCGGCGTTGCGGGTGTCCACGTCGCCCACCGGCGCGGTCCGTGCCGTCACGGTCACGAAGAATGTCTATTTGGACCCGACCGGCGTCTTCAATGTTCACATCTGGAACGAAGCGACGAACACCATCGAGTGGATCACAAACGTGGACCTCCGGCCGACGTTTTCGCAGCCGACACTTCCTGGCGTGACGCCTGCGGCCCGTCCACTGCCGTGGCGGTTGTGCGCTCGCGTCGCGGCCATGACCTTGGAGTTCAAGGCATGGCGGACCGAGGAATCCGAACCCGCATGGGGTGATCCGGCCCACGGAGCCACGGTCCAGCTCCCCGAGAATGCGCCACGTGTGGGATACGCCGGTTGGTATGTCGGTCATCTCCAACCGGGGACCGCCGCATCGTTCACCGAGCTCGAGAGCGCGCCGTACGTGCCTGCTCGATAGGGTCGGGCTCGATGTCATTCCAAGCCCTCTATCGCAAGTACCGCCCCCAACGGTTTGAGGAGCTGGTCGGCCAGGATCACATCACCACCGCGTTGCGCAACGCGGTACGGGATGGTCGTGTCGGCCATGCGTATCTCTTCTCGGGGCCAAGAGGCAATGGCAAGACCACCACGGCGAGAATCCTCGCCAAGGCACTGAACTGCTTAGACCTGGAAGCCGACGGCGAGCCCTGCGGCGCGTGTGAGAACTGCGTCTCGATCGCGGCCGGGACCTTCGGTGACCTGATCGAGATGGACGCAGCCTCGCAACGCGGTGTGGACGAAGCCCGCGATCTGGTCTCGCGGATCAGCCTCGGGCTCGGCGCAACATCGAAGCGCAAGGTGTACCTCCTCGACGAGGTGCACATGCTCACGACCGCAGCCTCGAACACGTTGCTGAAGACGATCGAGGAACCGCCTGCTCATGTGGTGTTCATCCTCGCCACGACCGAGCCGGAAAAGGTGCTGGCGACCATCCGGTCGCGGACCCAACACTTCGAGTTCAAGTACCTCACCGTCGACGAGTTGAGCGGACTGCTCGCGTCGGTCTTGGGTGACGAAGGTGTGGTCTTCGAACCCGACGCCCTCGCGATTCTGGCGCGCGCCGCCGGTGGTTCGGCGCGCGACGCCGAGTCGTTGCTCGACCTCGTGCTGGCCACGGGTGAATCGGTCACAGTGGCCGCCGTCGAGTCGGCACTCGGCGGAGCACCGTTCGAACTGCGCATGGCGATCCTCGATGCCATCGCGGCCGAAGACGTTGCGGGTGTGCTCTTGGGTGTGGCGGCGCTGCTTGATGCCGCCCATGACCCGCGTCGGATTGCCGAGGGTCTGCTGCGCGCCTTGCGCGATGCCTTCGTGAGTGTTGCCGCAAGCGGCCGGGTCGAGATCGACGAGCCCGAAGAAACGCAGGTCCGCCTACGCGCGGTGGGCGAGACCATGGGGAATGCGGCGCTCGTGCGCGCGTTGGAGACGTTGGGCCAAGCCGTGGTGGACATGCGCGGCACCGATGCCGCGGATCCGAGACTGGTGTTGGAGATCGCGTTGGTGCGACTCGCGCGACGCGAGACCGCGAACGCAGTGGCGTCACTCACTGATCGAGTCGAGCGGCTCGAAGCTCGTCTGGGCGATGGTGCAGTGGGCGGAGTCTCCGCGCCCCCCACAACTCCGGCGGCTCCTCGCGCGAGCAGCCCGTCGCGGTCTGCGCGTCCGTCGGCGTCGCGGGCCGAGCGTCCGGAGGCCGCGCCCCCATCGGCCGGGCCTGCACCGGCCAACCCCACCGCGGCCGAGGAAGCGGCGACACCAAGGGTGAAGCCCCCGGCACTGGGAGCGCTGCGCCGGGCCAAGGCAGAAGCCGCCGGTTCCGAGCCGGCACCGCCCACGCCCACCCCGCCGGATCCCAAATCGCCAGCTCCTGGGAAGGCATCCCGCTCCGGCGACGGAGCGGAGGCGGTCGGCGAGATCACCTTCGCCCTCGACGACGTGATTGTGGCGTGGGCCGCGGTGATCGAGAGCCTGCCGCGCTCGCTCCAGGCCGGGATCATGGAAGCGCAACCGGTGCGGGTCGATGGCAACGTGATCGTCTTCGGTGTGGCGCGGACCCATATCGACACCGTGAAGCCCAAGTTCCAAAAGGATGCCCACTCGATCCGCGAAGCGTTCATTCGCGAACTCGGAACCGCGCCCCGGTTCATGTTCACCGCGCATGAGTGGGCGCCCGGCGACGAACCCCCGCATCGCCGTCACGACGGATCCGAACCGGAACCAACGCCCCTCGAGGTTGAACCCGTGGAGTTTCTCGAACCCCATGAGATGGTTGACGCGCCGATCACCGAGGGTGCAGCAGTAGATTCGGTGTCCCGTCTCACGGACGCGTTCGGCGCGACCGTGGTGGAAGAACAGCCGAAGTCTTAGGGAGTCCCGTGACCAAATCGAAGCCTCCGATGAACAACATGATGCGCCAGGTCCAGCAGATGCAGGAGGACATGTTCGCCGCGCAGGCTGCGCTGGCCGAGACGCAAGTGGAAGGCAGCGCCGGCGGTGGGATGGTGAAGGCCACCGTCACCGGTACGGGTGATCTCATCTCCATCACCCTGGCCCCGGATGTCGTGGACCCCGACGACATCGAGATGTTGCAGGATCTCGTGGTGGCCGCGGTCGCGGATGCGAATCGCGCCGCGCAGGCGTTGCAGTCCGAGCGCATGGGCGGCGTCACCGGCGGTATGGACTTGAGCGCGTTCGGCCTTGGCTAGACCCGAGCGGCTCACGCGATGACATCGGTCTACGCGGGCCCCGTCCAACGTCTGATCGACGAACTCGGCCGTCTCCCCGGAATCGGTCCCAAGTCGGCCCAGCGCGTGGCGTTCTATCTGCTGCGCGTGGCGCCCGAAGACGCGCGGCGTCTGGCCGCGTCCATCGTCGAGGTCAAAGAAAAGATCTCGTGGTGTCGGCGGTGCTTCAACATCGCCGAAGGTGAGCTGTGTCAGTTCTGCCTCGACGATCGCCGCGACCGCACCGTGATCTGTGTGGTGGAAGAACCGCGCGACATCGTCGCGGTGGAGCGGACCCAAGAGTTCCGTGGCTCGTATCACGTGCTCCAGGGCACGATCTCTCCAATCGAAGGGATCGGGCCCGACCAGTTACGGATCAAGGAGCTGCTGAGCAGGCTCAGCCCCGATGGGGTCACCGAGGTGATCCTGGCCACGAACCCGAACACCGATGGCGAGGTCACCGCGATGTACCTGGCGCGGGCGTTGAGTGACAGTGGAGTTCGGGTGACGAGGATCGCGAGCGGACTCCCCGTGGGTGGTGACCTCGAGTACGCGGATGAGGTCACCCTCGGCCGTGCGCTGGAAGGCCGACGGCTTCTGGAGCCCTGAGCCCTCGAGTGATTCCGCGCGTCGGGATTCAGGCGAGCGCGGTGCGGACGAGCGTGCCGACGGCCTCGTGTTCGGTGAGGAATCCGTCGTGACCATCGAGTGAGTCGATGATGGTCAGCGGCTGAGCGCCGGGGATGAGTGCGGCGAGCTCGTGTTGCAGGCGCGGTGGATAGAGCCGATCCGTCGCGATACCCGCGAGTGTGACCACACCACTCACGCGAGCGAGCGCGGTGGCGATCCCACCGCGGCCGCGGCCAACGTCGTGGGTGTTCATGGCCCGAGACAGGGTGACGTACGTGTTGGCGTCGAAACGGGACGCAAGCTTCTCGCCGTGGTACTCGAGGTAGGACTCGATCGCGTACCGGCCGCCTTCGAGCGGTTGTTCGTCGCCTTGATGGCCCGCGCCGAAGCGCGTATCGAACTCGACCTCGGACCGATACGACACCTGACCGATTCCGCGTGCGAGCGACATCCCCCGCCAGGGGCCATCGCCGGGCGCGGCGTCGTAGTAGTCGCCACCCTGATACGCCGGGTCGGCTTGGATCGCACGGATCTGGAGCGAACACAACGCGATTTCTTCAGCAGTGGAGCGCGCTCCGCACGCGATGATCACGGCGCGCGGGACGCGGTGGGGAAACGACACCGCCCATTCGAGCGCGCGCTGTCCGCCCATCGAACCACCCACGACCGCCGACCACTGTTCGATACCGAGGACGTCGGCCAATGCGGCCTCCACCACCACTTGGTCCCGAATCGTGACGACCGGAAATCGCGAGCCGTAGGCCGCGCCGGTCGCCGGGTCGGTGGAGGCCGGTCCGGTGGTGCCCTGGCATCCACCGAGCACGTTGGGGCACACCACGAAGAACCGATCGGTGTCGATCGCACGACCGGGTCCCACGATCGTGTCCCACCAACCCACCAGGGAGTGTCCGGGACCGGCCGGTCCGTAGGCATGGCTGTCTCCGGTGAGGGCGTGCAGCACCAGGAGCGCGTTCGACCGATCGGAGTTCAGTTCGCCCCAAGTCTCGTAGGCCACGGTCACGTGCGCAAGCTGTCCGCCGGTTTCGAGCACGTGTGCTCGTGCGTCGAACAGCGTCGCGAACTGCCGACGCCCCGGCGGGTCTCCGGTCCGCCAAGCACCCGTGACCGGCGGCCCCGGGTGATCGGCAGCGTCGTTCACGATTTCCTCAGAATGTCGGTAGCGGCGTCCACCAGCTTGCGAGCCCGACGAAGTGAGGCGGTGACGTCGGCGGCCCTGACGGTACGGCCTTCGTAGGCCGCGGTGGTTTTCAGGGCGAGGAGGCGCCCGAGGTCATTGCCGAGACCGGAGTCGACGCTCGCGAGGAGCGTGATCGCGGCGGCATGGTCCTGGTCGGCTGACCGTTCCCCGAGATGGACGCAACACATAACATCCGATGCGGCGATTCCGGCGTGTACCGCGTTGGTTACCACGACATCGCGATTGCATCCTTGCGAAGACAGCTGTTCTGCGGCATCGAGGAACGCGACCGACGACAGGTGACGAGCGCGGGCCTCAGCGAGGTTGCAGGTTCGCCGACGTTGCTTCATCGTGCTCGCGCGAGGAGCCGGTCGGATCCCTCGACGAGCTCGATGCCATCAGCGCGCAACGACCCGATGATCGGATTTGCGGAGCGGACGAGCTCCCGGAATCGCGCCGTGCTGTAGTCGATGACCTGCGCAGCATTGCCGGTGATGTCCCGCGTTCGCTGGACCAGGCTGCCGATCTGTTGGTCCCAGATCTCCGATGGCTCACGGCGAGAGACTGCAACGATGTCGACGTCGGACTGCCGACCTCCGTCGGCCCGAGCCGCCGATCCGAAAAGCCATGCAGCACGTGCAGGCTCCGACCAGTCACGGATACACGCCTGGAGGCGATCGATGAGCTCGGCCCGCAGCGTGACGAGCTCAACGAGGGCAGGCACCGCTAGGTGTTGACGGTTCAGAGAGACCTCCACCGAGCGACCGGTTGGTCGCTGCGAGACGAGACCGGAGAGCGCGAGATCGTCGATGATGCGGCGAGCCGTTGCGGGCGGAACGTGGGCGAGGGTTGCCAACTCCCGGCCGGTCACCGGTCGACGGAGCCGCACCAGCGTGGCGAGGAGGGTCCCCCGATGACCAGGTATGAGATCCGCAATGGGTGCCGAGAGATCGATGTGGACAGTATAGACCCCCGATGACTCAGGAATGAGCCATATGCGTCATGGATGAGTCAACCCGGTCCACGGGCGCACAGGATCGGACAACCGCATCGCGTCACAGGAATCATGCCCGCGATGGGGTTACGCGCCTTTCGCGGCGCGGAACCCGGCGTCCAAGTCGGCGGTGATGTCGTCCACGGATTCGATGCCGATGGACAAGCGGACCAGTTCCGGCGTGACGCCCGCGGCGTCTTGCTCCTCCGGGGTGAGTTGCTGGTGGGTGGTGCTGGCCGGGTGGATCGCGAGGGTGCGCACGTCGCCCACGTTGGCGAGATGACTAATGAGCTCGAGACTGTCGATGAACTTCCGACCGGCCTTCAGCCCTCCCTTGATGCCGAACGCGATGATCGCGCCTTGCCCACGCGGGAGGTAGTGCTGCGCGCGGGCGTGCCACGGGCTCGACTCGAGACCCGGGTAGGCAACCCACTCCACCTCGTCGCGTGCCTCGAGCCACTGGGCCACCACGCACGCGTTCTGGCAGTGCCGCTCCATGCGCAGACTCAACGTCTCGAGTCCCTGGATCATCAAGAATGCATTGAACGGCGAGATCGCGGCACCGATGTCGCGGAGGTAGGTGAGCCGGGCCTTGAGGATGTAGCGCGCGGGGAAGAGCGCCTCGGGGAGTGCAGAGAACGCAAGACCGTGGTAGCTCGGTTCCGGCTCCGTGAAGTTCGGGAACCGACCGCTGCCCTCGTAGTCGAAGGTTCCACCATCCACGATCACGCCACCGATCGATGTTCCGTGACCGCCAATGAACTTCGTGGCGGAGTGCGTCACGATGTCGGCGCCGTGCGAAAGCGGTTGGCACAGGTACGGCGACGCCAACGTGTTGTCGATCACGAGCGGAATCCCCGCCGCGTGGGCGATGTCCGAGATTCCCTCGAAATCGAGAATGTCGCCTTTCGGGTTGCCGATCGACTCGCCGTAGAACGCCTTCGTGTTCGGGCGGATCGCCGCCTTCCACGCGTCGAGATCGTCGGGGTCGGCAATGAACGACACCTCGATGCCCATCTTCGGGAAGGTGTAGTGGAGTTGGTTGTAGGTGCCGCCGTAGAGCGATGAGCTCGCGACGATGTGGCCGCCATTCTCCGCGAGGTTCAGGAGCGCAATCGTCTGAGCGGCTTGACCGCTACTGGTGGCCAGCGCGCCGATGCCACCCTCGAGTGCGGCGACGCGCGCCTCGAACACGGCCTGGGTGGGGTTCATGATTCGCGTGTAGATGTTCCCCATCTCGGCGAGGCCGAAGAGGTTGGCCGCGTGCTCGGTGTCGCGAAACACGAACGACGTGGTCTGGTAGATCGGGACCGCACGGGCACCCGTGGTGGGATCCGGGTCGGCTCCCGCATGAACCTGACGCGTTTCGAAACCCCAATCGGCCATGACCAATCCTCCAGAGTGCGATGTGATGAACGGCGAACGCTACGGGCGGGATAGTCGATTGGTCAAAGACCTCGTTCGGTGATCGCCGCGCGTCTGCCGGTCGATGCCTCGGATCACCGGGTAGGACGTGGTGTTTGAGCCTTCGTGGTAGCTGGTCCGCGTTTGGCGCCGTGGGGGCGACGATGATGGAGCCATGACCGATGACCAGTCGCCACCGCCGCAGTCACCTGCGCCTCCTCCCGTCGCGCCACCGCCACCGGCGGTTCCTGCGATGCGGGGTCAGGTGGGCCAGTCACGGAGCGCGGGGATGACGATCCTCCTCACCTTCGTCACGTGTGGGATCTGGCATCTGGCCTGGACCTACTGGGCGTTCGAGGAGAACAAGAGCTGGGCCGGCGAAGGCGTTGGCGGTCTGGTCGGGTTGCTGCTCGCGTTCGTGTGCGGCATCGTGAACTGGTTCCTGCTGCCGAGCGAGATCGAAAAGATCTACCTCGCCGACGGCCGCGAGAGCCCGGTGACCGCGCTCACCGGCTTGTGGGTGCTCCTTCCGCTCGCGGGTTTCTTTGTGTGGCAGTTCAAGGTGCAGGGCGCGCTGAATGACTTCTGGGTATCCAAAGGCGCGGTACCGGCCTGATCGACCGGGCTGTGTCAGGGTTGGCGGTCATGGAGACCGCAACGCGCGTCGGCGGGATTCGTCGGCCCCACGCGGCGCCGGTGATGGCCGGAGTCCTGATGGCCACGGGGTGTGTCGCACTCGCGCTCGTGGACCCGGCCGGCGGTCCGCCGATCTGTCCGTTCAAGGCCATGACCGGGCTCGACTGCCCGGGGTGCGGCGGGACGCGCGCAGTTCATCAACTGCTGAACGGGCACCTGATGGCTGCGCTCGATCTCAACGTGCTCGCAGTGCTCGTGCTCCCGCTCCTGGCTTGGGCCGCGTTCGTTGGTCTGACGCGAGGCTTCGGTGGCCCGAGCTGGCCGATGCTGCGCGTGTCGCGGAACTGGTTGGTGGGTGCGTTGGTGGTGGTGATCGCGTTCGGTGTGGTGCGCAATCTGCCGGTCCCGCCGTTCTCGTGGCTGGGGACGGGCACCTAACGATCACGTTGCCGGTTCGTGCGCCCGCTCAGGCGAGGCCTTGTTTCCGGGCCAGGACCCATTCGAGCAACTGCTCATCGGCCAGGTTCACATTCATGCCGGGGATACGCGTGCGAAATCGGGTGGCCAGCTGCCCGGAGAGTTGGATCCGCGCGTTGACCGGGAGGGCGTCGCGTCGTTCCAGGTAGCGCTGGACCACGGCAACTTCGTTGACGGTGATCGCCCCCACATCCCAGGCCAGGCTGGCCGGGGCCGGCGTGGTGAGCGCTCGGGAGATTGCGGGGCCCGCGCCTTGGAAACGTTCGCGCACCACGATGGTGCCCGCCGCGAGGTCTCCGAGGCGTTGACTGTGTTCGCTGACGAATGCCGCGATGAACCCCACCGGAAAGATGAAGAACGTCAGGATCATCCAGCCATCGATCAGCCGGAGCAGATTGCGGATGAGGCTCGCGGTGGGATCCACGGGGTCGCCGTTCAGCTTCATCACGCGGAGCCCGGCCGCGGCCTTCCCGGGAGTCCGTCCCTGGTTGAAGAGCTCAAACAGGATTTGATAGCCGAAGAACACCGAAAAGGTGATGACGATCAGGGCGGCGCGTCCGAAACCGTTGGAGATGCCCGCGGCTCCGAACGTGAGGTACACCGCGATGAGTGTGACGAACTCGATGAACGCGTCGAGCATCCCGGCCAGGAATCGCGAGCCCACGCCGGCCACGACCAGCTCCACCACTACACCCTCAGGGGTGGAAATCCTGAGACGGTCATCCAACTCCACCCCGGAACGGTAGACAATCCCGGTATGGATCGTGAGCCATTCATTGCTGAGCGCGAAGCCCGATGGTCCGAACTCGACGCGATGCTCGAGCGCGGGCGCGCGTTACGCCGCGATCCCGTGCAGCTGCGACGGTTCGCAGAGCTCTACCGAGCGACCGCGGCCGACTTCGCAATCGCGACGCGCGCGCTCCCGGGGGATCCGGTCCTGGGTTCGCTCGGCCGGCGGGTGATCGCGGCGCGCCAACTCCTCAACGGATTCAACCGCGGTCGACCGCGGATCGGGTTCTTCCTCACCACCGGCTATTGGCGACGGATTCGAGAACGTCCGCAGATTCTGCTCGTGGCGTTTCTCTTCCTGATGGTGCCGTGGCTGATGGCCTCGGTCTGGGCAACGCGTGAACCCGCGCGTGCCGCGGGCCTCGCCGGAAGCGGCGCGCAGTCGGTGATCACGCGTGACACCGCCGACTTCAAACTCTCGCCGAGTGAGAAGGCCGAGACGTCGTCTGCGATCTTCACGAACAACATCCGCGTCGCGTTCATGGCATTCGCGCTGGGCATCGCGGGCGGGATCGGCGCGCTGTTTCTGCTCGGCTACCAGGGGGTCGTGCTCGGCGCGACGTTTGGACTTGCAATACACGTGGGGAACTCCGGACCGCTGTTTGAGTTCGTGTTTCCCCACGGCGTGCTCGAGTTGAGTTGCATCATCGTGGCGGGCGCGGCCGGGATGCGGATGGGGTGGGCATTGGTAGCGCCGGGCTACCGCACGCGCGGTGATGCGTTGCGGGCCGAGGCGGCGGGCGCCGTGGAGATGGTGGTGGGTACCGCGTTGGTGTTGGTGTTCTGCGGCATCGTGGAAGGCTCACTGTCGACGTCGGGAATCGGCATCGGACCGGGAATCGCGGTCGGGCTCTTCCTCGGTGGCGGTTTCTGGACGTTGGTGTTCTGGCGGGGGCGTCCGGTCCACGATCCGGTGGCTGCGTTCACTAAACCGGTGGAGCCGATTGCGTTACGACCGCGCCTTACAGACGCGAGCGGGTCTTCGCCCTGAGGTAGCTGCGCACGCACGCCTCGGTGAGAGCATTCGGCAGCGCTTCGATCACGGTCGCGCCGGCGCGTTCGAGCCCGTACACCACGGCACGGCGGTGGGCGAGCAGATCCACCGCCGCGGCGGCTCGATACACCTCAGGAACCGTGGCGGGCGGCGTGCGCCGGTAGTGATCCAGGTCGGGGTCGATCGCGCTGACCACGATCACCGCATGGCGACGGGCCAACACGGGGACTGCACGAAGTAGCTCGGATGCCGCGGCGTCGTCGAGGAGGTCGGTGAAGACCATCACCAGCGCGCGCTTGCCGCCGCCCACCGAATGGAAGGCCAGCTCGTACGCGGCGTCCACCGGCGCGGGCTCGAGGTCGAAGATCGCGCGCACGACCCCGTCGGCGCCGCGCCGACGCGGTTCGATCCGCCGCCGCACGGAGTCGGCGAACGCGACCACACCGCACCGATCGCCGAGCTCATCGGCCACGTAGGCGACGGCGGTGAACGCGTCGAGCGCGGCGTCGAGCCGGGTCCGATCACCAATGGGCGCGCCCATCAGGCGTCCGCTGTCGACGAGTCCGATCACGATGCGGTCCTGCTCCACTCGGTACTGGTTGCTCATCGGCCGACCCTGGCGCTGGGTCGCGGGCCAGTTCACCTGGCGAATGTCGTCGTCCGGGAGGTAATCGCGAATCGACTCGAAGTCGGTGCCGAGCCCGAGCGGGCCGCGAGTGAGTTCCCCGGAATCGCGAAAGAGTCCGCGCCGGACCGCGGTGGCGATGCGTCGAGCGTTGGGAACATCTGGATACACCACCACCTCGGCGATCTCGCCCGCCGTGCGGTACCAGGCCGCCAGCCGCAACGGCCCGGTGATGCGCACGGCGACGGGCGGAAGGTGGTGGCGTCCTCTCCGGCCGGCAATGACCTCGGCATCGAGTCGAGTATCGGACTCGGGTGGAGTGATCCACACTTCCTCGGAACGGGGCTGGCGTACCCGAATCGTCCCGGGCGGCGAGTCGGTGACCGAGACAGAGATCCTTCCCGGCTGACCCCTCACGAGGAGGCGCGGGAGGTCACGGGTCGTATTGGGCGTGGGCCGTGCGAAGAGCGCGTCGGCGATGATCGCGCCGGCCACGACGACGGCCGCGAACCCAACGACCGGTCCGGGCAACGCGATCGCGCTGAGCGCAAGCACAACGCCGAGCAGACCCGCGCGCGCCGTGGGCATCACGGGCGCGACGCCGAGTGCGATGATCGCCAACGCCGCCAGCGCGACCCAGAGGATGAGCACGCGTTACCGCGGAACCGCAACGGATGCGAATGCGGTCCTGATGGCGTCGTCACTCGTGCCGCGTTCGAGTTCGGCTTCGGGCCGAAGTTGGAGACGATGGCGCCACACCGCGGGCGCCATCCAGGCGACGTCGTCGGGGGTCACGTAATCGCGCCCGGCCATACGCGCGGAGGCCTTGCTCGCGGCGAGTAAGTGCATCAACGATCGTGGGCTCGCGCCGAGCAACACACTCGGGAGGCGACGCGTCGCGAGTCCGAGCGCCGCGATGTAGCCGAGGATGTCGTCGCTCACGATGGTGGCATCCACGAGCGCCCGCAACGCGCCGAGCTCCTCGAGATTCGTCACTGCTTCCACGCCGTCCATCGATGCGGGCACCACGCCGTGGTGGGCGATGTGCAACATGGCGAGCTCGTCGGCGGGCGCGGGATAGCCCATGCTCACCTGCACCAGGAACCGGTCGAGCTGCGCCTCGGGGAGGGGATAGGTGCCCTCGTATTCAATCGGGTTCTGGGTGGCAATGACGAGGAACGGATCGGGCAGCGGATGGGAGGTGCCGTCGATCGAAACCTGCCGTTCTTGCATCGCCTCGAGCAATGCCGACTGTGCCTTCGGAGGCGTGCGGTTGATTTCATCGGCCAGGAGCATGTTGGTGAAGACCGGTCCGGGACGGAAGCCCAACTCCTGACCGCGCAGTGCCATGGTCCCGGTGAGGTCCGATGGCAACATGTCGGGGGTGAACTGCACCCGTCGGAACGACACGCCGAGTGCCCGCGCGATGGTGCTCGCGAGCAGTGACTTCGCCACGCCCGGCACGCCCTCCAGCAACACGTGACCTTGGACGGAGATGGCGGCAAGGACAAAGTCGGCGGTGTCGTCTTGGCCCACCACCACCTTGCGGATCTCGGTCAGCAAACGCGAGCGAATCTCTCTCACAGGGTTCCTCTCTGGCTGCGGGCGAACGCGCGCCCAAGGGCAATGATCGATTGCTTCTCGCTCAACGGACCGACCAACGCGGCGGCCTCGGACGGCGAGTACCCCGCCGCGAGTGCCGCGCCGTGAACTGCGGCGTCCGTGGCGTCGGCGGTGAGGGCGTCCACGCTGGCGGCGTCCACACCCACGGCGATGACGCGTTGGCGAGTGATCGTCCGGAGATCTCCGAGCGCCGCGTCGGGCCGCCGCGCCCGACCCAGCGCGGCGGCCAACGCGTCGGCCGACGCGCGCCGAGGCGGATCCAGCGCTCGACCCGCTCGTTCGGCGGGTCCGATTCGGCGGCCGCGGGCCGTGGCCGCCAGGAGGAGCGCGAGTGCGCTGCCGATGATCGCGACCTTCCATCCGCCCGGGATCGCTGACCAGCCAGTGGCGCCGCTCAGGCCATGGGGTCCTTCAGCGAACCCGACCTGGTGGGTGTCGCCCACGAGTGCCAACGCGAGCGCGGCGTTGTCACGCTTCCCGAGGAGTTGGTTCTGAAAGATCGAACTCTCGGCCACGAGAAGGATGTGGCCCGCGCCGATAGTGCGGGTGACGACCAGCTCAGGGCCGCGGGCAGTTGACCATCGCGTGGTCCCGGACGTCTGGATGAGGTACCGGCGGTGGAACCGAACGAGGGATGTGCGCAGTTCGGAGTGGGTGATGCCCGGCCGGCGAGTGTTGATCCAGTCTCTCGCTCCCGACCCGGCGACGATCACCCGGCCCCCGGCCCGGGCGAAGTCGTTCACCGCGCGGCGATCCGCATCGGTGGGGAACGGCGAGTCGAGCACCAGAAGCGTGGAGGCGAGCGGTAGGCGCCCGCGGGAGACGGCCGCGTGCAGTGATCCGGCGAGGTCGGTGGTCGAGATGTCGTAGTGGTCGAGCAACAGACGGAAGGCCTTCACGCCGTTCGTTGCGGTCGACCGGGCGGAGCCGCGCGTGTCGTACGAGCGTTGTTGGCGGCCGCGGGTCGCGCGGTCCACGATCCCCACCGACGCGATCAACATCACGAAAAGTACTGCGACCACCAGCGCGGCGCGGAGGCCCGCGGGAATCGTGTTCCAGCGACTGCGAACTCCGGGCGCGGTCGCGGGTGCAGACGCGGTCACCGCTGGCTCACTTCGGTGAGGAGGGTCGACCATTCCGCGCGCACCGTGTTCGCTTGGGACCCGTTCGCCGTGCGCCCGCCGTACGTCACGGCTTCGAAGGTGTCGGTGATTCGCTCGAATCGGGGGGATGCGACTCGTCGGGTCAGCAGCGCGGCGGTGTTCCAGGGTTGGAGTTCGATCACGCCGGCGCGATCAAGCCGGATCAGCCCCGCTCGATAGCGAAACCGGATCGCAAGGTCGAACTGTTGCTCGCGCTCCGCGCGTTGCGCGGCGGCTTCGAGCTCGTTGGGATCATCGGCGGCTTGGGCGCGCTGACTGGGGCGATCGGCGGCGCGCTTGGAGTTGCGGACCACGTTGCGGCTGACGAGCCAGATCACGAGCGCGGCGATACCTATGCAGAGCGCGAACCCGAGCACGGTCCCGAGGTCTCCCGGAAGGATGCGGAACAAGGGCCTGAAGAGTCCGTTGAGGAAGTCGCCGATCGCGTTGACGATGCCGTCGATCCGGTCGCTGATCCAGCGGACGACACCTTCGAGCGGCTTCGGTGAGTGTTCAGGCCGGAACTCGCGTTGGCTCAAGATTTCGCGGGCGGTGTCGCGTGCTGCACCGGGACTCACGTCGAACGGACGGCCGATGCTGAGGTACTGGTTCACGCGGGCGGTTCTGAGGGTGGGCCCGTCGGCGGCGGTTCATCGGCCCACGGGGACCTTGGTGACGGCGGTGTCGTATCCGTCGCGGTGGTGGCGTCAGGTGGGGGCCAACGCACGGGTGCCGACCAGCTCAGGTCGGTGTCCGGCGCCGGTGTCGGTGTCGGTGTCGGTGTCGGCATTGTGGTGGGGAACGTGGCCGGCCCGCACGACGCCGGAACCGGAGCAGCTTCGAGGCGTTGGGTCATGAGCGCAATGTCGAACCCTTCCTTGCGCACGCGGAGGTCGAAGTAGATCACCGTGGCCACCGCTGCGGTCATCGGGGTCGTGAACACGGCGATCAGTGCGTTGAGCGCGCCCTGCATGACTGTGACCCCAGTGGACGTGGAGGCTCCACCACCGAGAATGGTGCTGCCGCCTACCAACAATGCGGCGAGCAGCGTGAGCACGTACGAAAGCAACGCCACGACCACCAACGCGGCGAACGTGGGCCACCAGCGTCCACTGACGAGCCGGCGCGAGCGCCCGAGTGCTTTGCTGCCCTTGGTGCCCTCCATGAGCAGGACGGGAATCGCCACGGAGAACGCCACGTAGAGATACACCCCGGGGATGCCACACGCCATGATGCCGAGCACCCAGCAGAGGCTGGCCAGGAACCCCACCCACAGGAGGGACCAGATCTGTTTCAGTGCGGCACGCAGGGAGGCGGACCAGGAGGTTTGGGTGCCGAGGTATTGGTCCGCGATGATCCGCATCGAGGCACCTTGCGCGAGTGCCGTGGTGAACAGGCTGACGAGCACGGTCACGAGCAGCAACGCGAACGCAGTGTTCGGCGACGGACCGCTCCGCACGAACAGCTGGCCCTGGCTCCGGAAGATGGTCCGCTCGGCCGGGCGGGAGATCTGGAACAGCACCTGCACCACCTGGAGCGGCACCACCACGAACGCAACGGCGATGACGAGCGCGCCGAACCGCTTTCGGTAGATCCGCAGCGCGGCATCGAGAACCTCCCCGATTCCGAAGGGGCGGAGGTTCGCGTATTCCATCAGGGCTCACGCTACGAGAGGCGCCCGACCGAGCAGCGGATACGTGCCGAGATGGTTGGGTTCGGACCCAGAACGACCCCGGTCGCAAGGACCGGGGTCGTTCCGTATGGTTCAGGTGTGGGCTACGCCGCGACGGGCTCGCCCTGCAGACGCTTGTACATGTAGCCAGTCGCGATGGTGACCACCGGTATGGCCACGACGATGCCCACGCACAAGGCGATGAAGCCCAAGAGCGTGACAGCCCACGACAGCAGCAAGAAGATGATCACTGCGCCGGCGTTGTCCTTGACCAGGTTGAAACTCGCGGTGATGGCCTCGATCGGCGACATGTTTTTGTCGACCACGAAGTACCCCCAGAACATGGTGAAGAACATGACCGCAAACATCGGCAGGACGCACAAGAGGAAGCCGACAAACGTGAGGACCGCTACGAGGAGCGCCGTCAGGATGTAGTTCCCGAGGTTGTCAGTCGACATGATCCGCTTCGCGTCCAACGGTTCGCCCCGAACGATCATCAACGTGGCGCGGATGATGAACAGCTGGAGGATCGTCGTCCCCAGGTAATAGAGGATCTGGAAGATTCCGTTGGCGATCAGCGTGGTGAAGAAGCCCGGGCCGGTATCGCAACCCGAGAATCCGCTCTGCGTGAATCGACAGTTACTGTTGTCGACCGACGTGAGACTGTCGCGGATCAGGTAGCCGATGATGAGCATTCCGATGATGGCCAAGAACCCGACGATCAACGCGGTGGTGATCACTTTCCAGTGTTCCTGGAACTTCTCCCAACCGAACTTGATCGCGGCGGTTGCCTCGGCGGGTTGGTTGCCGCCGTACGCGCCTGATCCACCCGGAGGAGGCGGCGGAGGGGGCGGGGGCGGTGCGTCGGGTGGGAACTGGGACATCACGGTCTCCGATCGTCAAATGACGGTGTGACGCTAACGGCGCGCGTTGGTATCGCCGCGGATGCTGTTCATGTCCGCGCGGAACCTGGTGAACACCTCTACCCTCCTTCCTGTGCAGGGATTGGGAATCGTGGATCGCAACATCGGGTCCGCGCCTTCGCCGAGAGCATCGACCGCGCCGGGTTCTGTTCCGCGTCCACTCCTCGGGCCGATCATCGCCGGTGCCATTGGTCTGAGTGCGTGTGTGGCGATCGGGATCGTCGACCCCAGCGGTGGGCCGGTGCTGTGTCCCTTTCGGGCAATGACGGGGCTCTACTGCCCTGGTTGTGGGTCAACGCGCATGATGCACCGATTGATGGTGGGTGATCCATTGGGTGCGTTGCACATGAACCCGCTCGCGTTCGTGTTCATCCCGCTCATGGTGTGGTGGTGTTTTGCCGGGCTCACCGCGATGGTCGGCGGACCTCGGTGGAGCACGCCGCGATTCACCGGCCGCCAGACCGCCGCACTCGCCGTCGCGGTGCTCGCGTTCTGGATTCTTCGCAACATTCCGTCCAGTCCGTTCACCCTGCTCGCTCCCGGCTGAACGCCGGCCGAACGAAACGAGAACCGATGACGCAGTACCCACCTCCGCCCCCACCCCCACTTCCGCCCGGAGGCGGATATGGAGCGCCGCCGGGAGGTGGCATGCCCATGGGTCAGGTGCCCACCTACCTCGCGCAGGCGATTCTCGCCACGCTGTTTTGTTGCCTGCCCGCGGGCATCGTGGCGATTGTCTACGCCGCTCAGGTCAACGGAAAGCTGGCGATCGGCGACTACTCCGGCGCGTCGCAAGCGTCGAAGAACGCCAAGACGTGGATCTGGGTCTCGTTCGGCATCGGCCTCGCGGTGATCGCGATCTACGTGGTGATCGCGGCGGCAACCGTCTCGTCGCGTTCGACGCCGTAGTCCGCGACGCGGGAACGCACAGTGTGAACCGAACGGTGGTTCAGTCGAACCCGAGTCAGCATCGCCAAACTCATCGAAGTCCACGCCCACCCCTCCGCGAGCGGGTCGAGCAGCGCGGGCGGGTACTGGGTCAGTTTGAAATGGGCGGTGCTACTCGGAGGGACCTGACTGCGGCTGGTGAGCGATCTCACTGAACAGAGTCTCGGATAAGTGCAGCACGGGCCGCCAGATCTCGGCTGGTTCGGCGGTCGGGACGTTGAACTGTTCAATCAGAAGTCGTAGAACGGCTTCGATCGAGACGCGCGGCATAGCGAAGTGGACGCGTTCCAGGGTCTGCCCGTCCATCAAGACGCCGGATGAATGGAGGTCCCCTCGAACGTGAAGGTGTGAAGGCGGGTGACGGTTGGGCGCGTTCCGTTGGTAGTCGTATCGGAACACCCAGTCCTTGCCGTCGGCATCGCATTGATATTGGTAGCTCGAATCGAACACCTTGAGCCGCCGAACGACGGCAGCTGGTTCCAAGCTGAGGTTGATGACCAACTTGAGGTATCGACCATCGGCCAAACACAACGGAGTCGTCAGCCCGCCCATTCCGCCGAGCGCCGACTTGTCCCGACTACCCGAGAGGTAGGTGAGGCGCGGGTGATCAGTCGTGCCGACCGTCAGGGTGAAGAAGAGCGCGACGAGATCTCGGAATGCGTCGGCCGATTCGTGATCTCCAGCCTTGAAGGCCTCGGTGAGTTCGCGGACTCTGCCCAGGAGGTACGGGAGATCACTCGACAAGGTGGAGCGAATCACCCTCCGGGAGCAGTCGCGCTGGTCCCGTCACGCACAGAGTCCGGATCAGCGCGGCGTCGCCTTGGCGCCAAACCCGGCCAAGTCGACGCTTGGTTACAGAGTCCGGATCAGCGCGGCGTCGCCTTGGCCGCCACCACCGCAGAGGGCGGCGGCGCCGAGGCCACCGCCGCGGCGGCGGAGTTCATGGATGATCGAGCCGACGATGCGCGCACCGCTCATGCCCACCGGGTGACCGAGCGCAATCGCGCCACCGTTCACGTTCACGACGTCGTCGTTGATCCCGAGGTCGCGCATGCTCGCAACACCGACCGCGGCGAACGCCTCGTTGAGCTCAAACAGATCCACATCGGTGACCGGCAGGTTGGCCTGGTCCAGTGCCCGCTTGATCGCACGTGACGGCTGGTGCAACAAGGACGGGTCGGGCCCCGCCACCATCCCGAAGCCCACGAGCTCGGCGATCGGCGTGGCGCCCAGCTCTTCGGCCTTCTCGCGGCTCATCACGATGAGCGCGGCCGCGCCGTCCGAAATCTGCGACGCGTTCCCCGCGGTGATCGTGCCCTCTTTCGAGAAGGCGGGCCGCAGCTTCGAGAGGGATTCTGTGGTGGTCTCGGGTCGGACCCCTTCGTCCTCGAGGACCATCACCGGGTCCCCCCTGCGTTGGGGAACGGGGACCGGGACGATCTCGTCGGCCAGCCGACCGGCCTTCATCGCCGCGGCGGCGCGCTCGTGGCTCTTCGCCGCGAGATCGTCCTGGGCCGAACGGTCGACCTCGTGGGTATCGGCGTAGCGCTGCGTACCGGTTCCCATGTGCTCCATGTCGAACGCGCACCACAGCCCGTCGTGGATCAGGGAGTCGATGACCTCACTGTTCCCCATCCGGTAACCGGCGCGCGCCTTGGGCAGCAAGTACGGAGCGTTGGTCATCGATTCCATGCCACCGGCGACCACGACCTCGGCGTCGCCGGACGCGATCATCTGGTCGGCGAGGTAGAGGGCGTTGATGCCGGAGAGACACACCTTGTTGATGGTGATTGCCGGAACGCTCATCGGGATGCCGGCCTTTTCGGCCGCCTGCCGAGCGGTGATCTGGCCCTGCCCGGCCTGGAGCACGTGACCCATGATCACGTAGTCCACCTGCTCGGGCCCCACACCCGCGCGCTCGAGCGCACCCTTGATGGCAACGCCACCGAGGTCCATCGCACTCAACGAGGCGAATGCTCCGGAGAGTTTGCCGATCGGGGTGCGGGCGGTGGAGACAATCACAGAGCCGGGCATGGCGAACTCCCGTTGAGAGCTGGACGTCGGTGGGTTACCGACGAGTAAGGAAGGAGAATCGTAGTCCCCGAACCCGCCGTTTTGTCCACCTGTCGGTCCGTCCGCTCGTGCTCCGATGGGTGGCGGTGGCGGGGGCTCGCTCCCCAAACTGTTCGACTCCGCAAGCTCCGTCTCGGGAGTGGGTAGGCAATGGAGCGGAGTACGCAACTACGTTCCCGTGCCATGACGACCGAGATTGATGCCATCCGTTCCGCAGTCCTCGAAGGCGCGCCGGGCGACGCCCTGGCCGCGCTCCCGCTGCCCGAAGGCGTGCGGGGCGCGCTTGTGCGCGCCGACGAGCAGGAGATGTTCGCGGGCCTCGCATCCGAGGCCAAAGACCCGCGGACCTCGGTGCACGTGGAGGACTTCCCCTTCCCCGAGATCGCGCCTGACGAAGTGGCGCTCGCGGTGATGGCGAGTTCGATCAACTTCAACACGGTGTGGACTTCGATCTTCGAACCGCTCTCCACGTTCGGGTTTCTGAAACGGCTCGGGCGAGAGAGCGTGTGGGGCGCGCGCCACGACCAGCCGTACCACGTGATCGGCAGCGACGCCTCGGGTGTGGTGTTGCGCGTGGGATCGGCGGTCCGCAACTGGAAGCCGGGCGACAACGTGACCGTCCACTGCAACTATCTCGACGACCAAGAACCCTCTGCGCACGACGACTCGATGATGGCGGCGAACCAGCGCATCTGGGGTTTCGAGTCCAACTTCGGCGGCCTCGCCGATCTCAGTGTGGTGAAGGCCAACCAGCTGATGCCCAAGCCCGCGCACCTCACCTGGGAAGAGGCCGCGGTCAATGCGCTCTGTAACTCCACGAGCTACCGCATGATCGTGAGCCCGAACGGTTCGCATATGACCCAAGGCCAGACGGTCCTGATCTGGGGCGCCACGGGTGGGATCGGCGCCTATGCGTGCCAGTACGTGCGTAACGGTGGCGGTACGCCGGTGGCGGTGGTGTCGAGCGAGAAGCGGGTGGCGCTCCTGAACGAAATGGGCATCGAAGCCGTGATCGATCGGCGTGCCGAGGACTACAAGTTCTGGAACGACGAGGGCGTGCAGGACCCGAGTGAGTGGAAGCGCTTCGGCAAGAAGATCCGCGAGGTCTCGGGTACCGATCCCGACATCGTGTTCGAGCATCCGGGTCGGTCCACGATGGGCGCGTCGGTGTTCGTGGCGAAACGCGGCGGGATGATCATCACGTGCGCGGCCACGAGCGGGTTCATGATCGAGTACGACAACCGCTACCTCTGGATGAACCTCAAGACGCTCAAGGGTTGCCATTTCGCGAACTACCGGGAAGCGTGGGAGGCGAACCGAGCAGTGTGCGAGGGGAAGGTCCATCCCACCCTCTCGAAGGTGTTCACCCTCGCCGACGTGGGTGAGGCCGCGTACCAAGTGCACCACAACATGCACGAGGGCAAACTCGGCGTGCTCTGCCTCGCGCCCGAAGAGGGTCTCGGCGTGACGAATGGTGAGATGCGCGAGCGGCTGCTCCCCGAGATCACCCTGTTCCGCCGGCACGCCTGACGGGAGCTGGGTGGTGCATTTCAACGGCGAGATGGAGGTACCTTCTCTGGCTATGACACATCTTCGAACGCTCTTCCCTCGCGCCGCTCTGCTCCTGACTACGGTGGCCCTCGTTGCCGCATGCGGCAGTAGCTCGGCGACCAAGGTGTCGACGGGCAACAAGTCGGGTCCGCCGGCATTCGGAGACTCGAGCACCACCGCGCCGGCGCCGAAGACGTGTGTCGCAGTGGCCGACCCACTCCCCGCGGGCTCGCCCGAGGTGCCGGTCAAGGTTGGTCCCGCTCCCACCGAACTGTTGATCGAAGACCTGTCTCCCGGCACCGGTACCGAAGTTGCGGCCACGTCGAGTGTGACCGTCGACTACATCGGGGTGGCGTGTTCCACCGGGAAGATTTTCGACTCGTCCTATTCACGGGGTGAGCCCGCGACCTTCCCACTCAACGGCGTGATCAAGGGATGGTCGCAGGGGCTCCTCGGCATGAAGGCGGGCGGCACGCGGCTCCTCGGGATCCCGAGTGACCTGGCCTACGGCCCGAGCGGTCAAGGCGCCGACATCGGCCCCAACGAGCCGCTGTGGTTCGTGGTGCAGATGAAGTCGGTCGCGTAACGACGTCGCCTGACCGATCTCCGACGCGCGCTCGATACGATCCCGGGATGCTGCTCACTGAGATCGATCATGTTGCCATTGCCGTTACCGACCTCGAGGCGGCGATCGCGTATTACCAAGATACCTTTGGCTGCACGGTCGATCACCGCGAAGTGATCGAGTCCGACGGCGTGGAAGAAGCGCTGCTGAAGGTGGCCGACTCCTACGTGCAACTGCTCACGCCCACCCGTGACGATTCGCCGGTGGCCAAGTACCTCGCCAAGAAGGGCGAAGGCATTCATCACATCGGGTACCGAGTGGCGGACTGCGCCGAGGCACTTGATCGCGTGAAGGCCGCGGGTCACCGGGTGATCGACGAAGCTCCGCGGCCCGGGAGTCGGGGTACCACCGTCGCGTTCGTGCATCCCAAGACTGCGTTCGGAACCCTGATCGAGCTGGTCCAGGAGTAGCGCCGCGTTCCGGTGTCCACCCTGAAGCTTGCCGACGGGCGAACGCTCGCCTACGAGGACGGCGACCCGCCGGGTTGCCGGTGCTGCTGTTCCACGGTGCTCAGGGTTCGCCGCGGATCTGGTTGCGATGTGGCTGCCCTGGGGGTTGGTGCTGGCCGACATCACGGTGCCCACCACCGTGTTCCATGGCACCCTGGATCGCCACAACGAGGCCGACGCTCGCACCTACACCCACCAGATTCCGCAGGCGCCTGGTGGTCTGGCCCGACGCCGGTCATCTCGGCATCCTGGGTCGGCGGCCGGAAGTGCTCGACGCCGTCGGGGAGGCCTGAGCGGCGAACGACCCGGCGGTCGGAGAGTGGTCACCACCGGACCGGTATCCTCTGCGCCTTATGGCCGCACAGGAACCCACCACCGGCACCACACCGCCGGCCGTCCCCACCGCCCATCCCATCGAGGAGCAGTTGCAGCACCTCGAGGAACGGCGGGAGCAGGCCCTCAACGCCGGGAGTCCCCGTGCGATTGAGCGGCAACACAGTCGCGGGAAACTGACCGCGCGGGAACGAATCGATCTCCTCGTCGATCCGGGCTCCTTTCACGAACTCGACATGCTGGCGCGCCACCGCGCGCATGGGTTCGGCATCGAGGACAACCGCCCGCTCACCGACGGAGTGGTCACCGGATGGGGGACCGTCGAGGGTCGGAAGGTGTTCCTGTTCTCGCAGGACTTCACCGTGTTCGGCGGAGCGCTCGGCGAAGTGTTCGCCGAGAAGATCCACAAGGTGATGGACCTCGCCGCCAGTACCGGCGCACCCTTCATCGGGCTCAACGACGGTGCGGGCGCGCGCATCCAGGAAGGCGTGGTCTCGCTCGCCAGCTACGGAAAGATCTTCCAGCGCAATGTGAGCGCGTCGGGAGTGATCCCCCAGATCAGTGTGATCCTCGGACCCTGCGCGGGTGGTGCCGTCTACTCACCCGCCATGACCGACTTCGTCTTCATGGTCAAGGGCACGTCGCACATGTTCATCACCGGACCCGACGTAGTGAAGGCCGCCACGGGTGAGGACGTGACTCAGGAAGAGTTGGGCGGTGCGATGACGCACGCGTCGAAGTCCGGGGTCGCCGCGTTCGTGTTCGACGACGAGCAAACGTGCCTCGAGCAGGTCCGCTACTTGTTGTCGTTCCTGCCGTCGAACAACCTCGAGGACGCGCCGTATTTCGAGCCCGAGGACGATCCCGACCGGCGCTGCGAGGGCATGCTCGATCTGATCCCCGACGCACGGAACAAGCCCTACGACATGAAGAAGGTCATCGCCGAAGTGGTTGACGACGGCGACTTCTTCGAGGTCAACGCGAAGTGGGCGATGAACATTGTGTGCGGCTTCGCTCGGGTCGCGGGTCAGGTAGTGGGCATCGTGGGCAACCAACCGCAGGTGCTCGCCGGCTGTTTGGACATCGAGGCGTCGGAGAAGGCCGCGCGTTTCGTACGGACGTGTGACGCGTTCAACATTCCGCTCGTGACCTTCGTGGATGTCCCCGGGTTCTTGCCCGGTACCAACCAGGAGTACGACGGCATCATTCGCCACGGCGCCAAGCTGCTCTACGCCTACTGCGAAGCCACCGTGCCGCGCGTGCAGATCATCACCCGCAAGGGCTACGGCGGGGCGTTCGTGGTGATGAACTCCAAGTCCATCGGTGCCGACCTCGCGTATGCGTGGCCCTCCGCGGAGATTGCGGTAATGGACGCGAACGGCGCCGCCAACATCTTGCTGCGGCGCGAACTCGCCGATGCCGAAGACCCGGTGGCCCGCAAGGCCGAATGGGACCTGGAGTACTCGGAGCGTTTCGCGAACCCCTACAACGCTGCCGAGCGCGGTTACGTGGATGCGGTGATCGACCCGCGTGACACTCGGCGGGTACTCGTGAGCGCGCTCGACATGCTGAAGACCAAGAAGGAACAGATGCCGGCGCGCAAGCACGGGAACGTTCCCCTCTGATGACCGCGGATCTCCGGGTGGTGGCGCCGGACGCGTCGGCTGAAGAGGTGGCCGCGATCGTCGCCGCGTTGACGGTGGTGTTCGCGCCGGGCGCTCCTGGTCCCGAGATCGATGTGCCGGAGCAGTCGCGCTGGGTCACCGCATCGCGGTTGGCGGCACGGCGCACGGGACTCAGCCGCGGCGATTGGCGCCTCTCGGGTCGGATCGGACGCCGGGCCCGCGCGTGAGGCTGGAGTGGGCATGACCGTGCCGCGTGATGCCGAGGTCGCGTCGGTGGGCCCGGACACGCTCACCGTCACCTTTGTCACCGACCACGATCGGACGGTGACCACCCGCATCGGCGACCAGGAGATCACCACCGTCGGGCCGCACCATGTGGTGCATGCGGCTGGTCTCGCGCCCGACACCGAGATCCCGATCGCGGTGGAAGGCCACAACGTCCCCACGGAGACCCTGCCGGCGTCGGTGCGCACGCTGGGAGCACCGGAGGGTCGCCACCTCGCCACGTTCGCGACCGTGAATGATGTGCATTTCGGCGAGACCGTGTGCGGAATGATTCACAGCATCCCCGAGGCCGAACTCGGTCCGTGGGTCCGCGCCGAGCCCGGCGAAGATCCGTATCCGATCACGATGAACCGTGCCGCGGTGGCTGAAATCGCGGCGCTCGGCCCCGATGTGGTGGTGGCGAAAGGCGACCTCACCTGTGTGGGAAGCGATGAGGAATACCAACTCTTCCTCGACACCTACGCCCAGTTCGGATCAACACTGCATCACGTGCGCGGGAACCACGATGCAATGCAGGATCCCACCATGGCGCTCGAAGGCGCGCCCTACGCAGTCGACCGCAACGGCGTGACCCTCGCGGTGATCGACACCGTGCGGCCGACGCTCCCCGGTGGCCAGATCACCCGTGACCAACTTGCGTGGCTCGACGCGACGGCGGCGGAGACGAGTGGTCCGGTCTTCGTCTTCGGTCACCATCAGATCTGGAATCTCCGTTCCGACACTCGGTCAGAGAATTACTTCGGCATCGACCCGGACAGCAGTGAAGCGTTCGCCGCGGTCGTGGGGCGGCGCGAGAACATCGTGGGCTACTTCGCGGGTCACACTCATCGCAACCGGGTCCGACGATTTCCCGAGGCGCGCAACGTGCCGTTCGTGGAGGTCGGCGCGGTCAAGGAGTACCTCGGGGTGTGGGCCGAATATCAGGTCTACGAGGGTGGGTATACCCAGGTAATCCACCGGCTGAGCAGTCCGGCGGCGTTGTCCTGGTCGGAGCGCACTCGCTTCCTCTACGGCGGTCTCTACCCCGAGTACTCCCGCGGTCCGCTCCACCACCGCTGCTTTAGTGTCAGGTGGTGAGGAAAGGGAAGAGGTCGAGCCAGTCGCGGCGTTGGTCGAGCTCGAGGTCGGCGACGATCACCGCGGGCTCGTCGCGCGGGGCTTGCACCAAGACGCGTCCATAGGGGTCCGAGATGAACGACGAGCCGTAGAACGTGATGCTGGTCTCGTCGCCGGTTTCGGTGGTGCCCGTCTCGGTCCCGATCCGATTGACCGCGACCATGAACGTGGCGCTCGAGATGCCGTTGGCGCGGATGACCTGTTCCCATAACGGTTGGGTGTCGAAGCCCGGATGATCGGGCTCGGAACCGATAGCGGTGGGATACACGAGCACCTCGGCTCCTGCGAGTGAGTAGGCCCGCGCGAGTTCGGGAAACCATTGGTCCCAACACGTGGGGAATCCGAACACCGCGTCGCCGATCGAGACGATGGGATGCCCCGTATCGCCGCCGCGGAAGTACCGATCCTCGTAGTACCCCGCGGTCACGGGGATGTGAACCTTGCGGGTCCTCGCCAGCAGCGCGCCGTCTGGCGCCACCACGATCGCGGTATTGAATCCGAGCCCGTCAACCGGTCCGCCGATTGGGTCGATCTCGTACAACGACGCGTGGATCGGTACCCGGTGCTCGGCCGCGAGCGAGGCCGCGAATGCGTGCGTCGGTCCGCCGGGCAATGGCTCGGGAATGACGGGGACGGGTGACAACGGTGTGATCGCGAAGTACGGCGAGAGTGTGAGTTCCTGGAGACAGACGAGTGCGGCACCGGCATCGACCGCGGCGGCCACCCCATCCGAGAGTGCGGCCCGATGGACCATGGGGTCGGCATGCCAACGGTGTTGGACCGCACCCACGCGCAATGGCGTCCGCGCGGTGGCCGCGACCCGCGCCGGTGATTCCAGAATGCCGGGAGCCTGCAGCACCTTCATGGACCGATGACGGTAGCTCCCTATCCTGGGCGGCTGTGCAGGCACTCGAGGGTATCCGCGTGATCGACATGGCCACGGTGATCGCCGCTCCGGGCGCGGCGCGCTACCTCGCCGACTACGGGGCCGATGTGGTGAAGGTCGAGCCGCCGGGTGGCGACGGCACTCGGCGCCTGGGCTGGGTCGATCCCAGGGACGGTGACTCCTATATGTGGAAGCTCGTGGCCCGCGGGAAGCGGACGATCGTGCTCGATCTCAAGACCGA
Source organism: Acidimicrobiia bacterium (assembly GCA_046598395.1). GTDB lineage: Bacteria > Actinomycetota > Acidimicrobiia > IMCC26256 > JAENVU01 > JAENVU01. The sequence continues at coordinate 85,528 of JBKJIQ010000050.1, forward strand.
GGCGGGACTGGTGCATATGCGCGCACTGTTGGCCGATGCGGATGTGCTGATCGAGAATCTGCGGCCGGGCACGCTCGAACGGATTGGCCTCGACCCCGAGGATCTCCTCGCGGTGAACCCGGGACTCGTGGTGCTTCGGGTGACCGGCTTCGGCCAAACGGGGCCCTATGCCCAGCGTCCGGGCTTTGCGACCATGGCCGAGGCCATGAGTGGGTTCGCGGCAATCAATGGTGAACCCGACGGTGCGCCGCTGCCCCCGCCGATCGCACTCACCGACGAAGTGACCGCGCTCGTCGGCGCGTTCTCAGTGATGGTGGCATTGCGTCATCGTGACCGGACCGGAGAGGGGCAGGTGATCGATGTCAATCTGCTCGACTCCATGTTGAGCCTCATGGGTCCGCTGCACAGTGCTTCGGCGCACCTCGGGTACGAGCAGCCCCGCCTCGGCAGCGGGATTCCGTACTCCGTTCCGCGCGGCACGTATCGGTGCGCCGACGGCGCGTGGATCGCGATCTCCGCGTCGGCCGAGTCGGTCGCCGCCCGCCTGATGGGCCTGCTCGGTGTTGGGCACGACGAACGGTTCGCGACCTTCGACGGGCGGGTGGCGCATCGCCGCGAGCTCGACGCAATCGTAAGCAACTGGATCGGCGCGCGCGACGAGGCCGAGGTCATCGCAGCGTTCGAAGCCGCCGAGTGTGCGATCGCGCCGGTCTACACCGTTGGTGATGTGGCCAAGGATGCGCATGTGGTGGAGCGCGGTTCGTTGATCGAGGTGGATGGAGTGACGATGCCCGGCCTCATCGCCGGGTTCTCGCGCACTCCCGGGGAGGTGAGATTCGCCGGCCGAGCACTCGGTGCCGACACCGACGCAGTGCTCGCCGAACTCGAAGCGAAGCCGGGTGACTCAGCCGACGACGGCGCCGATGCCGATGGTGGCGCATCCGCACCCTGACGCAGGAGGGACGCGACACGCCTCGAGGAGCGTCGGCGTAGAGAACCGCACGTGGATGCGGGCCCCAACAACTCCTCGAGGTGGCCGCGAACGGCCAGTGTGGTAGCGCCGACGCCGGAAATCGCGGACCCTCCTGTGGACAAACCTGGGGATAGGAGCCGGTTTCCTGGGGATGACGCTGTGGATTCCCTCGGTGGTGCCGACGGCGCAGCGAACGTCTGCCATTTCCTGGTTGGTTGACCGCCACCGTCGAGTTATCCCCAGACTCATCCCCAGGCGTTCAAGGAGCAGGCTCACCGGCCGGTCAATCCATCGCGGTGGCAATCTCGAGGCGGTCGCTACCGTGGGAGCGAGCGGCGGCGAGGGCACAGCCGACGCGGTCGATCAGCTCCGGTGCGCTCAGCGCGTGGATGGGGTAACAGGCGATCCCGGCCGAGACGGTAATGGTGTCACCGATCTCGGTTTGGTTCAGTGTCCCGCGTATCCGTTCCGCCGCCCACACGGCGCCCGCCTCGGCGGTGTCCTCGAGGATCGCGGCGGCCATGGTGTTGCCAATCCGACACGCGGCGTCGGACTCTCGCAGGGTTTGGGTAATGATCCCGCCGAGCTCGGCGATGGCCCGGTCGCACATGGCTTGGTCCGAGCCGTCGAGTCCGTCGATCTCGAACATCACGATCGCCACGGGTTGCAGCTGTCGGCGCGCCGCGGCGACGCGTTGCTGCGCGAGCACCTTGAAGAATTGTTGTTCGAGTAAACCGGACACGGTGTCCACGGCAGTCTCCATGGGGATGTTGGGGGCAAGGGCGAGGGAACCGGCATTGGCCGCGATGGCTTCATCCGCGAAGATCGCCGCGAGCGCCGCGAGCTCACTGCGGAGTTGATCTCGGTCGTTGGTCACGACCGCGCTGAGCGCTTCGGCGCGAAATGCGCGCCCCGCGATCGCGGTTGCAAAGATCGCGGCCAAGAAGCCGAACCCGCCCGCGACGATGCCGAGGACGGGCAGGCCAAGCACGCTGGTAAGGATTCCGCAGCTGAGCGCCGCGAATCCGGTCGCGATGGAGCAGGCGAGCTGCCGATCTTTCACGCCTGATACATCGGCGCCGTGGCGGCCCTAGTGGAGCGCTTTTCGCTCTTCCCGGTATGCAGTGGCGAGATCGGTCAAATCGTCCATGATCACCGAGAGTTCGTAGTCCTTGGGGGTGTAGACCCGCGCCACTCCCGCGGCCTCGAGGCGACGAGCATCGGCGGGCGGAATGATGCCCCCCACGACCACGGGGGCCTGCACATCAGCAGCCCGGAGAAGCCGAACCGTCTCCGGAACCAGTTCCAGATGCGAGCCGGAAAGGATCGAGAGTCCGACCACGTCCACATCCTCGTCGAGCGCTGCGGCCACGATCTGCTCCGGGGTGAGTCGGATCCCTTGGTAGATCACTTCCATGCCGGCGTCCCGTCCCGCCACCGCGATCTGTTCGGCGCCATTCGAGTGGCCATCGAGGCCGGGCTTGCCCACCAACATCCGCAGGGGTCCGCCGAGCCGAGCCGCCGCGGCTTGCACTTTCTCGCGCACCGCGATCATCGCGTCGCCCACCGAAGCGGCCACGCCCGAGACGCCGGTCGGCGCCCGATACTCACCGAACACCTCGCGCAACGCGCCGGCCCATTCGCCCACGGTGCCGCCCGCCCGCGCGAGCGCGATGGTGGCTTCCATGAGGTTCGCGTCGGTTGCCGCAATCTTGGCCACGTTGGCGAGGGCTTGCTCCACCGCAGCGCCGTCTCGCTCCTCGCGCCAGCGCGCGAGGCTCGCGAGCTGCTCGCGTTCCGCCTCCGGATCGAGCTCGAGAATGTGGCCCTCATCCGCGCCGGTCAGTGGTGACGGTTCAGTCTCGGTGAAGCAGTTGACGCCCACCACCTTGCGAGTCCCTGCTTCGATCGCGCGCACCCGCGCCGCGTTCGATTGCACCAGCCGGGTCTTCACGTCATCGATCATCGCGAACGCGCCGCCACCGTCGAGGACCCACTCCAACTCGGCGGTGGCCTCGGCAACGAGTTCGGCCACCTTGGCCTCCACGACCTTTGATCCTTCGAAGAGATCGCCGTACTCCAAGAGGTCGCTTTCATAGGCCAGTACCTGTTGCATGCGTAGCGACCACTGCTGATCCCAGGGCCGCGGTAGGCCGAGCGCCTCGTTCCAACAGGGCAGCTGGATTGCCCGAGCCCGAGCATCGCGAGACAGCGTGACGCCGAGCATCTCCAACACGATTCGGGCCACATTGTTCTCGGGTTGGGCTTCGGTGAGGCCGAGCGAGTTGACCTGCACGCCGTAGCGGAATCGGCGCAGCTTCTCGTCGGTCACGCCGTAACGCTCAGCACAGATGCGTTCCCACATCTGGCCGAACGCGCGCATCTTGCACATCTCTTCCACGAAGCGCGTGCTGACATCGACGAAGAAGGAGATGCGACCCACAACCTCGGGGAAGTCGGCGGCGCTCACTTGGCCCGAATCGCGCACCGCGTCGAGCACGCCCACCGCGGTCGCGAGTCCGTAGGCGAGTTCCTGCACGGGGGTCGCGCCGGCTTCCTGCAGGTGGTACGGGCAGACGTTGATCGGGTTCCACTTCGGAATCTCGCGCACCGTGTAGGTGATGAGATCGACGGTGAGCCGCCGGCTCGCCTCCGGGCCGAAGATGAAGGTGCCCCGGGAGAGATACTCCTTGACGATGTCGTTCTGGCTGGTCCCCGAGAGCTGATCTCGCGCAACCCCCTGCTCGTCGGCCAATGCCACGTACATCGCGATCAGCCACATCGCGGTGGCGTTGATCGTCATGGACGTGTTCATCTCGCCAAGCGGGATGCCCTCGAACAGCGTGCGCATCTCACCGAGATGCGGAACCGGGACCCCGACCTTGCCCACTTCACCGCGCGCCAAGATGTGATCAGGGTCGTAACCGGTTTGGGTGGGCAGATCGAATGCCACCGACAGGCCGGTCTGACCCTTGGCCAGGTTCGATCGGTACAGCTCGTTCGACGCCCGCGCCGAAGAGTGCCCTGAATAGGTGCGGATCATCCACGGGCGGTCGGGTGGCGTCATGGCTCGGCCTACTTGCGGTAGTCGAAGAAGCCCTGCTTGGACTTGCGACCGAGCCGCTCGGCGCTCACCATTCGGCGCAGCAGCGGTGCGGGCGCGTAGTTCGGGTCCTTGAACTCGGCGTAGAGCGCTTCGAGAATCGAGAGGCTGGTGTCGAGGCCCACGAGGTCGAGCAGGGCCAGCGGCCCCATCGGGAAGTTGCACCCACCCTGCATTGCCGCGTCGATGTCTTCGCGAGTGGCAACTCCGGCGTCGTAGAGCTTCACCGCGTTGTTGAGGTACGGGAACAGCAGCGCGTTCACGATGAAGCCGGCCTGGTCCTTGACCTCAACGGGGTTCTTGCCGCACGCCTCGGCGAAGGCGCGCACGGTGGTCATGGTCTCGTCGCTGGTGGTGATCGCGCGCACCAGCTCCACGAGCGGCATCATCGGCGCGGGGTTGAAGAAGTGGACACCGCAGACGAGCTCGGGTCGGCCCGTCTCCATTGCCATTTCGATCACGGGAAGGGTCGACGTGTTCGTCGCGAGAATCGCACCATCCTTCACGATCCGGTCGAGCTCACTGAAGAGGTGCTTCTTGGTGGGAAGGTCTTCGACGATCGACTCGATCACGAGGTCGCACTCGGCCAGGGCTCCGAGGTCGGTGACTGCGCTGACCCGGCCCTGGATTGCCACCCGGTCCGCGTCTTCGAGCTTGCCGCGGTCCACTTGCTTGGCGAGGGACTTCTCGAGTCCGGCCACCATCGCGTCCGCCGTCGTCTGCGACCGACTGCGCAGGACAACCTCGGTCCCTGCCTTCGCCGCGACTTCCGCGATGCCGCTCCCCATGATCCCCGAACCGACGATTCCGACCCGCTTGGTCATTCTGTTGCTCCCCGTTGGAAAAGTGGGGAGGTTACCGACCGGTAGGTCCCATTCGCCAAGGCAAGCCCGGCGGTAGCCTCGCCGCGATGCCGAACCGAACTGCCCCCAAAGGAACCCTGGCACTCATTGGCGGTGACGAATGGGGCGAACACCACCTGGCGCTCGATCGCCGTCTCCTCGAGATCAGTGGCGGTTCCGAGGTCGTGGTGCTGCCCACGGCCGCCGCGTTCGAACATCCGGACCGGGTGGGCGTGGCCGCCACCGCGCACCTCGCCAAACTGGGCGTGACCACCAAGACGGTGCGGGTCTTGAACCGACGCGACGCCCAAGACTCGGAGAACGTGGACGCGGTGCGCTCCGCGAAGTTCGTCTACCTCGCCGACGGTTCGCCGATGCACCTGCGATCGGTGTTGAAAAGCTCGGACCTCTACGAGGCGATGCTTGCGGCGTATCGCGGTGGAGCGGTGATCGCGGCCTGCGGTGCCGGCGCAACCGTGATCTGTGACCCGATGGTGGATCCTCGGGGCGGCGCGTACACCGTGGGCCTCGGATTCGTGAGCGGCGTCGCGGTGTTCCCGTACCACGGGACCGCGGCGAGCCATTTGCTCCAGCGCTCGGTGGAACTCAAGCCCGCCGACGCCGTGCTCGCAGGAGTGGATACCGAAACCGCGCTCATTCGCGAACCCGGCGCCGCATGGTCGGTTGCCGGGGCCGGAACGGTCACCCTCTACGGCACCGACGTCACGACCTACACCGACGGCGCGACGGGACTCGCGTTGCCGTAGCGCGGCCCGACCCCGCGAGTCAGTGACGCCCGCCGGTGCTGGGTTAGGGCTTGGTGGTCGTCGAGCTCGAAGGGGCGGGGGCGGTGGTGCTGGTCGTCGAACTTGACGACGCAGGAGCCGTCGACGAGCTACTCGGCGAGGTCTTGGTTTCCTTGATCGTGATCTTCTTGATCGTGATCTTCTTGACCGGCTTGCCGTCGGTTGCCGTGTTGACGGTCGTCATCTTCTCGATCTTCTGGGCGACGTCGAGGCCCGAAATCACGGTCCCGAAGCGGGCGTAGTCGTTGGGGATGGCGGCACCCTGGAGGCCGGTGACCACGAAGAACTGGGCATCGAAGGTGCCGGCCGGATCGGCGGGGCCCTTGGCGGCAGCCAAGGTGCCGATCGGATAGGCGTTGGTGGGGGTTTCACCGTTCACACTCGCGCCGGTGCCGCCCTTCTGATCGCACTTCGGCGATCCGCCTTGGATCATGAAGTCCTTCGCCAGTCGGTCGATGCACAGACCGTCGTAGTACTTCTTGTCGACCAGTTCGATGAAATGCTTCGTGGCAATTGGCGCGGTCTTGGCATCCAGTGCCACGTCGATGTTGCCCTCACTGGTTTCGATCGTCGCGGTGTAGAACTTGCTCTTGCTGAAGGCGCGGCCGTCGTCACCACCGGTCGCGCTCACGATGACCGCGATGAGGACCACGGGCGCGAGCAGGATCAGCAGGTTGCGCGCCGACTTCATCCGCCGGTCGCGCTTCAGCAGCCGTTCACGCTCCTCGCGGGCGCGCTCTCGGTTCTCTTTTTGACGTTCTCGCTTAGTGGCCTTGGACACGGCGGCGGAGTCTAGGAGCTAGGACTCAGCTACCGGAGACCGGCGTCACGTACGCCCGGCACGGCTGGGCACGAATGGATGGACACGGAGCCGGAGTTGCGCCGAGATCGGGACCGTTCGGCACAATCGGAAGCACCAGTGCCGAGGGGTGGCGTTCGTCGTGGGTGATCGTGTTCACCACTTGGCCGCCGGTATCGACGGTGCCGAATGCCCATTCGGGACGGTCACCACCCGGCGCCTGAATCGTGAGGCGGATTCGGCTGCCGGCGCGGAACTGATGCGCGAAGGGGAAGATCGCGATGCGCGCCTTGGTGCGCTTGCCGGGAACGACCTCGCGCATGTCGCCCAGCTCATCGGTGTGGAAGGGGTTGAGGTCAGTGGACCGAGCCTCGTCGAGCTTGCGGTGGCTGAGCTTCAGCCACCCGTTCTGCACGTACCGCTCCTGGCCATCGGGCAGGACTTCGGTGATTGTGGCCTGCAGGTCGGTGTCGGTCGCGGTCGTGGAAATCCAGAGATCCACACTTCCGGTGCCGGCCATCGACAGGGTGTGTCCGAGCGGCTTGGTCACATACGACACGGAAGCGCCGTCCACGACGGGTTCCCAGTTGTAGGTCGGGTTCGCACCCCAAATGTTGCCGCCCTGGAAGTTCTTTCGGGGTCGCAAGGTGGGGTCGGGGCGGTAGGAGTCCGGGCCCTCGTCTGCGCCGGGAGCCAGCTTCTTCAAGCGGCCGTCGGAGCGGAGGTGCCAGGTGCGGGCCAAGGTGTTGGGGATCGGCCACGCCGCAAAGCGCGACTCTCCTCGCGGCATCAATGCGCCCGGGGCGAACCCCTCCGCGTTCCCCGTTTCCCAGAGGATCTGGACTCGTGGCTCGGCTTCGTAGGCGGTGCGGGCTTCGTCGTAGTTGAGGCCAGGGAACCGGTCCGGCGGGATGCTCAATCCGCCAATACCGGTAATGGTGCTCCACAGCACCGGTGCAAAGGCCCGGATGAACGGGGAGACCTGCGGTGCCCGGTGGCCAACGTAGAGGTCGAGGAACTCACTGGTTGCGAGCAGCGCCGTGGGATCGAGCGACTCGGTGTGCACACCGTTCTGGCCGAGCACCCGAACGTAGGTATTCGGGTCGAACCGAGTGAGCATGTTGGGCCAGTGGCCACCGGTCTGCTCGTCTTGCCACGCACCGACGACGAACACCTTCGCCTTGATGTCCTTCACGAACTCGGCGGGGGCGAGGGAGTCACTGCCGTGCGGGAAGTCGTAGGTGAACTCGGGATCGAGTTGCGGCGACGGGTTCGGGTGGTTGTAGGTCTGGGCTACCAGATCCACGTTCTGGCCGCGCAAGAGCATGTTGTCGGCACAGGTGGCGTCGCCATTGTTGATTCGGTTGACGACCCAACCCGGGGCGTTCGGGTTTGGCCACTTGTTCTGCTCGACCCGCTCGGTTCCCCAGCCGAGGGCGAAGCCGTTGTTGAAGATCCCGCCCGGATAGAGGGTGCCGCGCCAGGTGTCGTCGATGACCGACACCGGCGTGATCGCGTCGAGGTGCGGTGGCGCGGAGCGGGCCACGAACAGTTGGCTGATGCCGGCATACGAGATACCGACCATGCCCACATGTCCATCAGACCAGGGCTGGGCCGCGATGGTCTCCACCGCGTCGTAACCGTCGAGGGCCTGGAGGTTCTCGAAGAAGTTGAAGGCGCCACCGGAGCAGCCGCTTCCCCGGATGTTGATGCCGACCCACGCGTAGCCGCTGGGGGGCATGAGCAGCTTGTACTGCGGCTGGCCCGTGGTGGGGCTCGACGGGTCGTAGCCCGAGTATTCCATCACCGTGGGGTAGGGACCGTTCTCCGGCGGGCCCGGCAGCACGATCTGCACGGAGAGTTGCGTACCGTCACGGGTGGTGAGGTAGCCGTAACCCGAGTTGGCGCCCATGTTCCCGACTTCGAGTTGCTGGCCGGTGTAGAGCGACTGGGGTGGAATAGCTGCGGCATCGAGGACAGTGATGGGACCGGCAGTCAGCGTTTGCGCGCCGTCGTGGATCTCGATCGTGTACCCGGCGCGTGCCTTGAGATTGTGGAAGTTGAAGCCGCCCAGGCTGTCGACGGTCTGCGATTGCAGAATCGCGCCCTTGCGGATCAGGTCGATCGCCGCGCCCGGCGGCGCGTGCAGGACCGCGATTTGGTGCACGCTGCCGCGCACCACGAGCCCGGGGTCCACCACGGCGGGCCCAGCGAGTGCGCCTGGGCGTGATGCCCCGGCGCCGGTGCCGATGACGGGAATTGCGATGGCAACGATCATGGCGATCGCGAGAAGACGAGCGTTCCGCACGGTGACCCTCCCAGGGTGAAGGGGGCATTGTGGCAGAAATCCGACGTCCAATCGACAGTCGAACGACCCGGTTTTTGTCCAAGACTTGATGCGAGCGGCAGGTACCCTCGTTTCGTGGCCTTGATCGTGCAGAAATTTGGAGGGACCTCCGTAGCCGATCCCGACCGAATCCGCGCCGTCGCTGATCACATTGTGCGGACCCATCGCGCCGGGAATCAGGTGGTGGTGGTCGTCTCGGCGATGGGCAAGACCACTGACGATCTGGTCCGGCTCGCGAACGACGTCTCGCACCATCCCCACGGCCGCGAGATGGATATGTTGCTCACCGCGGGCGAGCGCATCTCGATGGCACTCGTGTGTATGGCCACTATCGAGCTGGGCGTGCACGCAGTGAGCTTCACGGGATCACAGGCCGGGATTGTGACGGACACGGTCCACGGGAAGGCCAAGATTCTCGAGGTCAAGGGCGACCGGATTCGCGAGACGCTCGCGGCCGGTGCCGTCGCCGTCGTGGCCGGCTTCCAGGGGATCTCTATCGAACGCGATATCACTACCCTTGGCCGTGGCGGCTCCGACACCACCGCTGTCGCACTGGCTGCCACGTTGGGCGCGGAAGTCTGTGAGATCTATACCGACGTGTCGGGTGTGTTCACCGCAGATCCGAGGGTGGTGCCCGAGGCGCGCAAGCTGGCGCAGGTCTCGTTCGAAGAGATGCTCGAAATGGCGGCCACCGGCGGCAAGGTGTTGGCGTTGCGATCCGTGGAGTTCGCGCGCAACTACGGAGTGCCCGTGCACGTCCGCTCCTCGTTCACTTGGGAGCCGGGCACTTGGGTTGTCGAGGAGGACCCCACCATGGAACAAGCGATCATCTCCGGTGTCACCCACGACACCTCCGAAGCCAAGGTCACGATCGCGCAGGTCGCCGACCGACCGGGGGTTGCTGCGTCACTCTTTCGCGCGCTCGCCGATGATTCGGTGAACGTCGACATGATCGTGCAGAACGTGTCGACGGCCGGTCATACCGACATCTCGTTCACAGTTCCGAAGGATGACCTCCATCGCGCGATCGGCGTGATGGAAAAGGTCGCGGCCGATATCGAAGCCACCGGCGTGACCCACGATTCCGATGTGGCTCGTGTCAGTCTCGTGGGCGCGGGCATGAAGACGAATCCCGGTGTTGCCGCGAAGATGTTCGAGGTCTTGGCGCACGAGAAAGTGAACATCGAGATGATCAGTACGTCGTCCATTCGCATCTCGTGTGTGGTGCCCGCGGTCGACGTCGAACGAGCGGTACAGGCCCTCCACCGGGCTTTCGAGTTGGAAAAGGCCTAAGGCAGGCCGGGAACGGCCGATACCCTTTTCCACTGATGTTCGAGAGGGGTGGCGCGTCGTGACGGTCAATGTCGGGGTGATCGGGGCCACGGGCCTCGTTGGACAAGAGATGCTGCGGATTCTCGAGCAGCGCGACTTTCCCGTGGGGCGGTTGCGCGCCTACGCCTCGCCGCGATCGCTGGGTCGGGAGCTGGCCTTCAACGATGGCATCGCTGCCTGTGAAGTGCTGCGAGACGGATGCTTCGACGGTCTCGACCTGGTGATCGTGGATGTCGACGATGCGCTCGCGTTGGAGTGGGCGCCAGTTGCAGCCGCAGCGGGCGCTCGCGTCATCGATAACTCAGCCGCGTTCCGCATGGACCGCGAGGTTCCACTCGTGGTGGCGGAGGTCAACCCGGAGGACCTCCAGGACCTGCCGAAGGGAATCGCGTCGTGTCCGAACTGTACGACGATGGTGCTGGTCACCGCGCTCTCGCCGTTGCAGAAGGCCGCGGGGATCGAGCGCATGGTGGTGTCCACCTACCAGTCGGTGTCCGGCGCCGGCGCGCCGGGGATCGTGGAGCTCGACACGCAGTGGAACAAGTTCGCGGGTGACGCCGAGTCGCTGCGCCGCGCCGCGACGATCGATGGATTCATCACGCCGGGCCAGGTGTGGTCCAAGCCAATCGCCGGCAATGTGATTCCACTCGCGGGCTCGGTGAAGGACGCGGGCTACACGAGCGAAGAGTGGAAGCTCGTCTTTGAGAGTCGCAAGATCCTGCACGACGACTCGATGCGGATCACTGCCACTTGTGTGCGTGTGCCGGTCTACGTGGGCCATGCGATGAGCGCGAATGTGCAGTTCCGCGATCCGATGTCGAAGGCGCTCGCGGTTGAGTTGCTCACGAACGCGCCCGGCGTGTTGCTCGTCGACGGCGGCGACGGTGCCCCCACCGCCCTCGACGGCGCGGGCATCGATCCCGTGCTCGTCGGCCGGCTGCGGGAAGACCCAACTCAGGCGAACACCCTCGACCTTTGGGTCACCGGCGACAACCTGCGCAAGGGCGCAGCCTTGAACGCAGTCCAAATGGCCGAGGTCCTGGTCGCCTGATCGAACGGTCAGCGGGTTGGCGGTTCGGGTACGAGAGCCGCGCGGAGCTACCAAGTTGCGAGCCCCACGGTGTCGCGTGTGTACCACTCCTCTGCGGTGTTGCTGCCCGACGGCCGCGTTGCCACGTTCGGTGGGAACCCAACGGGCTCGTTCGAAATGCGCATCGAGGTCTTCACCCCGCCGTACCTCCAAACCGGAACCGCGCGGCCCAGCGTCACGGGCGCGGCCAGTGACTTCCACTATGGCGATTACGCCGCGTTCGCCACCACCCAAGCCTCTGTCATCACCTCCGTGGTGTTGGTGCGGCCGGCGGCCACCACTCACGAAAGCGACCCGAACCAGCGACTCATCGATGTTGGCTTCACGAAGACAAGCACGGGTGTCTCGATCACGCTGCCGGCTGAACGGAACCTGGCTCCTCCGGGTTGGTACATGCTGTTCGTGGTGGACGCCAACGGAGTTCCGTCGGTCGCGAAGTGGGTACACCTCGATGGTGCGGGGGTCACGCCCAAGGGCGGCTACGAACTCGACGGGTTCGGTGGACTCCATCCGCTTGCGGTGGCGGGAGGCGCCGTTGCTCCGTCGGTGAACCGAGGCCCCTATTGGCCCGGTTAGGACATCGCCCGCGCGGTCACCCGCCGGCCGAACCGGAAGGGCGGGTACGTCCTCGATGGCTTCGGCGGCGTCCATCCATTCGCGTCGGGGACGGCGGTGCTTCCGCCTGCCATCCAGGGAACGCCGTATTGGGCGGGGTGGGATATTGCTCGGGGGATTGCCCTGTTGCCGAACGGCTCGGGCGGGTACGTCCTCGATGGCTTCGGCGGGATTCACCCGTTCCGCGCGGGTGCCGGGACGATGCCTCCGGCGATTTCCGGCGCGCCCTACTGGGGCGGGCAGGACCGGGCCAGGGGGATCACCATCCTCCCCGATGGCAGCGGGGGGTACATGGTCGATTCCTCTGGCGCGTTGTTCCCGTTCCGCATCGGATCCGGCGGGCCCGGTGTACCGGCGGTCGCGGGTCCCTACGCGCCCGGCGCCGCGCCGGTGCGAGGTGTCGCGCTCCAACCGAACGGTGCTGCGGGGGTCGGGCTCGACGGCTTCGGCGGCATCCACGCGTTCGCGGTGGCGGGCGGCGTGCCGCTGCCGATCACGGGCGCGCCGTACTGGCCGGGCTGGCCCATCGCTCGCAACATCTCCATCTGAGCGGCGCGATTGCTAGCCGCCGGCGCGCCAGGCGACGTCACGGCACGCGGTCATCATCGGCGCGACGAATGTGGAGCGCGAGCACGCGATGTGGCCGTCGTCGTGTTCGACGAGTCGCGCCTTGCGAATCATCGTGACGAGCTCGGTCTGGTTCGCGGGATCGACGAGCCGGTCCCGGTCGGTGCGGATCACTGCGGTCGGGACGTCGACGTCACCGATCCAGTCGTGTGAATCGAAGCGCGTGATGCTGTTCGCGGCCTCGGCGAGCATGCGGAGGTCGTGTCGGCGCATCTCGTCCGCGGCCCACTCGAGGAAACCGGCGGGCCGGTTGGCGCGGACCCGCCGTAGCAACCCGGCACCGGCGGCGGGCACCGCGGCCAGGTGCTCGGTCACCCGCGCGATTCCGGCCAGTGTCGCAAGGTAGGCGTCGGTGACTCGAGGAGATCCGAACGCGAGCTGGGGTGCCGTTGCGCAGAAGACCAGCCCCGCGACCTTCTCGGGGTGGCGTTTCCATAGCAGCTGCGCCACTGGACCGCCCATGGAGTAGCCGGCCGCGATGACAGGCCCGGTGCCGAGTACGTCGACGAGCGCGGCGATGTCGTCCGCGCAGTCGGCGAGGCGCATACGACGGCGTGATCGGATTCCGCGGGCGTGGCCGCGCAGGTCGGGTGCGATCACGTGAAACTCGGAACCCAGCGCTTCGAAGGTCCGGAACCAGTTGAGCCCGCCGCTCGCCATGTAGCCGTGCAGCAGCACCAACGTGGGCGCGCCGGGAGGGCCGTCGATCTCGCGAACGAAGGTGGTGCCCCGGCCGGGGAGCTCCACGCGGCGACCGAACGGTACGGCCGGGCCCATGCGGCCGTCGGCGCGCACGACCGATTCGGGTACCCGATCTCCGACCACGAGCCGAAGTACATCAGTTGCGGTTGCTTGCACGCGCGCCTCCCGAGCTGCCACCTGCTGCAACCATGCTGCCACGGTTCGCGACCCTGGGAAACCAACCCTGCCCACCGGTGGCGGAATCGCCCTAACCTCGACCGCATGGCTGAAACCGTCGAGTTTGCGAGCAATGGTTCCACTGCATCGGGTTATTTGGCCCGCCCCGAGGGCGGAAGTGGCCCGGGAGTCTTGGTGATTCAGGAGTGGTGGGGACTGAATCCGGGCATCGAAGAAATGGCCGATCGGCTCAGCGTTGGCGGTTTCACCGCGCTGGTCCCGGACCTCTACCACGGCGACCTTGCAGGGCACGACGAGATGGACAAGGCGATGGGGTTGATGACGGCGCTCCCGCCGGACCGGGCGGCGCGTGACATGAGTGGAGCGGTCGATTTCCTCCTCGCCGACGCAGGAACGACGGGTGACGGGATTGGCGTCGTCGGGTTCTGCATGGGCGGGATGCTCTCGTTCATGATTGCGGCGAACCGGGGCGACGCGGTGAAGGCCACGGTGCCGTTCTACGGATTTCCCCAGGGCGATGCCGAGCCCGACTGGTCAGGTCTCACGGCAAGCGTTCAGGGTCACATGGCCGAGCACGACGATTTCTTCGGCCCCGATGCCGCGCATGCCCTCGAAGCCAAGCTGCGCGGTTTGGGCAAGGACGTCACGCTCACGGTGCACGCGGGCACCGGCCACGCGTTCATGGGTCCCCACGACGCGTTCGGCACCTTGGACGAGAAGCTTGCGGCGAAGATCTGGCCCGAGGTCCTCACGTTCCTGCACGCGAAGCTCGGCTGAACGAGTTAGTGGTGGAGGACCTTGGCGAAGAACTGACGGGTCCGTTCTTCGCGGGGTGAATCGAAGATCTCCACCGGCGTTCCCTGCTCCACGATCCGGCCCTGGTCCATCACCACCAAGGTGTCGGCCGCCGCACGGGCGAAGCCCATCTCGTGGGTGACGACCACCATCGTCATGCCGTCCTTGGCGAGTTCGAGCATGACGTCGAGGACTTCGTTGATCATCTCGGGGTCGAGCGCGCTGGTGGGTTCGTCGAAGAGCATGAGCTTGGGGTTCATCGCCAGTGAACGCGCGATCGCCACGCGTTGCTGTTGCCCACCGCTGAGCTCACGCGGATAGCTGTCGGCCTTCTCGGGAATCCCGACGCGTTCGAGTTGCTCGCGGGCGGTCTGCGCAGCCTTGGTTTTCGGCCACTTGCGCACGACACGTTGTGCCAGCGTGATGTTCTCGAGTGCAGTGAGATGTGGGAACAGGTTGAACTGCTGAAAGACCATCCCAACCTCTTCACGGATCGTGTCGAGGTCGCTCGACTTTTCGGTGAGCAGTCGGCCGTCGACCCACACCGAACCGCTCGACGGGATTTCGAGTCCGTTGATGCAACGCAGGACGGTGCTCTTGCCCGAACCAGATGGGCCGACCAGGGCCACGACGTGCTGCATGGGCACCCGCAGATCGATCCCGTCGACCGCGGTCACCCTTCCATGGTCGAACGTTTTGACGAGGCCTTCGATGATGACTGCTTCGATTCCCGGTGCGGCTTTGATGCGGTAGTCGTCAGGCATCGTCGAGGCCCAATCGCGATCGGTACCAGCGCAGCAGCCCCGAGAGGATCAGGGTCATGCTGAGGTACAGGAAGGTGAGCACGAGATACGTAGGGCGGAACTGGAAGCTGGAGCTCGCATAGAGCCGGCCGTTCTGGGTGAGCTCGCGCACTCCGAGTACCGAGAGGAGCGACGAATCCTTCAGCATCGCGATCAGGTCATTACCGATCGCGGGTGTCATGTTCCGAACAGCTTGGGGGAGCACGATGAGCCGCATCGTTTGGCCGTTGCTCATCCCGAGCGAACGACCCGCTTCGAACTGGCCACGCGGTACCGATTCGATACCGGCGCGGAAGACCTCAGCGAGGTAGGCGCCGTAGATGATTGCCAGCGCGCTGGCTGCCCGCGTGAAGCCGCTCACCGATCCGTTGTCGAAGCCGAGGGCGCTGGAGAGCTGCGGCACGATCACATACGCGGTCGTGAAGATGAGGACCAGGATCGGGACGCCGCGGACGAACTCGATATAGGTGATCGCAACGTTTCGGATCACCACGTTCTTCGAGATGCGGCCAAGCCCGGCGAGCAACCCGATGCCTAACGCGATTCCGAAGGCCACCAGCGTCGCGCTGATCGTGGTCCAGATACCCGGAACGATCCGGTCGTACGCGATGCGATACTTGTCGTCGGTGAGGATCAGCACCAGCATCCACCCGAGGATGCCGAGAATCGCCACGAGCCAATACGGGAACTCGCGGGCGTTGAATCGAAAGCGCGCCGACATGGGTGGCTCGAGTGTCGTGAGCTCGGCTGTAGGCGCGCCTCCTAGCGGCATCGATGCTCATCCTCCTCAATCATGGGTGGCGGACGCGAGATGCGCCAGACCGAAGTCTGGCGCATCTCGATGAATCTGACTCTCGGGCGTTGGCCTACGCGGCGACTGGGGCGACGAAGTCCTTGGCGAAGAACTTGTTGCTGATCGTCGCGAGGGTACCGTCCTTACGCATTGCACTGAGCGCCGCGTTCACCGGTTCCACGAGGTCGGAACCCTTGGGGTAGATGAATCCCAGCTCATCGGACGCGATGCCACCCTTGAGCAGTTCGAGCTTCTCACTGTCGGCGCCGACGTAACCCTGCCCGGCAGTGTCGTCGATGATGACCGCATCGACATCGCCGTTCAGCAATGCCTGCACGGCGAACGGGAACGTCTCGTACGCGGTGACGCGGCTGTCGCCGTATTCCTTGGACGCGGTCTCGAAGTTGGTAGTGCCCGTTTGGGTACCGACTTTGAAGGCGCCGTCCTTGAACTCCTTGAGCGTCGAGAAGCGATCCTCGCCAGTCTTGACCATCAGCCGCTGTTCCACGGTGATGTAGCCGTCCGAAAATGCGACGACCTTGGCGCGGTCGGGCGTGATCGTGATGCCGTCGGCCGCTGCGTCGAACTGGCCGTCGGATACTGCCTGGATCATCCCTTCGAAACCGGTCTCCTTGAAGACGGGCTTGCAGTTCGCGATCTTGCAGATCGCTCGCCAGGTGGTGTAGTCCCAACCCTCGGCCTTGTTGGTGTCTTTGTTGATGTAGTTGAACGGCGGGTACTGATTCTCGACGGCGATGGTGACGGTCTTTCCGCCGAGGTCCGTCTTCGATGTGGTCTTGATGTCGGTCTTACCACTGCTGCTGCCGCACGCCGCGAGTGCGGCCACAAGGCCGAGCGCAACGACGATGGTGATCTTGCGAAGTTTCATCAAATCCCCCCGGATCGGAAAGCGCCGACCCTACCGCTGAGCCCGAGGAAAAGCAGGGGATGTTCGCGGTGGTTCGCACCGTTCGCCCGGCTCCGTCCCCGCGTCTGTGCTCCGTAAGGGCCCCAGTCAGGAGCCGGAAAGTGCGGCGATGTAGCTCAATACGTTGAAGCCGAAGCGGTGCGCGTCTTCGTCGTTCAAGACCCAACGCGCCTTGACGACGTCGAGGGAGGGCAACTCGTCTGCACGCCACGTGACCGTGCGGGTGGTGGCGGTGCCGGGCGGGTCGAGCACAACCGGGGTTGGGCTCGGTGACGGGTCGATGGCATTGATGTACGCAAGCACTCCGACGCCGGTCTTCAGCAGCGTCTCGGTGTTGGGGAAGCCATAGAACTCGAGCAGCTGGGTGAGCCGCGTCTGTTCCGCCGCTGACAGGTGGACGGTGACTCGGCGTGGCCCGACGTCGAGAACGAAAATCGCATGATTCATTGGGTCGGTAGCGGCCCGGGTGTCGAGCCCGTCCGAGACGAAGACCTGCTCGCCGATGACTTCCACCGCGCGGCTGTCCAAGATGCCGAACCCTTTGAGGTCGAGCTTCCATCCGGGAAGGATCATTCGGGTAGTCATCGACGCGCGGACAAGCTCTTCCGACGCGTTGACCGCGACCAGATCGCCGGTCCCGTCGTCGAAGTCGAGGCCCCGAATCTTCGAAAGACCCGAGATCGAGAAACCAACCCCGACGGTGTTCGCCGCGTAGTTGAGCGTGCGGATCGTCGAATCGTTCGCGATGTAGAGGCGACCGTCGGCGAGCCGCCAACCGGCGGCGGTGTACTCAGAGGCGAGTGGTTGCCATGACTCGACTTGGAACCGGTGTGACCCGTCACGCGTCAGGCGGAAGACCGTCGGAGTTGCGCTGGTGCTTCCGGAAAACGCGTAGAGCACGTCTGCGTTCGCATCGTAGGCCGCCGCTTCGAGATCTTTGGTACGTGACATTCCTGCCGGATCGCCGACATCGAGGCGACGCGCGTTCGCGAACGCGGTGGCGTCGATCGTTCGCCGGAGCGTTCCGGTCGTGCGGTCGATTTCATAGGCGGCGCTGCCGTTGTCTTCGACCATCCACAAGGCGTTGTCACGCGCCACGTATGCCGAACCCTCGTTGTCGCGGACGCTGGTGCTCGAACCGACGAACGGCGAAGTGCGGATGAGCCGGTTCAGCGCAAGCTGCGGCACGGAGGCGTCCGGGAGCGCCTGAGCGTTTCCGGGAAAAAAACCGATCGCGCCGAGCACGAGCGTGGCGCTGATCGCCATCGCGCTCACGCGTTGCACCCCACGAGCCATGGGTCCCCCTCCGCTGGAGTCGACAGCCCTACGTGCCTCGGCACGCTAAGACGGCCCCGCGGTGGTTTGGTGGACCACCTCGGACCGCGTCGGTCGGCTCGCCGATCTGTGCGGTGACGCGAAAGGGCCCGCCCGAAAGGGCCCGCCCTTTCGGGCGGGCCCATCAGATCGCGCTCGTGCGGTCGTGCTTGGAGTCCTAGACCCCGAGGTAGCTGAACGAGAGACCCGTCACGCCTGCGCTGCCGATCAGCGACGTACCGTCGCCGAACTGGAGCTGGGTCATTGCTACGTTGCCGGCAATCCCGTCGGTGCAACCGATGGGGTTACCCGCGACGATGTCGAGTCCGTAACCGGTGTAACCCGCCGGGTGCGGCAGCGCCGGAACCGGACCAGCACCGGACGTAGGGCTGAACTTGCTGATCGGGTCCTGATAAAGCTGGCCGCCGACGGTGGCCCCCACGCTCGGTCCCTTGGCCACCAAACCCGTGATGACCGAAACGTCGGAGATTGCGTCACCGGGCCGGAAGCCCTTGACGGTGAGGTAGGCCTGGATCTGGAACGCCTTGCCCAGACCGTCGAGCTGGCTCATGGTGGTGGTCTGCTTGCCGGTGAGTGCAAACTGGTTGGCCGACGTCGCATCAACCGCGGCCGGTCCCGGGTCAACCGCACACGAACCGATGCCAGCGAGCTTCATGGCAATCGCCTTCGGAGTCACCGTGCCGGGAATCGCTCCCCCGGGGTTGTTGAACGGAACCAACAGGCCCGTGCAGGAGCCACCGATCTTGGTACCGGCAGGAACGCCAGTACCGAGGTCGCTCATCAGCGCCGCGGTCATCACGAACGGTGCGGTTTGGTCGCCGAGAGCCGGTGTGATCTTGACGAGCGACTTCGAACCCGTGCAGCTCCCGGCCGGCGTGTCGACGGCGTTGGCGGCGGGGGCCGCAAATGCGACGAAAACCCCCGCAACCGCCAGCGCACTCAATGCGCCAATGGCTCGTGTCTTGAAGTTCACGTCATGTCCCCCAGTGTGAAGCGTCGGCCAGATGAACAGTGTTTACCAGACCGCGGACTCTGCATCAAGGCCCTCGCGAATGGTCGTTTTGGCAGGGGTCGTCGAAGGTGTTGGTTCAGTCCTCTATCGGATGGGGAGAGAGCACGTTGATGTTGACGAGACCGGCGGACCCCTCCGATGCTTCCCAGAGGTGAAGCTGGAAGTCGTATGCGGGTTCCCATCTGAGTTGCACCCGGACACCACGAGCAAACGCACTCCGGGCCGCGGCGAGGACCTTGGCTGTTCGAGGTCGACGTCCGCTCGGTGCTCGGATCGATCCACGCCGCGGTGCTCGTCCTGGCCCGGCGCAACGCCTGGGTCGGCCTCGCTCACGCGTACTACCTCGCCGAGCGGCTTCCTCACGCGCGGTGCGTCGAACTGGAAGGTGCCGCCGATCTTCTGTTCGCCGGGGATACCGATGCACTCCTGGACGGGATCGAGGAGTTCGTCACCGGGACGAGGCCGCAGCCGCGAATCGACCGTGTGCTCGCAACCGTCATGTTCACGGACCTCGTTGACTCGACCCATCACGCGGTCGAAATGGGCGCCCGCCGGTGGCACGACCAACTCGACGCGCACGATCGCAACGTTCGGATCGCGCTGCGCCGCGCCGGCGGGAAGGAGATCAAAACGACCGGGGATGGGGTCGTTGCGACATTCGATGGTCCCGCCCGGGCGATCCGGTGCGCGGGTGAGATTCGCGAACGGATTCGCTCGATTGGACTGGAGGTCCGCATTGGTCTGCATACCGGTGAGATCGAGATCCGCGGTGATGACATCGCCGGCATCGCTGCCCATATCGCATCTCGAATCGAGAGTGAGGCACGGGCGGGCGAGATCCTGGTGTCGCGCACGGTTCGTGATCTGGTTGCCGGGTCCGGAATCAACTTCGAGGATCGCGGCATGTTCGTACTGAAGGGCGTCCCCGACGAGTGGAGTCTGTACGCCGTGCTCGGCTGAACAGCCCAAACGGTGGTCGGGATGCCGGGATTTGAACCCGGCGCCTCAGCGTCGGCGAATGCTGGCCCGGTGGCCCTTGGCGAACGTCGACGACGCATAGCGGCAGGTCAGAGCAGGTGCGTACACGAACCCGAAGGGTGGTGAACGTCCACCCGCGCGCCACGAACGCGCTATGCCCTCCTTCTGCTCCGCTGGCACTGACCAGTCTGATCCCGCCGCAACATCGAGAAAGTATGCGCCCGAAACTCGTGTGCGGCAAGGGGAATTCCGTTCCCGAATCCTGCGCGTTGACGCACGAGGCCCGGTATCCCATTCGGGATACCGGGCCTCGTGCAGCCGCTCGCACGTATCAACGGCGGCCCGCTTGAGGGACCCTCACGAGTAGCACGCTGGTGTGAGCGTGGCGCTCCCGGACGTTGATCCGGTCAGGTGAAACGAGTTCGTACCGTCGTAGAGGATGATGTCCGAGTGGTAACCGTGCGCACCGGGGCAGTGGCTGAGGTTGTTGTACATGTTGTAATAGCGAGTCCCTGCGGGCTCGGTGATCGGGCAGGTCCCGTTCGCAGCGCATCCACCGCTTCCGACGGTCACATCACTTGCGAGGGTGCGGTTCGAGCGGATGCGGCCACGCACGGTTACCCATCTGTCGGCCGGGCACCACACTGCGACTGATGCCTTCACCCACCCGTTACTCACGTAAGGAACCTGGGCGGCCGTCTGGCAGCCCGTCGCCGTGTTGGTCGTCCAACCGGTCCAGGTCCCAGCCGTCGCAGCACTCGCAGGGGCTGCGGCGACGATGCCGACGCTAGAGACTGCCATCGCGGCGATTGCTGAACTAGCGAGGAGCTTGCGGATTGCCTTCATAGTGAGCCTCCCTTGGCCTGCCCTGCACGGTGCAGGGCTTCTACAACCATCATCTTCAAAATTCAGAGACTGCACCGTGCCCGCCGTAACACTGGGGGTGTTAGCCGGCGAACAATGGAACAGGAAAAGCACGAGGCTCTGTTCGGGGCAGACGCATCGATTCAGGCCCCGTTCTTGCGGTTTCGCAGCGCAGGCGTTTCACCGGCGGGGAGGTGCTCTCCATGAGGGCACCCTGGCGAGGCTCTCCATCTTCTGACTCACGGTCACGTTGTTCTGCGGGTCACCACACCGATGGGTGACACGGCAGCGGTTTGTGTGCTGGGCGCTGGGATGTCTTCGGCGAACAAGCCCTTCTTCCACCATGGGTGCTGACCAGCCGA
The DNA here is from genome assembly GCA_046598395.1 of Acidimicrobiia bacterium. Lineage (GTDB taxonomy): Bacteria > Actinomycetota > Acidimicrobiia > IMCC26256 > JAENVU01 > JAENVU01. Next base: position 106,811 of record JBKJIQ010000050.1, read on the forward strand.
AACGGTGGTCGGGATGCCGGAATTTGAACCCGGGGCCTCAGCGTCGGCGAAAACGGCCGGGACGGTTTCGGGCGAACACCGATGGACTAGAACGGCAGGTCAACCCGGGTGCGCGTACCAAAGCGGACAGGGGCGAATGACGACGTCCGCGCGATGGACGTGCGATGACACGCGTGTCAGGTTCGCGTTCAGCGCGGTCCGCGGGCCGAGTGATATAGCATGAGCGCTATGCCGTGGGGCGAGGTCGAGCTCGAGCCAGAAGTCCGAGATTGGTTCCTCGGACTGGACGACGGTTCCCAGGCGCGGGCGACGTTCCATATTGACCGGCTCGCCGACGCCGGCCCGCTCCTTGACGAACCACACACCCGACAACTGGACGGCAAGCTCCGAGAGTTGCGCGTCTATCTGGACGGCCGCCCGGTGCGGGTGACGTATTGGATCGCGCCGGGTCGTCGGATCATCTTGCTGACCGTATTCGCCAAGACGCAACGCCGTGAACGCGCCGAGGTTGAGCGAGCCAAGCGGTCGATGGAGCGCTGCATCCGAGAACAACACACTGTGAGCAACGAGGAGTGAGCACGATGAGCAAGCGAAGCACCTGGACCGATATCAAGAAGCAGCGGCCGTTGAGTGACGAGGGCCGCGCTGCGTATGCGGACGAAGCTCGGATCAGCGCGTTTCGCGAGCTGGTTTTCCGGCTTCGAATCGAGGCTGGACTCACCCAAGCTGAGCTCGCCGAGCGGATGGGAACAACGCAGTCCGCCATCGCGCGCATGGAAGGTGGCGGAACGCGACCCACGCTGGAGACGCTTGAGAAAGTCGCGGTAGCCGTCGGCGGTGAACTTGTTGTCGGCGTGGGTGAACACCTTTCCGAGAACCGATCGATCGCGAAGCTTGTGCGCGACGGCCACGCCGTCGTACGCAAGGCGAGTTGACGTTGCAACGATCGGCCCGCACACGCGAGCGAGGTCGCGTCAGCTCCACTCGCGGGCCAAGATCGCGCGACAGGTCAGTTCAAGGCGCGGTGTTCGTGGATGCCGAACTCACCGTGAAGGGGCGGATTCGTGATCGAAGATCGAGCCGACCGCGCCGCGGCCGACGGCCACGCAGAGCACTTCACGGCGCGTCAACCGGAGCCGCGCGCGATGGACGCGCGATGGAAAGGATCCCCGCGAGGCGAGCGATGTGCCCGGAGTGTTGCTGACCAGCCGAAACGGTGGTCGCCCTCATGCGACGACGCTCGCACTTGGCTCCGGAAAGCATTCCAGGACAGATCGACCAAGAGCCAGGCGATGAGGTGCCCACCGTCGTTCGTTCACGTCGCACATCGAGACGCCGGTTGAACACGGTGGAGGTTGATGCCTTGGTGGCCAGCCGCTTGGCTGGTGAAGAGATCGGTGTACTGGCCGAGCGGTTCCGGATTGATCGCAACACGGTGATGAGCCACCTGAAGCGGCGAGGTGTGCCGGGGCGGCGGTGGCCTGGGCGAATACTCACGGAGGATCAGCTGCAGGCAGCCGGCCGGCTCTACGCCAGCGGTGTGCGTATGGAGCTGGTGGGTGAGCAGTTCGGGGTGGACCGGCGCTACTTACGCAGGGTGCTACCCGAGCTGGGCTTCATCATCCGGCGAGCGGGTCAGCAGAAGCGGAGCTAGGAGGCTGTCTTCTATGAAACCGAGTCTGCCTTGCGCTGTTCGAGTTCGGACCGCAGTTGTGCCACCTCATCGCGTAGGCGCTCGACATCACTGGACTGTGTCGATTCTGCAGCGTCGCCGGTGCCGGACGACCGGCGGTGCATCCCGCCCATCATGGCCAGGCACAAGGCCATCCCACCGATACACACCAGTCCGGGCAAGAAACGAAGGATCGTGTCCATGGCAACCTCCTAAGGGTGAGCAAAGCGTAGGCCTACTCGGTCGGGTGGTTCCGCGCGCGTACGTCGCAACGCATTCTGGACTGGGGCCGCGTTGAATCAGGCGGCCCCAGTCCAGGTCAAGACGCCTTCTCCATGGTGTGACCACAGCAGCACGTCGGGCTTTGGGTTCCCTCGCAATCGGCTGGGGCGCCCTTGGTTACGGTGACCTCGCAACCGCAGGATTCGTCGGGGCAGCGGTAGACCTCGCCTTGCTTGAACGCCATTGGCCTTGCCTTTCGTAGCGTGAGTACGTGCAGTGGCAGGCTAAGACCCTCACCCAGTGTCAAGGTCAAGGCAGATCGCTATGAGCTACTCGATTGGGGAAGTCGCGACCGCGGCCGGCGTGACAGCCCGAGCGGTCCGGCTCTACGAGTCCAAGGGTCTTCTACCCCCGGCCGACCGTTCCCGAGCGGGATACCGGGTATTCGGTGACGCGCACGTCGAGATCCTCGCCTTCATACGGCAAGCCAGAGGCCTCGGCCTGTCACTTGAAGCAATCTTGGAAATCCTCAGCCTCGCCGAGAACGAAGCGCCCTGCTCCCGCACCAACGCTCTACTCGACCAGCGGCTGGACGAAATCGACCGTGCGATCGCGGACTTGACGCACTTGCGCGCCACGGTCACAGCGGCGAAGCAGGCGCCCGCTCGGACGGACGGGGTTCGCTGCCGCGTCATCGAGCACGCGAACATCAACTGAGCGGTTTACGCCGAACAGAGGTCTCCGGAGTCAGACCACTCCGCCGGAGTCCGTTCCCAGCAGTGCAGCCTCAGCGCTTCAGAGCGCGACCTTCAAAGGTGCCACGTCGCCCTGCAGACCAGCGCAGACCCGGGCCCCCACCTCGCGGTTTGGCTTGCGGGCCATGATCTTGTCCTGAAGCCGTGGCGGACTTGGTCCTGGTAGAAGCCCATGGCCTACGCCGGCGGATAGGGAGTCGGCGTGGAGGCATCGATCGCGTCGGCGTACTTGCGATCGATCGCCGTGCGGATGGCGCGCAGGGGCTTTCCTCTTTCGAGCATTCGCATCACGTCACGCGTGACGCCGAGGCATACACCTCACGTGGGCGCCATGGAATCGAAGACGACGCTGCCGTTCGCCCGGACCGCCTTGACGTAGCAGTCGCGGTTGCTGCGGTGTCCAGCGTTCTGCCCACACCCACAGAAGCAAGGCATGTAGCGCATCACCTCGCCGTGGGTGACCTGGAACTCGTAAAGGCGCTTGACCTCGGGACCGGCCTCGATGACGAACGCTGGCCAGACAACCTTGGAGAGGTCACCGTTCGGTTCGTCGGCCGGTTGATACTGCGCGAAGCGCGCCGAGAAGTCCTGTGGTGACCCCTCTTTCGTACGGGCGCGGTCGGAACTCGTGCTGCAGGCACTGGCGAGCGCGCCGGCGCCGACGGTTGCCAGTCCGAGTTCAAGAAAGCGGCGCCGGCTGACCACATCTCGAGGCTAGCGGAGGGCTTGTTGTGCCGCGGTTTCAGCTCCCGGCGAGGCTGGGTTTGAACCGGTCGCATGACTTCCTTGAGGCGTCGGGATGCCGGGATTTGAACCCGGGGCCTCAGCGTCCCGAA
>JBKJIQ010000030.1:0-78676 GCA_046598395.1 Acidimicrobiia bacterium
AGAGCTCCAAGAGCGCGGAAGCTTTTCCCATCAGGTCCAACGCGGCGCGGGTCCGCACGAGTTCGGCCTCGGTCCGCGCGTGGCGGGCCCGTAACTTGGCGAGCTCGACCTCGGCCGGATGACGCCTGGGACGACGGACCTGGGTCTCGAGACCATCGAGGGCGCCCGCATCGCGGGCCTTACGCCACTCGGTCACATGCGACGAGTACAGACCCTCACGACGCAAGACCGAACCCTTCAACCGGTCCGGGGCCGCGTCGTACTCCGCGACGATCGCCGCCTTGTACTCGGCGCTGAACCTGCGACGGCGAGGCCGGCCAGCCGGATCAACATCAGCCACGCCACCATCATGGGCGCGACCACTCAACACTGCAGAAGGCAAAGACATCAAAGAGAACACCGTTCTCGCCCTACGAGGGAAGATCCACTACACCGAGCGTCTCACACGATCCTGACACGTAGGGAACGGAACAGTGGAAGCAGAGTGGCGGGCGCGGTGGCGGGACCAACAGCGCATTCGGAGTTCGTCGACCACGGTGTGTCTGCTGATCTCGAAGTCGGGCACGTGTTCGAACTGGAGGAACTCAGTAGAGCCGCAATCAACGCATCCCCGATCACGTTCGCGTACGACACGCTGCTGGCGAACCGATGGATGACGACGGCGACCCGACGCGTTGATCGGACGACCTGCAGCATCGTGGATCAACGCCCGGACGAAACTCTCCGGAGCGATCCGCTCTACCACCGTCCACGGGACCGGCGTTCCGTCATCGAACGTGGCGCCATTGCCGCGGACGTGCATCACGATCTCCGTGAAGCAACGAGCACCGCCCCCGGCCACCAACCGGACGAAGGCGTCTGCGCGCTGTTGCGATATCGAGGGCCACGCGTCCGCGGACGCGTCAGCCGGTTCCCGTGGACGCTTCACCAGTTCCGCGTCGATCGCCTCAGCGAGACGTTTCGCTTCGGCCGGCGGAAGCCGGAACGAGCCGGCGATCATCCCATCAGGATCCGTACGCCACGACACGCCACGCGCCGCATGGTGCCGGGTCTCGGTCTCCTCCGGCGTTTCACGCGCGCTCAACCACGCGGCAAGCGCCATCCCCAGGCGCCCAGCCGGGGTGCCCGCAGCAAGCGCAAGGAGCTCGACCTCGTTCTCGGCCGTCGCCACCCGGGTCAACATGCGGACCTTGCTGTACGAGACCAGCCCCTCGTCAAACGCCCCGTCGATCATCGGCAAACCGACGAGCGCCTTCCCGATCCGCAACCACTCCCTGGCGGTGCACACCTCAATATCGAGCGCATCGCCCACCCAATGCGCGCACGTGGGCGCGCCATCCCTGGTCCACTCGCCCGACGCGTCGAGCGCCGCGACCAACGTGACCAGCGCATATTGCGCCAACGACCAACTCATCCCGATCGCCACCACGCGTTGGCGCAGCGAATCCGGATCCACATTGGGGTCGGCTTCCTTGCGCGTTTCGACCATCGCCATGACCACTCCCGATACCGTGAGCCGAACCCGACGGGCGGCTCTCCGCTTGGATGGTCGGCCATCACGGCTGGCCCGACACGCCGCACATTTCCAAGGTACATGAGGGGTGAGACCATCGATCTCGGGCACCTCGGCCACGCGTCCGCGGACGCGTCACCGGCGATTTCGCGACACCCCCACAGCCGACCCACGATCGCGACCTTGGCCTGGCCCGTTTGCATACTCTCCAACAACCGAACCACGCGTCCGCGGACGCGTCACGAGAACTGAGGCTTCTGGAGCTCGCGAGTTCAGAGCTTCTGGAGCGGTGCCCAGGCGAGGAGGAGGGTCTTCTCGCCGACGTCACGGAAGCGCACCGTGGCTTCGGCCTTGTCGCCATCGCCGCGCATATTGATGATCACGCCTTCGCCGAACTTCTCGTGGCCGACGTCGTCACCGATCCGCAGACCGATCTGTTCGGCCCCCCGCGCCCCCGACGGTTCACGCGGAACCGACGCCGCCGCGGCCACGGTCGATCGGTGCTCTCCCATCCCGTGCCCGCGCGACGGTGCCCGCCCCTGCGCGCGTACCAGCGCCTCAGGAATCTCGGCGAGGAACCGGCTCGGCGGGTAGTAGTCGGTGGAGCCGAAGAGCTGACGGCTCCAGGCGTGGGTGAGATACAGCCGCTTCTCCGCCCGCGTGATACCCACGTAACAGAGGCGTCGTTCTTCCTCGAGCTCCTCGGGGTCGCCGAGTGAGCGCGAGTGCGGAAAGATCCCGTCTTCCATCCCGGTGAGGAACACCACCGGATATTCGAGACCCTTGGCCGTGTGCAGCGTCATCAACGTGACCACCGATTCTTCGGCGCTGACGTCGTCGAGATCCGTGACCAGCGAGATCCCTTCGAGGAACGCCTGGACCCGCGCCAGCCCGCGTGGCGGGTCGGTGCCTTCTTCTACGCCGGCAATACCGGCCAGCCCCGAAACATCGCCGGCGTCGAGGCGCTCATCGAAGTCGCGCGCCACGCCCACGAGTTCGCCCAGGTTCTCAATGCGGCCCACCGATTCGATGGTGCGTTCGGCTTCGAGCTCGGCGAGGTACCCGGTGCGATCGAGCATCGTCTCGAGCACCCCGCTCACACCGCGTTCGGCCGCAGCGGTTTCGAGTTCGATCATGACCTCGAGCAAGTCCTTCACGCCACCGAGCGCACGTCCGGTCACGCCGGCCGCGGCCGCCTCACGGAGTGCGTCACGGAAGATGACGTTGGCCCCTTGTGCGTAGGCCTCCACCTTGCGGACCGATGTATCGCCCACGCCACGCTTGGGGATGTTGACGATCCGTTTCCAACCGACTTCGTCATCGGGATTGGAGAGACTGCGCAGATAGGCGAGCGCGTCTTTGATTTCGCGCCGGTCGTAGAACTTGGTCCCGCCCACGATCCGGTAGGGCAATCCAGAACGCACGAACGATTCTTCGATCACGCGGCTCTGCGCGTTGGTGCGGTAGAAGACCGCAACGTCGCCGTAGCGGATCTGTTCCACATCCACGAGCCGATCGATCTCGGACACGATGAAAGAGGCCTCGTCGCGCTCGTCTTCCGCGTGATACCGGGTGATGAGCTCACCACCCACCTGTTCCGTCCACAGATGCTTGGGCCGCCGCGCCGCGTTGTTCGCGATCACTGCGTTCGCGGCGTCGAGAATCGTGGCGGTCGATCGATAGTTCTGGTCCAACACGATGATCGACGCATCGGGAAACTCCTCCTCGAAGCGCATCAGGTTCCGATGATCCGCCCCTCGGAATTTGTAGACCGACTGATCACTGTCGCCCACGACCATCACGTTGCGGTGTTCTTGTGACAGCAGCCGGACGATCTCCCACTGGGCGATGTTGGTGTCTTGGAACTCGTCAACCAGCACATGCGAAAACCGATGCCGCCAGCGATGCAACGCGTCGGGGTGTTCGCGGAACAGTTTCACCACGAGCAGCAGCAGGTCATCGAAGTCGGCGGCGGAGGCTTCCGCGAGCCGGCGCTGATACTCCACGTAGACCTCGGCCACCCGCAGGTCCGGTGGGGTCAACGCCTTGGCCAACGCCTCATCGGCGGTGACGAGGTCGTTCTTCAGCGCCGAGATGGAATGGTGCAATCGCCGCGGCGGGAAGCGTTTGGGATCGAGGTTGAGATCACGGCGGACGTAATCCACCAGCCGCACGGCATCGGACTGGTCATAGATCGAGAACGACGATCGGTAGCCGAGGAGCCCGGCCTCACGCCGCAGAATACGCGAACACGCCGAGTGAAACGTAGCAACCCACATACGACGCGCTACGGGACCGACGAGCGTGGCGACGCGATCCTTCATCTCGCCTGCGGCCTTGTTCGTGAACGTGATCGCGAGGATCTCGAACGGCGAGACTCCCCGTTCACCGACGAGGTAGGCAACCCGATGGGTCAAGAGCCGTGTCTTACCCGAACCGGCGCCCGCCACCACGAGCACCGGACCGTCGGGGGCAGAAACCGCATCGCGCTGGACCGGGTTCAAACCGTCGAGGAGCTCAGAACCGGGCATGTGACAATCGTACAGGTGTTCGAGTCAGAATTCCGCGCCCGAGTCAGGGTCGAGGCGAAGTTCCTGGGTCCGCTCGTCGGCCGCCGGCTTGCGGAACGCGCGCAAGAGCCGCGTGCCATCCTCGTTCAGCGTGACCGTGAACGCGCCGGTGGATTCGTCCATATCGAGTGAGAAGTACGGCTCCCAGTCGGAGTCGAGCGCGAGCGCGTCGGCATCGGCCTCCGGGGGGAGACGACGGTATCGGCGGCGCTCCGCGTCGAAGAGCCAAACACTGTGAGCAGACTCAATCCGTTCCACGAAGCCGGTCACGCTACCGGCTCAGCTCCAAAGCGCAAGGGTCGCTTCACCAATACCGTCCATGACCGTGCGTCCGCACGGTCGCGGAGCGCGGTCAGAAGCTCACGCGAAGACGGATCAGGTGACGGTAAATGCGCCGGGGAGGAAGGTCACACCGCCGGTAAATGCTCCCGCGCCGGTCCCGGCATCCACAATGAGCGGCATGTGCGGGCCCACCTCGGCATCGGCCGCCACCGTGACCGTGACATTGAGTTGGCTGTCACTCACCAGCGTGGTGCCCGTCACGTTCACCCCGACACCCATGAGCACGAGCGAACCGGCGTGTAACCCCGACCCATGGAGTGCGATCGTTCCTGAGGTGCCGCGCGCGATGGTTGCCGGCGACGCGAAGAAGATGAACGGCACCGGGTTCGACCGCTGGTAAAGGTCCGGCACCACGCCGTTCGTGTCCGTGTCGGTCACGTCCGTGGCCGACGACGTGAAGACGATGTACCGGCCATCACCGCTGATCGCGCCCGGCACGGAACCCGCGACCGCAGGGTCCAGATTCGATGGTTCGGCCATTCGAGAGGTTGTCCCCGCGAGCACGGTCAACCCGGCGGTGCGGTCCCGCAAGTACGAATTCGACAATGCGGTGACGGGCATCGTGGTCAAATTCGTTGCGCCGCTTTGGAACAAGACGAACCGGCCGTTGTCGCTGAGGCCCGTGACGAAGTTGTAGTCGTCGGAATCGCCGCCGGTGCTGTTCCCGCTGATTCGCTCGATCGTGCCACCGGCGGCCGGAGCGGCATAGACGTCTGAAGTCATGTTGTTATCGGGAGTGGCGACGAGGTTGCTCGCGTCCGAGTCGAAGGCAACCACGGCACCGTTGCCGCTGATGACAACACTTGCGGAGTCACCATCGCCTTCGGTCCCGTCGGCGAACCCCGTGATCCGCGTGGTCGTGAGCGCGGTGCGATCGCGCACAAACACATCCGTGTAGACGCCACTGTCGTTGATGTCGAAGTTCGAAGCGTTAGAAACAAACGCCACATAACGGCCGTCGTCACTGATCGATCCGCCGAAGGACTCCAGATCACCCTCGGTCCCGTCGGTCGCGACGCTGACCCGCGTGGTGGTCCCCGATCCTGCGGTGTCCCGGAGGTACACATCGGTGCTGAAGTTCTGATCGATTAGACCGATGAGATTCTCCGAGTCCGATGCAAACAGGATGTACCGGCCGTCCGGCGTCATCGCCTGCAGGTAGGAACCGCCGTCGCCCTGGCCACCACCGTTCCGGCGGCTGACGCGCGTCGTGGTGCCCAGTTGGCGATCGCGCACGAACACATCGGTCGAGAGATTGGTATCGCCGATGATGAGGTCTTCAGAGTCGCTCATGAAGGCGACGAAGCGTCCGTTGGCAGAGACCAGGCCCTGGTAGCCACCCAGCGCGCTTTGGACATCACCATCCGTGATGGAAATGCGTTCGGTGGTCTTGGCCTGATTGTCACGCAGGAAGACATCCGTCGCATTGTTCGTGTCGTTGGGCACCAGGGTTGCGGAGTCGGACGTGAAGACCACGTATCGGCCATCCGGCGACAGATCGGTTGCGACCACGGACCCGCCGGCCGACTGGATTCCCGCAGTGGTAACGCTCACCCGTCCGACCCACGCGCAACCACTCGTAGCAATGACGACCGCAAGCGCGATACCTAAACGAAACCGTCCCATGTATCCTGCTCCCAAAGCCAGACCCAGAAACGTACAATGATAGTCAAATGGGACGGCCGCTCAGCACGCGGGCTCCGCCTCCGGTTTTCCTCACTCCCACTCGCCACTTCACGAGTACTCGATCGGTAAACCCTCGGCTCCGCCTCCGGTTTTCCTCACTCCCACTCGATGGTCCCGGGGGGTTTGGAGGTGATGTCATAGGCCACGCGGTTCACCCCGGGAACCTCGTTGATGATCCGGGACGAGATCCGCTCCAGGACGTCGTATGGAATGCGGGCCCAATCGGCGGTCATGGCATCGTCGCTCGTCACCGCCCGCAAAATGATCGGATAGGCATAGGTGCGATCGTCGCCCTGCACCCCCACGGTCCGCACCACGGGCAGCACGGCGAAGCTCTGCCAGATCTCGCGATAGAGACCGGCGCGGCGGATCTCCTCGGTCACGATCGCGTCCGCCTCTTGCAAAATCGCAACCCGCTCCGGGGTGATCGCACCGATGATGCGCACACCGAGGCCCGGGCCCGGGAACGGTTGGCGCCACACGATCTCTTCGGGAAGTCCGAGTTCCTCGCCCACGGCGCGGACCTCGTCCTTGAAAAGGTGCCGCAACGGCTCGACGAGGTCGAACTCCATGTCGTCGGGCAGGCCACCCACATTGTGGTGGCTCTTGATCACCGCGTTCTCGCCGCCGCCCGACTCCACGATGTCGGGGTACAGCGTTCCCTGCACGAGGAACCCGGCCGCGTCGTGTTCACGCGCCACTTCTTCGAACACGCGGATGAACAACTCACCGATGATCTTGCGTTTGCGTTCCGGCTCCACGATGTCGTTGAGCGCGCCGAGGAACCGATCCCCCGCCTTCACGTGCACCAGGTCAACCTGGAACTGCCGACGGAACGTCTCTTCCACCTGCTCGGCTTCGCCCTTGCGCGAGAGTCCGGTGTCCACGAACACGCAAGTGAGCTGATCGCCAATCGCTTTGTGCACCAGCGCGGCAGCCACCGCCGAATCCACACCGCCGGACAGCCCACACAACACGCGAGCCGTCCCCACCTGCGCGCGAATCTCGGCGACGGCTTCTTCGATGATCGACACGTTGGTCCATGTGGGCCGACACTCGGCCACCTCGAACAGGAAGGACTTCAACATGTCTTGACCGTGCTCGGTATGCGCAACTTCCGGGTGGAACTGCACGCCGTAGATGCGGCGTTCCCTGTCCCCGAACGCGGCTGCGGGCGTATCGCCGGTGGACGCGAACACGCTCGCGCCGGTGGGCGCGTCGGTGATCGTGTCGAAGTGGCTCATCCACACCACTTGTTCGGTGGGCATCTCGCGGAACAACGGCGCCGCGTTCGAAACCAACAGGTCGGTACGCCCGTACTCACCTCGTCCCGTTTTGGCCACGGTGCCGCCGAGATCGCGGGCCAGGAGCTGCGCGCCGTAACAGATACCGAGGAGCGGCAGACCGGAGTCGTACAACGCGGGATCAACCGATGGTGCGCCGTCGACGTGCACCGACGCCGGACCACCCGAGAGGATGATGGCCTTGGGATTCCGGGCGAGCATCTCGGCCAGTGGCATAGTCCGCGGCACGATCTCGGAGTACACATGCGCCTCACGCACCCGGCGCGCGATCAGTTGTGCGTACTGCGCTCCCAGGTCGACCACCAAGACGAGGTCGCGTTCACCCGACGCCACCATCCCTGAGGTCGGCCCACTCAGGTCGCGCTCGTTCGCTTGGCTCAACTACCGACCCATTCCGATTCCCTGCGAACGCTGGAGGCTCTTGCCTTCCGTCTGCAGCGATGGCGCCACCATCACTTCGGCCTTCTGGAACTCCTTCACCGTCTCGTAGCCGGTGGTGGCCATCGACGTCCGCAGCGCGCCGAACAGGTTGAGCGTGCCGTCGTTGTCGTGGGCCGGGCCGGTGAGGATTTCCTCGAGCGTGCCCTTCTGGCCTGCGTAGACGCGTGCGCCACGGGGCAACGACGGGTGGAACGTGGCCATGCCCCAGTGGTAGCCGCGGCCCGGTGCCTCATACGCGCTCGCGAGCGGCGAGCCAATCATCACGGAGTCGGCACCGCACGCAATGGCCTTGGCCACATCGCCACCCGTGCGCATCCCACCGTCGGCAATCACCTGCACGTACACACCGGTCTCGTCGAGGTGACGGATCCGCGCGCCCGCGGCATCGGCAATGGCCGTGGCCTGGGGAACCCCGATGCCGAGTACACCGCGCGAGGTACACGCGTGACCCGGACCCACGCCGACGAGCACGCCGACGGCACCGGTCCGCATGAGGTGCAGCGCGGTGCTGTAAGACGCGCAGCCGCCCACGATCACCGGGATCTCGTACTCACGGATGAACTTCTTGAGGTTGAGCGGTTGGCGAGCCGGATCTTTGGAGACATGCTCGGCCGAAACCACGGTGCCTTGGATGACCAGGATGTCGAGCTCGGCTTCGAGCACCTGCGCGGAGAACTGCTCCACGCGTTGCGGAGTGAGCGACGCGCAGGCGCGGACACCGGCGTCCTTGATCTCACGGATGCGCTTCCCGATCAGCTCGTCCTTGATGGGCTCCTGGTAAAGCTCCTGCATCCGACGCGTGGCCTTGTCCGGGTCGAGCGACGCGATCTCGTCGAACACCGAATCGGTGTCGTCGTATCGGGTCCAGAGACCCTCGAGGTTGAGACATGCGAGTCCGCCGATGCGCCCGACTTCGATCGCCGTCTTGGGCGACACCACACCGTCCATCGCGGAGGCAATGAGGGGGAGCTCGAAGTGGAACGCGTCGACATCCCACGAGATATCGACATCTTCGGGGTCCCGTGTTCTCCGGCTGGGCACGATCGCGATGTCATCAAATCCGTAGGCCCTGCGCCCTGATTTGCCGATCCCAATTTCGACTTCCACCTGTCTGGCTCCCGTCGTTTCACTCCACCGAATCTTTCAGCCTAGTGGGCTACCAGCTCCAACAGTCGGGTCAGGATCCTGGCAGTGGCACCCCAAACGGTCTCGTCCGGCAGCTCGAAAAACGTCATTGACCGGTAGGCGCCCCAGAGATCCCACATCTCCTCCCGGTAGGTGTCGGGATGGAGCAGCTCCGAGATCGGGACGCCGAACGCGGCCACGACCTCCACGGGGTGCGGCACAAGGGTGGGGGGCCTCGCCAGGAACCCGACGAACGGGGTGATCGCAAACGCGGAGGCGACCGTGGCGATGGTGTCCAGCTCCGCCACGATCTCCACTGCGCCGGGCTCGATGCCCACCTCCTCATGGGCTTCCCGCAGCGCCGCCGCTGCGAGGGTCGCATCCGTGGGATCGCGCTTGCCGCCCGGGAACGCGATCTCGCCTTGATGCGACGCCATCGTGTCGGGACGCTTGGTGAGCACCACGTGGGTCTCGCCATCGAGTTCATAGAGCGCCACGAGCACCGCCGCGGCACGCGACCCCACCATGTCGAGTTCGGGTTGGCGCGGTGGGCGGGCGGCGGCGAGCCGAGCGCGCACCTCCGCCAATGCAATCCGACGGTCGGTCACGCCGAGCCCGGACCACGACGGCAGACTTCCTTCGCGAGTCCCCGGCGGCCGTGGAATGACCTGTTTGCCACCCCGCTTCGCCATCACGCCACCCTACCGACGAGAAAGAAGGGGTGGGTCCGGATCCGGACCCACCCCTTCCCATCTCGAAACTCTCGCTTACGTGAGCGACATGTTCGGTTCGCCGTTCGCGTTCTTGCCGGTGCCGTGCGTGCACGTGCCACCACGCACCGCGCCGCCGTTATACGCCTGACGCAGGCAGTTCCGCAGAGCCAGCTGACCCCAGTAGTTCGGGTGGATGCTCTCCTGTACCTGGTACGGACCAATCACCGTGCTCGTCGTACGGATCTGGTTCTGCCACTCCGTCATGTCCGGCGCGTTGGTCTGGGTCCAGTTGGCGACGCCCTTCTCCTCGAGCAAACCAACAGTGTTCTCACAGAGCCGTCGACCGTTGAACGCGGTCGCGTTGCTCTGGATCACGTAGTTGGTCACTCCGGATTGGACCGCACCGTTCGTGAGGGCCTGGTTCATCTTCACCACAGCGGTGTTGTTCGCCCAATCGGCGTCCTTGTTCCAGACACCACACCCACCGGTGCTCTGACGGGTGTATCCACTCTCGCTGTACCGGAATCCGGCCCCGAGAGGGATCGGCGACACGTAGGTCTGCACGATGATCTTGTACTGGCTGTCCGAGTAGCCCGCGTTGGTCATCGCTTGGTGAATGTTCGCAATGGCTCCTGCCACTTCCGTGGTGCGGGCCGTGACCGAAGCCGCGGTGAACCTCGAACTCACGCTCGAGTCGTCGTAGCAGTAGTCCTTCCACCACGACGGCGACAACAAGAAGTCGGTCACGCACTGCTGCACGATGTCTGCGAAGCCGTAGTTGTTCGCGCCGATGAGCAGCGGAATGGCCTTCACGTTGTGCGTGCTCGCGAAGTCCTGGAGCACTTTCGCCTGACCCTGGTACCCACCGGAGTTGTAGAAGTCGAGACCGGGCTTGAAGTCACCCGAACCCGGCGTCTGCGTGTAGGTGCGAGCACCGGAACACGCGATGTTCAACGAGTTCACGCCGCCACCGATGTGCACCATCGCCGCGGTGGAACGGTGACACCCGACAATGGCTTCAGCCGTGTGCGTGGCGTTGTCGTTGTAGGCCGCAGACCCGCCGGCGTCGATGTTGCCCGAGCTGTTGTTGGTGTTCCCCGCCCACCGGCCGGCCTCACCGGAGATGGCCGAGTCGCCCACCGAGACGATCCAAGGAGCACCGGCTCCGGGACCATCCGCGTGCGCCACACCTGGCGATACCGCGATGACGCCGGTAGCGGCGATCGCCCCTACCGCTGCGAGCGCGCGAATGCGCGTGAATGCCTGCTTCATATGCCCCCCTCGGCGCGAGCGGGTTGCCCGCATGCACGGGAGTTTGCCCACTGGCTTCACCCAGTACAAGCATTTCCACCAACTTGCAGACGTCGTGCAGGAGTCGGTGTCGGCACCCCTCTGCGATCGGTCTCGGGCATACTCGGCACCGGAAACCAACGGCGGGGCATACTTCCGCCCGTTCATCGACGGGAGGATCGCACCACATGGGGGACCGCATGACCGACTGGAACTTCGCAACGTGCTGGGAAGCGCTGGCCGATGCGCAGCCCGAGAGGCTCGCGCTCGCGCAGGGTGACCGGCACCGCACCTGGGGTGAATGGGACGACCGCTCGGCGCGCCTCGCCGCCGCGTTCACCAGCCTCGGGCTCGAGCCCGGCGGCAAGGTCGCGAGCTACCTCTACAACTCCATCGAATATATGGAGGGTGTGTACGCCACGTGGAAGTGCCGCAGCGCGCCGGTCAACGTGAACTACCGCTACATGGAGACCGAGCTCCGCTACCTCCTCGAGAACTCCGACACCGAAGTCCTCATCTTTCACGGCGTGCTCGGTGATCAGGTCACCAAGGTTTGGCAGGACATCCCCACCCTCAAGGCGATCGTGCAGGTGGACGACGGCCACCCGCTCGTGGACGGTGCGCATCGCTACGAGGACCTGATGGCTGCGCACGTTCCCGCGCCGCGCATCGAGAAGTCCGGCGACGACCTTTACATCCTCTATACCGGCGGCACCACCGGCATGCCCAAGGGTGTGATGTGGCGCAACGAGGATCTGTTCAACACCCTCGTGCCCACGGTGTGGGGATTACTCGGTCAGAACGCGGCCAAGAGTCCCGACGACGCGCCCGGCGTTGCCGCCGCGATCGCGGCCGCCGGCCGCACGCCAGTGCACCTGCCCGCGTCGCCGCTCATGCATGGCACCGGGTTCATGTCGTCGTTGCAGGCCTTGACGTCCGGTGGCGCGATCGTCACGTTGGAGTCGCGCACCTTCGACGCGCACGAGCTGTGGAAAGCGGTGGAGCGCGAGCAGGTCACGCAGATGGCGATCGTGGGCGACGCGTTCGCGAAGCCGATGGTGCGCGCCCTCGAAGAAGCCGAGATCGACAACGCTCCGTACGACCTGTCGTCGCTCGGGCTCATGATCAGCTCTGGCGTGATGTGGACCGCCGAGGTGAAAGAAGCCCTGATGGCAAGGGGTTCCTTCCTCTGCCTCGACTCGCTCGGATCGAGCGAAGGTGTGGGCTTCGCGTCGCAAGTGAGTGCACCGGGAGCCGCGGCGACCACCGCCAAGTTCCAGATCGGCGAGTTCGCGAAGGTCCTCACCGAGGCCGGCGTTCCGGTGGTGCCGGGATCGGGCGAGCGCGGTCTGCTCGCGCTCGGCGGCCCGATTCCCCTCGGGTACTACAAGGATCCGGAGAAGACGGCGGACACGTTCAAAGAGTTCGACGGTGCGCGCTACTCGATCCCCGGCGACTGGGCGACCGTGGCGGCCGACGGCACCATCGAACTGCTCGGGCGCGGCAGTGTTTCCATCAACTCGGGCGGCGAGAAGATCTTCCCCGAAGAGGTAGAGGAAGCCGTCAAGCTGCATCCATCGGTGCAGGACGCGATCGTGGTGGGAGTGCCCGACGAGAAGTTCGGCGAGGCCATCACCGCCCTGGTGTCACTCCAGGCGGGTGACGCCGCGACACCCGAGGAGATCATCGAGACAGTGCGAACGAACCTGAGTCGGTTCAAGGCCCCGCGTCACGTGCTCATCATCGACGAGATCAAGCGCGGCCCCAACGGCAAGGCCGACTACGCCTGGGCCAAACAGATCGCGGTCGACCGCCTCAGCTGATCAGATCAGGTGGTAGTGCTGCACTTCGCAGTGCCCAGATCGCCGGTGTTGACGCGCGACAGGTCACCGCCGTTGACGTCCCAGTAGTGAGGGCTGTGCTTGAGAAACGGCTTGCCACCGTCGAACCCGCTCTTCAGATTCGCGAGGCTCGGGTTCACCTCTGCGTCGGACGAGGACGACGCCACTGCGCGGTACGCCTCAACGGCAGACTCCACGGTGCTGCGCTCTGCAAGGCAAGCGTTCACTGCGGCGTTCTTCGTCGAACCACCGACAGCGAAGACCACCACGGCGGCGAGGATGCCGAGGATCACGATCACCACGAGGAGCTCCACGAGGGTGAAGCCCTTCTGCAGCAGCGTCTTGTGGGCAATGCGCGAACGAATGTGGTTGAGCACGGGTATCGGTGTCCTTGTGTCCCCGCCCCGGATCTCCCGAAGCGCTCCCAGCAACCCGGTAAACACCGGGTCGATGCCGTGAACCTATAGGGGTCACCCCGGTCTTGGGTAGGCCGGAAACCCCGATCGGGGCGATTTGAGTCGCTCGACCCACCCGCACCGGTCACCCTACGCGCGAGGAGATACGAGGGTTCGCAGGTTCGTCCCCCGGCGACGAGAATGGCGCCCATGACCACCACTCCGGTCGACATCACCGGCATCGAGCAGTACCTCACCGTGCTTGCACTCCACAATGCGACCGACCTCCATCTCACCGCGGGCGCGCCACCGCTGCTGCGCATCGACGGCAAGCTCACCCCGATCGACCAACCTGCGCTCAACGCCGATCAAGTGGCAGAGCTGGTTCTCGGACTCCTCGACCCGGAACTCGTCACCCGCTTCCACGACGAGAAGGAGATCGACTTCTCATTCTCCTGGCGCGAAGAGATTCGCTTCCGCGCCAACGTGTTCCGCCAACAAGGCACCGTGGCGCTCGCGCTGCGCGCCATCCCGTTCGAGATTCCTAACTTCGACGAGCTCGGCCTCCCCCCGATCATGGAGTACTTCGCGGGGCTACCCCAAGGCCTACTGCTCGTGACCGGTCCCACCGGCTCCGGCAAGTCCACCACCCAGGCGTCGGTCATCGACTTCATCAATCGCAACCGTGAGTGCCACATCCTCACCATCGAAGACCCCATCGAATACGTGCACCACCACATCCGTTCTGCCGTGAACCAACGCGAGGTTGGGGTCGACACCGATTCGTTCGAGCGGGCGTTGCGCTCCGCTCTACGCGAAGACCCCGATGTGGTCCTCGTGGGTGAGATGCGCGACGCCGAGACGATGCAGTTCGCACTCACCATCGCCGAGACCGGCCACCTCGTGTTCGCCACGCTGCACACCAACGACGCCGCCACCGCGCTCGACCGCATCGTGGATGTGTTCCCGGCCGACCGTCAGGCACAGATTCGCGTGCAGCTCTCGGCCGCGCTCGTGGGCGTGGTGAGCCAACGATTGATCCCGCGCATCGGTGGCGGGATGATCGCCGCCTTCGAAATCATCGTGGCCACCAATCCGATCCGGAACCTCATCCGCGACGGTAAGACCCACCAGATCCGCAACGTGGTCGCCACCAACATGCGCGACGGCATGCAAACCATGGAAGCCGCGATGAACGCGCTGGTGGAGTCCGGAACCGTGAGTTACGACGACGCGGTGGACCGCAGCGTGCACCCCCGCGAAATCAAGCCACCCACCTGGGGCGCCGCCACCGCCGGCTGAACGCCAGCCATGGGAAGGTCCGCGCTCAGCCTTTGAGGGTGCTGTTGCCTTGGAAGATGCCGTACATGGCCGAGACGAGCGCAACGGCCACGAAGCCGACGATCGCGCCCATCACGATGATGACCGCGGGCTCCGCCAACGCGGTGAGGCGAGCCAGTTTGTAGTCGAGCTCCTTGGCGAAGAAGTCGGCTGCGGAGGTGAGCTGTTGATCGAGCGTGCCGGTCTCCTCGCCGACGCGCATCATCTGGGTGGCCGCCGGAGGAAAGAGGCCGGTGGCCACAATGGGGCGGGCCATCCCCTCACCTTCGAGCATCGCGTCGCGCACACCCCCAAGTGCCGCCGCGTAGACCACATTGTTCGAGCCTTCGATCGCTGCCTGCATCGCCTCCGGAAGCGGGACGCCCGCCTGCATCATCGCCGAAATGATCCGACAGAACCGCTCGATCGCCGTGTACTGAGTGACCGGCCCGATGACCGGCATGCCCAACAACATCCGGTCCCGCCACATCCGACCGCGGTCGCTGCGATTCAGTCGAGCCAAGATCAACACGATGAGCACGAATCCAACGACGAGCGCCCACCACCAGTTCTCGAAAAAGGCGGCGATGTCGAGCAACACCTTGGTCACGGTGGGGAGTTCGGCGTCGAACTCCTTGAAGAACCCGGTGAACTTCGGCAGTACGTAGGCGACCAGCACCACCACCGTGACGATCGCCATCACGAAGATCACGAGCGGGTAGGTAAGCGCGGAGCGAATCTTTTGGCGCGCCTCGATGTCACGTTCCATGTAGCTCGACAGCTGATCGAGCACGGTGTCGAGCCGACCGGTGATTTCGGCTGAGCGCAAGATCCCGAGGTAGTAGGGCGGAAAGACATCGCTGTGGCGCGAAAGGGCCTCCGAGAACGGGACTCCTACTTGGATCAGCTCGATCGCCTCGGTGAGGATCTCCTGCATCCGCGCGTTCGTGGCGGATTCGCGCACCGTCTCCAGCGCTTCGATCAGTGGGATACCCGCCCGCACGAACGCCGCCACTTGCCGTGAGAAATGCATCACGTCGGTGCGCGGGACTTTGCGTTTGGTGATCTCGATCTGATTGAACTTGCGGCGCTGCCGGATCTTCTTGATGTCGAGCTGTCGGGCCAGCAACTCGTTGCGCAAGCTGTCGAGGCTGAGGGCGTCGGCCTTGGCCCGGACCTTCTCGCCCTCGGGGGTGACCGCAACGTAGGTAAAGGTGGGCACGGTCAGATCACCACTCAGACCACGTACAACGTGCGGAGCACTTCGGCCAGCGTGGTCACGTCTTGTTCCACGAGCCGGAGCGCCTCAGTCTGGAGCGGCACCATGCCCTCCGAGATCGCCAGGTCGCGTAGCTGCTGGTAGGTGGGTTGGGTCACCACGAGCTGCTTCATCGCGTCGCTTACGCAGAGCAGCTCGTACACCCCGATCCGACCCTGGTAACCCGTCTCGGAGCAGAAGACACACCCGGCGCTCTGGAAGAACTCATGCTTGGTAGCCATCCCTGCGTTGTCCCAGATGGCGAACTCCTCGGGCGTGGGTTCATAGGCCACCTTGCACTCCGGGCACAGCCTGCGCACGAGCCGCTGGCCCACCACGCCGAGCACGGACGACGAGATCAGAAACGACTCGATCCCCATGTCGAGAAAGCGGTGGAGCGCGGCCACGGAGTCGGTGGCGTGCAGCGACGACAACACGAGGTGACCCGTGAGCGCGGCCTGGACTGCGATGCGCGCCGTTTCTACATCGCGAATCTCGCCCACAAGAATCGCGTCCGGATCCTGGCGCAAGATCGAGCGCAACCCGCCGGCGAACGTGATGCCCGCGGCTTCGTTGATCTGGATCTGATTGACCGTGGGAAACACGTACTCGACGGGGTCCTCCACGGTCATCACGTTGATCTCTTCCCGGTTGATCCGCGTGAGCGATGCGTACAACGTGGTGGTCTTGCCCGAGCCCGTGGGACCCGCGCAGATCACCATCCCGTACGGCGAGCGCGTGAGGCCTTCGAACACCGTGAGCGTCTCCGCCGGCATACCGAGGTCGCGCAGGCTGAACAGCGCGCGGCGCTTGTCGAGGATGCGCATCACACATTTCTCACCGTTCACCACCGACGTGGTGGAGACGCGCACGTCGAGCGGAACGCCATCGACCTCGATCTCGATCTGACCGTCTTGGGGCCGCCGGCGTTCGACGATGTTCATGTTGGCCATGACCTTGATGCGGCTCACCAACGCGGGGCCCATACCGGCCGGCAAGCGCTGCACCTCGTGGAGCGCGCCATCGATGCGGTTGCGGACGCGCACGCAGTCGCCCATCGGTTCGATGTGAATATCCGACGCGCCTTCACTCACTGCCTGCGACAGCAGCATGTTGACGACCTGAACAATCGGCGCCTTCTCATCGACCTGCGCGCTCGAGATCTGGTCGGGCTGGCCGGCGCGACGCTGCTGCTCGCGCGCTTCGAACACCCGCACGTGCTCTTCGACATTCGCGGTAGTTCGGTACGCCACTTCGATGGCGCGCTGGATTTCACCTACGCCCCCGACGAATAACTTCGCCGGCTGGCGCAGCACGTCGCGCAGTCGATCGGCGATCGCGGTATCGGTGGGATCCGCGACCACCACATCGAAGCCGAACTCCGAGCGTCGCAACACGATCGCGCCCCAGGCTTTCGCCTTCGTCTCCGCCAGCAACCCCACGACCGCGGGATCAGGGAGACGGTGGCGCAGGTCCACGACCTCGAGGCCAAACTGTTCGGCCAGCACTCCCGCCAGTTCACGCTCAGTGAGTGCCCGCTTCGACACGAGAAACTCGCCCAGCCGCAGTCCGGATGCCGGCTGGCGCTCGAGGGCGCCGGACAGTTGCGCCTCGGTCAACATCTCACGCCGCACGAGCAACTCGCCCAACTTGCGGACCGCTTGGCTTTGCTGCACCGGTGGTTGATCGACCGCGGTCACGGCGGAGGTGCCGTCCGAGATCACGGATCCATTGGACGAGCCGTTCGGAGGCATGACGTCATGGCTCACGGGCGCGCCAGCAGAGCCATTCGGCTCTCCCGCCGCATCTTTCCGGGACTTCAACAAGCCCACGGCACTCGTTCCTTTCGCCCGGCCCTCGTTCGGCCCACCGGCCGAACGTTTACAAATCGCACCCCGATGGTACGGGTCGATCGACCCAGTGCGCCATTCCAGGTATCGGCCGCCCGCTTGCGGGCGCGAAGAAGCGGCGCCCGCAGGCGCCGCCTCTTCAACACTCTGGGGTCAGAGGATCGACCGTTACTTCTTCTTCTTGGAAGGCGTGTTCTCGATCTTGGCGAGAATGTCACGGCCCGCGAGGATCAAGAGGTCCTCACCGTCGATCGTGATCTCGGTGCCGCCGTACTTGGAGTAGACCACCGTGTCACCGGCAGCGATGTCGAGCGGAATGATGTCACCCGACGTGTCGGAGCGGCGGCCCGGGCCCACGGCGAGAACTTCGCCCTGCTGGGGCTTCTCTTTCGCGGTGTCCGGAATCACCAGCCCGCTGACGGTGGTTTCCTCCGCCTCGGCGGTGCGGACGACGATGCGATCCTCGAGCGGTACCAGCTTCATCGGGTTCCTCCTCGACCGGTCCACTCGGGACCGGCGGTGTGTCGATATTCGGGGGTCGTCGGGGCGCAACGCCCGCGAACGGTCTTAGCACTCGGGGTATGCGAGTGCTAAAAGAAGCTAGCACTCGACCTCCATGACTGCAAAATCGCGGCTCGAGTCATGGCAAACGGGTCGGAAGCGGCAACGACGGAAACGCCCCATCTCGGAGCGAGGTCGGCCCATCGGAGCGCAATCGCCACCACGCAGTGGCCGCAATCATCGCCGCATTGTCGGTGCAGAGCTCCCGCGGGGGAATCAACACCTGGCGGCCCGTCTCGTGGCCGAGCCCGGCCACCGAGGCTCGCAGTGCCGAGTTGGCTGCGACTCCACCGCCGATCACGAGAGTACGGGCGTCAATCGAATCGGCAGCCGCATCGAGCTTGCTCGTGAGGACATCGACGACCGCCGCCTGAAACGACGCGGCGACATCGGCCACCTCGGCCGCTTCGGCCATCGACTCCGGATTGCGTCGCACGTGATGGAGCACGGCGGTCTTGAGGCCCGAGAAAGAGAACGACAGGCCGTCGCCAGCCATGGGGCGGGGGAAACGAATCGCGGTTGGGTTGCCGGTGCGCGCAAGGTGATCGATGACTGGCCCGCCGGGGTAGCCCAGCCCGAGCAGACGGGCGACCTTGTCGAAGGCTTCTCCGGCCGCGTCGTCCACGGTCTGACCGAGGATGCGGTAGTTGGCATCACCATGGACCGCGACGAGCATCGTGTGGCCGCCCGAAACGAGAAGCACTGCAAGTGGCAGGGCCACGTTCGGATCCTGGAGCCAGGCGGCATGCAGATGGCCTTCGAGATGGTTCACTCCCACGTAGGGCACCTTGCACGCGAGCGCGAGCGCTTTACCCGCGCTCACTCCCACAAGCAACGCCCCCGCAAGTCCTGGACCGCGGCAGGCCGCGACGGCGTCGATGTCGGCGAAGCCCACACCCGCCTCCACCATCGCGTCGCCAATCACCGTGTTCACGCGCTCGAGGTGCGCTCGGCTCGCGATCTCCGGGACCACTCCCCCGAACGGAGCGTGGAGTTCGACCTGAGTCGACACCACGCTCGACGCGATGATGCGGCCGTCGACCACTACCGCGGCCGCGGTCTCGTCACAACTCGTCTCGATCCCGAGGATGATCACGCGGCACCAGCCCCCCGCGAGACCCGCCGCGCCAGCCCATCGAGCAGCTCGCCGTACTCCGGAGTATTGATGTCCCGCACCCACATCACGACCGCGTCTTCGACCGGATTCGAGTAGTAGTTCTTGCGCGCGCCTTCCGGCTGCAACCTGAACCTCCGGTAGAGGCCCTGCGCCCCGCGTGAACTCAGCCGTACCTCGAGCGTGAGCGCGCGGAAGTTCCGGTCGATCGCTTCTCGCGTGAGGGCGAGGAGTAGCCGCGTGGCGATGTGATGACGGTGCCAACGCGGGTCGACCGCGATCGTGGTGACGTGAGCCTCGTCCGGGGCGAACATGATCCCCGCATAACCCACGACCGTGCGCGCAGCACGGGCCGCGAGATAGATACGCGACGCGGGCAGTCCCAGCTCAGAGAGGAACAACGACTGCGTCCACGGCTTCGGGTACACCTGTTGCTCGATCGCCATCACGCCCCGCAGGTGGCGGCGGCGCAACGGTGTGATCGAGATCGCCAATGCGTCGAGGCTCTGCGCTATCTCCGGCGAAGTGTTCATCGCGGTGTCCACGCGATCTCGGCATCACTGTGGCGCAGGTACAACGGCGCCACATCCGACGGGAGTTGAAACTCCTCCCGTTCGAAACGAGCACAACCAAGCTCCACCAAGGCAGTCACACTCGGCGCCGCGGCAGAAGCGCCGAGGACATGCACTCGATCGAGGCCGGCAAACGCGTCCGGATACTCCAACGCGCCGTCACCCACCAGCAACACTTCGGCTCCGGATGCGACGATGTCGGCGGCGACGGCAGCCGGCGAACCCACCGCGTAGTCACCGTCGCGCTGAATGCCGCCGGGCACCGGCCAGTACCGCGCCGAGAACACTTCTTGGCGGCGGGCATCCAAGACCGCGACGATCTGGCGGCGGGTGGACCGCCATGGATACGCGACGAGATCCAAGCTCGGAATTCCCACCACCGGAATCCCCAACGCCTGAGCCATCACCCGCGCGGTCGTGATGCCAACCCGCAGACCGGTATACAAGCCGGGACCGATACCCACAGCCACGAACGCGAGCTGATCAAGTTCCAATCCGAGTTCTCCGGCTAAATATTGGACCGCCGGTGCAAGTTGTTCGCAATGGCGACGACCGCCATCGAGGCGGACTTCACCGAGCACGCGCCCATTGCGGCCGAAGGCCACGCCGACCTGGTTCGTGGCGGTGTCGATGGCGATCGTCAGCACGACGGCACGCTCGTTCCGGAAATTGCAGCATCCACCAGGGCCCCGAGCGCGTCCATCGACGCCAACCAACGGGTTCCCAAGCCCACCAACACCATCCGGCGGGTGTCGTCGTCGGCGGCGTCCGGCGGGAGGAGTTCGAGGGTGACCTCCAGCCGATCCGGCGGCAACAGGCTCCACACTCCCTCGCCCCACTCGATCAGGGTGACGGCACCGTCGAAGAGTTCGTCGAGACCCAGGTCGATCGCTTCCTGCTCTCGGTCGAGTCGGTAGACGTCGAGATGATGGAACGGCACGCGCCCTTCGTACTCGCGCACCAGCGTGAACGTGGGGCTCACGATTGGTTCCGTTACGCCGAGGCCCCGGCCCACACCTTGTGCAAACACGGTCTTGCCGGCGCCGAGATCTCCCGTGAGCACCACGACGTCACCCGCGTTGAGTTGCGTGGCGACCGCGGCACCGATCGCACGCGTCATCAGCGGGCTCACCGAGATCACGTCCATCACGCGCTCGTGCCGGCGTCCGCCAGCGTGCGGCGAATGATCACGAAATCGGCTCGCGCTTGTGCGAGCGCGGCTCCACCATTGCGCAGCACTGCCGACGGGTGCAGCACCGGTACGAGCGCCACACCAGCGCGATATGGATGCACCTGGCCGCGGAGTTTCGTGATCCCGGTCTTGGTATCGAGCAGCAGCTTCGTGGCGAAGTTCCCGAGCGTGACTACGACCCGCGGCGCGATGAACTCGAGTTGGGCCTCGAGGTATGGCCGACAGGTTTCGATCTCGACCGGCTGCGGATCGCGATTTTCCGGCGGACGACACTTCACGACATTGGCGATGTACACGTCGTCACGGGTAAGACCGATGCCCTCGATCAACAAAGTCAACAAGCGTCCGGCGCGTCCCACGAAGGGTTCGCCGGTACGGTCCTCATCCGCGCCGGGCCCTTCCCCGACGAACATCAGTCCCGCGTGGGGGTCACCAACACCGAAGACGACCTGAGTCCGAGTCTCGGCCAGCGCGCATTGCGTGCAGGCCAGCGCTTCATCACGAAGGGCGTCGAACGACGCGAACCGAGAGGTCATCGAACTAACCGGGAACCGCCGAAGCCGAACCAGAATCGGCCCGACCGCCTGACTGGACCTCGCGAGCAAACCCAGCAATGAGGTCATCTACCACCACACTGCGTTCGAACATCAGCATGTGGCCTCCGCCTTCGATCACCTCGAGCCGGGCCCCCGGAATCCGGCGAGCCATCCGACGAGATTCCGCCAGTGGCGTGATCAGATCCGCGGTGCCGCAGATGACGAGCGTTGGTCGATCAATGTCAGCAAGCCGCGACGTGAGGTCCAACCCCGCGAGGGCCGCAACCGCTTCCCGACGAGTAGCGGGCGAGGTCGCCAGGATCATCTGGCGCGTCGCCTCGATATGACTCGCTACGGGGTGGCGGCCAAAGCCGAGGCGGGCCACCACCAAGCCAAGATCCCGAGCCCGCAACGCCGCAGCACCGTCGGGGAGTCGGTCGGCGACCCAGGTGCTCGCGTTCGCGATGCGCGGGTTTCCCGACAAGATGCTGCGGGCCAAGCTCGAGAGCAGCACGATGCCCGCCACGCGCTCGCGCGCCTCGTCGGGGAACTGCGAACAGAACGACAGGATCGCGACCCCACCCATTGAGTGACCCACGATGACCGCATCGCGAAGGTCAAGAGCTTCGATCACACTGCGCAGATCCGCACCCAGGTTCTCCACGGTGTGGCCGCCATGGCCAACGGTGGATTCACCATGCCCGCGATGGTCGAACGCAACCACCCGAAACCCGGCATCAGCGAGCGAGCGGAGTTGCTTCGCCCAGGTCTGCACCGACAAGACCACTCCGTGCGACAACACAATGACCGGGCCTTGGCCCCGCGCCACCACGTACAGCTCTCCACCGTCGTGGCTGGGGATGCGCCACGACGTGTCGAACTCTGCCACCAGATCTTGGGCGCCGACGGAATCATCGGCCTTCCGCAGCCGCGCCGCCACAACTCGTTCGGCCGCAAGCCCGGCGCCCACGGCCGCGCCGACTGCACCGACCACGAGGCCGGCGCGCTTCCAGGCACTCATTCGGAGTACTCCCGCGGAACGCGGGGTCCGATCCCGCAGACGATCTCGTACCCAATCGTGCCCAGCCGACGCGCCCATTCCTCTGCGGTCACGTACACACCGGAGTCCTCGCCGATCAAGGTCACGACGTCACCAACGGCAACCGGAAGGTCGCCCACATCCACCATCAGCTGGTCCATGGTGACGGTTCCGGCGATCACACACCGACGGCCGCGGATGATGACCTCGGCCCCGGTTGCGCCAAGGTTGCGGGCCACGCCGTCGGCGTATCCGATGGGAACGGTGACGATGGTCGAATCACGCGTGAGTTCGTACCGCAGCCCGTAGGAGACCCGGTCGCCGGCCCGCAACGCCTTCACGTAGGACACCCGTGAACGCAATGTGAGCGCAGGCATCAGCCCAAGGTCGTCACCAATTCCCGGTGCAGGAGTGATGCCATAGAGCGCGATACCGATCCGCACCATGTCGAGGCGCGCATCGGGGAAGCCGATCGCACCCGCCGAGTTCGCCGCGTGAACGACCCACGGCTCGACGCCGATGCCGGCAAGTTCGACACGTACCTTCGCGAACTGGTCGAGTTGATGTTGGGTGTACTCGGAATCGGGATCGTCGGCCACCGCGAAGTGCGTACAGAGTCCTTCGAGCAACAACTCGCGATGTTCGCCCACGCAGCGGGCCAGACGAGGCACCTGGTCAACCGCGGCGCCCACACGATGCATCCCCGTATCGACCTTGAGGTGGACGCCGAGCGGTTCGGCTCCCGCGTCGGCCACTGCCTTGGCCAACGCATCAATTCCCAACTCCGTGTAAACCACCGGCGTCAACCGACGGGCAACGACCTCGGATGCGGCCTCGGGCATGGGCTCGGACAGCACGAGGATCGGCGCATCAATGCCCGCGTCGCGCAACGCAACACCCTCTTCGACCAACGCAACGCCGAGGGCAGCCGCGCCGGCCGCCAGGGCAGCCGTCGCAATCGGAACTGCGCCGTGCCCATACCCGTCGGCTTTGACCACCGCCATGACGGTCGCCGGCTCCACTACCGCGCGCAGCACACCAACGTTGTGGCGAATGGCGTCGAGGTCGATCTCGACCCACGTGGGGCGGTACGCGCTCACGTGCTCCGCGCGAGAAAGCGCACGAGATCGCCGCGCGCCACGATCCCAACCGGGTGGCCGGCATCGAGGATCACCACGTGGGTGACGTCGGCCTCGTGCATCAGCGTTGCGGCGTCCTCGATCGACGCGTCGGCACCGAGACTCGGGAACTCCGACTCCATGACTTCACCGACGGTGGACGCGACGGCCTTGCGAAGTTCCTCGTCGTAACGGCGAACGTGGCTCGGGAGCGTGAAGTCCACGCCGAGAATCGCAATCGTGGTGGGCACATGGAGACGAGCTTCGGTCGAGAGCAGATCCTCGTCGCGCAACAGCCCGATCACCACACCGGCATCGTCGACCACCGGCGCCGCGCCGATACCCCGATCGGCCAGCACATCGGCGGCCTCCGCAAGTGTCTGATCAGCGCGCAGTACCACGACATCGGGGGTCATCACCGAGCGCAACGGAGTGGACGTGGGCATTCATGCCTCCTGGGCAGGGCGATCAATGATCTCGTTCAAGGCAGCAGCCGTGGCGACGGGGAGGTCACTGGCCACCAACCCAGTATGCCCGGCCCGATCCGCGGCTCGGCCATGCACCAAGGCTCCAGCCGTGGCCGCTTCGAACATCTTTATCCCTTGCGCGCAGAACGCGCCGATGATTCCGCTCAGCACATCACCACTTCCGGCGGTGGCCAGCGCCGGTCCTCCGGTGGGGTTCAGCGCCACCCGGCCGTCGGGCGAGGCCACCACGGTGGTCGGGCCCTTCAGGAGCACCACCGCATTCGCCTCGAGCGCCAGCGCCCGCGCCGCGGCGATCCGATCCTTACCCGGCGCCGCGCCCGTGAGCCGAGCAAACTCGCCGTCATGCGGAGTGAGGACCGCGGGCCCGGTGCGATTGCGCAACACGTCCAGCTCACCCGCCATCGCAGCGAGACCATCGGCATCGAGCACGAGCGGAATCGTGGTGGCGGACACGAGCGCGCGAACCGCCGCGGCCGTTTCGGGTGCGCGACCAAGACCGGGTCCCAGGACCAGCGCGCCAAAGCGACCTTGGGTGAGGGCCTCCTGCAGCGTCGCGACGCCGCTCGGTGAGAGCACACCCTGGCCATCATCGGGCAACGCAACCGTGATCACTTCGCTCCCGGACGCGAGCTCTCCGGCGCGACCCGGCAAGGCCGCCCATACGATGCCCGCACCGAGGCGCAGCGCCGCGTGCGCTACCAACATCGGTGCGCCGGTCATCCCGTGACTCCCGCCCACCACGAGCACTCCGGACCGCCACTTGTGAGTGGTTGCGGCGCGACGCGGTACCCACCGCGCCACGTCCTGGGGTTCAGCAATCACGGTGCGCAACGCCTCGGTTCCCAGATCGATCCCGATGTCGGCAATCGTCACCTTGCCGGAGTACGCCCGGCCCGGGTGAAACCAGAGCCCCGGCTTCGGCGCGGCAAACGTCACCGTGTGATCGGCTCGAACCGCCGGACCGCGCACCGCGCCGGTCAGACCGTCGACACCCGAAGGGATATCGACCGCCACCATCGCCGCGCCCGCTCCGTGCGCCGAATCCATGAGTCCGACGAACTCGGCCGCGTTGCCTTCGAGGGTGTCGCGCAGCCCGGTTCCGAACATGGCGTCCACCACGAGGTGCGCACGGCCGACCGCGCGCCGGGCGCGTACGTCGATGCCGTCGGCCAGATCGAGCACGACCACCTGCGCCCCCCACGCGCGCAGGGCGGTGGCGGCGATTCGACCATCGTTCCCGTTGTTACCCCTCCCCGCGATTACCACGATTCGGCGCCCGTAGGTCCCGCCCAGCACCGCGCGAACCCTCCACGCCACGGCGCGGCCCGCCCGTTCCACCAGCACCAGTTCGGGCGTCCCTGCCGCAATCGTGCGCGCGTCGGCGGCACCCATCTCGAAGGGAGTGAGCACCGGGATCACGAGTCGATCACCGCAATCGCGACGGCCATCGCCATGAAATCCGAATGGGTGAGGGTGAGCCGCCAACTCGTGACTCCACGATCAGCTGCCAGTTCGGCCGCGCGTCCGTGTAGAGCAAGTTCCGGTTGGCCCGAGGGGAGGCGCACCACTTCCACGTCGCGCAGCGGGAACTTCCACAGACCGATGCCGAGTGCTTTCATGACCGCTTCCTTCGCGCCAAATCGCGCGGCCAACCGCGGTGCGGGTTCCGTGAATCGCGCCGCATATTCGCGTTCGGCATCCGAGAACAGGCGGACCGCGAGCGTGGGTCGGCGGTCAAGCGCAAGGCGAAACCGCGGGATCTCGACCAGGTCGGAACCAACGCCGAACACCGAACCGCCCATCACCACTCGCCCATCACCATGTGCCCTTGACGAACGGCCCGTCACGACCGCCAGCGATCGGCAAGCGATGCGATCGGTTGGGTGAGGAGGTCGACCACCGGAATCTCGGCAAGCAACGCATCATCGATTTCGGGCTCGGTCTCGGTGACCGCGCCGCGCAGTGCCGTGTACCGGTGGCGATACCCGGAGAGCACACCGCGCGCCACGTCGGCCGAGATGCGGTCCGGGAGTTCGAGGTGCAGCAGCGTGAGTCCCACGGTCTGTGTGCCCTTCACTTCGGGAACGATCGCCACGATGCGATCGTCAACCCGCCCGCGCGTCACGAACACTTGACGTTCAGCCGCAACCGACTGTTTCGTGCCACGTAAACGCGGGTCGGTCTCGGCTCGCGAGCGCATCTCCACGGCAATGCCGCCGCGGTCCAGCAAACTGATCGTCGCGTCATCGGACTCGGGATCACCCACGATTCGGTAACGGGTAAACCCAACCACCCGCGCCACGGCCGGATCCAGGTCCACGAGCGTGCGCAGGATCTTGTACGTGAGACCGTCACGCGGCGAGCCCGCGCCGAGGACGGCCTGCACCAGTGGGACTTGCAGCAACGTCTCGTCCGAGCGCGAAATCCCGACGGTCACCGTCTTGGCTTGGTGCTTGATTGCGTCGACCGGCCGGGTGAGTTGCTCGATCGCTGTGGTCAGCGCGAGCGCGAGATCGGCCGCGATCGTTGCGGGAGTACCGAGAGTGCCGTGCTCGGCGCTATAGGTGTCGAGCGGAACAATCCCCGACGCATAGCGGAACACCGAGGCGAGTTGGACCGCAGCACCTGCCTCGAGGGAGCCGTCGTAGTTGCCAGTGCGCAACCCGTCGAAGAACTGACTCGCGGGCTCCACAAGCTGAGCCGCGAGCGGCGCGAGATCGGTATCCACCGGCGTCGCTTCCAGAATCGCCCGCGCCACCCGCAATGGCAGCGCGGACGCATCGATGGCGAGCGCGGCTTCGTAGCCGAACAGGTGGCCGGCCATCGCGCTCAAGACGAACCCGAGACGGGGATGCACGCGGGGCACGGTGATCACTTCCTTCGCCGCGCCGTACCGATCGTCGTCTTCGGAGACGATCGCAATCGCCGCAGCTTTGTGCGCACGGTAGATCGCCAACTCCTTCGCAACATCATCCGCGGTGGACCCGGTGAGGCCCGCAGCACAGACGAGAATCATCGGCTCAGAGGACAGGTCGATGTGCTTCTTGTCTTCCGTGGCGTCACACGCGATCGACTTGTAGCAGAGCTCTGACAGCTTGATCCGCACCTCATGCGCTGCGATTCGGTTCGCGCCGTTGCCCACGATCGCCCAGTACCGGCGGCTCGGTGCGTGTGCTGCTGCGACGCGCCCGATCGATTCACGCTGGTTCACGACCGCCCGCATCGCGTCTGGCAGGTCCCGCAACGCGTGCAGGAGCGCGTCGTCAACTGCGACCACTCCCAGCGCGTCCGAGAGCGCCTCGGCCAGCAGGAACCCCGCGGCTACCTGTGCGTAGAACGCCTTCGTGGACGCGACGCTCATCTCCACATCGCGGCCGTCGGAGGTGTAGAGCACACCATCGGCACGGTCCACCAGGTCGCTATGACGCCGATTGACGATGGCAATCACCGCGGCGCCACGCGCCCGTGCGAGATCGACGGTGGTGTTCGTGTCGGTCGTGGTTCCGCTCTGGGAGATCGCGATCACGAGCGCGTCGTGCATGTCGTCCGTGAGACCGAAGCCCGAGAGTTCCGTGGCAAGCGTGGCTTGCACTCGCAACGGGTGCGCGGGGCCGACCGCATCAATGAGCGCGGCCGCAACACTCTGGCCCGCCACGGCCGCGGTGCCCTGTCCAATCACGATGACCCGGTGAATCTCGCCGCGCCCGAGCCGAGCGCGCAGCTGATCCGGAACGGTCTCTGGTCCCAGGTCCACCCGGAGGCGGCCATCGCGTTCCACAATCTTGGCGCGCAACGTCTTGCGAAACGACGACGGCGATTCGGTGATCTCCTTGAGCAGGTAGTGGGCAAACTCGCCGCGGTCGATATCCCGAGTGGTGATCTCTGCGTGCGCGAACTCGCCCTCGGTCACCGGGATCGGCGTGCCGTCATAGGCGAGGCGCCGAACGCCTTCAAGCGTGCCGGCGCGCGCAGCATCGAGTACCACGATCTGCCCGCGGGACCCGCCGGGGTTCTCGGGATTTGCAGGGGTCTCGCCGTCGAGCCGCAGGTAGGTATGCGTCTCTTCCACCAGACCGTACGGCTCGCTTGCCACCACGAATGCGTCGTCGACGAAACCAACGAAGAGCCCTTGGCCGCTGCCGCGCAGAGCCAGGAACACCTCACCGGGCGCGGCGCTGGTATGCGCACCGATTGCGACCGATCCCTCAAAGCTCGCCACCGCGTCACGGAACGCGTCGACCGGCGCGAGCCCCGCGTCGATACCGCGGGCCATGAGGGCGGGAATCACTTTGGCGTCGGTCGTGATCTCCGGCGCGATCTCGAGACGATGCAGGCCCACCAGCTCCGCGTAGTTGTCGACGTCGCCGTTCAGCGCCGCCGCGGCGTAGGTGGGACCGACCAGGGCCAGTTCCTGATGATCGAGTGGATGCGCGTTGGCCTCCGAGATCATCCCCACACTCGCCCAGCGGGTGTGACTAAGGATCACCACATTTGCGGCGTCGTTTGCGAGTGCGGCATGCAACAACTCATCGGCGGTGATCGCGGCGCGCAACATCGCCACGTTGTCGCCGAGTTCACCGATCTCCGCCGCGGCTTTGTACACGAAGTACAACGCGCCATCGACGGCGCGCACGGCGCGGTCGCGGTGCAACCCGTCGGTACGTTCTGCGCAGTGTTCGAGGGCGGTGGGGTCGTCCAGGTCGAGCGCGTGATCACGCACGACGATCTCGACGCCGGCGGAGTCCCGACCACGAACCTCGAGCCGGTCGATCGCGGCCAACGCAACCTGCACCGAGAGAAACCCGTCGATCGCGCCCGCGCTGCGTTCGGCTCCGGCGAGCAGTACGACCGCGTCGCATGTACCCAGGCGGTCGCGTTGCAGTGCCCACAGGCGGTCCTTGACCGCCGAGAGCGCCGAGTTCAACGACTCACCTCCGGCGGGCAGCACGGCGAGTTCCGCATCGAGACCGGCCTCGAAGCCCGCCACGATCCCGGCGACGCGATCCAGCTCGGCCACCAGCGCGCCACGTCCGCCCGGATCGTTGATCAAGGCGCGTACACCGGGGGTGCCGCGCAGCGCCGCGTCCACGGTGCCGAGATGCGCGGCGGCCGCGAGGAAATCGTCGACCCGGGTCGCTTCGGTGGCGACGCCGCGGGTCAGTTCCGCCGAGGCGGCGGCGGTCAGATCGCGCAACCCCGCCAGGTCCGGCGGAGTCCGGTCGGAGGGACGGCGCAGAACCGCCACGATGCCGCACATGAGGCAGAGAAGCCTACAACGGCGGCGAAATCAGCGACCGCTTCCGTTTCTTGTCGCGATTCCGCCGCCTCAGCGACGGAATCGCGACAAGAAAGGCTGCGAGGGGTATCCCTGCGGTTGCGTCGGCCCCCACATCAGCCGAGGGCGGACGTCAACGCGGCCGTGAGGTCGTCACAGATCCGGCGCGCGGTTGCCTCGTCGGCGGCTTCGACCATGACCCGCACCACCGGCTCGGTTCCGGACGGGCGCACGAGCACCCGGCCCTCCGCCCCGAGTTCGGCCTCGGCGGCACCGACCGCATCCCAGAACCGAGTGGCGCCCTCGAGGCCGCCACGGTCCGCGACCCTCACGCTCACCAAGACCTGGGGATACTTCGTCACCACACTGGCGAGCTCACGCAGCGACCGGCCCGAGCGGACCATGGCATCGAGAAGCAGAATCCCGGTCAGCGGACCGTCGCCGGTCACCGAATGCTCCAACGTGATCACGTGACCCGACTGCTCACCGCCGAGCACGAGGTCGTGGTCTTCCATGGCGGCGATCACATGGCGATCCCCCACCGGCGTCACCACCACATCGATCCCGAGCGGCGTGAGTGCACGCGTGAGCCCGAGATTCGCCATCACCGTGGTGGCAATCGCATGGTTCCGCAACTGGCCACGACTCTCGAGGTCGATGGCGAGGATCGCGAGGATGTGATCGCCATCCACGATCGCGCCGGTGGCATCGACCGCCACCACCCGATCCGCATCACCATCGAACGCCAGGCCCGCGGCTGCGCCGCGCGCCACGACCTCCGCCGCGACCACCCACGGGTAGGTGGAGCCGCACTGCGCGTTGATGTTGGTGCCATTCGGGGTCGCGCTCAGCACGTGCACCACGGCCCCCAGTGCTCGCAACGCGGCGGGCGCGGCGATGGAAGCAGCACCGTTGGCGCAGTCGATCACCACCTCAGTGCCCAGCAACGGCGTACCTCCGCCGATCGCAGCCACCAGATGCTCGCCATAGAGGTCGTCGCCGCCGTGGACCTCGAGCACGGTGCCCGGCATCACGGCCGCGGCACCCGACTCGGTACTGCCCGCATCGGCGACGCGCGCGTCGCGACCGGCGCCATCGAGGATCTGCGCGAGCGCGGCTTCGACCGCGGCCTCGGTGTCGTCGCGCAGCTTGCGGCCGCCCGGTTCGAACAGCTTCACGCCGTTGTCCGCATACGGGTTGTGGCTCGCGGAAATCATCACGCCCGCGGCGCCGGTCTGGGCGCAGGCGGCGGCCAAACCCGGAGTGGGCAATACGCCGAGCAGTTGCACATCGCCACCGGCGAAAGTGATGCCCTCGGTGATGGCGCGCTCCAACATGGGACCCGATTCACGGGTGTCACGGGCAACAAGGAACGGAGCAGCAGTCCCCAGCGCGCGGGTCGCGGCGGCGCCGAGCGCGCGGACGAGTTCCGTGGTGAGTTCGGTACCCGCGACGCCGCGGATGCCGTCGGTGCCGAAGCGGGGCGCCATCGGGCGCAACGACCCTGGGGTCGACTACCGCTTGGAGTACTGCGGCGCCTTGCGGGCCTTCTTGAGGCCGTACTTGCGCCGCTCCTTCTCACGCGAGTCACGAGTGAGCAGGCCCGCCTTCTTGAGTGCGGGACGGGCCTCGGGGTCGAGTGCGAGCAAGGCACGGGCAATGCCCAAGCACAACGCGCCGGCCTGGCCGCTGATGCCGCCGCCACGGATGGTGGCGTCAACGTCGTACACGTCGGAGGTCTGGGTGATGCGCAGGCCCTCAACCGATGCCATGCGGTGAGTCGCGATGTGGAAGTACTGCTCGAACTCGCGGCCGTTGATCACAATCTTGCCGGTACCGGGGCGCAGCCGCACGCGGGCCACAGCCTCCTTGCGCCGGCCGGTGGTCTGGATGAGGGGCTTGGTCATTTGGAGTTCCTCGAAGCGGTCTTGATCACGCGGATCTCGGGCATCTGCGCCGAGTGAGGGTGGGTCGGTCCGGAGTAGACGCGCAGCTTCTTCAGCTGAGCCCGGCCGAGGCGGGTCTTGGGCAGCATGCCGCGCACTGCGAGCTTGATCACACGCTCGGGACTGCGGGCCAGGAGGTGGCCGAGAGACTCGGAACGAATACCGCCCGGGTAGCCGGAGTGGCGGTAGTACAGCTTGTCTTCGGACTTGCGCAGCGAGACATCGATCTTCGACCCGTTCACCACAACGACATGGTCGCCGGCGTCGACGTTCGGCGCCCAGATGGGCTTGTGCTTGCCGCGCAGGAGATGCGCGATCTCGGTCGCCAGGCGTCCGAGCACCACACCTTCGGCATCGATCACGTGCCAGGCGTGTTGAAGATCTTCTTCTTTGGGGTGGAAAGTCCGCACAGAACCGCTCTCTCTGGTCTCACCCGGTCACTCCGGGCGCGCGCGACCCGGAGGGGCCGTGCACAAGAGGTGGGAGGTTACACGGGCCGGCTCGTGGAGGCCAAGCGTGGGGGACGCCCGGCAGGCGCTCGCGACACGCTGTATACTGCAGATGTATGCACCGTACGCAAATCTACCTCACTGACGAGCAGCGGGCCCGCGTCGCTCGGCACGCCCATGACGCGGGGGTGTCCCAAGCCGAGGTGATCCGCCGCATCCTGGATCGAGACCTCGGGATCGACGACGGTGTGCAGGCGCGCCTGGCCGCGGTTGCCGCAACCGCCGGCGTCCTACCGAACGCCCCGGGTTGGGAAGAGTGGCTCGCGAAGGTCCGCGGCCGCGGCGCCGACGCACGCCTCACCGACCTCGGGTTCGAGGCCTGATCGGGTGAGCACAGCGTTGTTCGACACCACAATTCTCATTGCTCACCTGCGCGGCGACGAGCGCGCGACGCAACTCATCACCAGCGCAGTTTCAACCGGTGTTGCGCACGCAAGCGTCTTGTCGCGCACCGAGTTGGAAGGCGGTATGCGATCAGGCGAGCGAGCGTCGGTGGCGCGCTTGTTCTCAGCCCTCAAGATAGAACCGGTGAGCGACGCTATCGCCGGACGCAGCGGTGAACACCTTCGGCAGTTTCGCCGTTCCCATTCCAATATCGACATCGTCGACTATGTGATCGCCGCCACCGCCGAGCACCTCGGAGCGCAACTGATCACGTTCAATGTCCGCCACTTCCCGATGTTCCCGGATCTGCAACCACCCTTTCCGCCCTGACCCGCTGACGGTCCCGCTACCGCACCCCGGTTGCGTCGGTACGCTTGGCGCCGTGACACCACCGACTGCCAGCCACCAGATTGCGCCCGAAGTCATTGGCGATGCGGACGCAGCAATGAAGATCCTGCTCGACGATGACCTCGAACAGATCGTGGACATGGTGCTCGTCCCCCACGGCGATCACTACGAAGCTCGCACCCACGACGGATCCGTGACGTTCCGCCGCGATCACGACCACGCCGGCGCACCGACCTACGAGCGCATCGGAAGTGAGGGTGTGGACCCACTCGCCGATCAGTCGACCGAGAAGTTCGCGCCGCTCACCGACGAGCGCGCCAACGCCTATCCCCACCGATCGGTCAATTCATACCCCCACGCGTACGACACCATCGCGCAGCTGTTCGACCACCCTTCGGCACCGGATCTCTGCGTGATCCATTCCGCGTCGCACAACTGGGAAGACCAGGGTGGCCACCGCGGCGAGCACGGCTCGCTCGGTGTCGTCCAGGCCCGAGCTCCGTTCGTGATCGCCGGCAAGGGAGTCCGCAACGATGGACTCGTGGCTCGCAGCGGGCGTCTCGTTGATGTGGCACCCACGATCCTGCACCTCCTCGGCGCGGCGCCCCACGCCGATGGCACCTACCTCGCGGGTCAAGACGGTGAAGTGCGCTTCGACGTGCTCGACGTGGAGAGCGGTCGCCCGCAGCACGTCATCGGGTTCCTGTTCGACGGTACGAATCCGAACGTGCTCTACGACATGGCGGCAAGCGGCGAAGCGCCGAACGTGGCGCGCCTCATGGCGATGGGCACCAGTTACCAACACGGGGCGATGGCGAGCCTGCCCACAATCACGTTGGCGAACCACACGTCGATCATCACCGGGCGTCATCCGGGTCATCACGGCATCCTCAACAACGCGTGGTGGGACCGTGCGCAGAGCAAGCAGATCATCACCAACTCGAGTGCCACCTGGCATCAGGCCATGGAGAACCTGACGCCGGGGACCGAGTCGATTCACACCGCGGTGCACCGCACGTGGTCCGACGCGTTCACCGCGTCGTGCAACGAGCCGTGCGACGTGGACGCGAGCTACTCGACCTTCGACTTCTTTCGCCGCGGTGAAGTCCCGCCGATCCCGGACGATCCAATCGGGCTCCCGCATTCCACCGAGCGGTTCGTACGGCCGTCGAAGGACTACTCGTGGTCCACGATCGTGGATCACATGTGCGTAGAGCAGGCGGTCGGCATCTTGAGCGGCAACTACCGCGATGTGAGCTATCCGCTCCCGCGGTTCATGTGGGTGAACTTCACTCTCACCGACTCCGCGATGCACGAAGGCGGCCCGCACTCCGAGATCGCGGCGGCCTCCATCCGTGATTCCGACGCGCGCATCGGTGAAGTGATGGCCGCGGTGGAACGCACCGGCGCATTCGACAACACCGCATTCGTGCTCGTGGCCGACCATGGCATGGAAGAGAACAACCCATCGGTGCGAGGCGACTGGGGCATCCCGCTCAAAGAGTCCGGCCTGACCTTCCGCGACGAGGCCTACGGCTTCCTGTACCTCGGGATCGCCTGAATTCGCGGATTTCGTGCTGACGCCATCACCCGGGGATGCCGTTGACCCTGGAAGACTTGTGCCCCGAGACCCATTGTCGATTGTGGAGTTCATCGTGACTATCAAACGCGTCATCACCCTGCTCGCGCTCGGCGCGGTGGCCCTCACGGCTTGCGGCAGCGATACCAAGACCATCGAGACCAAAGACGGCAAGGTCACCGTCAACGGCGACGGCAAAGACGCCAAGGTCACGATCAATGGCGAAGACGGCAACAAGATCACGTTCAACCAGAAGAAAGTGCCCGACGATTTCCCGAGCGACGTTCCACTGCCCAAGGGTCTCAAACTCACATCAGCGGCGAGCGGCGGCGATGGATCGCGGAAAGTCTTCTCGCTCGGTTACACCTTGGGTTCAGCGGATCCGGCTGACGCGGTTGCCAGTTACAAGGACCAGTTGGAGGCCGCCAACTTCAAGGTCAATGCAACCCCGGTCGGCACGAGCAAAGTCAGCACCTTCCTCGCGGCAGGGAATGGCTGGAACCTGATCGTGGCGGCCGGCGGTTCGACCACCCCCGTCCTCACCGTGAGCGTGGTCTCCGGCAAATAATCCGCAACCTCCGACCGTTCAGATGGTCGGGTAGCCGACTTCCCAGAGACACAGTCCGTGCGGCGGTGCGACGGCACCGGCCGCGGCGCGATCGCCCGCACGCATGATCGTGAGAATGTCGCCGGGACGTTTCTTGCCCGTGCCCACCTCCACCAACGTGCCCACGATGGACCGCACCATCTGCCAACAGAACGCGGTAGCGCGAATGTCGTAGCGGAGCATCCCGTCGCCGAGGTCGTGCCAGCTCGACGCGGTCACGCGCCGAACGGTGGTGGAGCCCTCGGGGCCTTTGCGGGCGAAGGACGCAAAGTCGTGCTCGCCCACAAACGGATCGGCGGCGAGGCGGAGCGCGTCGAGATCCAACGGCGCGGCCACGTGCCACGCGAACCGGCAGCGGAACGGATCGGGTTCCAGACGGTTCACAATCGTGTACTGGTATGACCGCCACACGGCCGAGTGCCGAGCGTTAAAACCCGGCGCCCCCAACTCGGCGCGGCGGACCACGATCTCCGGCCCGAGCATCCCGTTGAGGCTCTTGCGCAGCCGGTCCAGATCAACATCCGCCGGCGCTGCGAACGAGACCACCTGCCCCCATGCGTGGACTCCGGCGTCGGTGCGGCCCGCGCACGCCAGTTCGACCTCGGTGCGCAACACCTTCGTGAGCGCCGCCCTGAGCACTCCCGCCACCGTCCGCTGATCGACCTGGGCCGCGAACCCGTGAAACGCGGTCCCGTCGTAGGCCACCACCAACCGGCACACCGCCACCGGTTCCGGGGCCGACCGAAATGCCGGATCGTCGGTCAGGCCGTCGCCGGCGACTGACTCCCAACGGTCGGTGTCAGGTGACGCATCCCACGCAGCCGCAGCCTCGGCGTATGAAGCGCCAAGTTCCAGTTCGGGTTGCGGATCCAACGCCAGCGGCTCGCGCCTATACCAGTTCGATGCGAGCCATGGGGGCTTGGTCGCCGGGGCGCGGGCCGAGCTTCAGGACACGGGTGTAACCACCGTTGCGGTCCTGGTACTTCGGAGCAATCGTGGTGAACAGCGTGGACGTGATCGTCTGGTCGTGCAGCGTGGCCACCACCTGACGCTGACGGTGTACGCCACCCTTCTTCGCCTTCGTAATCAACTTCTCCGCATACGGGCGCAACGCCTTGGCGCGAGTGACCGTGGTGGTGATGCCACCGTGCTCGAAGAGCGCGATGGCC
The DNA here is from genome assembly GCA_046598395.1 of Acidimicrobiia bacterium. Taxonomy (GTDB): domain Bacteria; phylum Actinomycetota; class Acidimicrobiia; order IMCC26256; family JAENVU01; genus JAENVU01. Next base: position 36,086 of record JBKJIQ010000030.1, read on the forward strand.
AAGTTGGCCATGAGCTGGCGCTGGTGATGCGGGTCGCCACCGAGGCGCGGACCCTTACGAGGGCGAGGCATGGCTGATCAGTCCTTCATGCGCAGCGAAAGCCCGCGCTCGTCGAGCTTCACGATGACCTCGTCCAGCGACTTCTGGCCGAAGTTCGTCACCGCGAGGAGGTCGTCTTCGGTCTTGAGGACGAGCTGACCGATGGTGTCGACCCGAGCCCGCTTGAGGCAGTTGCGCGGGCGCTCGGAGAGATCGAGCTCCTCAATCGCAAGCTCGAGGTCCGGCGAGGTTGCGAGCGTGGGTGAAACCTCACCCAGCTCCAAGCCGGCCTGCTCTTCGGACATGTCGGCGACGAGACCCACCAGACTGCGGAGTGTGGCACCCGCGGAGGCGAGAGCATCACGGGCCGAGATCGAACCGTCGGTCTCGATCTCCAGACCGAGCCGGTCGTAGTTCGTGGCCTGTTCCACGCGGGTGGGCTCGATGTCGAAGCTGACGCGGCGCACGGGCGAGAAGATCGCGTCCACCGGAATCACGCCGATTGCCGCGCCGGGCTTCTTGGTCTTGTCGGCCGAGGCGTAACCGCGGCCCTGCTCGACGGTGATGTCGATCGCCAAGCGACCCTTCTCGGTGAGCGTGGCGATGTGCAGCTCGGGGTTCAGGATCTCCACATCGGAGGTGACCTGAATCGATGCCGCGGTGATGTCGGCCGGTCCCCGCACGTCGAGGCGCAGGGTCACGCCTTCATCGGAGGTGCACTGGAGCACCAGATCCTTCAAGTTCAGTATGAGGTCGGTGACGTCTTCCTTCACCCCCGCGATGGTGTCGAACTCGTGCAGCGCGTCATCAAAACGCAACTGCGTGACGGCCGCACCGGGGATCGACGACAGCAGCGTTCTGCGCAAGCTGTTGCCGAGGGTGTGGCCGAAGCCGGGCTCGAGCGGCGAGATGGTGAACCGCTGGGTGTTGCCCTCGGGCTCGTCGGCCTCGATTTCGGGACGCTGGATAATGAGCATGGCGGTTCCTCACAATCGAGCGCGCACGCGCCCGAAGTCGGGGGTTACTTGGAGTAGAGCTCGACGATGAGCTGTTCGCGCACGGGAATGTCGATCTGATCCCGAAGTGGGAGATCGCGCACTGTGGCCTTACCGTCGACCATTTCGAGCCACATCGGCACCGCACGATCGATGGTGTCGAGGTTGTGACGCAAGACGATCATGTTGGCCGCCTTGGGTCCCATCTCGATCACATCGCCCTTGCGGACCATGAACGACGGGATCGTGACGCGCTTGCCGTTCACGAGCACATGCCCGTGACGAACCCATTGACGCGACTGATTGCGACTCGATGCGTAGCCCGCACGAAACACCACGTTGTCGAGACGTTGCTCGAGCATGCGCAGCAACGACTCGCCGGTGATGCCCTTCTGGCGAGCGGCTTCCGCATAGACGTTGCGGAACTGCTTCTCCAGCAGGCCATAGATACGGCGCGCCTTCTGCTTCTCGCGCAGCTGGAGCATGTACTCGCTCTCACGAATACGGCCACGACCGTGGATGCCCGGAGGGTACGGCCGACGCTCGATCGGACACTTCATGGTGTCGCACTTCGCGCCCTTCAAGAAGAGCTTCATGCGCTCGCGCCGACACAGTCGACACACAGGACCGGTGTAACGCGCCACTGGATTAAACCCTCCGCCGCTTGGGAGGGCGGCAACCGTTGTGCGGAATCGGCGTGACGTCCTTGATACCCAGGACTTCGATGCCGGTGTTCTGAATCGAGCGGATCGCGGTCTCTCGACCAGATCCCGGACCCTTCACGACCACGTCGACCCGGCGCACGCCGTGCTCCATGGCGCGTCGGGCTGCAGTCTCGGCCGCAAGCTGCGCCGCGAACGGCGTGCTCTTCCGGGAGCCCTTGAACCCAACGTTGCCGGACGAGGCCCACGCGAGCGTGTTCCCCTGCTGGTCCGAGATCGTGATGATCGTGTTGTTGAACGATGACTTGATGTGCGCGATCCCGTGCGTGATGTTCTTACGCTCACGACGACGGGGACGACGTCCACCGGCGGGGGGCTTTGCCATCTGCTACTTCCTCGCCTTCTTCTTGCCGGCGACGGTCTTCTTCGGACCCTTACGTGTGCGGGCGTTGGTACGAGTGCGCTGACCGCGCACGGGCAAGCCGCGCCGGTGACGAATCCCGCTGTAGGTCCCGATCTCGATCTTGCGCTTGATGTGACCTGCTACCTCGCGGCGCAGATCACCCTCGACCTTGAGGTTGGTGTCGATAAAAGCCCGCAGCTGCGCGACCTCATCCTCGGTGAGGTCTCGTACCCGCGTGTCGGGAGAGAGACCGGTCTGAGAACAGATGAGTGATGCAGTGTTGCGACCAATGCCGAACACATAGGTGAGCGAGATCTCGAGGCGCTTTTCCCTCGGGATATCGACTCCGGCGATTCGTGCCATACGTTTCCTTGGACCTTCCTACCGAACGAGGGCCTACCGAACGAACTTCAACCCTGGCGCTGTTTATGGCGCGGGTTCTCACAGATGACCCGCACCGAACCATGGCGGCGGATCACCTTGCACTTCTCACACATTTTCTTGACCGACGGTCGAACCTTCACTCTGAAGCCTCTGAGTTCTTGGAGTGGAGCATTACTTGTAGCGGTACGTGATACGGCCACGGGACAAGTCATACGGAGTGAGCTCGACCTGCACCTTGTCTCCTGGAAGGATCCGGATGTAGTGCATCCGCATCTTTCCAGAGATATGGGCAAGGACCTTGTGTCCATTCTCGAGCTCGACGCGGAACATCGCGTTGGGAAGTGGTTCAACCACGGTTCCCTCAACGAGGATCGTGTCATCCTTGGGCTTGGCTACGGTGCACCACCGGGGTCGGGGCGCGCGGAGAAGCGCGCCGAGGTACTGCGGGACGACCCGGGAATCTAGCCGCGCGCGGCCAGAAAGAAAAATCAGCGGCCAATCAGATCAAAGCAACCCGACAGGTGAGGCCCTGAGGCGGGTCCGATATCGGAGTGGAGACGCTCCAAGCGGTGGATTCGCCCGGCGCCACCGTCTGCAAGGTGCTCGACGAATCCAGGTCACCCGTGCTGTCGACCCAGGTGACCTCCACCTCGGCGGTCACCTCTTCTGCGGTCGTGTTCAGCACGTGACCCGAATCAAGGAGTTCATCGGCCTCGAACCGACACGCACCCGGATCCTCGCTGACGGTGACCTCGCCCCCGGTTCCCGGAGGGTCGGTGGGCGACGGCGTTCCAGGCACCGGCGACGACGCGCCGGGAAGGCTGGACGTGGCGCTGGAGCCGTCGAGTGAGGTCGACGTGGTGGAGTCGGACGCTCGCCGGGAACCCGTGCTCGTGGTTGTTGTTGTGGTGGTGCTGGAACGACGGGACCGACGAGCTTCCGAAATGGCCCTGGCGGCCGGGGCCGGCGCGCCGCCATCGTCGCCCGCCGTGTTCACGACGATGATGACCACCAGCGCGACAAACGCCGCGGCTCCGCCATTGAGCAGCCACCGCCGTCTCACTTGGCGACGACGGCGTTCGACGCGCGCCGGCGACCGTTGCTCCGGAAGGAAGTCGTCAAACGAATCCACACTCACCACGGCGCCTCTATCCCGATGGATCGGCAAGGAGGCCGAGGAGATACTCGCCGTATCCGCTCTTGCGAAGCGGCTCCGCGAGCGTGCGCAACATCTCGTCGTCGATGAAACCTTCACGCCATGCGGTCTCTTCGGGACATCCGATCTTGAGCCCTTGGCGCTGCTCCACCACCTGTACAAACTGGGCGGCTTGCATCAGCGACTCGAACGTCCCGGTGTCGAGCCACGCAGTGCCGCGATCGAGGATCTCCACCGCGAGGTTGCCATCATCCAAATAGTGTGTGATCACATCAGTGATCTCGTACTCACCACGATCACTCGGCCGCACCGCTCGCGCCACCGCGGCCACATCGCCGGGGAAGAAATAGAGGCCGGGGACCGCGTAGTTCGAGCGGGGATGTTCGGGTTTTTCCACGATGGCGGTGGCCCGGCGCGCCTCATCGAACTCGATCACGCCATACCGCTCGGGATCGGCCACGTGGTACGCGAACACGGTGGCGGCCTCGGCTCGTGCCGCCGCGCGCAGGCGTTCGCGGAGTTGGGTTCCGAAGAACACGTTGTCGCCGAGCACGAGCGCAACGCGGTCGCCCCCAATGAACTCCTCGCCGATCACGAACGCCTGGGCGAGCCCTTCGGGATTGGCCTGTTCCGCGTAAGCAAATACGCAACCCCACCGACTCCCGTCACCGAGCAGACGTTCGAATCGGGGCAAGTCGTCGGGCGTGCTGATGACCAGGATTTCGCGAACGCCCGCCGCCATCAACGTGGACAGCGGGTAGTAGATCATCGGCTTGTCATAGACCGGGAGCAACTGCTTCCCGATCGCGGTGGTCATCGGCGCGAGCCTCGTCCCTGACCCTCCCGCGAGCACAATCCCACGCACCGATTCCTCCAACCTCGAAGGCGCAGAGAATACCCGCGCCCGCCAGGCTCAATATCGCGGCGGTCGGGTTGGCAGAACCGACCGCCGCGACCATGGCGCTACTTCGGCGCGCAGGTCTTCGCCGGTGCTGAAACGCCGAGGGCGGTAGCGACGGCAGCCACGTTCTTGGTGTCGGAGAGAACGACGAGGCCCCGAGGCAGCAACAACACCTGCGCGTTCGGGAGCTGGAGACACACGTTGGCCACCTCGGTGGGAACGTACTTGGTGGGATCCAGCTTGGTGCCTTTGAAACTCTCGATAATGGCCCGTTGCCCGCCGGTGAGGGTGCATTGCCCGAATGCACCGGGGAGTCCGTCGATGACGTAATGGCGATTGCCGAACATCAGATCGCGGTCTTCGAGCAGGAAGTCGGTGCAGCCCAGCCCTGCGCTCGCGAGCTTGCCTGCGATATCGGACGTGTGGGCCACAGACTCATCAACCCAACTCTTGCCTTGGGGCCCTGGACAGGGAGTGAAGAGGAACTTCGCACCCCTGAGCGTGGTGCCCAACTTACGGGCCACGCCTTCGGCGTCGGGTTGGGCTGTCCAGCGCGGGCCGATCGCCCATGCAATTCCGGGGAGGACCGCCTTGGCCCGGGCTGCCACCTTGCAGAGCACCCTGCCGTGGGTCTTGGCCCAGTCCAGCGCGGCCGCCTGCGTGGTGAATCCCGCCAGGTCGACATCGTCGGTCAGGATCTTGCAGCGGCCGATCGCATCAGGGGCCGCGAACTTGTAGACCCGGCGAGAGTTCGCCAAGAACTCGGCCTCGCCGTAGAGGCCCCAGTCGGCGCATTCGCCCGGCAGTTTCGTCCCGACTTCGGCCACCACATCGGTGAGCGTCTTCGACGCCGCCACGTTCCAATGAGTCTTCGGGTCCGTGGGCGGACTCGGTTCGGTTTGACCCGCGCTACTCCCCGAGCTCGTACAGGCTGTTGCCAAGAGCGCAAGCGCCACCAGCATCGTCGTCATCGTTCGCCGGCTCATGAATCCTCCCGTGTAAGCGACCGAGGTTAGCGGCCGCGTCACCGCCAACCGACGCGGTCTCGCCCGGTTCAGACCGGCTCCGGACGCGGATGGGCCCGCCCTTGCGGGGCGGGCCCATCCGATGGTGCTGTGCGGTAGTACTTGGAGTCTTAGACCCCGACGTAGGTGAACGTCAGCCCGGAAGCCGGGTTGCCCAGCAACGACAGACCGTCGCCGACCTGGACCTGGGTGATGGATGCGTTTCCGGCAATGCCGTCGGTGCAACCCAGCGGGTTACCCGTGAGGATGTCCAGTCCGTATCCGTTGTAGCCAAACGGGCGGGAACCGACTGGCAGACCCGGACCGACCGGTGAGATCGGGCCGAACTTGCTGACCGGGTCCTCGTACAGCGTTCCACTGACGGTGGCGCCAACACTTGGCCCCTTGGCAATGAGACCGGTGATCTCGATCACGTCGAGACTTCCCGGCACAAAACCCTTGATCGTGAGGTAGGCCTGGATCTGCCATGGCTTGAGCAGACCATCAAGTTGGCTCATGGTGATCGTCTCTTTGCCGGTGAGGGCAAACCGGTTGGCGTAGGTAGCGTCAGCCGCAATCGCAGCGGGGTTACTCGCACAGCCACTCACACCCGTGAGCTTCGAGGCGCTCGCCTTCGGGGTCAGAATGCCGGGAACCGGTCCACCGAGGTTGTTGAACGGAACCAAAAGGCCCGCACAGTAACCACCGAGCTTCGCGCCGACAGGAGCACCGGTGCTGAAGTCGCTCATCAGCGCCGTGGTCACGACGACCGGGTTGGTCTGGTCACCCAGGCCCGGAACCAGCTTGCCGAGCGAAACAGAGCCAGTACAGCCCCCAGCCGGCGTATCAACGGCGTTTGCTGCGGGCGCCGCGAATGCGACCATGCCCCCGGCAACCGCCAGCGCACTGAAGGCGCCGATTGCTCGTGTCTTGAAGTTCACGTGTATGTCTCCTCCGTTGAGTGTGAATCGTTGTTTCGGGTGGGCAGACCGCACGCCCATCGCCACGTCAGCGGAGGTCCAGCAACGAGCAGGAGTTGTTGACAACACAGCCCCCCAGCGCTCATCCCGCACTTCCCCCCAGTCGTCCCGGTGCCAGCGCTTCCGAACAGTTCCGAAGAAAGCACACTGATCCCGAGTCGGTCTAGACGAGAGTCTGTACCCGCCGACACCCCGTGTCAAGCGTCAAAACCGCGCAGCGTGGTCTTTCCGGCAATCGGCCACAACCGTGCGCTCCAACCGTGCACTTCTCTCCCGGATACGCCGCGGCGCGGTTTCCGAACCGAAATACCGTTCCACCATGAATTCGGCGGTCATTTCCCGAGCGATTCGAAGGTGAGGCACGACCACGGCGATCCGCGCAGATCCAGGACCTGGCCGAGGCCGGACGTCTCACCGTCGGCTCCCACATCGGAGGGGCTGGTCACGGAACCGGGACCGCAGGCCAGCTTCGAACCGTTGGGCATCGTCACCTCCACATAGCCCGCGATCGGCGACGCCGGCCCCGCGTAGATCGCGAGACCACCGAGGTCGGGCGCGAGCGGTTGCGTCCTACCGTCGGCCAGGGTGAGCTGGGCGGTCGCGCCGGCTGGAAGCAGAACCCCGATCATTTCGAACACGCTCCGCGCGCTGGCGTCGACCACGAACTGGACCTGATCGGTCGAATCATCCGACGCGGTGGCGGCAGGCACGCACCGATGGCCATCGGCACCCGCACCGGCCACCGCGTCGAACGCCGGTGTGGCCTCCACACGCCAACACGTTCCCCCGGCGGAGGACGGGGACCGGAACACTCGATACGAGACGCCCGCCGCCTCGCCGCTCGCCACCGGCGCGAAATCACCGGCAGGGGTCACGACCGCGGCGGTAGACACGATCTGGCCGGGACTCGGCGCGCGCACCGCGGGCGCCGCGCTCCGCGGGGCCAGGTCGTAGCGGGCCGAGACGCCGAACGCGTTGGTGAACTCCACGCGTACCAGAGCATCGCCCGCGGTCCAGAGCGAGAGCGCTTTCAGGCCGAGACCGACCGTGCCCGCGTTCATCGCCTTCACTCCCGTGGCCCGCTGGGAACCAATGCGGGTCTTGCCGAGATCGGTCCACTGCGGATTGGTGAGCGCCAGTTGCTGCAACAGGAATTGGGGAACGTACGCACCGACGATCAGGGCCCCGAACCCACTGCCGTCACCCGGCAACGGGAGCCATCCCCCAGCGCCACTTGGGTCCACGAGCACTGCGTTCAGTCCGCCGGTCGATGACCCAGCAATCACTGCCCGCCGCAGATAGGCGTTGGCACCCACAATGCGGAGCTCCGCCCGGCCCGCTTGGTCGACTTGAAAAACTGGGATCCGCACCAGCCCGAGCTTCGCCGGGGTGTCGAACGCACCGGACACGATCCCTCGCTGTCGACCGAACTTCGCCTTCCCGGTGAGCGCATACGGGCCCCGGCCGCCGAGATCGGACTGGAGCGCCTTGATATCAAGCGTTCGGCCCCGTGGCGGCGATGACGAACTTTCGGAGTTGCAGCCACCAAGGACAAGCGCGGCGATCGTCAGGGCCGTGACCATGACGACTTTCGGAGAGGTCAACATGGCGAGAATCTTCGCGCGCGCGCCGGTGCGCGGCGACGTCGCCAACTCCTTTGGTGGCGAACCCGACGGTTCCGGCCCGCCACTGAGCCCATGTAGTATCCGGCGCCCTGCCGGCGCCCCGGACCCACGCCGGGCCACGGAAAACAGGACTCGACGAGGATCGCATCAGTTGACTGCACCGCTTGCCGACGCACCGCCTCCTGAAATCCGATATCGCCGGGGGCTCAATTTCCGCCGATCGCTGCGGGCGCTGTGGGCCTCTCGCCACGTGGTGTTGAACCTCGGGATCCGCGAGATTCGCGTCCGCTACAACCAAGCCGTCTTGGGCTTCGCGTGGGCGCTGCTCACGCCGGTGGTGCTCATGATCGTGTTCAGCGTATTCATCAAGAACGCGGCGGGCATCAACGTGAACACGCACGGAACGTCGTATCCGGTGTTCCTCTATACCGGCCTCCTCGCCTGGACATTCTTCTCGAGCGCGGTCTCATCGGCGGGTGGGATCCTCGTGTCGAACCCGCTGCTCAACAAGGTCTACGCACCTCGCGAGGTCTTTCCCCTCGCGACGATCGGCACCTCCGCGGTGGATGCCTGCGCGGCCACCGCGGTGCTCGGTGTGCTCTTCGTGATCTTCGGCGATTGGCCGCAACTCACCAGCCTCTGGGCGCCGGTGCTGATCCTCGTCCTCGTGGCCTTCACGGTGGGGGTAGGCCTCACATTTGCGGCGCTTACCGTGTATCTACGCGACCTACGTCAGGCGCTGCCACTGATGCTCCAGGTTGGACTCTTCGTGACGCCGGTGATCTATGGCATGAACAAGATCCCCGAGGCATGGCGCCCGCTCTACGTCTTCCTCGACCCGGTGGCAATGGTCATCACCGAACTCCGTCGTACCGTGCTGTGGGGCCAGGCGCCGAACTTCACCTACCTCGGTCTCGCATCGCTCTCGGCCGCGATCACGTTGGTGGTTGGCTACGGACTGTTCAAGCGCCTCGAGACCGGGTTCGCCGATGTCAGTTGACGGCAGCGTTCACGTCGACCAGGTCTGGAAGCGATTCCGGCGCGACCGCGGGCGCCGCCTGCTCCGGGACCATCTCGCTCGCGCCACCCAGCGAGGAAGATCCGACACCACCGATCCATGGCGATGGGTCCTGCGCGACATCTGCTTCGACGTTGAGCCCGGCGAAAGCATGGCGATCGTCGGTGCCAACGGTTCCGGCAAATCGACCCTGCTCAAGATCATTGCCGGGGTCATGTTCCCGCACTCGGGCAGCGTGGAAACGAACGGACGCATCGGTGCGCTCCTCGAGGTGATGTCGGGGATTCACCCCGACCTCACCGGCCGCGAAAACGTGCTCGTCTACGCGTCGCTCCTCGGGCTCTCACGCAAGCAGGTCGCCGAGAAGTTCGACGAGATCGTCGACTTCGCGGAAATCGAGAACGCGATCGAGCGCCAAGTGAAGTTCTATTCGAGCGGCATGAAGATGCGCATCGGATTTGCGATCGCCGCATTTCTCCAGCCGAGCATCTTGATCGTCGATGAGGTCCTGGCGGTGGGCGACGCGTCGTTCCAGCAGAAGTGCCTGAACCGAATGCGCGAAGTGTTGACTTCGGGCACCACACTGCTCCTCGTCTCCCACGACCTCGCCGCAGTGGCGGCCACCGCGCAGCGCGGGATCTGGCTCGAGGATTCGCGGGTGCGCGCCGCCGGCCCGGTGGCCGACGTGCTGAGCCAATACCGAACCGCGATAGAAGAAAAAGCCGAAGCCAACTCGGGCGTCGCCGGGAAGATCCAGATATCGAATGTACGAGTCACCGGTCCCACGAGCAGTCTCGTGTCTACCAACGAGCCGTGTCGGGTGAGCCTCGACGTGCATACCGACGATCCCTACAACGCGAACCTGTACATCGGCGTCACCGAGGGCGCACCCACGCCGATCTTTGCGGTACGCCGCGAGGTCACGCTCGAGCCGGGGGTGACCACGCTCACGCTCGACATGCCCCGCCTGCCACTGCCTGCGGGTAAGTACTTCCTGTGGTGCGGGGCGTACAAGGTGATGACGCGCATCGAGCTATCGCCGTGGCATCCGATTGCGTCGCTGCCCGTGGTGGGCACCCATCGCCTCGACCCCACGCCCGGCTCCATCGTGCGCCTCTCGCCCGTGTTCGTCGAGTCGCGTTGGACCGTGGAACGCGGCGATCCGCGCGACGCAGCATCCCTGGATCCGAGCTAACCGCAGCGCAAGCCACCGCACGAGCGAAGCGCACGCCTGCTCAGAAAAGTTCGATGTCGCCGAGGGTGAGATCCCACCGCGATGGCACCGCTCCGGCATTGACGGGCTTGCACGTGAGTATCGGTCCGACCCGTGGGAGCCGCACCATTCCACCGGGCCACCACTCCCCGCCGCCGAGTCCGAGCACATAGTCCGCATCGGCGGCGCGGGCGACGGCGCGCACGAGGCTCGCCGCCGTCGACCGGTCACCCGCACGGGTGAGGAGTGCGACCAACGCGGCCTCGCGGGCGGTTCCCCGTTCACGAATCCGGAAGATCGCCAAACCGTCGCGCAGTCCGGCAGCCGCCGGGATCGCGCGGTACCCGAGAAGCGGGGTTCCGAATCGCCACCTGAGGAACTCCGGGCTCATCCGGGTGGCCAGTCCGGCTCCGGGCGCTCGGGCATCAAGCAGCGATCTGACGCCGGCTGCATCGGCCAGCGCGTCGACCACGTCGATACCGGCGTTGCTCGGGGTCGACCACCGCTGTGCCGGGACCCTTGCCTTCGCGATGCGAGCGACGCGGGTCCAACGAGTTGGGCGCACGACGGTGGGGAGTTGCCCCACGAGTTGCCACCCCATCTTGAGATATCCCGGGCGGCTCTGATCATTCGGCGTGTTGAACACGAACGCCACGCCCTCGGCCGCGAGTTCATCGAGCGCGTGCAACGTGAGCTTCGTGAAGATGCCGCGACCTTGATAGTCGGGATGGGTCGCGGTATCCACCGCCCGCACCGCCCGCACGACCCGGTCACCATCGAGGAATTCCCAGCGCATCAAGGTCCGGAACCCCGCGATGCGGTCGCCTTCGCACGCGAGCCAGGCCGGGGAGGGACCGAATACGTTCTCGATGTGCTTCCAGGCGAACAGCGCCTCGTACCGATCATCCACCTCACGACCGAGGGAGACGCGCAGCAGCTCAAGGATCGCGCCACGATCGGAATCGGTGGCACGCCGGTAGTCGAGGGGCTCGCGAGCGTCAGCCACCGAGCACGTCATTCGGGACCACGGATCGATACACGGCCTCGAGCCGGGCCACCGTGCGCCGAATATCAAACTGCGGAGCGCTCGCGGCTGCAGCCTCACTGAGCCGCGCTCGCCGCGCCGGATCCACGACCAAGGCCGCGATCGCGTCGGCGAGCGCCGCGGGGTCACGCGGTGGGACAAGCAATCCGTTCACATCGTTCGAGATTGCTTCGGATACGCCACCCACATCCGTGGCCACCACGGGGAGCCCAATCGCCAGTGCTTCCATCAGCGCGACCGGGAGCCCTTCGTTGTTCGACGCCAGCACGAAGCCGTGGCATGCACTCATCACCCGAATCGCGTCGGGGCGCTCGCCCAAGATCGTGACGGTCGACTTCAGGCCGAGACGCGCGTGCTCCGCCCGGATCTCGGCGTCGAGTGGGCCCTGACCCACGATCAGGAAGCGCACCGGGACCCCACGATCGAGGAGCAGGCGCGCCGCGGCCAACAGGTTCGGGTAGTCCTTCTGGGCGCGGAAGTTCGCGACGGTTCCGAACACCACCTCGTGGGCGGTGAGTCCGAGCTCACGCCGCGCGCCATCGCGATCTGCCTGCGCCCGGGCCGCCCCGAGATCAATGCCGTGGACCAGCACTTCCGCGCGGGCTTGGAGGTGTGCGGGCAGGGTGGAGTGAGCTTGACGCGACACGGAAATGTCGGCCGCGTCGAGCCGCATCGTGACACCGTTCAACACGCGGGTCGGACGCGCAAAGCTCCCCCACGTGTTGTGCAGGGTGTACATCGATCGCGGGCGCACCCGAGCGGGCAGCGTCCGCGTGACCAGACGACCGATACCCGCGGGGTACGGCGAGTGCGCGTGAAGCACATCCACCGGATGTTCTCGCAAGAGGCGCCGCAGCCGAGTGGCCCACCGAACGTCTCGCTCATCGCGAACATCGAGGCAGGTGGTCGCCACGCCCAGTGCCTCGAGTTCGGGCGCCAACTGCTGTTTCCACGGCAGCAGATAGGCGCACGAAATCTCGAACGCCGTGCGATCGTGATGCCCGGCCGCGGCCACGAGCAGTCGTTCCGCGCCACCCGGTCCGAGACCCTTCACCAACCACAGCACCCGCATTGGGCGCGAGGACGCGGGCGCCGCGCTCACGGAGCCGCGCGCTGGAACGCAAGGTCATATGTAGAATCCTGAGCCACGCGCCCAAACCTGTCGTATGAGGGACGCCAGAATACCCGCCCACTCGCGCACTCATGCGCGCAGTCAACCCTGGATGTCGACGCCCATGAAGTTCATGTTCGTCTCGAATGACACCCGGGGAGGATCGAGTGTGAGCCAGCGTCAACTCGCTCGCCGGCTCACCACGCGGGGCCACCAGGTGGAGATCCTCGCCGCCGCCGTCGATAGCCGCGTGATACGCCCTTTCTACGACCGACAGGTTGACCTGTCCACGAGGCTGCGCGAGAGCCGCGTGCGTCCGGCGCTGCTCGCGTTTCAGCGGCCCCTGGGCCGGCGGCTCCACCGCCTGGACACCCCGGATCACCCCACGTGGGTGTGCGCGGTTCCCGAGAACGGATTCCGCGTACTTCGCCAGCGCTTCGAACCCGACGTGGTCGTCGCCAGCAGTATCGATCGGGTCTCGTGGCGGCGGGTGCGCGCCCAGGTACAAGCCCACGGGATTCCCAGCGTCCTCTACTTGCGTGAAGCATCAGCGAAAGGCCATCTCACAGTGACCGGCGCGCCGCCGGACCTCTTGCTCGCCAACGCCGAAAGCCTCGCCCTCGAGGCACGAGCTGCCGGGTACACCTGCACCGTGGTGCCATCGATTGTTGAACTTGATCGCTCGACCACGAAGACCACCCGCGCCGCAGTGGTCCTGGTGAATCCGATCGAGATGCTCGGCGGCGATCGGGTCTGGGCGCTCGCCGCCGCCCGGCCGGACATTCCCTTCATCCTGCGCGAGTCCAACATGATGAGCGAAGCAGAACTCGCGACGATCGCAATTCAGCTGGACGCCCATCCAAACGTGACGGTGCAGCCGTACACCACCTCCCCTGCAGAGCTCTACCAGCAGGCGCGCATCCTGCTCGTACCCCATCGGGTCGACAACCGGCCGCGCGTCGTTCTCGAAGCGCAGTCAAACGGCATCCCGGTGCTCGCCACGTCCTTCCCCGGTCTGATCGAAGCGGTCGGGCGTGGCGGTGTCCTGGTCGACAACGACGCCAAACCCTCGGAATGGATAGAGGCGCTCTCACACATGTGGGACGACCCCGTGGGTTACGACGCGCTGGTTGACGCAGCCCGGTTGCACGCGAGCCGCGACGACGTCACTCCGGACCGGATCCTCGAACTCTTTGAGACGCTCGTCGGCGACCTCGTCGCCGAATCTGCGCCCACGCGTGGGGACTGAGTCAGGAAGGTACGAGACCGAATGGAAATTCACCGAGCTGCGCAACCACGGTGTCCACCTGTTCCGCAGTGAGCCGCGATCTCCACCGATCGGGTTGTTCGCGCGCCTTGCGTTGGGTGTGATACCCGGTGCCTTCGCGATCGGACTCGGCGAGATACCGCTCCGTTCCATCGCCCCACTCGAGCCCAACGTCAGCGAGCAGACGCCGCATCAAGGTTTGCGGGTCGAGGCACAGCGCTTCGTGTTGGACCTTGATCCATTCGGGGTGACGGCTCATCGCATCTCGCAATGCCGCGGCCCCAACTCCGTAGACGTAGGCCTGCCGAGCGATCAGTGCTGCATCCGGCGCAGGAGCGCTGACGCCCCAGAGCGCTTCGGAGTATCGACCCAATCCCATGAGGACATTCGGGCTGTCGCCGAACCCCAACTCGCTCCAACTCGCCAACACGTTGAGCGGATGCCGCTCCACGATGACGACCGTGGGTGAAAACCGACTCGCGATCCACTCGACATTCCACTCGGCGCGCACCGACTTCGCGACAACGTGCTCGCACTCGGGCGCAGCTATTCGGGGCACGGCCATCGCGGAAATCACTTTGAGTCCCGTGGACACCTTTCCGTTCACCCACGCGTTCCAACGTTGATCGACCGGTTGCTTGCGGTACCGACGCCAAGCCAAACGACTGCGCACCGTCGTCGGTCGGCGACCCCCGGCGAACGCCCCCGCCCAGAGGCGCTCCATCTCTGGCGCGGCGTCTCCGGGAGACAGGTTCGGCGTGATGAAGCTTCCCCGCCGAGCACGAAACGCGAATGGATCGTGGTCACCATCAGGCTCATGCACATACGCCGTGTCAGGCGCGCGCCCCAGCGCGTTGCCGACCCAACTCGTGCCCGACCGTGGCAGTCCGACAACCAATATTCGCGACACGTTGACGAGATTAGCGGCCGGTCGCAGCGAGGATTTCGATTGTCAGGGTCAGGAGACCTGGCCCAGGAATCGAGTGGTCGCCTCGCGCCATGCCGTGCGGCCCTCCTCGCGGTTCTCCGATCGGCCATGGGCGGAGACGCCGTTGTGATACACGATCCCGCCGTACACAGTGCCGATCACCCCGGGACCCCGCACTTCCGATGCCTCGATCAACGCGACCTGTGGTTCTTCTTGGCGTGAGATGAGTTCGCCCACGTCCCACGATTCGCCGTGTACGAAATCAGCGCTGGTGCGCCACGCAGAGCGGATGAAGGTGTGGCGATGCTCGCGAAAGGTGCGCGTGCGCATCGCCATCATGCTCGGATGCGCGAACGATCGATACAGCCGCCCGCCGACTACTTCATTGCCGGCATCGAGATGCCGGCGCAGTACCTCCAGCCAGTCAGCCGCCACCGGGAAGGCATCAACGTCGAGGGTAACGAAGAACTCGGTTCGCACCCTCGTGGTTGCAACGTCCATCGCCGGACCATGGCCGAGGTTGATCGGGAGCCGAACCCATTCGACGCCGGCCTGGGCCAGGAACTCCCGCGAACCGTCCGTAGAGCCGTTGTCGACCACAACCACTTCGGTACCCGGAGGAGAGAAGCGGGCAATCGCATCGAGGACAATCCGGAGATACTCGAGGGTGTTCCAGTTCACGGTGAGCACCGTGAACCGCTCCGGGACAAGGTCCGACGCCCGAAACCTCCGGAACGCTCGTGCGACACGAGAGACGCTTGTCCCCAACGCACGCATGATGTGGAACTTCATGGTCGACACCAGCGCGGCCGAACGGGCCGTACTGCTCACTCTCGTCATCTCGGCTCCGTCATCTCGTTGAAGTCCGATCGCCGCAAACTGCGGCGGCAGCGAGACGGTAGCCCGCGTGTCAACAACCCGATCCCGGCTCGGCGAGCCGCGCCGAACCCGTCAGAGTGGCGACGGCCTCCGAGTACGATTCTCGCCTGTGATGGGCCGGTCCTCTGTGTCGCGATTGGCAGACAAGCCGAGCGGCGGGAGCCGGGCCAAGCCGGTGGGACCGAGGTGAGCGCGCTTCGGGCGGCGCGCCGCGTGTCGTCGCGGCGGATCGGCCGGCGCGTCGCGTCGCTCCTGCCGAAATCCACCCCGGCGACTCGGACGCCGGTGTTCACGTCCGCGCCGGATACTCAAATGGAGCCGTTGGTCGCGACTCCAGACCTCGACCTCACGGTGGTCATCCCTGCCTACAACGCGGCCGACACGATTGCAGCTCAGTTCGCAGCCCTGGAGGCAGAGAAGTACGGAGGAAGCTGGGAGATCCTCGTCGTCGACAACGGGTCCACCGATGCCACTGCATCGATCGCGAATGAGTGGGCCGCCCGGTCGCAACGCATTCGCGTCATCGACGGTTCACAGGTCAGTGGAGCCGCCCATGCTCGCAACGTCGGCGCACGCTCCGCTCGAGGTTCGGCCTTGGCATTCTGTGATGCCGACGACATCGTCGTCACCGGGTGGGTCGAGTCGATCGCCACCGGCCTCATCGACCATGAGTTCGTCTGCGGCCCGTTCGAACTCCGTCGGTTGAATCCGAGCTGGCTCGTCGAAGCAAAGGGCACCACCGGCACAAACGGCATCATCTGGTTCGACGACGTCTTCCCGTTCGCGAGTTCGTGCAATCTCGGAGTGCGGCGTGATCGGTTCCTCGCGCTCGGCGGTTTCGACGAGCGGATCAACGTATGGGAAGACGTGGAGCTTTCGCTGCGCCTGCACCTCGCAGACGTAGAACTGCACTACCTGGCGGATGCCGGAGTTCACTACCGCTATCGCCAAACGCGGGCAGATCTCTTTGAGCGGGCCCGCGCGTACGGCGCGTGTCGTCCGCAGATCGCCGAACGATTACGGGCGTATTCCGGCACCGAGGTATCACGCGTCAGCGGGTGGCGGAACTGGGCCTGGCTGATCCGTCACCTCGGGTTGCTCCGATCGCACGCCGGCCAAGCGCAATGGCTGTGGACCGCGGGGCTGCGGGTGGGGGCGCTCGAGGGATCGTGGAAAGTCCGGCGCCTCTACCTCTGAGATCCGGCCACTGCCCGCACGCGCCGCCGCAACCGCCCGAGCGTCCCTCGCGCGCGGCGACGCAGCGCCTGGCCGCGGAGCACCAATGGCTGATGGAACGGCTGGCTCATCCACTCTTCATCGAGCGTCCCGTTGCCCTGACGCCGGAATGCAACCCACTGCGAACCAACGCGAATGCGTTCCCATCGCGGATCGTGTTCGAGGTACCGGCGCAGCTCGTACGGGGCAGCGAGATGAGTGTCGTCCACGATCAAAATCCCACCGTCGACCAGATGCGACGCGGCGTAATACCAATCGAGCTGAGGGAACGGGAATCCGTGACACCCATCGACCATCACGAGATCGAGGTCACCGATCTCGAGTCTCGGCAACGTCACACTCGATGAGCCGGGATGGAACGAAACATCCTCGGTGCTGATGTCATGGGTCCGACACCAGGATTGAACCGCCAGTCCTTCGGACTCGTCGAGAAACACCGCCGCGTGATGCGCACCGGCGGCCGCGAACACGATCGTGGTGGCCCCACACCCCGTCTCCAAGCTTCGGGTCCCCGCACCAACCGACGCCGCGATGAACTCCAGACAGTCCTGGGCTGCAGCCCACACCCCCAGCGGCGCGCCCTCGTGCACGCTCGGGGGATCGGTCGCGATCAACTCGACGGCGCGTTTCGGATCAACCTTCACCGTGCGATATTCACTTTGTCGATATTCCCATTCGCTCGTGGCTCGTTCCCGGGTTCTGCACACCCCAGCTACCCGCGCGTGCCCGCCGCAGTCGCGCTTCCACAATCCCGAGCTTGGCCATCTGGCGCGCCCGGACCGTGGTGTTCTTGGCCAGTGCACCATTCTTGAGCCAGGTGAGACCGCCATAGTGACGGAATTTGCTTCTCCATTCCGTCGACATCTCTTCCCACGTGAGCCCCGCATCGACCAGACCCGCGAAATATGTGGCCCCCACATCGAAGGACACGCCGACCGTATGCGACAACGGGTCCTTCACATCGCGGGATTGGAACGTGGCATCCACCACCCCCCGCACCTGATCGAGGTCGAGCAACAGCAACCACGGGCTGGGACGATTCGCAAGCCGTCTGGTTGCGCCGGTGACGGGATGGACATATAAACCACTCGGGCTCAGCATTCGAGCGCATACCAGAGCGGCTCCCGTCCGTTGCGCAGTTGCCACGAGGTCAGTCAACCAACCCGGTTCCCGGTACTCCACATCCGAATCGGAGAACACCGCGTAGCGGGAGGTGCAGGTACTCAACCAACCGTCGATCCAATCGGGATGGGTACGGCCGCCGGCAGCTTCTTCCAGCGTGAGCCAGCCCAACGCCTCCCACGCGCGCAACAACTCCACCGATCCGTCGTTGGATCCCGCGTCACCCACCACCAGATCGAACTCCCGCCCCGCGTACTGACGCATCGAGCGAATGCAGAGTTCGGTGACATGGGCGGTGTTCAACGTGGCGACGTGCACCGTGACGGTTGGGTCGCCCGCCGGTCGGGTGGGCGGCGGGCCGCCAGTTCCCACCGAACCGAGCGGTTTCCCGTCGAGGTGTTCGGCCACGGCTTCGAGCCACGCACTCTCGGCATCACCAAGCGTGAGCCCATCGATCTTGATGTCGGAGCGCAAACGAGTGGACGCCCCGTTGTGGTACACGAACTCACCGAAGACCGACCCGAGCTGGAGTGGACCACGGACGCGCGTGCGCGCGAACGCGGCGATCCGGTCCTTGCCTTCGCGCACCGTGATGCTCTCGCCAGTGTCCCACTCGTCGATTCCCATGCGCTCGGGATCCCACGTTCCGATGTGCGGCGTGAACGTATGGCGTTCCGACGCGAAATGGGCGGTTCGCATCGCGAGACAACAAGGGTGGATATAGCCGCGAGCCGCCTCCGCCCCCGCGACGGTCTTGCCCTCGCGCAGCGGCGCGATCAGCGTCGTTAACCAGCCTGGTGCGATCGGGAACGCGTCCACATCGAGCGCCACGATGTACTCCGTCCGGCTGAGCAGGAACGCAAGGTCCATCGCGGGACCGTGGTAGATGTTCTGTGGCAACAGCAGACACCGCAACCGACCCTGAGCGCGCAGGGCCCGCAAGAACTGGCGGCTGCCGTCGGTTGACCCATTGTCGATCACCAGCACTTCCACCGGTTCTCCCACCGGACCACCAAACCGTTCGATCGCCCGCAGCGCATCGCGCAGCAAGTCCATCGAGTTCCAGTTCACGATCGCGATCGTGACGCCGGGGCGGAGCCGGAACCCCGGGACCCGAACTTGCGACCGAAACACCACCTTCCAGCGCAGCAAACGAAACACAAGATTCAAGGGACGGTTCAATGCCGCATCGTCGACCACTGACGATTCCCACGGCGGGATGAACTCTTCCCGGTCGATCCGCCGGGCTTTGAGCGCGGAGGCACTGATCGCGCGCCATACGGCTGAGGGGATCGGTGTGAGCGCAGACAGCAGCCGCGGGCGGGTCATGCGTCGCTACTGTAGGCGGGCAAATACGGACCTCGTTCTCCCTCATTCTTCGTTGCATGGAGTACCCACATCGAACTCTCCGTCATCATCCCGGCCTACAACGAAGCCGCGGTGATCGCGCACCAACTCGACGCCCTGGCGGCACAGTCGTGGGATGGCGACTGGGAAGTCATCGTCGTCGACAACTGCTCGACCGATGGGACGGCGGCGGTCGTCGAAGCTCATGCACAAACTCACCCAAGGTTCCGCGTGGTCACTGCACCCGAGCAACCGAGCCGCAACTACGCGCGCAATGTAGGAATCGCGGCGAGCCGTGGTCGCGGATTCGCGCTCACCGACGCCGACGACATCGTTGGACCATCCTGGGTGGAAGCCATGGGCAACGCGCTGCGCGACCACGAACTCGTGACCGGCCCGCTCGAGCTGGATCGCCTCAATCCGGCTTCGTTGGCCGACTCGCGAGGTCGACGCCATGAATGGAAGTCACCCACCTTTTGTGGTGTGTTCCCGGCGGCCCATGGCAACAAC
Source organism: Acidimicrobiia bacterium (assembly GCA_046598395.1). Classification (GTDB taxonomy): domain Bacteria; phylum Actinomycetota; class Acidimicrobiia; order IMCC26256; family JAENVU01; genus JAENVU01. The sequence continues at coordinate 55,911 of JBKJIQ010000030.1, forward strand.
ATCGGCATGCAGCGGGCGGCGTACGACCGAATCGGAGGCTTCGACGAGGATCCTCGGCTGCTCGGCTCCGAAGATATTGAAATCTCGATGCGGGCATGGATCGACGGCATCGACCTCTTCTTCGCGCCCGACGCGATCGTGCACTATCGGTATCGCACTGATCCCCGAGTCCTCTGGCAACAGGGACGCCGGTATGGTCGCTCGCGTCCCATGCTGGTGCGCAAGCTGCGCGAGGCGGGCCGCCCGCGCCCGCCCCGATTCGCCGGCTGGCGCTCATGGGCTTGGCTCGTGGTTCACCTCGCAGATCTGCGTCGGCCCGAACGCCGCGCCGCCTGGGTCTGGGTCGCGGGCAACCGGCTGGGCCAACTCGAGGGATCGATCCGCTATCGTGCCATCTTCGTCTAGGCCCGCGAGGAAGCCGTGAATCCAGCAGCCGGAGCCGACCTGCGGAGCTCGAAAGTCATCATTACCGGAACTGGCCGCGCCGGAACCACGCTCCTCGTGCAGGTACTCACCGACCTCGGCCTCGATACCGGCTTCACGTCTGATGCCGAAGGCGACCCGAGAGTGCATGGGGGACTCGAACGCGACATCACCGACCCGAACGCGCCCAGAATCATCAAGAGCCCATATCTCAGTTGGCAACTCGGCGACATCGTCGATTCGGGCAAAGCCGTGGTGGAACACGTGATCGTTCCGATCCGTGACCTCGATGTAGCCGCCGCGAGCCGCGTACGGAGCACGAAGTACGGAACCAACCTCCGCACACGCGGCGGGCTGTTCGGAACCGCGACCGCGACCAAACAACGCGATGTTCTCGCCCGGTTCGAGTACGAACTGTTCTTCACCATTGCTCGGCTGAACCTGCCTCACACCCTGCTGTACTTCCCCCGCCTCGCCCAGGACTGGGAGTACACGTACTCCAAGTTGTCGTTTCTCGACCCATCCATTCCTGCCGACCGGTGGAAAGAAACCATCGAGCGTCGGTACCAACCCACCTGGGTGCACGAAACACCGCTTTCCAAGTCCGAGCGAGCGCTCGCCGTAGCCGGCACGATCTACCAACGCGGCATCACCCGACCCATCCGAGGTGTACGCCGCGTCCTGGAACGAAACCGGGCCGACTCCGGGCCTGCCGCGCCCTAACTCGGCGGGCGCGGCCCGCCAGGGCTACCCAGTGATCGCGCTACTCTCTTCGGCCATGCCGTACGTCGGGCCGCCAATGACCGGCCGCTATTTGGACCTCCTTGCCGAGATCCATGTCCGTTGCCAACCGCGGACGTACCTCGAGATTGGTATGCGCAACGGCGAGTCCCTCGCGCTGGCGCGGCCCGAAACGCTCGTCATAGGGATCGACCCCCTGCCAACCGTATGGAACAAGGTCAATGCCGACGCGGGTCTGTTCTTTGAAACGAGCGACGACTTTTTCGCGAACCGCAACGTTGCCGCGCTGCTCCAGGGTCAGCCGATCGACCTCGCGTTCATCGACGGTATGCACCTGTTCGAGTTCGCATTGCGCGACTTTCGCAATGTCGAACGCAACGCCGCACCCGGATCGGTAATTCTGGTGCACGACTGCCTCCCGCCCACCGCGGAGATGGCCACTCGAGAACGCCAGACCGCGATGTGGACCGGCGATACTTGGAAGACCATCTGTTGTCTCGCCGAACTCCGGCCCGATCTCGACATATCGACGGTCGCGGTCAAGGGTTCCGGTCTCGGCGTTATCCGCAATCTGGACCCGACCAACACGGTGCTCTTCGATCGTTACGACGAAGCCCTCGAGCGATTCCAGCCCCTCACCTTCGACCACATCGACGGCAGCCAAGAGGAGCGGCTGCACGTTGTGCCTAATACACCCGAGGTCATTCACGACCTGATCCCCGTGTGGCCAGCCGCCGCCGGCAGAACGGCACCCTCGCCCAAGCGGTACCCGCGCTCGTGGCCGGTACTGCGCTACCAGATGCTGCGCAATGCGCGCACCGGCGCGCGCCGCGCCCAACGCATGCTCACTCGCTCCGGTTCGTCATCCTGAACGCGGTTCAACGCAACGGACCCGCTTGATGATCCACGTTGTGACCGTGCACTTCATGGACGATCGCTGGATCGGTCCGCAGTTGCGTTTCCTCAAGCGCAATCTGGCCGAGGATCACCGTGTCTACGCGTGCCTCAACGGCATCGACCCTGCGTGGAAGGATCGGTTTCATCAAGCGCATGACCTCCAAGGATCACATGCCGACAAGCTGAACGAGCTCGCACGGATTGTCACCGGCTCGGGCGCCGCGGGCGACGACCTCCTGCTCTTCATCGACGGCGACGCGTTCCCGATCGCGCCGGTGAACCGCGACCTCCTGCACGGCATGCCGCTCGCCGCCGCGCGCCGCGACGAGAACCTGCACGACCGCCAGCCCCATCCGTGCTTCTGCATCACCACCGTTGGATTCTGGAACGAGATCGGTGGCGATTGGGGCAAGGGCCACACGTGGGCCGTCGAAGGTGGGCAGCAGGTGACCGATGTGGGCGGGAACCTCCTCGGGATCTTGGAGTCCAACGACATCGCATGGCATCCGCTGTTGCGCAGTAACCGCGTGGATCTCGATCCGCTGCTGTTCGGCATTTACGGTGATGTGGCGTACCACCATGGCGCGGGATTCCGAGTCCCCAAATCACGCCAGATGATGATGACTTCCCGCCAGGAAGTGCTCTGGGCGGCGTCGGATGCGCGGATCCCCGCATGGGTTCCCGGGCTCGGCCGGCTCGAGCGCTCGGCCCGCTTTCGCCTCGCCGATTTTCGCCATCGCCGTCAGGTGACCGAACTCGCAGGCAAAGCGCGCAACGTGGCCGAAGACATCTACCGGGAAATCGAAACCGACGACACCTTCTTCCGTCGATTCCAATGAGTTCGATCAAGCTCCCCAACTTCTTCATCCTCGGTGCCGGACGTTCCGGAACCACCACGCTCGCGGCGGTCCTGCGCGACCACCCGCAGATCTTCTTCTCGACACCGAAGGAACCAACGTTCTTCTCCGACCCGTTCCAGGTGACCCGCACTCCCATCAAGTACGCCAAGCTGTTCGAGGGCGCCGCGGGTTTCGGTGCCGTGGGGGAGGCCAGCCACGCGTACCTCACACACCCGGACGCCGCCCAGACCCTCCGGGCGTTCTTCCCCGATGCTCGATTCATCGTGATGTTCCGCAACCCGGTCGATCGAGCACTCGCTATGTACTCGTACATGCTCGAGAACGGTTACGAGCTACACCGCAGCTTCGAACGCGCGCTCGCGGCGGAGGACCGCCGATTCGCCAGCGCGCGATTTGCGCGTGATTGCCCGCACTACTTCTGGAACTTCATGTACTTCCGGTCCGGCCTCTTCGGTGAACAGGTGCAGCGCTATCTGAATCTGTTCCCGCGCGACCAGTTCCTGTTCACCACCCTCTACGACCTGCACCGCGAACCCAATCGTGTGCTTGGCCATATCGAAACGTTCCTGGGAGTCACACCGTTGGAGGTTGCAGAGCTGCCGCGGTACGGATCGAGCAAAGGCATCCGATCGATTCCGCTGCAGTACGTGGAGCGCACCGTGGTTCGGCGATTGGCCCGCCACAACGTTCCCACCATGACCTCCATGCGCCGGCGCATGAACGAATGGAATCGCGGCACGCCGCCCACCATGCAGCCCGAAACGCACGCCCGACTCCTGGATCGGTTCGCAACCGACCTGGCGCACCTCCACGAACTCACCGGCATCGACGTGCTCGGCACTCAGGCCGCGACCGATCAGCGCGGTGACCCGGAACCCCCACCAACTGCACCCACGTAAACCGCGCGTAACGCGGCTCCGACCCGCGCGGGGGCCTGTTCGACCGCAACGCGGCGGGCCGCGTCCGAACGGCGTTGCCACGCGGCGGGATCGCTGAACGCGTGGACCAGCGCGCCGGCAAGGTCGTTGGCTTCCGCGTTCACCACCCAGCCGGCGCCCGGGTCTTCGATCGACGAACGCAGCGCGCCGACGTCGGTGACTAGCGCGGGGAGATGGTTCCCGAAAGCGTCGTGCAGCACTCCACTCTGTGACGCGAACGACGTATACGGCAGGACCACCAGGTCGGCCTGGCGGAAGAGTTCAGCCTTTCGTTCCGGAGTGATCCACTCCAGCTCGGCGGTCACGTTCGGGAATCGATCGGCGGCATCGACCACGGCGCGTTCGAGATCGGCATCGCCACGGCCCGCGATCTGGAAGTGCACGTTCGCGTCCGGCGGCACTCGTTTGATCGCCTGCAGCAGCAGTCGTACACCTTTGTTTTCGCGCAGCGTGCCAAAGAACAGCACCCGATGGGCATCCGAGAGTGTCCGCCGATCGTCGGGATCGCGAAACGGCGAGACCCAATGGGGCACCACATGCACGACCCTGGGGTCAACGTCGAAACGCGTGGTCAGCTCCGTTTTCACATCGGCGTGATGGACCACGATCGTTGCGCAGACGCCGTACAGGCGGGCCAAAATCTGGTGCTGAACCCTTCGTGGTAATCGGGATCGATGAGGGATCACGTCGTGAACCGTGGTGACCAGATTCGTGATCTTCGCGAGCCGCGCCAGGTCGACGATATCGGTGTACTGATTCAGGAACGCAACGTGGCACACGTCGAAGCCGCCATCCGCGACCGCACGTGCGCGCGCCCGAGCGCGGGCGCGATAGGTGGACGCGCGGGAAACGGCCCATCGAACCGATCGTTCCGGGAAGTCACCCACATCGGGGAGATCCGCCCGGACGGTGACTCGTCCCTCGCTCTGGCGCGGGACGCCCGGACGGTCGAGCGCGTGGAGCAGGAGTGAGTCGTCCGGCCCGGGGGTGGCGAGCGCAAGCGCGAAATCTTCCTCGCGCGCGAACGGCCAATACCAGTAGACGCGCATGCACTACTCGCTTCGCCGCGCGAGCTTGCGCAGGCCGCGGATCGGACGGGCGATGCCGCGGTTGTAGGCGGTGCCGATCACGGTGAGCCGCTGTTCACTCCGGCTCAATGGGCGTTCATGAATCAGGGTCGGGTTCACCCGGGCGGCCAAGGCAACCTGCCACTGCTGCGGCGAGATCTCCGGAGCGAGGAACGAGAGCTTCTCGTGTGTGTAGGCGAAGTCGGCCGTGAATCGCGGGAACAACACCAACGTGTGGTCGATATCGTGGCGGACGATCGCGAACAGGAGATCCGCGAGCATCAAGGCGAGGGCATCCTGCTGGCGCGTCGCTCGGTTCGTTCCGAGGAGCCCACCCCACGTGTGGAGGTCGCTGCCGTAATGGGTGTTCCGTACGCGGCTGGCCGCGGCGACATCGAGATTGCGGATCGGGATGATGACGTGATCCACCCGGACGACGCCGTCGTCGAGTACCTGTCCCAGGGTGCGGCTGAGCTGCGGCGACTTCACGATCCACGGCGCGCTCGGCCCGACCAGCGATCGTTCGAGCCCGGCGTTCACCTTTGGGTCGATCGGAGCCGAGCGGTCGAAGCCGGTGTCGAGCCCGAGGTCGGTGAGGACTTGCACCAGCAGCGTGGTCCCCGCCCTGCCCGTTCCCGCAATCACGATCTTCCCGCGGTTGTTCGCGGCGCCGGTCATGCGTCCCACGGTCGCGTGGCACCAGGCCCCGATGCCGCACTCGCCGGGAGGCCCCGCAGCTCCGCGAAGAACTCGTCCGGGTCTTCGACGAGCCGATCCCATACCTGCGCGTAGACCACACGATTGCGTTCGACGATCGCACGGCGCGATTTCGCCTGGACGCGCGTGAGGACCGAGACCTTCAGTGCGCGGAGCCGACCCTTCATGGGCATGCGTTCAATGGGCGCGGTGAGCCGATGGATCCACGAGGATCGCAGATCGCGGCGGAAGATCGTGCCGCTCGCGACGCCGGCGAGATGGAACACGCAATCGGCGTAGACCCCCGCGATTACCGGATGGACATCCACCGCGTTCGATCGTAGGAGACGCGCCCAGGGGAGGCGGTGCGACCACAGCACATAGGCAAGCCTCAGCCCAGTGTCGCCGGCCTGGCCCGTCGTTCGGAGGAAGCGACGGAACTCGTGCGTCCCATCCGAATCGGGAGAGAAGCTCGGCTGATACCGGGTGAAGAACCCGGCGTCCAGCAGCACGCACGACGGGTGCGGCAAAACCGTGTCGCCGTTCTCTACTCGCAACACCCCGGCGACGTTGCCGAAGGTTCTCGCAGCTCGGCTGATCGTCTCGATCCAACCGTCGGCCACGGGGAAGGAGTCGACGTCCAGCGTGACTAGCGTTTCGGCACCGTTGGCCACGGCCACGGCCGCGAGCGCGTCGAGGTAGTGGCCGTGTTCCCGGCTGCCCCGCAACTCCGTCGGAACGACCTCGGACAACCGAACCCACTCGCGCGCTTCGAGGAGGCGGCGCGCTTCGGGAGTCACGCGATTGGCGACGCCATAGACGGTGAACGGACGCCGCGTGTGCCGCTCGATGCGATCGAGGTGGAGCTCCAAGATCGGGAGATCGTCGTCGCTCCGCAGGAAGTAGACGACGAGGATCCCCAAGCGGGTGGGCTGAGGCAAGGTGAAAGTCACATCTCACCGCCTCCGGCAACGGTGATTGCGCAGGGCCACGATCCGCGCATCCGGACGGGTGAACACTGAATAGGTGCGGGTCACCAACCTTTTGCGATCATCGCGTTTGGGATCCACCAAGACACTGACGCAGAACACCGATGTCTTGGTCCGGGGAAGGGAGCGCTGGCCGTCTTTGTCCCCGACGACGATCCGCGGCGCGTGGGTTCCCCGATAGAAGTTGACCCATTCGAATCCGCCGTAGATCTCGGGACGGGTGAACCCCGCACGAGTCGCCGCGACGGCGACATTCCAGCGAGTGCCGTCGAAGGCGGCCGCGTCGACTGTGAACACCAGCCCGACTAAGGCGAGCAGCACCAGGACCGCGGCACCCGCCACGCGATTCGCCTTCCAACCGGTGCCGGTCTCCGCGTTCGGAGCTTCGCCCGTCGACCCCACCGACGCGAGGAAGGCAACCGCTATCAACGGCAAAATCGGGAGCGCGTAACGGTCGTAGACCGAGACGCCCGTGATCATGGCGAACACGTATGCGAGCGCATAACCGATCACGCTGATACTGATCAAGAATCGAGCAGGACTGGCGATCGAGAGATCTCGCGACCGGCTTCGCCCGAGCAGACGCGCGGCTGGCGCGACCGTCGCGAGCACTAGCACCAACGCGCAGAGCGTGGCCGCTCCCACCAGTAGCCCGTAGAGCGGAGCCGGCAAGAGTTCGGGACGATTTCCCAACAGCACATCGGTCGACAACGCACCGTTCGCGTCGATGTAGTTGCCGACGAACTGCTGGCCCCCAACCCGGACCGACAGCGCCGTCAATGCGACCGCTGCCCCAATCCCCAGCACCATCGTCGCCGGGTGCGATGCGCGCCACGCGCCCCGCACTACTCGCATCGGGTTGGCCCAGACGACCACCGGTGCGAGCAGGAGCCCACTGAGTCGCAAAAAACCGGCGCCTTTGATGACCGTCACCGACACACTGTGGCCATCAGGGAGCTCAGGAACGTAGGTCTTGAGATTGGGGATCTGGCTCCAGAGCCCGTAGATCACGAAACACATGAACAACGCGGCAAGCGCCATCCCGGCGACGGTCCGAAATCGAGCGCCGTCTCCCCGTTGTCTCACCACGACTAACGCGGTGAGCACAATCGCGAGCACTGGGACGATCGCGTATTGACGGATCGAGAACGCGAAGACTCCGACCGCCAAGCTCGCGGCCAAACGGCCCATGGAAAGTGGGTTCCGGCGGATGGCAGCTACACCCAGCGCCAACGCCAGCATCGACGCTGTGAAGGCGGGGATGTCGGTCATATAGCTGATGACCAACACGCCCCACAGGGGCCCGACGGCTATCGAGATCGCGACGAACGCGGCCGCGCCGCGCCCAATGATCTGACGACCCAACCAGTAGGTGCTCAGCAAGCCGACACCACCAATGAGCGCGGCCGTGATCTGCACCGCTCCGATGTCCCGGCCGAAGATCCAGACGACCGGTGTCGCCACCACGACCTGACCGACGAGGGTCATCGAGACCCAGCTATTTCCATCGAAGCGGCCGTGCTCGGCAAAGCGAAACAGGGTCTGGAGATACGACCAGTCGTCACCCCGAGGGATGCCAAATGCCCCGGAGTGACGCGCCACGACCAAGGGAACCACCAGACCCAGCACGCCGAGTGCCACGACGAGCGCCGCGTTGAAGGGTGCCGACTTCACCGTCGCGTCCCCGTTCCCCTCCGCTCCATCCATCGAAGTTCTCATGATTCCCATCGACGACCGATCATCTGGTGCTTCCGGCTCGCTTCTCGCCCGGTGCCTTGGCATCGCGGCGTTCGAAGCGTGCCACAGGTTGCGGAGCGACTCGATGCGTTCTCGGTCGCGGTCTCCACCGCGACCGGCACGAGGCGTCTCACGACCCCAAGCAGCCCAACTCGTAGAATCGTCTACTACACCACGTACGGCGAGCAACCCCGAGACTCAGAAAACTGCCTCACCCGCTTGGATCCCGAGCCGAGAAGCGTCGCGATGTCACCGTCGACGTGATGCTATCGTCACCCGGTCCACGCCCCGTCGACACCGACAGTGGTCAAGAGTTCGCAATCGCTTGCAGAACGAATGCGTCATTCGAGGATCTTGCAACGTCGAGCGAGATCAGGCTGGGGAACTGAAATGTCAAGAGATTTTGATAGCAGCGTCGCGAGCGGCAACTTGTCGAGCGACGGTCGAACTTCGCGCAGCAAAGGTCACCTGTCAAACGCACGCATGAGTCTCGTGGACCTGATGTGCCACTGCCCACAATGACTGCGAGCCTGCTCAGCCGCATCGAAGACCGCACGGCACGGGTCGTCATCGTCGGCCAGGGATACGTCGGCCTTCCGGTCGCAATGCGGGCGTCCGAGGTCGGCTATCCCGTGATCGGCTACGAGGTCGACGGCCGTCGGCTCGCCGCGTTGCAAGCGGGGCATTCCTTCGTTGAAGACGTCTCCGACCAACGGCTCGGTGCTGCACTGGCCCGCGGATACACCGCCACCGAAGAAATCAGCGAACTCGCTGATTTCGACGTTGCGATCATCTCAGTACCGACGCCACTTCGCGATGGTGTCCCCGACCTCAGCTACGTGGAATCGGCGGTCCGCACTCTCGCCCAGGTGTTGCGAGCCGACGCACTCGTGGTCCTCGAGTCGACTACGTATCCCGGTACGACCGAAGAGCTGGTCCGGCCGCTCCTCGAAGAGTCCGGGCTCGTCGCCGGCCGTGATTTTTGCCTCGGGTATTCGCCGGAGCGCATCGACCCCGGGAACCTTCGTTGGACCTTCCAGAACACTCCGAAGGTCGTATCGGGTATTGACGTTGCGTCCTGCAGCGCCGTCGAAGCCTTCTATGGATCGATGGTCGACAAGGTCGTTCCGGTCAATACGCCGGCTGAGGCCGAGTTGGTGAAGCTCCTCGAAAATACGTTCCGGCACGTGAACATCGCGCTGGTGAACGAGCTGGCCATGTTCGCCGAAGACCTAGGCGTCGACATCTGGTCCGCCATCGACGCGGCTTCGAGCAAGCCGTTCGGCTATATGCGCTTCACCCCCGGTCCCGGGGTCGGTGGGCACTGCCTCCCCGTGGATCCGTCGTATCTGTCATGGCGGGTACGACGGCGCTCAGGACAAGCCTTTCGGTTTGTCGAACTGGCCAATGACGTGAACGAGCACATGCCCGACTACGTCGTCAGCCGGGTCGGCGCCCTGCTCAACCGCAGCGCGCGCGCGGTGAGGGGCACTCGTATTCTGCTGCTCGGCATGGCCTATAAGGCCGGTACCTCCGACTGGCGTGAATCTCCGTCGGTGATGGTCGCCGATCGTCTTGCGGCGCTCGGTGCAATCCTTACTGCGTGCGACCCGTACATCCCCGAGGCCCACCAACCCAGTCTTCCGGTCGACTTCGTCGACTTCGGACCCGACGCACTCGCGAATTGCGATCTAGCCATTATGCTGGTCGATCACCCGGAGTTCGATCCGGCCGTGGTGTGCGAACACGCGCCGTTGATCTTCGACACCAAAGGCTCGCTCCGAGGGCAACTGGTCAACGGAGAAGTGCTCTGACCCGGTCGGATTCCGCGGCCCCCATCACGAGGAGCGCGGCCACCCCACCAGACGCGACCGCGCGTTTGCTCCTCGCCGTGCAGACCGGACTTCGCGTCTCCGAACTCACCGGGCTCGACTGCACCACATCACCCTCGGCACCGGCGCGAACGTCCGCTGTCTCGGCAAAGGCCGCAAACATCGAGCCGTGCCACTCTCCACGCCTACCGCCACCGTCCTACGCGTCTGGCTTGACGAACGAGCCGGCGAACGCAACGAGCCGATCTTCCCGACGCGCACCGGCCCGCGGCTCAGCAGCGACGCCATCGAACGCCTCGTCCACAAGCACGCGCTCACCGCAGCATCACGATGCCCGACCCTCCGCCCGGAAAAGATTCACCCGCACGTCCTGCTTCACAGCTGCGCGATGTCGCTTCTACAAGCCGGGGCCGACACACAGTCATCGCGCTCTGGCCCGAGTTTGGCGGCTCTTCGCGTAGTGGCTGGTGAGGGGGTCCGCGTGGGGAGGGTGTTTCCCTTACGCGTTGGTCATGGTGTCCGCTTGGGGCTAGCCCGAGTTTCCTGTATAGCTGGTGGTTGAGCTGTGTTCTGGCTGGTCAGGGGGCATGTTGGCGGGTGCGGTGTGTATTACCCAGGTTCAGCGGGTGGGGGCGTAGGTGTCGAGGCCGAACAGCTGGTGGAGTCGGCGTTGGGTGGGGGTCATGTCGGTGAGCATGTGCCGGGCGCGGGCCGGCCCGTGTCGCCTTGGTAGAGCAGGACTGTCTCTTGGATGCCGGCGAGGGTGGCGAGTAGTTCGCGGACGCTCATGGTGATGCCGACGCGGGCTGCTTCGCGTCGCATGAGGTGAGCGACGGCGAGGGCGGCGACGCAGTAGAAGGCGTGGACGCAGATCTTGGGGTCGGTCCAGTGGAACATGGGGCTGAACGACACGACGTGGGTGTCTTTCATCTCACGGAAGCCGGCTTCAACATCAGCTTGGGATCGGTAGGCGGCGATGACGTCGGCAACGGTCCAGTCGTCGTGGTCGGTGAACAGGATCCGTTTGCCGAAGATCTCGGCCTCGAGACGCTGTCGTGCTGCGGCATCGACGCGCCAGGTGAGTCGGAGGTCGGCCGGGCGTTGCCCGGTGAGTTCGAAGGTGATGACGCGGTCGAGCCAGCGGGGACCGAGGATCTCCTCGACGTCGGCTTCGACCGCGGCGCGGGCCCGTCGTGTCTTGGCACGGGCGAGACGCTCGGCGAGCTCGGCGAGGCGGCGGCTGGCTTTGGCGAGCGTCTGCGCGAACCCGCGTGTCTGCGCGTCGTGGAAGGTCTTCGAGTGGGTGACGACCACGCGGCGTTCGGCGCCAAGCGCGTCAGCTCTGGCTTCGAACGCGGTGACGCCACCGAAGCGTTCTTCGTCGATGACCGTGTAGCGGCGTGCGGGAACAGCGAGCAGGTCGGGATGGTTCGACGGGACGAGCGAGCCGACGAAGTGCAGCCCGGCTGCTTCGATGACCTGTTGGTTGGCGGCGGAGTCCAGGCCGGCGTCATAGACGACCGTCAGGCCCTCGCCGTGCTGGGTCAGCGCGCCGAACCGGGCGGACAGCTCGCCGATCACCGTTGCGAACTGGGTGATATCAGGCCGGTTGCCTGCGTAGGCGTGCGAACACACGGGCACCCCGCCATCGGCGGTGACGACCAGGCCCAACCCGACGAGGCGCAGATCGACTCGGCCCTGCTTGGCGTGCCCGCGCTGGGCGATCGTGTTGCGCTCATTCGCCGAGTCGACGAACGTCGCGAAGTTGGTCATGTCCAACACCAACCCGGTCAGGTCGAGATCGAAGGCGGCGACCATGGCGGCGGCCAGGCGACGCTCGCACTCGACGAGCTGATCGGCGGACAGCGCGTCCATCGCATCCCAGAACCGACGGTGATCCAACGCCGCGGCCGGCACACGCACCCAACGCGACCCGGCGGTGGTCGCCCACCAGTCGCCGAACGCGAGCTTCGAGCACGGTGCCACCACCCGATTCGCGACCGCCAACGCGATGTAGGTCCCGACCGATGCCGCCGCGTCACCGCGGCGGGGACCCACGACGTCGTCGATGACGCCAGCCAGGTCGAGCCGCTCGAGCACCGACCACACCCCGGCCAGGTCGCCGAAGCTGCGGTGCTGGGTGCGGGCCGGGCTCACCCACCGCCGCGCCGCTCAGACGCTTGGCGATCTCCTCGGCCGAACCCAAGTACTGCTGGGACACGATCCTGGGCTTGCCGCCCACCCGGGCCGACTCCACCAGGTAGTAGTAGGTCCGGCTGCCCTGCTTCTTCCCCACGATCGATGCCATGTATAGGTAAAACAACATCGCGCTAACAATCGCGAGCACTCCCGCCCGACAAACGCGCTGGTCACAGGCCTATTCCCAACAAATCTCGAACGGCCCCTGACCGCCCTCAAATCCAACAGCCCGGAAACTCGGGCTAGTTGATGGTGGCGCGGTCCCAGCCGTGGGTGTCGACGTCGAGCGCGTCGAGGGTCCGGGTTTGGAACGCGGTCCGGCCAGGGTGCCGAACGTGACCGAGCGGCCCTCCGCGTCGAGGACGACGGTGCGGATCCGGTCGAGTTCGCGTAGGGCACGCGCCGCGGAATGTCTGATCCGTAGAGCCAGCAATCGGGCCTGGTCCCAGGTTCAACGCGAAGGGCCAAGGAAGGCACGCCAGGGCCGTTCCACAGCCGTTGGTCGAATCAGCAAGCACCCTAAACGAACAGCACTATGACGGCAAAAGATCATCATCGATCGTCGGCGGGTTCTCGAACCACGAAACTGCGTCCATCTGCGCCGTCGCGGGGACCGTCGGTGCAATCTCGGCAAGTAGCGCCGGCTCCGACGGATCCTCGCGATCCCGAACCCTCAGCCCGTCATCACCCGCTTCGGGTTCAACCTCAGCCGCCGGGAGAACGGCAAAGAATCGAGCCTCTGCATCGTCAAGTGGGTCCTTGCTCCACGTCTCCTGGGTCACAATCTGCGGGTCGTCAATCTCCTCAAGCCCAAGTCCGTCAACGTCACCGATCGCCTCGGTCAGCTGCACGCCCCCGTCGAACGCGAGATCCAACACCAGCAGCGTTTGAGCAATTCCCTCGATGTCCCCAACGAGAACAACCCGGATCCGCTCCCCGTCACTCGCAAGTCTCGCCGTTTCAGAACCACTGAGGGCAAAGGACACTACACCCGACACAGCACGAGTTCCATCACTTTCGTAAGACTCGAACTGACGTGCAGGGCTTTCACCCAGGACCGATTCAACCCGGAAGGTATGCTCACTCAAATCGCAACTAGCCCCGTCCGGGTACCTCACTCGGACGGTATGCAAGTAGGGCTCGCCAGCGACTAAGACATCGCGCTGAATCGGTGGTTCTACTCTTGAACCCCCCGGAACGGGCGGGAGTGCGGGGTCTTCTGTCTTGGGATCCGTGCTTGTCCGTTCATCAACTTCCTCATTCGCAACTTCGGGTCTGGAACGCGACGATCCGCGATTCTCCGGAAGTTGGGGCTCGCTCGACCACTTATAACTAGAAGTACCAGATTCCCACGCGAACTGCTTCAATGGGTCGTCCAGCGGAGCGACAGGCATGATGAGAAGATCGGTACGATGCTGATTACCAATCGCCAACTCATGGGATGAACTTTGTCCGGCACTCCACGAATAGCTGGGAGATCGTTGCGCGTTGCTATCTAACTCTACGGTCCCAAGACCTTCCTCGTAGAAGAATCTTTGTTCCGCTCGCGGGTCTTGGCCATTCGCCTGCCGGACAACAGCGGTCGACCGCCAAGGAGGAGCGCCATCAACACACTCCTCAGCCGTAGGCTCGGTTACTGCACTTCCACGACCTTGGCCGACACAAAGCAACACGAAGAGCAGCGGCCACATCTGTACCCGCTGGCGGGCCAAGATGCCGAAATTAGAAAAAGATGAGAATGCAAACACAAAAGCAAGGGACATTCCCAATGAGTACCCAACATAAGGCGATTCGCGCATTGCCCCCAGAAGTCTTGCCAAGCCCCGACGGGACTTGAAAGTTAAGAACATGAGAAAGACGCCCTCTAGCGAAGCAATCATCCCGACAAGATTTCTGGCCTCAAGAGGAAACGGTCGAAAAATAACCGTGATAATCGCCGGGAGAGCAGTGACCGGATTATCCATTCGGATAGGCGTAAAAACCGACCCCGCCTCACCACTGGTTCTCTCAGAAGTAGAATCAAGGGTTTGCGAAATGGAATCCCCATCGAGGCTCTTCACACCGAAGAAACTTTGGGCTCGGGATACCAACACCATCGACACGAGCGCGAGTAAACAGAATCCGACAATCCTCAGCAGATTGCCGCGCGCAGCCGAACCCTTCGACCTCCCGAAGGCGAGCGCAACAAGGGCCCCGCTCGCAACCGTCAAAGCCACGTGTGGCCTGAGAAGCATTACCCCATAGCTGCAAACCAATGCGACCAAGAGCCCGGAAAGAAGGCGGCCGGTCATCAACCGCGCTAGGCCATACGAAATGGCCCCTATCAGGAATACTGCGAAGGCATCCTTGCCCAAGGCCGACGGCCAATAGAGCATCGAGGGGACAAAGAAAATAAGCAACGCATATCGTCTGTCCATACCCTGAGGAATGCCGCGCCGGAAAGCAAGCCAGAAGAGAACAAGACCGATGAAGGCGAGCCAAGAAAAGAGGAGGCTGGCACCAAGGACTGAGTCTCCCCAGAACGAGTAAGCGACTCCCGTGACCAGTCGCATAAACCCGGTACCTTGGATCTTGCCCACCGAAGGACTGAAATCCAGTACGCGATAGGATGGAGCGAGCTGGGCCCCCCAGCGGCTGTAATCAAGCGCATCGGTCAGACCGTTGTAGAACAGGTCATTGATGGCAGTGCGCAGCAGTGTTCCAATCATTTTCGCTTGAAACGCTCCTATCAACAGAGCGAAATGTGTCTGATCGCCGGTCCGTGCTGCGATGCGGCGAGCGATCGCAGATGTCAGCCAAAATAGCAATGGCAATTGAACGGCCGGCAGCAGCAGGTTTGGTGAAAAGGTCACCATCGCCGAACCGACGAGCACGGCATAGCCCGCCATCGCGAGGACGCCGATCCTGCGCATCCATGCTGCCTCGCGTGAAGAAGCGCCGGTCGGTGAAGGGCGTTGCAGAGGTGTCGTAGTGACGGAGCCGCTCATTCGATCCGACGATTCATCGGGACCGCATCAGATACAACAGCGAGAGCCCTGCTTCGTGTGCTCCGCTCTCAGCCACCGGCAAGGTCAGGCGAGCCAGGACTCGTCGTCTGAGGGGTCTGGCTGCCGGCTCGACCGGGCGGCACTAGCGGCTGTCGTGGTTGAATCACGTTCGGCCTCGATTCGTAGGTCGATCGCTTCATCCCTCGCCTCACGCTGTGACTGCCACGGAACCATCTTCACCAGAATTTCGCGGGGCCTGCTGCGATGGGTGCCGGTGCCGTAGCCCCCGTATGAGTAGTAGCTTTTCTGCCCATAACCGTAACCAGCGTAACCCGCGTAACCACCGTATCGTGCCCCGCGCTCCGCGCCAATGAGCCCGATCCCGAGGATCTGGGCACCTACTCTCCTGAGAAGATCCGCCGAAGCCGTGATCGCGCCACGTCGCGTCCACCCCGAGCGGGCCAACAGCAACGTGCCATCAGCAAACGTTGATAGCTCAGCTGAGTCGTTCGCCAGCAGCAACGGCGGTGAGTCGACAATGATGATATCGGCGAATTCGCGAGCAATGGTCACGACCGCCTTGACGATCGCGACAGATTCGCCTGGCGCAGTGTGATTCTGGGTTGTAGCCAGCAGCTTCACTCCGGGGGCCTTCGTTTCCTGAAGCGCGCCCCACACCGTTTCCCTGGTGCACTCTCTCCCAAGCGAGATCAAGTCGGGCGTGGGGGAACCCCCCAGGTATTTGTTCAGCGTCGGACGTCGGAAGTCAGCATCGACGACTATCACAGACTTTCCAGTTTCTGCCAGTACGGCAGCGAGATTCGCCACGGTGACGGACTTACCTTCGGCGGGACCGGGTGAGGTCACCAGCAGCACCTTCAACTCCGGAATGCCCGAATCATCAGTGCCGCTGCCTCCAGAAGTGGCAGAGACGCGGCCAACGTTCACAGGGTGCCGCGCCCACATCGCGAGGAGCGAGGTGCGCAGCGTTCGATAGGATTCAGCTAGCACCGATGCCGGGCTCTCAATCGCGGCAAGGCTGAACCGATTCGCTTTGTCAAACTCGACATTAGGGACCTCTGCCAAAACGGGCAGCTTCGCCGCGGCTTCAATCGCCGACACATCGCGAACCCGCGCGGCGACTACTTCGACAATAACGATGAGGCATATCGCGAGCAACAACCCGATCGAGGCACCGAATGCCAGCCGCATCCCACCACTCGCTGGCTCTGACCCAGTCTTGAAGTACGTGATGTCTGTTCGCTGAGGGGACGCGGCTTCGAGCCTCGCAACGTTGAGGCGATTGGGACCACTTGCCGTATAGGCGGCAAGTGTCAAGCTGTTCTCATTGAAGGCGCGAAGTGCGACGGCCTGCTTGACTTTCAACAGTGAGCTGTTAGCAGTAGGATCCAGGGCCACCAGGTTGAGCTGGGTGCCAAAGGTGGCGACGGCCTGCTCGAGCCGTGTCTGATTGCGCTGAAGGTCCGCGACAGCTTTGTCGTAGTCCACTTTTGCTGAGTTGGAGAGGTACTCGGTGAGCTTGTCCGCGTACAGATTCGCGGCTTTTGCGGCGGATTCTTTGGTGGCGCTCAACGCGGTGATAACGAACGAACCATTCGTACGATCTGGTGCTGCCGTGATGGTCGTGAAACCAGTGGAAGGGGAGTAGAACTTCAGCGAGGTGGGAGTGGCGAAGCCTGCCCGAGTAATCCGTGCTGCGTTCGCTCCACCCTCTTTGCTGGAGCCGTTCGTCGAACCCCCCTTGCCATCCGATAAGCCCGCCTCGGTGACCGACCCCATTCGAGAGACCTTGTACGCCGCCTTGAATGTTTCTGGAACTTCGCCCGTCGTAGCTTCGAGAGTGATGCGGCCATAGTCGACGGCCGGAACGGCCCGCTCGGCCTTAATTAGCATGATGTTCTTAGCGCTGAAGTACAGCGTCGTCGGGTTCGCCAACGCCTTATCCATCGACGAGGGCTGAGTGACCGACGCCGCGACGAACCCAATTGCGACAAACAGTGCTATTACCCACCAGCGCTTCTTGAGCGCACGGAAAAAGTTCGTGTTCTTCATGGTTTGGCATATCCCCCAGATATCACCACGGACTGTAGCAGCAGATTACAGCCACCACCAGAGGCAGCCGGCCTACGACGCACGCGGATCAGTATCCCTTGCGGAAAAAAGAGGCAGGCAGTGCGACAGGCTCACAATTCCCCTCGCCTTGGCCAACCCGAGGAGGGCCATCGATGACCACTCAGCGTGAACATCGGGGTGCTCACAGTACCGACGACTTTTCCAGTTGTGTCTGGCGCGAGCCTACGGCCCTCGCACGACGACGTGGTCGGGCGCCGCCCCGGGAGTCCAGAAAGAGGGAACGGAATCGAAACCGAGGTGACAGTCCCAGGACGACTCCGAAGAAGATCCCACCCACGACGGCTGGCAAGAGCAAGAGCAAGGGCTGCGCCGAGTCTCCTGGATATCGCTCGGAGAACCCAACGACGCGACAGACGTAGACGACGAACGCAATGTCGGTGGCAAAGATAAGCGCCTGCAGAGCCACAGTCGGAATCTGCCCACCGATACCGATCCAGTGTTGGTACCGACGGAGAACCGAACCACGGGTGGCCGATCGGGCGAACCGGCGTCCCATCGGCTCGACCAATGGCAGGCCGAGAGCGAAGACCATCAACCAGACCTGCGCCCGAGTGCCATTCGACTCGTAGGCGATCGCCCAAAAATACAGACCGACGGCAGCAGCAGTTCCGCCTTCGCCCAAACGCTCCAGGCGAAATGGAATCCCTAAGAGCGCGAGGGGAAGTGCAGCGCCCAACAGACCTCGGATCAGATCGTTCTCCGGCAGGTAAGCCCAGACTCCGGCCAGAGACACCAAGAACAACACCGGACCAAGCCCCAGCCGCGCGGATCGCCGATCAAAATCGGTGACAAGCGGTGCACACAAGGCAACACCCAAGAAGACCATCCAAGACAGCCAGTACGGATGGCCCCAGCCCCAGCCGTTTCCGAAAGCAAGGATCGCCGCACCAGGCATCACCAGAGCTACGCGCCAGGGCCACGAGGTCTGCATCCCCCGACTGTGGGCTGCAATTTCGCCGCCAAGAAAGATCGCGGCCAGGGCAACGGGCACGTGCCAAGGCACGATCCAGGACTGCGGAAGCCCAAACCAACCCGCGGTTGCGAGAAGCGCTGCACCCACCCAAGCCGGTCCGAGGAGACCTCGGCGCTTCGGGCGTACCGAAGGCAACATCAGGTGCGCGCCGACCACGACGCACCCCGCGACCACACTGAAAACGAAGCCCCATCGGAATTCTGGAGAACCCAACAAGTCTCCAAGTGCTTGCATCGTCGACCCTCTCGACTGAAATCCGCCGCTCGAATAGCTGCGCGGGCGCTGGACACTAGAGCACGAATCAGCCAAAGCGCCACCGCGAGCCACGGCTCCGAAATTCGGCCGCTTGATGCGACCGCGAGGCTCGACAAGCGCGAGGTTCCCTTACCCCAAGTGGTACCCGCTCGCCACCATTCGCATTCCCCCGTCTACGATGCCCGACCTTCCGCTCACGATCAGGGGGTCGCGGTCGTGCCGAGTCTGGCGAAGCAGGCACTGAAGTGGTCGGCGACCATCGTTGACCGCGTTGTGCCTCCGCCGAGCGGTGTCGTCGTGCTCATCTATCACCGTGTCGGTGGTAGCTCCACGCTGGACGTCGACCTTCCGGTGGCAGCCTTCGAGGCGCAGATGGAGACACTGGCGGCCAGCGGCCGGGTCATAGCGATCGATACCGCAATCGACCAGATCGAGGGTGGCAATCCATCGGAGCCGGGTGGCGTCGTCATCACCTTCGACGACGGAACCGCAGACTTCGCCGACGTGGCCGTACCTATCCTCGAGCGCTGGAATCTCCCTTCCACGCTGTACCTCGCGACGGCGTTCATCGACGAGGGCCGCGATTTTCCACACGAAGGTCGACCCCTCTCCTGGTCGGCCATACAGGATGTGCACGCCACCGGCAATGTCACCGTGGGGTCCCACACCCACACCCACGCTCTACTCGATCGGCTCCCACCGGGGGAGATCGATGCCGAGTTCGACCGCGCCGACGACCTCATCGCTGCGCACACCGATTCCCGGCCCCGTCATTTCGCATACCCGAAGGCGGTCGCCGGCTCGTCGCTGGCCGACGCCGCTGCGAGGATCCGCTACCGGTCGGCGGCGGTCGCCGGCACTCACGCCAACCCCATCGGCTCAACCGACCCGCATCGCCTGGCGCGCAGTCCGATTCAGTGCAGCGATGGCACTCGCTTCTTCACCGCCAAACTCGGGGGCGGGATGCGCTGGGAAGATTCGATCCGCATGACTGCCAACCGATGGCGCTACCGGGACGCCACCGGATGACCCGGCGCCTGGTTCACGTCACCACCTCGGACATGAGTCTGGAGCTACTGCTCGGCCCGCAGCTCAGCGCGTTCGTCGACGCCGGATACGACGTGTACGCCGCGTCGGCACCGGGACGCTACGTCAGCGCCGTCGAAGCACGCGGTGTGCATCATGTACCACTGGCACACGCCACCCGATCGATGGCGCCGCGCCATGACCTGGCTGCGCTGTTCGAACTGCGGCGCGTGTTCCGCGCGCTCCGGCCCGACATCGTGCATACCCATAACCCCAAGCCGGGCGTCTACGGACGGCTGGCAGCCCGAGCGGCCCGGGTGCCGGGGATCGTGAATACGGTCCACGGCCTCTACGCCATGCCCGAGGATCATCTGGCGAAACGCGCGGTGGTCTATTCGCTCGAACGACTCGCGGCGGCAGCGTCGGATGCGGAACTGGTCCAGAACCCCGAAGACGTCCCCACGTTGCGGTCACTCGGCATCCCGGCCCGCAAGTTGACCGTGCTCGGCAACGGAGTCGATCTCCAACGGTTTCGGCCGGATCGCATCAATGCGGCTCGGCGCGCCGAACTCCGCGCCGAGTGGGGCGTCGGCCCGGACGACATCGTATGTGGAGCCGTCGGTCGGCTCGTCTGGGAGAAGGGGTACCGCGAGATCTTCCATGCCGCGGCGCGACTTCGCGACCACACGCCTCGAATCCGTTTTGTGGTGGTGGGTGGGCTCGATACCGAGAAGGCCGACCAACTCACCCAATCGGACATCGATCGGGTTGCTGCCGCGACCGACATCACCTTCCTCGGCCTCCGTGACGACGTCGAAGACGTCTACGCCGCGATGGATCTCTACACGCTCGCGTCCTATCGCGAGGGATTTCCGAGGTCGGCGATGGAGGCCGCTGCGAGCGGGCTGCCCATCGTCGCCACCGACATCCGCGGCTGCCGTCAGGTGGTCGACCCCGGAACAACTGGTTCCCTCATTCCGCCGCACGACGCCGAAGCATTATCGGTCGCGATCGCAGCAATCGCAGCGGATGGCCCCGGGCGGGCCGCGATGGGTCGGGCGGCGATCGCCAAGGCACAGGCGGAGTTCGACGACCGACGCATCGTGGAAACGACCCTCGCAACCTATGACCGGGTGCTCGCGTCGTCATCGCGGCGAGGGGCTCGGCAATGACCATTCGGCCTGCAACCGGTGGGGATCTCGCCCGCGTCGCGGAGCTTCACGCAACCCAGATCTCCGAGGGATTCCTTACCAGCCTCGGGATCCCATTCCTTCGCCGGCTCTACCGTCGGGTCGTGCGTTCCAACGGTTCGTTCATTCTCGTCGAGCAGATCGACGAGCAGGTCGCGGGGTTCGTCGCCGGCGTGGCCAACGTTTCCGCGTTGTACCGCTCGTTCCTCGTTCACGACGGAGCACCCGCGGCCGTGATGGCCGCACCGCGCCTCGCTCGCGCTATACCCCGGATCATCGAGACCTTGAAGTATCCGAGCGCAACCGGTGATCTTCCGGACGCGGAGATACTGGCCGTGGCGGTCGATCCCGAACACACCGGTCACGGCGTCGGCACCGCGCTCGTACGCGCCGCTACCACGGAATTCCTGCACCACAACGTCACGGCCGCCAAGGTCGTGACCACGGCCGACAACGCTTCCGCGATCGCGATGTACCGGGCGGCCGGGTATCTCAAGGCAGCCAATCTCGAAGTGCATCCCGGGCGATCGTCAGAGGTATTGGTATGGACGGCCTCGTAGCGTTGGTGATCGGACTTGTCGGCAGTCTGATCCTCACTCCGATTGTTTGGCGAGTCGCTCTCGCATTGGACATCGTCGATCGTCCTGGCGAGCTCAAGCCCCAGCGGGTCCCGATCGCCTACCTCGGCGGAGTTGCGGTCGCGCTCGCCGCCGCGAGTGGACCGGTGGTCGCCGGACGGGCGCTCCTACTCATCCCGATGAGCGCAGCGCTCACGCTCGGGCTCGCCGATGACCTACGGCCGTTGGCCGTTCCGCTGCGGATTGTCGTCGAGCTCGCCATTGCCTCCGCCAGTGCCTTCGTCGTCCCGGGTCCGCCCCTCGCCCGCGTCGCAACCGCCGTACTCGTGCTCGGACTGCTCAACGCCGTGAATCTGCTCGACGGCCAAGACGGACTCGCCGCCGGGGTCGGAGTCGTGATCGGCGCGTCCTTCGCCGTCCTCGGCGGCGCGGCCGCGCCCGTCGGATTGGGTCTCGCCGGCGCACTCCTCGGATTCCTCGTCCTGAATCGGCCGCCGGCACGCATCTACCTGGGTGACGCCGGCGCGTACTTCGTCGGCACCACCGCGGCGCTTCTGCCCGCGCTTTGCCTCAGCTCAGGAACGCTATGGTCGATCTGGTGGGCGGTTCCGCTACTCGTCGCGGTCCCGGTCAGCGATACCGCGATCGCGATCCTGCGCCGACTCCGCGCGCGGCGGCCATTGCTCAGCGGAGATCGCAGCCACGTCTACGACCAACTGGTCGATCGCGGAATGACCATCCGCCAATCCACCCTGGTCTTCGTCGCAAGCCAGATCGTGCTCAGCGGGGTCGGGCTGGTAGCTGTTCAAGAGGCGCCGACCGTAGCGCTCATCACGACGTTCGCGTGCGCCACCGTGATCGCCGGGTTGGCCTGGCGATTTGGGTTCATCGAGCCAACGAGTGGTTCCGACGTCGAAGGGTAGAAAAGGCTCGTTGAGCGCTCCGGGGCCGTTCAGGAGAGGCCGCCCGACCGTGAATAGATCCCAGAACAGACCAGTCTGGAGTGGTGACCGCGCCGGTCGCGGTCAGTGCGGGTGGCGCTCCGGTCCGCCCGGGCCAGTGGGGCTGAGAGGCTGTCGCGAAAGTTTGGGCAGCGCGATCGCGTGTATGAACGTGGTCTTGAACCCGGCGTCGCACCACAACTTGGAGAACCGGCTCGAACGGGCTCGGGCGAGGTCGGTGACTTCGACCCCACCCGCATTGTCGCTCACGTCCGCGGCGACG
>JBKJIQ010000029.1:0-27742 GCA_046598395.1 Acidimicrobiia bacterium
GATGGTCTCACCTGCGTGCGATGATCGTGATGCCTCCCACTGCTTCCCCCGGAGTATTCGCAGTTCCTGGAGGTTTACGATGTCGGTTGATGAACGCACTCGCCACGAGATGTACTCGGGCCTCGAAGAGAAGCTCGGCACGTCAGTTGCCGACGCCTTGATGGCTCACCTGCCGCCCACCGGTTGGGCCGATGTTGCGCGCACCCACGACGTGGATGTGCTGCGGGGCGAGATGGTTGCGGGCCTGGACAGTCTGCGTGCTGAGCTGGTCGCGGGCCTGGACAGTCTGCGTGCTGAGATGGTCGCGCTGGGTGCCGGTGTGCGTGCTGAGATGGTCGCGCGGGGCGACGGTGTGCGGGGCGACATGCTCGCCCTGGAGGAACGGATCGGTCTCCGCCTCGACGCCCGAATGGCCTCCGAAACGAACCGACTCTTGCTGCTCCTCATTCCGACGATGACGACAATCGTCGGGCTCGCCTTTGCCGCGGCCAAGCTCTCGTAGCTGAGCTGGTCAGATCGAGCGAAGTTGGGCTGAGGTTGGTTCGGCACAGCAGAACCAAGACTCGGAAAGGCGGGGCGCGTCGGCCACGCGGGAGACGTCGATCGGATCGAGGTCCACGAGCGCACGCAACGCGTTGAACACGTCGCCGGGCGGGTCATCCGCGCCCGCCTCCACGATTGCGGCAAACGACCGCTGGAGATCATCGATCGGGGACGCCCACGGATAGGAGAGCCTCTCGGCGTCCCATGCGCCTAACGCCGCGATGCGCCCGAGGAGCAGCGAACCTTCCGGTACGAGCAGCCGGATCGAATACTGGACCGGATCGACATTGCCCACGAGGTCATGCGCGTCCACGAACTCCAAGATGGCGCGGATGTCCTCGACTGTCGACCACGGTGTGAAGGGCAGCCACGTGGGACGCGGCTCGATGCCCGCGGCGCGCAGGATCTCGATTGCTCGCGCGCCGTCGGTGGCGGTGTGGCCTTTGTCGAGCTCGACGAGGGTCTCGTCGTTCACCGATTCGAACGCGCTAATGACGAAGCGGCATCCGGAGTCCGCCATCGTGGGCCAGAGATCTGCGTGGCGCAGAATGTGCTCCACCTTCACGGTGCAGTCGAAGGTGATGTTCGGGTACGCGTCATGGACCGCCGCCACCACCCGGCGGGCGTGATGAACTCCATTGAAGAAGTCGGGATCACCGAACGTCACGTGGCGTGCACCGGCGCGTACTTGCGCGTTCACATCCGCGAGGACCGTCTCGATGGCGGTGATGCGTATGCGGCCGTCGTAGACCACGGGCACGGGACAATGGCGGCATCGGTGGGCGCAGCCTTGGGATGCCTCCACGTAGGCGATCGGGAAGCGCAGGCCGTCGCGCAAGAGATGCGCGTACTGGTCCGGTGGGGCGAGCAGATCGCGGGCCGGGATCGACGCGGCGACGGTGATGGTCGGATCATCTTCCACCCACCGCACGACCTCGGAGACCGGGTCTCGACCCACGAGCGCGTCAGCGATATCGCCACACATCCCGGCGTAGAGGCCGTAACACGCGAGCGGCCGATCGATGCGGTCGGCGATTTGGTGGGCGAGCCGGGCTGCCGTGTGCATCGGGACCGAGATCGCCACCCGGTCCGCCCACGTGACGAGTTCCGGCGACCAGTCGTCGAGCGCGAGATCGATCACCCGTACGTCGTGGCCGCGGGCGCGCAGCGCTCCCGCGGGCGCGGCGATGCCGAGCGGTTGATGTCCGAGTTCGTAGGTGGAGATGAGGAGGACGTTCATGGCGTCATCCGTTGCTCGCGATCACTCGATAACGATATCGAGGGCATTCGCTCCGGCCCGGAGCGCGGCTTCGACGCTTGCCGGAGTCGCCGCCCGCGCAAACAGGAATCCGAGGTAGCGGTCGCCCTCTGGGAGCGGCAGCACCGGCGCGCCGATCGGGATCGTGAACTCGAGGCCGACGACGCCGGTGACCGCAAGGGCACGGTCCCGATGGTTGACCGCGCGCAGTGTTCCGGCACGAGGAATCGGCAACATCATGACGCCCGACGCGGCGGGTGCTTGGTCGAGCCCGCCGCTGATCGGGTCCCCGTGGACCAATCCGTGGAGGTCCATTCCGAGCGCGTGGCGCAGCACGACCTGCTCCAACGAGATGCCCGCACCGAACTGCAAGGTGCGCGCGCACAGACCGCCGATGGTGCGAGCCGCAACCTCGATCACCGTCAGCCGGTCACCCTCTGGTGTGTCGCGCTCGACGCGCACCTCCGCGTGGACCGGTCCCTCCGTCAGGCCAACTGCTGCGGCAGCCCGCCCGACGAGTTGTGCGATCTCGGCCTGGGTCGCCGCAGGGAGTCGCGAGGGGGTGACGTAGATCGTCTCTTCGAAGTACGGCCCCACGAGCGGATCGGGCTTGTCGAAGACCGCGAGCACCGTCAGCTCACCGGCGCGTAGCAAGGCTTCGACCGCGACCTCTTCGCCGGGAACGTAGTGCTCCACGATGAGATCGTCGGCCCAGAACGTTCGGATCCGCGCCACCGCCGCCTCGTACTCGTCGGGAGTGTTGCACCGGATCACGCCCCGGCTGGCCGCGAGCCCGACCGGCTTCACCACACACGGATATCCCACACCGTCGGGTGACGTACCGAACGCGGGCTGGGGAACCTCGCCCGCGGCCAGGAGGGTGCGTAACGCCAGCTTGTTCCTGGTCGCCGCGACCGCGTCGACCGGATTGTGGGGGAATCCCAGGCGGTCCCCGGCGGTGGCCGCAGCCACCAGACCCTGATCGTCCACCGCCACCACGGCATCCACTCCACGATCACGGTCCAACTGGTCAATCGCATCAGCCGCGGCAGCGGGGTCGGCCAGCGGGATCATCACCGCACGGTCGCCCGCGCCGAGCACCGGAGCCTCCTCGGAACCGATCACGAGCTCCACTCCCAACGCCTTGGCGGCCCGTACGAAATCCGGAGCGCGATAGGTCGCGGTCGGTACGAGGAGAAGGACTCGGGGCATCGGTCGTATCATGGTGCAGATGAGCGAACTTGGCGTCCCTCTCCTCCACATCACCGACACCGCGCGTGACCGCGTGCTAGAGGTCCGAGCGGGAGAGCCCGAACCCGAAACGTTGTCGCTGTGGGTCGAGGTCACTGGGGTCACCGGCACCGCGTTCACCTACGACATGTACTTCCGCCGCACGGATGAAGCCGGCGATTCCGACGTCGTGCAGCACGGCGACGACCTCTCGGTGGTTGTTCCCGAAGCGCACGTGGACCAGGTGCGCGGTTCCACCTTGGATCTGTCCGGTGGCGGGATGGTGCTCCAGAACCCGAACTCACCCCAGGCCGAGCCGATGGCACCGATGCCGGATCTTGACCTCGACGATCCCGTGGTGGCGAAGGTGGTCGAGGTCCTCGCGGTGCAAGTCAATCCGCAGATCGCGTCACACGGCGGTTTCGCCGAGCTCGTCGCGATCGAAGGAACCATTGCGTACCTGCGCATGGGCGGCGGTTGTCAGGGTTGCGGGATGGCGGCGGCCACGATGTCCCAAGGGATCGAGGTTGCGATCCTCGAGTCGGTACCCGAGATTGCCGAAGTAGTGGATGTCACCGACCACGCCGGTGGCAGCAATCCCTACTACCAAGCCGCCAAGAAGTAGGCGGCCCTTCGCCGAACTTGCGTCACTTTTCCACCGTCACGGTGGAAAAGTGACGCAAGTTCGAGGCTGGGTTACGCGAAGCGGAGAGCGTCTTCTCCTGCGTAACGGGCGACGGCGGTGTCGGCCACTGCATTGCGTTCGATCGACTCCACGACCTCGGTCACCTTGGCCGCCGGGATCGCACACGTCATCTCATTGGCCGACATCCCGGTCCGCACACGCGAGAGCGCGCAGCCCACGCTCGCGGCGACCTCACCCTGCTCCTTCGCGATTGCGACGATGTGACACTGCGGCTTGCCTTCGATGCGCAGCCCGGGAATCGCGTCGGACAGCACCATCAACTGTTTGCCGTTCACGCGCAGCAACACCACGCTCGGGTTCACGGGCGTCTCAGCCAACGGTCCGTAGGTGACAGCGCCCGGTACCTCGGTGACCACGGGAATCTGGGGGACCACGTCCATCGTGACCCATCCGGTCTCGAGGAGCGCGGCCACATCGCTGTTGCCCGCGACTTCATCGAGCGTGACGAAGCCGTGGGTGAGACTGCCCACGGAGCAGTTGCCGTGATCCGCCTTCACCGTGGTGAAGGTGGACTCCGCTCCGTGGATCCAGAACGCGCAGCCGGCGGGGACGCGCCCGGTCCGTCCGTCGGCGAGCGCCTCGGGCATCGGGCGGTCGAACGGTGCGATACCCGGGAGTGGTGCCTCGGAGAACGTGATGGCGATCGGCGGTGCACTCAATGCGAGGGCACCCTGGAGGCGGGCGGCCAACTCGGACCAGTTCTGAGTCATCCAAATCTCTCGATCTCGGCGGGAAGGTCGAGAGGTTGTACCACGCCCTGGTGTTCGTACTCGCCCCACGCGGCGCGCGGCACCAAGTACATGATCTCGAACTCGTTGCCGTCGGGATCGTGGGCATAGATCGACTTCGACACGCCGTGATCGCTTTCACCGGTATAGGCACCGACGCGTTGCAACTCGTCTCGGGCCGCGGAGACGTCGTGTATCGACGGGACCTCCCACGCCAGGTGGTAGAGGCCCACGCGACCTCGGGCCGGAAGTGGAGCGTCGGGCCCGACCGAGAACAATCCGAGGTCGTGATGGTTCGAGGTGCCGCCGCAGCGCAAGAAGGCCGCGCCGGCCATCTGTTGGACGACCTCGAAGCCCAAGACCTCTTGGTAGAAAGTGGCCGAGGCCGCGACATCGCGCACATACAGGACAGCGTGATTGAGACGTTGGACGGGGATCATGAGGTTCGTAACGCTCGCATTCGGTCGATGATTCCGGGCAGGATGGTGAGGAGATGGTCGATGTCCGCATCGGTGGTCGACCAGCCCACGCTCACGCGCAACGCGTGGTCTGCGTTGGCGCCCATGGCCATGAGGACCGGCGACGGCTCCAATGACTCCGATGAGCACGCGGAACCCGAGTGAATCGCGATCCCGTGTTGGTCGAGCGCCAGCAGGATCGGTTCGGCCTCCACGCAATCGACTCCGAAGCACACGAGGTTGGGGAGGCGATCCGTGGGGTGTCCGTGAAAGGTGAGCCCGCTGATCGTGGCGGCGAGGCCGGTGCCGATGCGGTCGGTCTGGCGACGGGCGGCGGCGATTTCTTCCGGTTGGGTCGTCATGAGTTCGGTTGTCGCCGCGCCGAATCCGACGATGGCCGGCACATTTTCGATGCCAGCGCGCCGCGCCCGTTCCTGCGCGCCACCCACGATGAACGGTGGAATGCGCAGGCCCCGGCGGATCAGGAGTGCGCCCACGCCCAATGGTCCACCGTAGGTGTGCGCGGTCACGCTCATGAGGTCTGCGCCGACCGCCGCGAAGTCGATGGGTTCGTAGCCGATCGCAGCACTGGCATCGACGTGGACGAGTGCGCCCCGTTCGCGGGCCCGTGCGCAGATGTCGGCGACCGGCTGGAAGGTGCCGACTTCGTGGTTCGCGATTTGGATGGACACGAGCGCGGTGGTATCGGTGATCGCATCCAGCACTTCTCCGGCGCTGACCTGGCCGTAGTGGTCCACTCCCACGACCACGGTCTCCATCGTCTCGCGCGCGCATGCATCCAGCACGCTGGAATGCTCGACCGCAGTAGTGACGATCCGGGTGCGGGTCAGGTCGCGTCGCACTGCTCCGTAGATGGCGGCGTTGACGGCCTCCGTGCCCCCCGAAGTCAAGACCACTTCACGCGGCCGAGCGCCCAGGAAGAACGCGACCTGTTCGCGTGCGGTCTCGATCGCGACTCGGGTGACCCGCCCATCGGAATGCACTCTGCCGGGATCGCCGAAGTGGTCGCGAAGGAACGGCACCATGGCGGCGAACGCGACCGGCCGAAGTGGTGAAGCCGACGCGTGATCCAGGTAGACGCGGGGAGCCACGGCTGGGTTCAGACGCGGGCGACGCAGTGATCGTCGCCGCCGGGTCGGCTGAGCTCGAAGTGCGGTTGGGTCTCGCCGTACAGGCCGGCCATGAGGCCGCGGATCATGCCGCGATCCACTGCACACACCACCTGAGGGAACTGGCGGGCTGCCTCACCGAAGGGGCAATGGTCATTCACGATCGTGAGTTCACTGCCGCGTGACTCGGCATGTGCCGCAAATCCGTGGGCGGTGAGCGCGTCGGCCACGGTCGCGAGTGCGGCCTTCACCGATCGATGACCCTCGGAGGGAGCAATGCGGCTCGCGAGGCTGCGGCCGTAGTCGAAGCCGACTTCTTCGGCGAGTCCCTCAGCCTGATCGGCCGGGAGCATCTGCAGCGCCCGTGCCAGCAAGGTGCCGAGCAGGTCGTCGCGGCGAGGCGGGAAGTTCAGCGAATGGTCGAGGTCAGACACCCGGTACTGCTTCGAGGGGCGGCCTGCCGCGCGCACGCCATCGGTCGGGGCCACGGCCACCTCGAGGTAGCCGCCGGCGGTGAGCTTTTCGAGGTGGTGGCGGGCCACATTGGGGTGGAGTTCGAAGCGTTGCGCCACCTCACCGGCGGTGATGCCGACGGTGGATTCGCGAATGACGAGATAGATGTCCCGACGGGTCGGATCGCCGAAGGCACTGGTCACCGCGGTCACCGCCGCACTGAATTCGTCGGCGTCGAGCGGGAGCGGGGCAGCCATGGTCGGTATTCTACCTATGTCCGTAGTGGAAATGCCCGCCCCGTCCCAGGAGTTCGAGTGCCCGGAGAGAATCCCTTTACCCACGCCCGTACCCGGGTGATCGCGGTGGCATCCGGAAAGGGTGGCGTCGGCAAGTCTTCGGTCACGACCAACCTCGCGGTCGCGTTGGCGCGGATGGGCAAGAACGTGGCGGCGATCGATGCCGACGTGTGGGGCTTCTCGATGCCGCGGATGCTCGGTGTGGAGAACGGGCCCGAGCTCACCGACGAGAACCAGATGATCCCGCCGTCTGCGCACGGTGTGCGGCTCCTCTCCATGGGTTTCTTCGTCCCGGAGGACCAGGCGGTGATCTGGCGGGGCCCGATGTTGCACAAGGCGCTCGAGCAATTCCTCACCGACGTGGCCTGGGGCGAGCCCGACTACTTGATCATCGACATGCCCCCGGGCACGGGTGATGTCTCGCTATCGATGAGCCAGTTCCTGCCGCGCGCGGAGGTCGTGATCGTGACCACACCCCAACCCGCCGCGCAGGCAGTGGCCCAACGGGCCGCGGCGATGGCGGAAAAGGTGGAGCTCGACGTGATCGGCGTGGTCGAGAACATGAGTTGGTTCCGCGGCGACGACGGCGTGGCGTATGAGATCTTCGGATCAGGCGGTGGGCAGGAACTTGCCGACCGACTCGAGAAGCCGTTGTTCGGCAAGATCCCGCTCGTTTCCGCGTTGCGCGAGGGTGGCGATGTCGGCGAACCGATCGTGGTGACCGATCCCGAGTCCGAGGTGGCGCGCACCTTCGTATCCATCGCCGAACAGATCGACGCGATTACCCCGACCCGTATCTACCGGTCCGAGCTCAAGATCAACTGAAGCGGACCCTATGCCCGAAGCCTCAACCGTGCGGCCGCGCCCGCGGCGCTGGATCGTGCTCCAATACTCACTTGGCGGTGTCGCGGCCGTGATGCTCATCGCGATTGGTTCGCTCTATTTGCTCCGCCGTACGAGTACCGACGCCTCGATTCGCGAGGCGCAGGAGAAGAACCGGGTGATGGCAGTGGCAGTGGTGCAACCCGAACTCACCAACGGTGCCGTCGTGAGTTCCGCTTCCTTCCTGGACACGTTCGACACCGAAGTACGGATGCGGCTGCTGCCGGCCGGTGCCACGAGGGTCAAGCTGTGGGATGCCGGAGGACGGATCGTCTACTCGGACGAGCGGCGACTCATCGGCGAGCAATTCGGACTCGGCACCGAGGAACGTGACGTGTTGCGCAGTGGCGGCAGTCATGCCGGAGCCAGCGACCTCAAGGACGCCGAGGACCGGTTCGAGCGTCGGGACCGGAGCTTGCTCGAGGTCTACCGGCGAGTCCGCACACCGGACGGTACTCCGCTGCTCTTCGAGACCTACTTCGACTATTCGGCCCTCGCCGCGGCGCGCGACGCGATGTGGCGGAACTATGCCCCTGGCGTGTTCGCGATGCTCGCGGCCCTCGCGGTATTACAAGTTGGGCTCGCGTGGTCATTGTCCCGGCGACTGCGCGCCAATCATGGCGAACGTGAGGAGCTGTTCGTCCGTGCGATGAGAGCGTCGGAGGCGAAGCGATCGCAGCTGCGGCGACCCTCCGTCCGGATGTCGTGATCATGGATCTTTCGATGCCCGAGCTCGATGGCATCGTCGCGACGCGCGAGATCGTCGCGGCGAACCCGGAGACGCGCGTGCTGGTCCTCACGTCGTTCTCGGACCAAGAACGGATCGTCGAAGTTTTCGATGCCGGTGCCGTCGGCTATCTCTTGAAGGATGCCGATCCGGAGGAACTCACCAAGGCGGTGCGGGCAGTATCTCGGGGGGAAATGCCCCTGGACCCGCGTGCCGCGCGGATGCTGCTCGGCGGCGGCGCCCGCAACCGGCCGAATACGGACCTGACCGACCGCGAGCAGGAAGTGCTCGAACTCGTCGCAACCGGCCGCTCGAACAAGGCCATCGCCCGACGGCTCGGGATCAGCGAGAAGACGGTGAAGGCCCACCTCACCAAAATCTTCCAACGGATCGGGGTGACGGACCGGACCCAGGCCGCGCTCTGGGTGAGCAAGCGCGGCATGGGAACGGGTCACTGATGGGCGTCTCGGTTCAGTAGAGGACGGCGCAGCTACTCATCCGGATCTCACCACTGGTGCAACGGTCGTGGCCGGCGTCGCCGCGGATGCTGTCGCTGTCGGCACCACCGTTGAGGTCGTCCCCGCCGTCGCCACCATAGAGGTCGTCGTTGCCAGCGTCGCCGAAGATCTTGTCGGCCCCGCCACCTCCCCGGATGGTGTCGAGACTGTCGCCGCCGCAGATGGTGTCATTGCCGAGCCCACCATCGATGGTGTCGTTGCCGGACAAGCCGATGATCACGTCGCTGCCAGCAGTGCCGACGATCGTGTCGCTGCCAGCAGTGCCGACGATGGTGGCCACCTTGCCGTTACAGGTTGGTACGAGCACGTTGTAGGGGCACTGTTGCTGGCGAGTGTTGCCCGCACGGTCGGTGCCGGTCACCGTCGCCGTCAGCTGACCGGGGTTCGCGGTCGAGACCGCCACGGTCAGCGAAGGACTCACGGGTCCGGACCGCGCGTCGGTGACCGTCGCGTTCACGGTCGCGTTCGGTTGGCTCAGCAGGTAGGTGGGGGTTGCGCCACAGACCACCTCGGGTGCGGTGGCATCCCGCTTGACGGTGATCGAACCCGAACCGGGACCGCCGAAGCCAGCCGATGTCGCGGTACAGGTGTAGGAGACACCGGTGGTGTCGACGGTCAGGTCCGCCGGATCGCAGCCGGTGGTCGAGACGATCGCCGACTCGGCGTCGGTCACCGTCCAGGAGAGGTTGAGGTCGGAGCGGTACCAACCGTTGGTTCCGACGGTGCCGGTCACGTTCGGTGTGACGACGGGAGGCGAGTAGTCCAACCCGGGGGTCCGCCAGAGAAAGACTCCGTTGACCGAACTCGCGGCGCCATCGCCGGATCCGAGCCCGAGTGACCCATCCGCGGTTGTTCCGGTCCCGGCGTGCGAGTAGCTGGCGGACCCTCCGATCGGCAGGCCGTTCGCATCTTTGGAGGCCGTCCAACCGCCGGTGTACTCCTGGTAGAAGTAGGTCAGAGAGGTGTAGGTGGTCCAGCGCATGTCGCCGAGGAACCCGACTCCCGCCCAGAAGCCCTCGATGCCCGTGGGCGGAGGAGCGGTGGGGTCGGCCAGACCGGGCCAGTAGTCGTCCATCAGCCCG
Organism: Acidimicrobiia bacterium; assembly: GCA_046598395.1. GTDB lineage: Bacteria > Actinomycetota > Acidimicrobiia > IMCC26256 > JAENVU01 > JAENVU01. The sequence continues at coordinate 10,012 of JBKJIQ010000029.1, forward strand.
CGCACTTGGCTCTCGGTGCCCCAGACCCAACCGGTCAGGTTCTTCCCGCCGACGGCGCCCGAACATGGCGTGATGCCGTCCGTGGGACACACCGTGGCGACTTGGTCCCAGCTCAAGCCGGTGGTCTCATACAGCTGACGCCACTCCTTGCCATCAGCGGTCACTGCGCTCGCGGGTGTGGCGAACGGTGTGATGCCCGCCACCGCCAGGATCATCCCGGCCAGGAGCGTCCGAAATCGGCGCATTCGTGGTCCTTCCGTGGGCCCGGATTGTCCGGAGGCCCTTGGGCGACGTTCACGCTTGGGTCGAGTGACCCAGGCTGCACCGTTCAATCTAAGGAACTCGACGTCCGGTTGATATCAGACTTTGGTCGTAGGACCCTGCAGGATCAAGGGGCTGATCATTTCCTGGCTATCCTGGGCGTTTCGCGCAGTTCGGGGGGCTCATGCGTCGAGGGATCGTGTTGCTAGGTGTGGTGTTGCTCGGCGTGGTGTTGCTCGGGGTCATCCCGATCGAGTCGAGCACTACGGGCGCGGCGCAAACCAGCAACGCAGCCGCGACCACTGCCGTGCTCGACTGTGCGAACTGGCGGTATACGGCCGCGGATGAACCGGCAACCTTGCCGAGCGAGTTCGATCGCAATAGCTACAAGCGCACCAGCCTGCGTGACCCGGCGATCCAGACGTCCCCGCACCACCTCTGTGGCCAGAAGGGTGCTGCCGTCGACCTCGCCTGGGGAGTCACCCAAGGTCGGCCTGATGTGCGGATCGCAGTCCTCGACTCCGGCATCAAGTGGCGCGATGCCGGCGCGATGCACGATCTCGCCGATCGCGCGTACCTCAACCGCGGTGAGGTCACTCCGCCGTGTGGTACGCCGAGCGGCGACTGCAACAACGACGGTCGGTTTTCGATCGCAGATTTCGGTGCGATCCCTGACCTCAACGGCAATGGTCTTGCCGATCCCGAAGATCTGATCCTGAGTGCCGGTTACTCCGACCATGTGGACAGTGACGCCAACGGATATGTGGATGACATCTCCGGTTGGGACTTTCTCGTCGGCGACAACAATCCACTCGACACGGTCAACTATGGGCACGGCACCGGCGAGGCCGAGGACTCGACCGCGGCCGACAACGGAGTCGGCGACGTCGGCACGTGCCCGCGCTGCACCTTCATTCCGGTGCGGGTGGGGGATTCGTTCGTTGCGGATGGCGGACGCTTCGCCGCGGGCGTGCTGTTCGGGTTGGACTCGCATGCGGCGGTGATTCAGGAGGCCCTCGGCGCGATCAACAACCCGCGTCAGGCCCAACAGGCGATCGACTCGGCGTATCGCCGCGGCGTACCGGTCATCGCGTCGATGGCGGATGAAGCATCGAAGCATCCGAACCTGCCCGGCTCCCTCGAACACACACTCGCGGTGAACTCGGTGCGCGATACCGGCTTACCGAGGAGCTACCTCGCGCTCAACGGCTGCACGAACTACGGCGGTCACACCTTCTTGTCGATCCCGTCGTCGTCGTGTTCATCGGAGGCGACCGGCATCATGAGCGGTGTCGCCGGTCTCGTCATCAGTGAGGCGCGCGACCGTGGACTCACGCTGTCGACGAATGAGATCCTTCAACTCGCCCGAGCGTCTGCGGACGACATCGACTTCTCCACGCCGAATGCCGTAGATCCGGCGAATGACTTCTTGAGTGGCGGGACCGTGCGGTATCCGAGCACGGCGGGGTGGGACGCGACCCACGGCTACGGACGGCTCAACGCTTATGAGTTGGTGAAAGCAGTGCGAGACGCGCGGATTCCACCCGAAGCAGATCTCACGACCCCGAAGTGGTTCTCGGTCTTGCCGGCCCACGGGTTGGTCGACGTACGCGGCCATGTGGCCGCGCCCCGCGCCGCGAGCTATTCGTATCGGGTGGAGTGGGCCACGGGTCTCCAGCCGCCCGCGTCGCCCGCGGCAGACACCTGGCATGTGATCGAGCTCCGCAGCCACCGCACCACCGCGAAGGATGGCCGACTCGCCACCTTGAACCTCGACGACGTCGCCGCCGCACTCGGCGGCGCGCAGGGTCCGCCCGCGGATCCCACCACCGGTCGGACCGAGGAGGAGAAGTTCTCGATCCGACTGCGAGTCGTGGTGACCGCGGCAGGCGGGCCCACGAACGGACTCGTCGGCGAGAGTCAGAAGCAGGTCTTCGTGCACGATGACCCCGACCTCGTGGCCGGCATGCCGCGTGCCGTCAAGGGCAGCGGTACTGCCAGCCCGGTGTTCGTGGACCTGGAGCCCGGTGGCGGAACCGAGATGGTGCTCGCCACCGACGACGGCCGCATCCATGCGTTCCGCTCGGATATGACCGAACTCCCTGGCTTTCCGGTCCATACCGACCGTGCGCCCTATTGGGTGACCGGCGCGACCGCCGCGGCGGACGGCATCTCGCCCGCTCGCGCCGCGGTGATGGTGGGCGCGCCGGTCGCCGCGGACCTCGATGGTGATCACTTCTTGGATCTCGCAGTCGGCGATCTCGAGGGCCGAGTGCATGCATGGAACTATCGGGGTGAAGAGCTCGCGGGTTTCGAGGACGTGCATACCAACGGATGGTTCTCCCTCGATCACCCACTCGCGCAGGACTCGACGAACCGAACCCAACGCGGTTTCGGAGGCTCACTCGCGGCGGCGGACCTCGACGGTGACAACCACCCGGAGTTGGTTGGTGCCGCGCTCGATCGTCATGTCTATGCCTGGCACGGGGATGGAACGCCAGTCGACGGCTTTCCGGTGCTCGTTGTCGATCCGACCAAGATCGAACAGGTGGTCCCCGGTCTTGATCGCGTGATCTTTCGCGCCGACTCCGGCGTACGCGATGGCGGAAGTCTGATGGCCACGCCCGCCCTCGCCGACCTCGACGGCGACGGCCACCCCGAGATCATCGTCGGCGCACAAGAGGAATACGTCGAGCCGTTCAACGCACCCGAGTTCGGCGGTATCCCCGGAACGTCGGGGAACTCGCGTGAATACGCGATCTCGCCGCTTGGCCGCAACGCAACGAACCCGAACCCGAACCCCGCCCATCCCGATGCCCAGGCGTATCTGCCCGGATGGCCCGCCCGGATCGGGATGTTCCAAACCGAGGTGCTGCCGGTCATCGGCAATGGAGTCTCGGCACAGGCCGCGATCGGTGACCTGATCCCTGCTCATCCGGGACCAGAGATAGCAGTCGCGGCGGCCGTCGGCCCGTTGTACGTACTCGGCGCCGATGGGAAATCGGCCTTGGGTCAGGTGGACGGTAAAGACACGCCGTTGCATTGGTTCGGCGGACTGTTTGCGAACGATCCCGCCGGTACCGGCGCGGCCCGCAACTCCGAGGATATTGGCGTGATGCTCGTGGCGTTCGGGGGGCCGAGTGTGGGCAAGATCGGCAGTCGTGACCATCTCGATGTGGCGGCGCCGGTGGCCGGACTCTCACGGCTGCTCGATACCGCAACCCCGGAGCTGCAACTGCCGTCCGACGATCAGCTTGCGGCCTGGGATCCCACCGACGCCACGATGCGCCCCGCGTTCCCTCGGGAGACCCCCGACCTCGCGTTCTTCGTCACACCGGCCATTGGCGACGTGAACGGTGATCGCCGGACCGAAGTGATCGCCGGGAACGGGGTGTACACGTTGAGCGCGGTGACCTCAGATGGCAGCGTCCCGGCCGGATGGCCAAAGCTCACGGGCGGCTGGCTCGTCGGGACGCCATCACTTGGCGACTGGGATGGCGACGGAACCTTGGAACTGGCCGTCGTCCGTCGAGACGGGGTGTTGCTCGTCTGGCACACGCCCACATCGTCGCCCCATACCCGCCAATGGTCCCGGTTCGGCCAGAACCTTGCCAACACCGGTTCCCGTTGACCCCAGCGCCTACCATGCGAAGCCCTAGTCAACCCCTTCTCCGGAGGCCATTCAGGCATGGAAGTCCGCATCGGTGTTGTCCACACACCCAAGGAACTCACCATCGAGACCGACGGTGACGCGGAGACCGTGATCGCCAGCATCGAAGCGGCGGTCAAGTCCGGCGAGGCATTCGTTTGGCTCGAGGATGGCAAGGGCCGCAAGATCGGCGTGCCGGCCGACAAGATCTCCTACATCGAGGTCAAAGTCGACGACGCCAGTCGCAAGATGGGCTTCGGCCGCTAGGCCGACGCACGGGCGGTGGCGTCTCCCGATCTTCTCGGTCGTCGGCTCCTCGTCGTCACCGGGAAGGGTGGCGTCGGCAAGAGCACGGTGGCCGCCGCGCTCGCGCTGGTAGCCGCGAAACGCGGCAAGCGAGTCCTTGTCGTTGATGTGGATGCGAAGGGCACAATCGCGGACCGGTTCGAATCGGGACCCGTGGGGTTCAAGCCGCGTGAGGTGATGCCCGGCATATCGCTGATGGCAATGGACACCGAGGCCAGCCTGGCTGAATACATACGGCTGAATCTGCGTGTCCCTATTATCGGACGCCTTGGTCCGCTGGCCCGCGCGCTCGACTTCGTGGCCACCGCCGCGCCAGGAGTGCGCGAGATCCTCACCATTGGCAAGGTGTGTTGGGAGGTGCGCGAATCCATCGAAGGTCGCGCCGACTGGGACATCGTGATCGTGGACGCAGCCGCGACCGGGCACGTGATCGCGCAGCTTGGTGCCGCCGACGCGATCGGTGATCTCGTGTCAGTCGGACCGGTGCGCGGACAGACCGCGTGGATGAGTGAGCTGCTCGCCGACCCGGCGATTACGTCGCTGAACGTGGTGACGACGCCGGAAGAGATGCCGGTCGCGGAGACGATCGATCTCGTGACGCGCGCCCGCACGGAGCTCAAGGTTCCGCTCGGCGCGGTGATCGTGAACCGGGTGCTGCCCGAGCTGTTCACCCATGCCGACGATGCGATGTTCGCGACCCTCTCGACACCGCCGGTGGTGGACGCACTGGTCGCCCAGGTGGGGGCGGGGACGACTGCGGTGATGGACGCGGCGCGCCTCGCGGTGGCGATGCGCCGCAGCCGGGTCGCGCACCTCTCTCACCTGCGGGACACGGTCGATCTTCCGATGCTGTTGGTCCCGTATCTGTTCGCGCGGTCACAGGGCCGACGGGAAACCGGCATGGTGGCCGATGCCTTAGCGGCGGAGCTGGGCCTGTGAGCGCGAGTCTCGAGCAGCTCCTCGCGACCAAAGAGATCGTGGTGTTCTGTGGGTCCGGCGGGGTCGGGAAGACCTCGGTGGCGGCCGCCGCGGGGCTCGCGGCCGCGACCCGGATCGGCGGGAAGGTGCTCGTCGTCACGGTCGACCCGGCCAAACGGCTGGCCGACGCGCTCGGGGTGGAAGGCATCGGCAACGTGGAGGTCCGTGTCCCCGATGCCGCGTTCGCCAAGGCCGGGCTCGAGCCGCGCGGCGAACTGTACGCGGCGATGCTCGACACGAAGCAGAGCTGGGACGCGCTCGTGCTGCGCCACGCTCCGGACGAGGAGACGGCGTACCGCATCCTCGACAATCGGCTCTACGAGAACCTCACCGCCCGGTTTGTCCAGAGTCATGACTACGTGGCGATGGAGCGATTGTACGAGATTCACCAGGCCGGAATGTATGACTTGATCATCGTGGATACTCCGCCCACTCGGAACGCGCTCGACTTCCTCGACGCGCCGGCGCGGATGGCCGAGTTCTTCGGTGGACGGCTGCTGCGCTGGCTCACGGCGCCCTATCGCGTTGGTGGTCGCCGCGGTGCGCGCGTGCTCACGATGGCGAGTCGCCCGTTTTACCAAGTGGCGGACCGGCTGATCGGTACGCAGTTCCTCCAGGACATCGCCGAATTCTTTCTCAACTTCCAGTCGATGTACGACGGCTTTGTGGAACGGTCACGCGCGGTGGAGCAACTCCTCCACGACAAACGGACGACCTTTGCCGTGGTCACGACGCTCGAGGACGCGCCGCTGCGGGAGGGGGAGCGGTTCTGTTCCGAGTTGATCAAACGTCAGTTCCATCTCGGTGCGTTGGTGTTGAACAAGACGCTGCCGGCGGAACTCTTCGGCCCCACGGGCGCGCTCGTGGCGCAACGGTTCTGCCGCGAGGGTGAGGCCATCGCGGGCGCACTCGACGGCGTCGAGGATCACGCGGGCGCCGCCCGGGTCCTTGCGACCATCGGTGCATCCTTCGAGAACTTCGCCGTGGTCGCGAGCCGCGAGACGGAGCTGCGCACAGAACTCGCTCACCGCCCCGAGGTACTCGTGGACATTCCCACGTTCGCGGATGAGATCGCGGACCTTCGCGGCCTCGCTCGGATTGCCGACTACTTGATTCCGTCCTGACGGTTGTCGGTGGCCGGGTCCGAATGCGGAACCGCGCGGCGGCGGGCGCGCGCGATGGCACGGTTTGTGGCTCTCGTTGAGAGCCACAACGCCAGCAGCAGCGAGAGCGAACCGGTCACAAGGAACGGCGCGCGCAATCCGTAGCCATCGGCGATGATGCCACCGGCGAGCGCGCCCACGGGCATCGTTCCCCAGCCCAGCATTCGGTACGCACTGTTCACTCGGCCGAGCAGCGCGTCGGGAACGAGGGATTGGCGCAACGAAATGGTGAGCACGTTCCACACGAGGCCGCCGAATCCGCCGACCGCGAGCGATGCGGCGACCGCCACCGGCTGAGCCCAGAGCGCCGGGACCAGCATCGACCCGCCGGAGATCACGATTGCGGCGATGAGAGTGGTGCCGGTCCCGAACCGTCGAGCGATGCGAGATGCCATCGTGGAGCCCAACACGGCACCCGCGGCTTCGGTGGTAAGGAGCAGCCCGTAGGTCGTGTCGGAGAGGTGCAACACGTCCTGGGCATACAAGACGAGCATCGTCATCGCGGCCATGCCGATCAGGTTCATGACGCCGAGCGCGATTGCGAGGGACCGCAGCAGGCGGTGACGCCAGAGCCAACGGAGACCCTCGGCGATATCGGCCCGGATCGTGGAGTCGGCCACTGCGCGCTGGGGCTGGAACGAGCCGCGCAGCGTGAGGATCAGGAGCGCGGCGACCGCAAACGACCCGGCATCGAGGAAGAACGGCGCGGCCGCCGCCAGGCCGAAGAGCAACGCGCCGAGCGGAGGTCCGATGAACTGGTTCGCGATGACCTGCGAACCCTCGAGTCGACTGTTAGCCCGTTCGAGTTGTTCGTCGTCAACGAGACTCGGCAGGATCGCCTGGGACGCGTTGTCGAAGATGGTCTCGGCCGCGCCCAGCGAGAAGCTCACGATGAGGAGCAACGGGATCGACTCCGACCCGGTGACGAGCGCAAACCCGAGCAGTCCCATGGCTGCGAATCGGAACGCGTCGACCACGCTCATGGTGCGCCGACGGTCGGTACGATCCGCGATCGCGCCGCCGACGAGAGAGAACAGCAACCAGGGAAGCGTGCCGGCCACGGTGACCAGCGCAACGGTGGTCGGTGAGCGGGTCAGCGATGCCGCGAGGAGGGGGAGCGCGGCGAGGATGACGCCGTCGCCGAGGTTCGAGATTGTTCCGGCGGTCCAGAGGCGCGCAAAGTTCCCGCCGAGCGACCTGCGCGCCATCGGGATAAGCCTACGGCCCAAGCCTCGGTGGGTCGGTGACCACAAATTCGGGATGGGACGAATACCCTTCGGGCGTGGCCGCCTTTCCTGAGCTCGCGATTCTGCGCACTGAGCTCACACCCGATGCCCTCGCGCACCTCGAGCGGCTCACGGTGTCGTGGCGTCTCCTCGCTGACCTCTCCTTCTCGGACCTGCTGCTCCTTGCGCCAATCGCGCACGAGGAAGGGCATCGCTTCGTGGTCCTGGGCCAGGTGCGACCCACGACGGGACAAACCCTCTACGTCCATGACCTGGTGGGCCACGTGGTGGATGAGGTCGAACGTCCCGCCTTGGCGCGCTCGTGGCGCTACGAGGAGATCCATGAGGGCGACGCGAACGTGCTCGGTGGCAAGGAGCGCGTCCGCCTGCAGACGGTGCCGGTCCGGTATCGCGGACGGGAGATTGCGGTTCTGACCCGGGAGGCGCCCACCACCTCGGGTCGGCGCCCCGGAGAGTTGGAGCGCTACTACCTCGAGGTCTATGACCGCTTGATGTCGATGGTGGCCGATGGCACGTTCCCCTTTGCGCGTGAAGAGGTGGAAATCGAGGGTGCACCGCGCGTGGGTGACGGAGTGATCGTCCTCGACTCCGATGGTGGGATGCGCTATGCGAGTCCGAACGCGGTGAGTTCACTGCACCGGATCGGTATCCACGCGTACACCTCGGGGGTTCGGCTCGGCGAGATTGGGTTCGACGAGGCCGCGGTGGACAAGGCGGTGCAGAAACGGATGCCGGTCATCGAGGAGGTCGAACGCGAAGACGCCTCCGTACTGGTGCGCGTGATTCCCTTGCTCGACGGGTGGAAGCCCGCAGGCGCGCTCGTGCTATTGCGAGACGTCACGGACCTGCGGCGCCGTGACCGGTTGCTGATGTCGAAGGATGCCACGATCCGGGAGATCCACCATCGCGTCAAGAACAACCTTCAGACCATCGCGTCGCTCCTTCGGCTCCAGGGCCGCCGAGTGAACTCGCCCGAGGCCGCGAGTGCGATCGCGGAGTCGGAGCGCCGGATCCGTTCCATCGCGATTGTGCACGAGACGCTTTCGCGTGAAGCGCGTGAGTTTGTTGACTTCGGCCAGATCATCAAGCCCCTCGTGCGCGTCGTTGAAGAAACGGTGTCCACCGGCGACGAGGGCCTGCGGTTCGAAGTGGTGGGGGAGGCGGGTGAACTACCGGGCGAGCTGGCCACTCCGTTGGCGGTCGTCCTCAACGAGTTGATGCAGAACGCGGTGGATCACGCCTATCCCCACGACGACGACACCTCTATCGTGGGCACGGTTCAGGTACGGCTCCGGCGCGAGGCGGGCGAGGTGCACGTGGATGTGGTCGATGACGGGGTTGGGCTCCCCGAGGGCTTCACCCTCGACTCGGCGAAGGGACTCGGCCTCTCGATCGTGCAGGCGCTGGTCACGGGCGAGTTGGGCGGAACGCTCGACGTCGGTCCGGGCGACAACGGTGTGGGCACTCGATTCCACGCCAGAATCCCGCTCGCCACCGCCCCGGGCTCCAAGGTGGTTGAGCCGAGCTGACTTTGCGGTCCGGGCGGTGCGCATGTGTGGTGACCGGTCCGGGCGACTCAGAAGTTCGAGGCCTTTTGATCCGCGAGCCAGGTCTTGCGCAGCTTGCGGCGTTCGTCCTCGGTGGTACCGCCCCAAACGCCGGCTTCCTGGTTCGTGGCCAGCGCGAACTCGAGGCACTCGTCGTGCACCGGACACACCGTGCAGACCTCGCGGGCCGCGTCGATCTGATCTAGTGCGATGCCGGTGGCTCCGATGGGGAAGAACAGCTCGGGATTCGAATCACGGCAAAGGGAACGGGTACGCCAATCGTCGGCGTCCCAATCGTGGGTGCGAATCCAGGTCAGTGCCACTGAACGCCTTTCGTCGGGGCCGCGATCTCTGCCGGCCAAGTGTCCCCGGGCCGGAACCTCGAGGCGAAGATCACGTTACGAGGCAACGAGAACGCGTTGCAAGGGGTCTGACCTGCCTTTTTGCAGAGTGACTGCGAATACGCTCCGTGGATGACGATTTCACTCCCCAAGATCATCGGACACCGTGGCGCACCCCGCCGGGCCCGCGAAAACACGATCGAGGCGTTTCTCGCGGCCCGCGATGAAGGTGCTGACGGGATCGAGCTCGATGTGCATCGAAGCCTCGATGGCACGCCGGTGGTCCATCACGACGCGGGGATCGAAGGTTTCGGGGTCCTCGCCGAGCAGCCCTTTTCGGCGATCCGGGCAACGTTTCCGTGGCTGCCGACCTTGGCCGAGGTGCTCGACGCCTGCGCGGGCCTGCTCGTGAACATCGAGATCAAGAACTCGCCGAAGGACGCGGATTTTGATCCGACGGAACGGGTAGCCGCCACGGTGGTCGAACTGCTCCACGGGCGGGCGCACGACGACGTGATCGTGTCGTCCTTCAACCTCCCATCGATTGAACGAGTCCACGCGCTTGATCGCGATATCCCCACGGGCTATCTGATGGCCACGAAGCCCATGCCGCTCGACGGGTTGGCAATCGCGGTGGCCGGCGGTCACCGAGCGGTTCATCCATTGTTCGCGATGCTCGGCGGATCGGCTCTGACCGATGTTGTTGATCAGGCGCACGCCCTCGAGATCGCGGTGAACGTCTGGACGGTGAATGACCCGGATGAGATCAACCGGCTGGCCGCCGCCGGCGTGGATGCGATCATTACCGATGCTCCCGCCGAGGCACGAGCGGTATTGCTCGGGTAATTCATACCCTGACCATGCGGCTAGGTGCGGGAACGGGTCGCGCCGATCCAGCTCTCGTAGAGCGACGCGTACACGCCGCCTTGCGCCACGAGTTCTGCGTGCGGGCCGTGCTCCACGATGCGGCCGGCGTCGAACACGATGACGAGATCAGCGGCTTCGGCAGTCGAGAGTCGGTGGGCGATGCTGATAGTTGTGGCGCCCGCCGCGACCCGCAGGAGCGCGGTGGTGAGCGCTCGTTCGGTCTCCGGGTCCACGGCGCTCGTGGCCTCATCGAGGATGAGCAAGCCAGGCGCCGCAATGTGGGCCCGCGCCAGGGCGACCAACTGGCGTTCACCCACGGAAATCCCCTCGCCCCGTTCGCCGACCATCGCGTCCAAACCGAGGGGGATCCGTGCCACCCAATCATCGAGGCCGAGCTGCGCGAACGTGTGTTCAATGTCGCGATCGGTGGCCTCGAGGTGCCCCATCCGAACGTTTTCGCGGATCGTCGCGTCGAACAGGAACCCGTCTTGGGGAACCAGGCGGATCGCGGCCCGTCGCGAAGCGCCCGACACTCGGCGTAGGTCACGGCCGCCCACCTCGATGGTGCCGGCGGTGGGATCGGCGAGCCGGCAGAGCAATGAGGCGAACGTGGTCTTGCCGGAGCCGGTCTCACCCACGATGGCGACGTTGGTGCCGGCCGGGATCTCGACGGACACGTCGTAGAGCACCTGGTCGCCCGTGCGGTACGAGAAGTCGAGATGGTCGACGCGAATCGACAGGGGCCCGGTGGGGAGTGTGAGACCGTCGGCGGCATCGGGCACGTCGATCGGAATATCGAGCACATCGAGGACCTTGCGCCAACCCGCGATTGCCATCTGGGTTTGATCGATGATCTCGCTGATGTCGGCGATCGGGAACAGCAGAAGGTTCATGAGAAATGCGAAAGCAACGACGTCACCGAGATTGAGTCCGAGCTCGACGCCGGAGAATGCAGCAATGGCGACGACCGACGCGAGCGCGAGTGAGCCGAACAGGTCGCCGACCGGAAACATGAGCGCGAAATACCGCCCGGCTTCGCGATGCGCCAGGTACAGGCGATTGATGCGTTCATGGAGGCGGGAGCGAGAGCGGTCTTCGAGGGCGTAGGCGCGTACCGCCGCCGCGCCGGTGATGGCTTCGGAGAACTCCGCGAGCATGTCGCCGGTGCGGACCCGGACTTTGTCGTAGGCCACCAGTTGTCGGCGTTGCAGGAACCGAAGAATCGGAATCACGGGGAGGAACGCCGCGATCGTGATCAGGGTGAGCTGCCACGAGTACACCGCCATGACCACGAGCGTGCCGAACACGAGTGCCGTGTTCACGACCCAACTCACCGCACCCCAGTTCACGAACCGCGCCAAGGTCTCGATGTCGCTCGTCACCCGCGACACCAAGATGCCACGCTTGGTCTCGTTCTGCTCGGCCACGCTGAGCTGGTGGATGTGCTCGAACACTCGGACTCGGAGGTGGAACAGCGCGCCTTCGGCCGTCCGCACGAGCCGGAGGTAGGTGTACCGAGAGAGCACGGTCAGACTGAGGATGCAGACGGCCGTGAGCGCGCACGCGGTGATGACGAAGCCGGCCCGGAATCCGTGCTGGTGGAAGACGCCACGGTCGAGCACCTGTTGGATCGCGACCGGGATCAGCAGTTTGCCGGCAGCCACCACGATTGCGAACGCGAAGCTGATGCGGATGCCGACCCGGACCTCGGGCATGACCGCGATGCCCTTGCGTAGCACCGCGAGCCCGCCGGATGGTTGGCTGTCGCCGGACTCCTGATCGGTGTCATCGGGCGAGTGCTCACGATGTGCGTGGCTGCGGTCGACGAGTTCATCGAGTGCCTGATCATGGGCTACTTCGGCCAGGGCATCGAGGGCCGCGTCGTGTCGCTCGGCTGGTGCGTTGCGCGCTTGGCTAGACATCGTCGTCGGCTTCCGGTTCGGCGATGATGGCGTCGTAGGCCGACAGCATGGCGGCGTACTCGGGGTCGGTTTCGAGCAACTCGGAGTGGGTGCCTGTGGCAGCGATGCGGCCGGCGTCCATACGCACCACGCGATCCGCGAGTTCCACCGTCGATCGGCGATGGGCAACCACGAGGGTGGTCATGTGCAACTCGTCGCGCAGCGCACCGAGGATGCGCGCTTCCACGCGGGGATCGACGGCCGAGGTGGCGTCGTCGAGGACCAAGAACTGCGGCCGTCTCGCCAGCGCACGCGAGAGGGCGAGTCGCTGACGTTGCCCGCCGGACAACGTGACGCCGCGTTCGCCGAGGATGGTGTCCACGCCGTGGGGGAGGGCGGCGACGAAGCGGGTGGCCTGTGCCACTGCGAGTGCCGATTCGAGGCGATCGGTGCCATGGTCGGTGCCCACGAGCACGTTCTCGGTCACGGTGTCACCGAAGACAAAGGACTCTTGGAACACCAACGCCAGCAGGTCCCGACGCGCGTCGCTGCGGAGGCGGTCGGGCACGAGTCCGTGGACCTGGATCGTGCCGCGGTCCGGTGCGCCGAGCCCGACGAGCAGTTCACACAGCGTGCTTTTCCCACAGCCAGTAGGGCCGACGAGGGCCACGATCTCTCCGGCGGCAATGGTGAGGTCAATGCCGGTCAGTACGGGCTCGCCGGTGGGATACGCGAAATGCACATCGTGAACGACAACCTCAGCGGGCGTCGTCGGCGGGGTTTCGTGATCGTGGGGCGCGGGGGCAAGGGGTGCCGCGAGGATCCGGTCCAGGCGTTCAGTGGCCACGACAGCGCGCGGCATCTCTTCCAATAGGAAGCCGACGACGCGCATCGGGAACGCGAGCAGCGTGAAGAGCGCCATCGCCTGCACCACGTCGCCCGCGGAGATGACCCCCGTCGATATCCGCCAACTTCCCACCGCGAGGATGGCCACAATCCCGAGGCTCGGGAGTGCGTCGAGGGCAGGTTCGAAAAAGGCACGGAGTTTGCCGACTTCCACTCGCTCGCGGCGCAATGCGTCGGCGGCGACGGAGAGGCGTTCCACCTCGTGGGCTTCGAGCCCGAGTGACTTCACTGCGAGTGCGCCGTCGAAGCTCTCGTGGGCGATGCTCGAGACTTCGCCCACGTAGTGCTGGACCGCCGCCGCGGGTCGTTCGACCCGACGGGTGTAGAAGCGATTGAGTAATGCCATCGCCGGGAACAGCACGAGGCTCACCAGTGCCAACAGCGGATCTACCGCCACGAGCGCGATGACCGAGAAGATGATGAGTACGAGCAGCCCGGTGGAGAAGGGGAGCGGGTTGACCACTTCGGTGGCCGCGAGCACGTCCGAATCGGCGTGCGCGAGCAGCACCCCGGTGGACGTGGCTCGGTGGAAATCGATCGGTACCGCAAGGAAGTGGTCCGCAATCTCGCGGCGCAACGATGCCTGGCCGAGCCAGGTGGTCTTCCCTGCGAAGTAGCGGCGGGTGATGGTGCCGATCGCGCGCATGACCGAGACGACCATGATCAGCGCGACCCACGTCCAGGTCGTGCCGGTGGCGACACCCTTCGGAGAAAACGCAGGGGTGAGCACTTCGTCGGTGACGCGTCCGAGTACCAGGGTGCCGAGGACGGATGCCCCGGCGTAGATCACCGCCCCGACGATCGCGATGGAGAAGGGCAGCGGGTTGAGGCGGACGAAGCGGGCGAGCACGCGCAGTCCTCGCGCCAGCACATGGCTCTTCGGGGTTTGGGTTGGCTCGGTCTCGGCCGCGTCCTCGGAGGGGGACGCGTGGTTGGGTGAGGTCGTGGTCACGGCACCACGATCGTGAGTGCATCGGCGATGTATGAGATGTCGAGTCGACGCACATCACCCAAGTAGTCGCCGTCGACCTGAAACGGGAACGCTTCGGTCCCCGTGACGGTGGCTGCGGTCACACCATCGCGTTGGACGACGTCGCGGTGGCGATGCAGAGCCTTGGTCGACAGCAGTGCCCGTGCGGTGATGCTCAAGATCGCGGGCGCGTGTCTGGCTCGGACCACAGTGACGCTCAGCGGACTCTCGAGGCTGGCCGCGGGCGCGACGGTGACCGGTCGATGACCGAGAAAGGTGTACGGGCTGGTTTTCGAGACGATGATGAAGGTGGCGTCGGCGATGATTTCACCGTCGCCGAACGCGATGTCGAAGCGGCCGCGGGAGTGGTCGTAGGTCCGAAGCCACGTGTCGAACGCCGCGGCGACGAAGAGCGGATGCGCTGCGTACCGCTTGAATGCAGCACGGCGCTCTACCGCTTCCACCACTGCGGCATCGAAACCGATCCCGCAATGAAAGAGGAAGTAGCGGTCACCCACTCGTCCGAGACCGATGCGTTGGAAGGACTTCCGCTCGAGGGAGTCGAGGAGCTCGGACGTGGCCTCTACGGGATCGGCAGCAATGCCCAGTGTCTGCGCGTAGACGTTGGTGGAACCGCCGGGGAGCGCCGCGAGCGCGGTGTGGGTGCCGACGAGGCCGTCGGCCGCTTCATTCAGCGTGCCGTCGCCGGCCAGCACGGCAACCACGTCTACGCCATCGGCTGCCGCGCCCCGGGCGAGGCGGGCCGCATGCCCGCGGCGAGATGTCTCGGCCACCTCGAGTTCGTGATCCGCGCCGAGCGCCTTCTGGATGATGACGCGCCGGCGTGCCGTCACCGAAGAAGCCGTCGCATTGACGATGAGAAGCACCCGCACAGCGGCGCAGGCTACCGGTCGAGCCGTTCCATCCTCTGGGGGTTAGCGGCGCGGGTTTGGGGCCGTTGCGTTGTGGTGACTGCAGCACTCCCGCCAAGCTGGTGTGATGCCCACTCCGAGTTTGCCTGCCTTGAGTCTCGAGATCGCCGGGTGTCGCTCGTGTCCTCGACTCGTGGCCTGGCGAGAGCAGGTTGCGCTCGAGAAGCGGGCCGCGTTCCGTGACGAGCCGTATTGGGGGCGTCCGGTACCAGGGTTTGGGGACCCGCAGGCCCGGGTGTTGGTGCTCGGTCTGGCTCCCGCTGCCCATGGCGCGAACCGAACCGGTCGGGTGTTCACCGGGGACCGGTCGGGTGACTGGTTGTACGCCGCCCTTTATCGCGCCGGGTTCGCGAATCGACCTTTGTCGGTCTCTATTGACGATGGATTGGAGTTGCGCGCCGCGTACGTGACCGCCGCCGTGCGGTGTGCACCGCCGGAGAACAAGCCGACGCGAACGGAACGCGACGAGTGTCTTCCATTTCTTGCTCGTGAGCTCACGTTGCTGACCGAAGTACGGGTCATCGTGGCTCTCGGTGCGTTCGCATACGAGGCACTGTGGACGATGCTGCGCGCGGACGGAGTGGAACTCCCGCGGCCACGGCCGAAGTTCACGCATGGGCTGGAGGTGGCCACGAGCAGGGCCACCATCATTGGTTGCTTCCACCCGAGCCAGCAGAACACGTTCACCGGGAAGCTCACCCAGCCGATGATCGATACGGTCTTTGCCCGGGCTCGCGAGCTCAGCCGAGCTGTGTGACGAGCTCAGCCGAGCTGTGTGACGAGCTCAGCTCGTGAGCGCGATGATTTCGGCCGCGCCGTAGCCGATCGAGATCGTGCCGAGCACACCGGCGACCACGAGGCGTAGGTGTCGGTCCGAGGCCTTGATCGTCAGGTGAGCGCCTACCCGTGCGCCCGGGATCGCGCTCACCATGAGCGGCACCGCGTAGAACCAGTTCACGTTGCCGAGCAGGTGATGAGCGAGCGTTCCAGGGATCGCGATGATGCCGACGCACGCGAGTGAGGTGCCGATCGCCTCCTTCAGGTCGAGGCCCACGAGCGCAGTGAACGCGGGAACCATGAGGATTCCGCCGCCCACCCCGAGGAAGCCCGAGAGCAGGCCCGCGAGCAGTCCGATCCCGATGAGGAGCGTGGGGCGCAGGTTGTAGGTGCGAGTGCCGTCGCCGTTCACCGTGGCCGGAACCCGGCCGCCGGTTCCTGTGCGGTGCGCGGTGAATGCCATGAGCGCGGCGGTCATCACCATCTGTACGTGACCGTGGCCGGGGAACCGGTCCGACGCGATCGCGCCGGCGGCGGCGAATGCTGCACCGGCGAGGCCGGTGAAGAGCACGACCCGTCGTCGGACCAAACCGTCACGCGAATAGCGCAGCGTTCCGGATATCGACGACGGAATAATCGACGGAAGCGTGCTCCCCACCGCCTGAAGCGGCGTGGCTCCGAGGAGGAGAATCGCGGGCGTGGAGATGACGGCGCCGCCGACTCCGAACACCCCCGAGAGCATCCCCGTGAAGAATCCGGCGACGAGGACCAGCGTGATTGTGACCCAGTCCGACATTGAGGGCGACACTACCGAAGGCCGCCCGGTACCCTGGGTCGATGTCGGATGGCCGGATGTCGGATGGATTGTCGCTGCGGGGCATCTACATCCCCCTGATTACCCCGTTCGCTTCTGATGGGTCGGTGGCCCTGGACGCGATCACCTCGCTGTGTCACGAGTATCTCGATGCCGGCGCGGCGGGAATCGTCCCGCTCGGGACCACGGGCGAGAGTTCGGCGCTCACCGCAGACGAGAAACGTGCCGTGGTCGATGCGTCCTCGGCCGTGTGCGTGGCGCGGGCCGCGCAACTCATCGTCGGGGCGGGAACGAACAGCACGGCAACCACCGTTGCGGGTGTGCAGGCCCTGGCCGACGTTCCGGGTCTCTCTGCGGTCTTGATCGTCGTGCCGTATTACGTGCGTCCGTCGGAGGCGGGGATCGTGGCGCACTTCCACGCAGTGGCCGACGCGTCGCCGGTGCCTGTGGTGCTCTATAACATCGCGATCCGCACGGGTCGAAATCTCTCGGCGGCGTCGGTGGTTGCTGCCGCCGCGCATCCGAACATCGCGGGGATCAAGCAAGCCGCCGCGGGGTTGGACCTCGACACCTTGGAGTTGTTGCGTGACGCTCCCGCCGGCTTTGCGGTGTTGGGTGGCGAGGATCCGTTCCTGTACCCGATCATGTTGATGGGCGGATCGGGCGCGATCTGTGCGTCGGCCCATGTGTTGACCGAACAGTTCGTCTCGATGATCGAGTGCGGTCTCGCCGGTAAGGTCGACGAAGGCCGCGCCCAGGCGGAGGCGCTGCTGCCGGTGGTGCAGGCATGTTTCGCAGAGCCGAACCCCGCGGTGTTCAAGGGTGTGTTGCACACCCAAGGCCGCATACCCACTCCCGATGTGCGCATGCCACTGACGCCCGCCTCACCAGCCGCGGTCGACGCAGCACTCGCGGCGATCGCCCGCGTTTCCTGAGCCCAAGTTCGGGTTTTGGACGTTCCGCGGAGCGGCTATTCCTGGTGGTGGGGATGGCCGCGGGTTGGGCGTTCCGCGGAGCGTTCCCCCGCGGGCGTGGTGGGTGTTGGTGGTCGGGCTACGGGTGGGTGGGCGCA
>JBKJIQ010000033.1:0-52715 GCA_046598395.1 Acidimicrobiia bacterium
ACACCACGAGCAGTCCCGCATGATCCGCCGCTACATCGCCTGGCGGAACCGCAACGCCCACGACCGCGCACTCCGCGAAATCGTGAAACGCGCAAACGTTGCCTGACACAGCACTAGCCCGAACCCCGCGAGCCTTTTGCGAACCGGCAACGACGCCCTACCCTGGTGCGATGACCAGCACCCTCGATCCAACCCTTGCCCCCGCCTCAACTTCGGCGACCGTCAGCCGTGCTCGCGCTACCTTCAGCACCGGTCGCACCCGCCCCACGGAGTGGCGCAAGGCCCAACTCCGTGCACTGGCGCGCATGCTCACGGAGCAGGAAGACGAGTTCCTGACCGCGCTCGCGCAGGACCTCGGCAAGCCGGCGCTCGAGGGCTACCTCACCGAAATCGCATTCGTCCTGGCCGAGATCACCGAGACCCTCCGGCACCTCGATCGCTGGCTACAACCCACGCGCGCCACCGTGCCCGTGAAGCAGCAGCCCGGCCATGCTCGCATCCACCGCGACCCGCTCGGCACGGTGCTCATCATCGGACCGTGGAATTATCCGATGCAACTGGTCCTCGCTCCGCTCGTGGGCGCGATCGCCGGTGGCAATACGGCGGTGATCAAGCCGTCCGAGGTTTCCCAGCACACGTCACGCGTGCTCGCTCGCCTCGTGCCGCAGTATCTCGATCCCGATGCGTTCTGCGTCGTGGAAGGTGGCGTCACCGAAACCACGGCGTTACTGGAGGAACATTGGGACCACATCTTTTACACCGGCAACGGCACCGTCGGACGCGTGGTGATGGCCGCGGCGGCAAAGCACCTCACTCCGGTCACCCTCGAACTCGGCGGCAAGAGTCCGGTGATCGTCGACGCCAGCGCGAACCTCGAGGTCGCCGCGAAGCGCATCGTGTGGGGCAAGTTTCTCAATGCGGGCCAGACGTGCATCGCGCCGGACTACGTGCTCGTGGACCGTCGCGTCGAAGGCCCGCTACTCGCGCGCATGCGCGACGCGGTCCAAACGTTCTACGGCGCCAATCCAAGAGAGAGTCCCGACTACGGCCGTATCGTCAATGAGCGCCACTTCGACCGCCTCGTCCAGCTCGCCGACGGTGAAGGCGCCGGCGACATCGCCTTCGGTGGTGACCGCGATGCCGCTTCCCGCTTCTACGCGCCAACCGTCTTTCGCGGTACCGACGCGACGGCGCCGATCATGGCCGAGGAGATCTTCGGACCGCTGCTCCCCACCATCCTGATCGACGATCTCGACGACGCGCTCAACTTCGTGACCGCGCGCGACAAACCGCTTGCGTTGTACCTCTTCTCCGAAGACCGCGAGGTACAGGAGCGGGTGGTGGCCGAGACCAGTTCCGGCGGCGTGTGTCTCAACGCCACGTTGTTCCACATCACGGTGCCGGGGCTTCCGTTTGGTGGCGTGGGCGAAAGCGGCATGGGCGCGTACCACGGGCGTGCCAGCTTCGAAACCTTCACCCACCGAAAGAGTGTCCTGCGCCGCCCCACCCGGTTGGACCCGAGCATCGCCTATCCGCCGTATTCCGCGGTGAAGGCGAAGCTGCTCCGCAAGCTCCTCTGACCCGACGCACCGGAGGCCGACCGACTCCACTCGACCCCCGACACCAGGCCGGGGGTCGAGACCAGAGTGTCTGGAGTTGTCGCTCAGGCGGCGGTGACGTTCTGAGCTTCCTCGCCCTTCTGACCGGGCGCCACATCGAAGTTCACTGCTTGACCTTCGGTGAGCGTCCGGTAGCCGTCCATCTGAATCTGTGAGTGGTGCACAAATACGTCGGGCTCGCCTTCACGCGAGATGAAGCCGAAGCCCTTCTCGGCGTTGAACCACTTCACGGTGCCTGTTGCCATGTGCTGATTTCCTTGCTTGGTACTTCGGGGCCGGCCGGGCGGCGAACCCTCGGACAAAACGGTAGCAGGATGGGCGGCTCTGAAGTCGCGGCTCGGGTCGACGCCGAGCCTGCTGCCTCACGATCGGGGTAGTCCCAGAATTCGCTCACCAATGATCGTGCGTTGGACTTCGCTGGTGCCGCCGGCGATCGATGCAGCCCGGCTCCAGAGCCACTGGCGCGACCACCGGTTGCGCAGCGGCGCCTCCGGACCAAGGATGCTCATCGCGGCCTCGGCGAGGTGCTGACTCATGTCGGTCCACAGGAGCTTCGTCACACTCGACTCCGGCCCCGGCACCACACCCCGTCCGAGTCGCGACAACGTTCCCCAATTGTTCAATCGGAGTAACCGGAGTTCGATGAAGCTCTGCGCGAGCGCGTCCGCGATCTCAACGTCGTCGAGCCGCCCGCGCTCCGCCGCGAGGGTGTAAAGCTCATCGAGGAACACCTCGTGGACGACCTGCTCCTTGAAGGGGAACGCCGTACCGCGCTCGTGCGCGAGCGTCGTATTCGCGACCGCCCAGCCGTCATGGAGATTGCCGACAAGATGGGGCGTCGGCACGAAGACGTCATCGAAGAACACCTCGTTGAACTCAGCTTCGCCGGTGATCTGCACCAGCGGTCGCACCTCGATCCCCGGAGCCGTCATGTCGACGACCACATAACTGATCCCGCGATGCTTCGGGGCTTCCGGGTCGGTCCGCACGAGCGCAATCCCCCATCGGGCATATTGGGCATAGGACGTCCAGACCTTCTGGCCCGTGAGGAGCCAGCCGCCGTCGACCGGCTCGGCGCGACTCGACAGCGCCGCGAGGTCAGACCCGGCACCGGGTTCACTGAAGAGCTGACACCAGATTTCCGCGGCGTCGAGAATGCGAGGCAGCCACTGTGCTTTCTGATCGGCAGTCCCGTGAGCCAGCAACGTGGGTCCGGCGAGGTTGATGCCAACTCGATTCACCGGCTGGAGTGCACGCGAACTCGCGTACTCCATGTTGTAGAGCGCGACCTCCACCGGCGACGCGGCGCGACCTCCATATTCAACGGGCCATTGGACCCCCACCCATCGATCGGCTGCGAGCTTCCGCTGCCATTCCCGGCCCCACGCGATCTCCTCATCGAGGGAGGAAAACGCCGGCGGGAGCTCAAGATGCTCGTCCAGCCAGGCTCGAATCTCCGCGGCGAACCCGAGCTCAGAAGCAGTGAAGCTCAGATCCACGTCAGAGATCCCAGAATCGTTCGCGGTCGTAGCGAACGAAGGCTGCACGGAGCGCGGCTTCGTCCTCGCTCGTGAACCGGCGGTACGCATCGTCGCCGCGACCGCGCACGAACACCGGGTCATCGTGCACACGATCGGCGCGCCACTTCTCGTGCACGAGCGTGCGCTTCACGATCTTGAACGTTCCTGTGGTCGGCGGCTCCGCGATGGTCCGGATGTAGCGCGGCCGCCACTTGGGACCAATGTCGGATTGTGCATCGAGCCAGATCGGGAACCGGTCCGGATCAAAGGCCACCCCCTCCGCGAGTACCAGTCCGGCCATCACCTGATCGCCCGCTTGATCGTCGGGCACGCCGTAGACCGCGGCCAGCACAACATCGGGGTGGGATCGCAACACCTCTTCGATCGGGCCGGCCGGGAAGTTCTCGCCGTCGACGCGTATCCAGTCGGCGGTGCGGCCGGCGAAGTACAGGTACCCGTCGGCGTCGATGTAGCCGAGGTCGCCGGACCAGTACCAGCCATTTCGAGTGGTCTTCTCGCTCGCCTCCGCGTTGTTGTAATAACCCTCGAACGGACCCGCGCCGGCAGTGTTGACGATCTCGCCGACCGCGTCCTCGGCGTTGGTCAACCGGCCGTCGCCATCAAACTCGGCGCGCGGCTTCTCGTGGCCATCGTCGTCGACGACCTGCACGTTGGGCGTCACCTTCCCGAGCGCGCCGGGGCGCGGATCCGCGTCACGACTCACGGCCACGCCGCCTTCGGTCGCGCCGTACGCGTCGATGACCTCCACTCCGAAGCGGCGGGCGAACCCATCCACGACCTGCGGCGAACCTTCGTTCCCAAACGCGATCCGGAGGGTGTTGTTCGCGTCGTCCGCCCGCTCGGGTTGGGCGAGAAGATACGCGAGTGGCTTGCCCGTGTAGTTGAAGTAGGTGGCGCCGTAGTGCCGCACATCAGGCAGCCATCCGGACGCGGAGAACTTGCGGGCGAGACCCACCGAGCACCCGGCCACCAGCGACGGCGCCCAACCCACCTGCACCGCGTTTGAGTGGAACAGCGGCATGCAGACGTAGCCCACATCGGCGGGACCGAGATCCATGATCATGCGCATGCGATTGCCCGTAACCATGAGCCGGCGTTGCGAACAAATCACGGCCTTGGGCGCGTCAGAGGTTCCACTCGTGAAGATCAACGCCCAGGGAGTATCGACGTCGGGATCGAGTCCGGGATCGCGCGCTTCGTGCGCGGCGAGTGCCGGTTCGAGTGTGTCTCCCACCACCAACGCGGGCGGTAGCGCGTCCGCGACCGACGCGACGAGATCGTGATGGCGGGGTTCGGTGATCAGGAGGCCGCAGTCGGTGTGCGTCATGTCGCGCAGCAACGGTTCGCCCCGGCGCGTGTGATTGAGACCGACGACCGCGCCGCCGACGAGCGCCGCGCCACCGAACGCGAACAGATACTCGGGCAGATTGTCGAGCAGGATCGCAACGTGACGCGGCCGCCCTTCTGGCAACCGTTCGAGCAAGAGATTGGCCCAACGGCAGGACTCGGCGTAGTACTCGGCGTGCGTCCAGATTGCGTCACCGAACCGGATCGCGGGCCGGTCGCGGATCCCGAGATCGGTCGCGTTGGTCCGGAGCAACGCCGCCGCGTTGGGCGCGGGGAGCGGCGCCTGTCCTGGTGCGGGCGCGGAATGCGGGCCCGTGGAACCTGACATCCGCGTCAGACTACGCGGAACCTCAGCTCACCGCGCCCGAATCGCGCAACGCGTGGATACGCGCCGCGTCGTAGCCGAGGATGCCGGCCAAAACCGCGTCGGTGTGCTCCCCCACCGTGGGCGCCATCGTGGGAACGAGGGGTTCGGCCTCAACCATCTTTACCGGAAATGGCAACTGGTCTGCACCCACGGCCGCGGTCGGGAACCAGTCCATGCGCTCACGGAACTGCGGATCGTGGGCAACGGATTTCGGTGTATGACACGGCGCAATAGGGACGTCGACGTCGATCCCGAACTGCACCCATTCCTCCGTCGTCTTCGTGGCGAATATCTCGGTGAGCTGCGCTTGCAACTCACGATTGCCGCGAGCATGGTCGCCGTATTCCGAACCGGGCCACGTCTCGAACAGCTCGGTTCGGTCGAGCGCGTTGCAGAACTTCTTCCAGAAGTGCTGCTCGCTCGCCATGAACAGGACGTGCCCGTCGGCCGAGCGATACACCTGGTACCGCACGCCGCCGCGCATACCTGCGATGGCGGGTTCGCGGCGCACGTAGTCGTCAGAGCTGTTACCCGTCACTTCGGTCTCCGGGCGTTCGTAGGCACGGTACGTCTCCTCGCGGTACCAGTCGAACGCGGCGGCCGCGTCGGACTGGGCGACCTCCATCTGCGCGCCGACTCCGGTGGCGCGCGCCTGAATCACGCCCGCGAGAATCCCCAACCCACCGAACAGCGGACCGGCGTTGATGCCGATCGAGACGTGATTCGGAATCGATGGATACCCCGCTTCATCAATCTCCGGTTCGAAGATGCCGGCCCACGCGTCGTACGCGATCCCATGGCTCGCGAGGTCTCGATAGGGTCCGGTGGCGCCGTATCCGGAGATCGTGCAGAACACGATTCGGGGATTGATCTCCTTGAGCCGGTCGTAGCCGACCCCACGCCGCGCCAGCCCACCCGGTCGCATCGCCTCCACTACCACATCGCTTCCGGCCACCAGTTCCTCGAACACCGCAACTCCGTCGGCCGACTTCAAGTCGATCGCGATGCTGTGCTTCCCGCGGTTGATATGCAGGTGCATCAACGACACACCTTCGACGATGGGCCAGGTCATGCGCCGCACGTAATCACCCGATGGCGGCTCGACCTTGATGACTTCGGCACCCAGATCGGCCAGGGCAGTGGTAATCGCGGCGGCACCGAGCATCGAGCACTCGATGATTCGGACTCCCGCGAGTGGTTGGGCAACACTTTGAGCAGTGGGATGTGACGTTGACATGGCCAGCGACACTACTGCTGCAACGTTTCCGAGTCCGACGAGACTGATGAGGCCGCACCGCTCCCTCGCAAGGAACTCGAACCATGTTGAGCACGGTCAACGATCTCGATGCCTACGTCGCAACCCGCACGAGCTGGCACACCCTCGCCGAACGGGTGCTCGCCCCGGCCCGCCATCACTCCACGGGTCGGATCGGGCTGTGCCCCGCGCCCGGCGGATTCGCCACTCCGCCGTTTACAACGCCGGAGGCGCCGGGGAGAACGCTGAGCGTGGTGGGAAACGAACTGGTGAATACCACCGACCACGGCTCGCTCCGTCATACCGTCGTCACCCTGGGTGACGCCGCGGCGTTCGCCGGCGTCGACCCCCGCTCGGACACCGGCGTCTATACCCCGACCACATCCGGCGAGACCACCGCCGCACTTCCGATCGACCCGCACGCAGCGGCCGCGCTGGCCGACTGGTTCGAGTTCGGCCACCTGGTGCTCACGGGATGGTCGGCGGCACACACCAGCTCCGCGCCATCACGCATCCAGCTCTGGCCGGAACATTTCGACCTCGCGCTCGACCTCGGGCCGGAAACCGGCCGCGCCAACTACGGCGCGTCCCCGGGCGACGCGACCCACGAGTTGCCGTACCTCTACGTGGGACCCTGGGTCGCGACTGACGACCCCTTCTGGCAGGGCACCACCTTCGCGGCGCTGGATTATCACGAGTTCGTGCGTGCGCCCGACCCGGTCACACTCGCCCTCGACTTCCTCGCCCGCGGCTACGCGGTCGCCACCCAGGACTGAGCGCGCGCCAAAGTCTTGACAGTATGACTGTCAGTTCTTAGGCTCGGCGCCATGCCGTCACCGAACGCATCCAAGATCGCGTTCCCCGCTCACGACGATCCCGCCAACGATCCCGCCAACGGCGCCCCACTCGATCGACGCCGCCAGCGCACTGCCCGGGGTCGCAACGGCGTGGTCGAAGCACTCCTCGAGCTGTACAACGAGGGTAACTCCCAACCGGGCGCCGCCAAGATTGCGGCCAGGGCCGGCGTCTCGGAGCGCTCCATCTTTCGCTACTTCGATGACCTGGAATCGCTGGCCGCCGCGGCCATCGAGTTGCAATCCACTCGCGTTGGCGCCGCCTTCGCTCCCCCGGAAGCCGCTGGATCGCTCGAGCAGAGGATTCGGGCGCTCGTGAGTCAGCGGTTACGGATCCACGATGCATCGGCGATGGTGGCGCGTGCAGGTGCATTCCTCGAGCCTCGGTCGCCCACGGTGGCTCGAGCATTTCGGTTCCGCCGACAGGTCATGCGCAGTCAGATCAAGTCTCAGTTTGCACTCGAACTCGAAACCGTGGGTGAGCGCGACCGCGCCGAGCTGCTTGACGCGCTCGATGCCATCAGCGGTTTCGAGCACCTCGAATTCCTTCGATCCGTGGCCGGACACTCGCGTACGCGAACCGCCACGTTGACCATTCGTACCCTGATGGCACTGCTGAGCGTCGACCCTGATGGAGTGGCATGACCGATCACGTGACACCGACTGATGAGGACCTTGCGTTCACCGCGCAACGCGCCGGAGAGGATGCCGAGCCGGTCGTAATGCTGAACCTCAATCGCTACCGCGAACGCGCCGAGTACCCGGCCGATACCTCAGATGCGATCGACACCAACGTGAGCGGACGCGAGGCCTATCTGCGGTACGGGGTCGTTGCCTTCGGAGCGATCCACCATGTTGGCGGCGAGATTCTTTGGGCCACCGACGCCGCAGAGACCGTGATCGGTTGCGACCATGACGACTACGACGAGGTCGTCGCGGTTTGGTACCCGAGCCGATCGGCGTTCCTGAGACTCGTGGAGTTTCCCGGCTATATGGAGGCGCATGTGCATCGTGAAGCCGCGATCGAGCAAGCAACCCTCATTGCCACCCGCGGCGAAACCACCGCTCGGTTGACGCACCCGTTCGCATCATGAAGACCACGCTGCTCGGAACTGGATCACCGATCCCGGATGCCAACCGCGCCGGGCCATCCACGCTGGTGCAGGCCGGCAACCTCAACCTGCTCTTCGACTGCGGACGCGGCGTCCTCATGCGCCTGGCCGCCGCCGGCCTGTTCCCGCCGATGCTCCATCACGTCTTCTTGACGCACCTCCACTCCGACCACACCACGGACTTCAACGATGTGGTGACGACCCGGTGGGCGATGTCGCCGATGCCGAATCCGCTGTCGGTAACTGGGCCGCCCGATGCCGCGGCTTACGTCGAGCGAGTCCTCGCCATGCTCTCGAATGACATCAAGTATCGGCTCGACCACCACGCGGATCTCAACTGGGATCCCCCCTGTTCCGTGGCCGAAGTCCTCGATGGAATCGCCCTGGATGTCGACGGCGTCCGGGTGATCGTCGCTCCGAGCGACCACCGTCCGGTGGCGCCCACCATCGCGTTTCGGATCGAACACGATGGTCGCGCGGTGGTCATTGCTGGCGACACCATCCCGTGCCCCGGACTCGACGCACTCTGCGCCGAGGCCGACATCTACGTGCAGACAGTGATCAACACCGAGCTGGTGAAACTGATCCCCTCCCCACGGCTCCAGGACATTCACGACTATCACTCCTCCGTGGAAGACGCGGCGCGCACCGCGACCCGTGGGAATGTCCGCACGCTCGTGCTCACCCACCCGGTCCCGGCCCCGGCACCCGGCACCGAGAACGAGTGGATCGCCCTCGCGGCGGCCCACTTCGATGGCGAGATCATCCTTGCCACCGACCTCACCACGGTCGAGGTGTAGACCAATCCCAGTGGCCTGTGCCGAAGGCACAGAGGCGGAAGAGGCGATCGCATGAGTGTGGATCTCACGGGCGCGGCAGATCTCCACGCACACTTCGGACCCGACCCGCATCGAGCGCGTTCGGTGACCGGCCTCGAGGCCGCGCAGCAGGCTGGCGTCGCGGGCCACGCGGCGATCGTGCTCAAGAGCCACGACACACCCAGCGCCGGCCTCGCCGCAGCGCTCGATCCACTCGTCGACGATCTTCATGTCTTCGGCGGCATCTGCTGCGACCGGGAGGTGGGCGGGATGAACCCGGCGGCAGTGGAGGCTGCCCTCGCACTCGGTGGCCGTATCGTCTGGCTGCCCACCCTGAGCAGTGCCCAAGACTTCGACAACGGGGTGGCGGCCCAGCTCGGGATCCCCGGCCCCGGGTTCCGGGTCACCGACGACGACGACGGTGAGCTCACCGCCGTGACCCACGAGGTGATCGCGCTCATCGCCGAGCATGACGCCGTGCTGGCCACCGGCCATGTGAGCGCGGCCGAGCACATCGCCGTCACCGCCGCGTACGCGGGCCATGGCAAGGTGTTGGTCACTCACGCCATGGAGGAACTTGCCGGCCCGAACCTCTCCATCGCCCAGTGTGTGGAGCTCGCCGCGCTCGGCGCCACAATCGAGCTGTGCGCGCTCACGTGCATCGGCGCGCTCGCGACTCGACCCGTCGACGAGCTGGTCGCGTGTATTCGTGCGGTCGGCGTTGATCACGTCACGATCGGCACCGACTTCGGCCAGGCGATCAACGCGCCTCCGGCCTCGGGCCTGCAAACCTTCGCCGACGCGCTGTTCGCCTCCGGACTCACCGAGTCCGAGATCCGCCGCATGGCCTGCACCAACCCCGCGGCCCTCCTCGATCTCGACGCCTAGCCCTCGCGGCGCCCGCGCTCGCTCATAACATCGAAGCCGTGGAGGACCGCATCACCCCCGGGCTGTACCTCGAGATGACGGATCGGCCCATCGATCGCTACGTCGAGGAGCGAGTCCCGGACGTCCTGGCAATGACCGGCGTATCCCGAGCCACATGGTGGGTCAACGTCCACAGAGATCGGGAAGACCTCCCGCGCCACCTCGACGAGTTCGGTCATCTCGCGGTCTACGAAGTGGACCGGACGTTCACGGCGCCAAGTACCGCGTCCGACGTCACCGGTTACCACTTCCGCCATTACCCCCGTCCCGGGCAGGGCCGTCTCACCGGTGGCCCCACGACCGGCCTGTCCCTCGTCTTGATCTCGCCACGGGACCCAGCCGACGCCCAGGCCCTTCGCGACTGGGGCGATTTCGTGCACCTGCGCCACATCGCCGAGGCCGCGGTACCGGGCTACACGATGATCACACCGTACGAGAATGCCACCGGAGGCGATCCGCGGTTCCTGCACTGCTACGAGATGGACACCGATGATCCCGAGGCCGTATACCAATCGATGACGCCCCTCGTCACCGAGCTGCTCGGCGCCGGAACCGATTCCTGGAAGGCCTGGGCCCGCCATCCGGCGCTACGCATCATGTACGTCAACAACTTCCGCCGCATCGGCGAACGAAAACGCCAAGAGGGGAAATGACGTGAGCGAGGTGCCGACACCGAAGCACCCGGCCCGCGATCGCCGAGCGGGGCCCGACCGGCCCGGCCCCCAGGGCCAAGAGGGGAAATGACGTGAGCGACCTTTTCGACACGATCTGCACGCAGCGGGCGTGCCGTGCGTACTCCGAGGCGTCCATCGCCGATGCGGACGTGGAGCGCATCCTCGACGCGGCGGTACACGCGCCCAGTGCGGAAAACAAGCAGCCTTGGGAGTTCGTGGTCGTGCGTGACGAGACAGCACGCGCGCAGATCGGGGCACTGATCGCGCGGGCATGGACCACGGTCGGCCGCGAATTCTCGGCGACCCGGTTGAGTCCCAGGCTCCTCGCCGAGGTTGACGCGGGCGCGACCGGCGGAATCGCGGCCGCACCCATTCACATCGTGGTCGGCGCGGATACCGAACGCGGGCTCGCGACCACGGCCGCGGAATCGACATTCCCAGCTATTCAGAATCTCATGCTCGCGGCGGGCGCACTCGGCCTCGGCACTGCGCTCACCACCATCGCCGTGGGCTACGCCGCCGAGCTACGGGCGATCGTTGGGTTTCCCGAGACCGTGCTGCCGATGGCTGTCATCCCGCTTGGTCATCCGGCCCAACCGCTCGGTCCGTCGCGACGCGATTCGTTCGCGGCCCACACCCACCGAGACCGCTACGACCAACGCTGGTAGTTCAGGGCGCGGTGGGATCGGCCTCGCTGGTCTGCTGCTCGATCTGTTGGAGCTGTTGATTCTGTTGGGCCACCACGCCCCGCGCCTTGGCCGCCGGGGCGGTGATCTGGGTAGGCGCGGGCTTGGTCACCGAATCGGCACCGCCGCACGAAGCCAGCCCGAGCACCGCAACCGAACCGAGCACCATCAGACATCGACGCATCACCAAATATCGGCACCGCGATCCAAGAAGTTGAACGGGTCGCGCCGAAGGTTCAGATGTTGACCCGGGCCCCATCGGCCGCGGCAGACGCCCGAATCGCGTCGAGCACCTGCATCCCCGCGAGACCGTCGGAGAAAGTGGGAACGGGGACTGCCGCGGCCATCGGTCGACCCTCGACCCCATCGAGCAGCGCCTCACACAGCCGGGTATAGGGCTGCAGCTCGAGGTGCGTGAATGCCTCGGCCGGATCGTCAGAGACCGCGACCTCGCCCAGCATGAGATCTTCGGGCACGGGCAGCTCCCGCTCCCCGGTACTCGTCGCAAGGAACGTCCGACCGCCGCTGATCCACAGCGTCCCCTCCGGTCCGGCCACCCTCGTCATGCCAGCCATCGGGCCCCAGGCCGCCGCGGTCTGTTGCAGCACCACATCGCATTGGTTGGTGAGACGCGCCCGAACCGTGAACGTGTCTTCGGCGGTCACCCCGCGGTCGGACTCGGACCGATCACTCACAAGGGGCAACGACGCGCTCACACTCGCGAACTCGCCCAGCCACACGCGGATCTGATCCACCACGTGCGATCCAGACGCCCCGAGCCACCCTCCACCGAGACGACGATCGAACCACCACGGGGGCATTGAATGAGCCCGGCCCGCAACGAGTGACACGTAGGACACCAACGTCGCGAGTCGCGGTTCGCCAATCAGACCATCGGCGATGGCACGGCCGAGCACGGCACGCTCAGTGGCCCACCGGAACTCGTGGCCGATCAGGGCCGTGACCCGAGCCCGCTCCGCCGCGGCCACCATGTCGCGCGCTTCGGTGGAACCCAACGCGAATGGCTTCTCGCACAGCACGTGCTTCCCGGCGCGGACCGCCTCGAGCACCAGCAGCTTGTGGGTTGCCGGTGGCGTCGCGACGGTGACCGCTTCCACCTCGGGGAGCAATGCGGCCAGGTTCGTGGTCGCACCCACGACACCGACCCGATCGGCCCGACGCCGAGTCCGATTCTGATCGGTACCGACGAGGGCAACCACCTCGAATCCCGCGGCACGCAACGCGGGCACGTGCACCCGGGCGCCGAATCCGGTCCCGACCACCGCAACACGCGGTCCGGTCATCAGTAACCCTCGGAGAGATCGACCACGTGGAGAAGCGGCTCGCCGTCGATATACCGACGAAGGTTCACGCAGAAGATGTCCACCGCCGCACCGACGAGATCCGGCGACGACCAGGATGAATGCGGGGTAAGGAAGACACTCGGATGGTCATAGAGCCAGTGACCGTCCGGCAACGGTTCGGGATCCACCGTGTCGAGGCTCGCCCGGGCGACCTTGCCCGAATCCAGAGCGTGACGGAGCGCGTCCTGATCCACCAGCGTGCCGCGTGCGATGTTCACCAGGTGCACGCCCTGGCGCATGTCGGCAAAGGCCGCGGCGTTGAGCAGGTGACGGGTGCGGGCAGTACCCGGAGCGGCCAACACCACGTGATGCGCGTCGACAAGCAACGTACTCAACGACGTCACGACCTCGACCTCGCCCATCGGGCTGGGTGTGTCGGTCCGCCGCAGCGCGCGCACGTGCATGTCGAACGCCAGCGCTCGCCTCGCGATCGCGAGACCGATCCCACCGAGCCCCACGATCGCGACCGTCTTGCCTGCCAGGGTGTCCATTCGTTGGAAGTTCCAGCGCGCGGGTGGCTCCCGCAACCAATGGTCCGGAAACCCCTTCGCGAACGCGAGCATCGCGGCGAGCACGTACTCCGAGATCGGGATGGCGCTCGCACCGCGAGCGCACGTGACGGTGGGTACCCGCTCCAGGATCGATGCCGGCACGCCGTCGATCCCGGTGCCGGGTAGCTGGACCCACCGCACCCCGCGCTCGAGCAGCGGGAGCACCTTGGCATCGTCCCATCCACCGAACAGGACGTCGGCCTCCACCCCATCCGGAGGAGGCCGCTTCGACGCGTCGATGATTTCGGCCTCGGGAAACTCCGCCCGTAAGCGTTCCGTAGCCATACCCATGGTGTCGAAGACACGCACCGTCATGGCGCGATCTCTCGCGTGATCGCCCGAGTCGGGCCGAACGAATGCAGCGCGAGCGCGTGCAGGTTGGCGAGTCCACCATTGACCATCACCAACACGTGTTCCGGGTCTTCCACGAGGTGCACCATGCCATCTTCGTCCACCCTCGCATTCCGTTCGGCCTGGGCGCGGTGGGGCGCAGGCCACCAGGTCGCCGGAAGCGCGGCGTGGGCGTACAACGCCGATTGCAGGTCCTCGATCGACGGATAGGTCCGCGCGATGAGCGCGGCCCACGCGGGAGCGATGCACACCAGGATCTCGGCACCGTGGTGCGCCCCGATGAAGGCATTGGTACCGCAGAACGCCAGCGACTTTCCCACCACTTCCACCAGATCTCGTCCATTATCGGCGACGATGTCGGCGATGTCGATCGTGCCGGTGCATCCGTGCACGGTGAGTGCGCTCCGGCCCGCGGCGACACCGCGGCGCTCGGCCAGGGGTGCCCAGGGTGAGCGCTCCTCCCACTCGCCCACCACGATTCCCGTCACGCGACCCGGTTGACCGAACACGCTCTTCGACGACACTCCCACAACCTGTCCTCCCACATTGCGCATCAGTAGTCGCAAGGCGCGTCCGATCGCGGGGGCGGCCCCGGCCACGCCGCCGAAGCAACCGGCGTCGTACGGGATCTCGAGCTCGTGTCGAACCGGACCGTTCACAAAGACACCCGGCATCACGCAACTCGTGGTGGTGTTCAACGCGAACAGGTTGAAGTCCGGCTCACTCATCGCTTCGACCGCGGTGCACAGCAACGGCATCGCCGCGGCGGGCGCGCCCGCCATCACCGCATTGACGGCGACCTTCTCCACCGTGCACCGACCGTTGCGCGGGGGAAGATCCGCGAGATGCGCTTCCGGGTATCGATGACTCGCCGCCACGTAGGCGCGGACCAACGCTTCGGTCGGCGGTATGAGTGGTAGGCCATCGCCCCAGCCGGCGTCGGTCGCGAGCTGCTGAAACGCAACCGGATCGGCATCGACGTCCAGGCGTTCGGAGTTGAGCCAATCGATGGCGCACCCTTCAGGTCCGCAGTCTCCACGCGCATCGTTCATGTCATGGCCCAGAACCATCGGGCCCGGCGGTCGCGCCCAGCGACTCCAGGATCAGTGGCCAATGGCGCGCCGCGATGGCCCTGACCTCGGCCTCCGACCGCGCCTCGAGCGGATACGGCAGCACGTGAACCCGCAGACCGGCCTGACCCGCGTTGGCCGCCATCGTGTGGGCGAGCGACTCGAACTCCTCGGTCACGACGACGACCGCCGTCATACCCCGTTTCGCGGCCACGACCGTGTCGTGAACGCTCCACGCGGTGCAGGAGCCTCAGTTGCCGAGCCCAACGAGCGCAACGTCGACCCGCGCCGCGAATGCGTCGAGTTCCGCGAGCGTTGCCTGGCCTTCGTCACCCACCCGATTGCCGGCGATCCACCGGTCCACCGACGCGCCCGCGGCCTCGAAACGAGGTGCCCATTCATCGAGCACCCACTCGTAACTGCGCCATGCGTGATCGAACCGGAGACCAATTCGCTTGCCGGCGATTGGTCCGGCATCGGGTCCCGGACTTTGGTCGACGATCGGTGGTGGTGCGGTGGGATCGAGGATGGTCACGCGATACACAAGGAACTCCCGTCTTGGCTAGGCCTGAGCGAGACAAGCGTACGCGTCAGTCGGTGATCGCGATCGCCCGCTCGGGACAGCTGTCGCGACCGATCCGAGCCTGATCCTCGAATCCCGTGGCCACGACACCTGCTCCGCCATCCGATGTCACCACCAGGCAGTGGCCGTAGTCGTCGGGGCCAAAGACACCGGGCGCGAGCGCATAGCAGCGACCGTGGCCGGTGCAGAGCGCGTCGTCCACGGTCACGAGCACCGGAAGGGTCCCCTCACGGCGTTTCCCATACCAAAGGCAGATACTCGACCCCGCGAATCCCCATCGTGTAGATCGGCGTCTCACCGGCCTTGATCGAATACGCAGGTACCCGCCGGTGGAGCTCCTCGAGCGCCACTCGCATTTCGAGGCGCGCCAAGTGCGACCCGAGACACCGATGCAATCCGGCCCCGAACGCGAGGTGACGGTTCGCGGCGCGGTCAAAGTCGACCAACTCGGGATCGGGGAACTCGGACTCGTCGGTATTGGCCGAGGCGAGCAAACACGTCACGGTCTGGCCCGCGGGAATCGTCGTCCCCCCGATCTCTACATCTCCGACCGCGGCTCGAATCACCCCGGGCACCGGCGTCTCCCAGCGCAACAGTTCTTCGACCGCGGCCGGAACCTTGGTGGGATCGTCGCGCAACATCTGTTGACGGTCCGGGTGCTGGGCGAGGTAGGACACCGCGCACCCGAGTGACGCGGTCACCGTGTCGAGACCGGCGAGCAGGAACAGATACGAGATGTCGAGAATGTCTTCGGTGGTAAGCCGCTCGCCGTCGATCTCCGCGGCGATGAACCCGCTCAACAAGTCATCTTCGGGTTGCTCTCGGCGTTTCGCAATCACATCTTCGAAGTAGGAATAGATCTCCTGGCCCGTTTCCCTGGCCATCGCGCGCCCTGTGGCCATGTCGGCCGCAGCCGGCCGGATGATGCCGTCTTTGAATCGCAAGAACAGGTCGAGGTCGTCAAGCGGTAGGCCCATCAAGCGCAGGAAGACCGTGCACGGCAATGGGATCGCGACCGTGGCGTTGAACTCACACCCGCCCCGTTCCACAAACGCGTCGATCAGCTCGGTGACGAGTGCCCGTACATCGGCCTCGAGCTTCTCCATTTCACGCGGTGCAAACAGCGGGTCGAGCAATCGACGGAACTTCACGTGATCGGGCGGATCGATTTGGAGTGGGATCAACGGCCGGACATTGCCGATATCGATCGCGTCCATGCTCGAGGAGAACACGTCGGGATGACGCAACGCCCACATCACATCCTCGTGCCGAGTGAGGAGCATCATGTCCTCCACCGGCACCACCCCCATCTCGCGCATCAT
Organism: Acidimicrobiia bacterium; assembly: GCA_046598395.1. Taxonomy (GTDB): domain Bacteria; phylum Actinomycetota; class Acidimicrobiia; order IMCC26256; family JAENVU01; genus JAENVU01. Next base: position 16,442 of record JBKJIQ010000033.1, read on the forward strand.
GGGATAGAACTGCTGGGGCCGCGCGGAGGTCTCCGGGTCGACGTTGGTCCAACCGAGACTGGGAACGTCAGCTGTCGGCGCTTCGTTCTCTCTGGTCATAGCTACCTCCGCGGTGGTGAACCATCTGAGCCGACGCAGCCCCACGCAGTCAATCTTGCGATTCCGGGCACCGGCAGCTCGAGATGGTTTAGGGCCACCACCGAGGCCGAGGTCCAACCCGACGGCTCCTTTTCGCTCGATCTCGAAGTGCGGCGCTTCATCACCGGCCAGAACCGAGCGCCCGTCGACTGCGCGGTGACCCCGTGCGTCGTCTTCCTCGAGCAGGGTGGAGTGGGGGAAACCATCCTGACGGCGTCGATCTCCTTCGACCCGAACGCTTCCGCTTCGCCGCTGCCCACCGTCAACGTCACGCCGAATGCCAACTTGGCTTTCGAGCCGTCGGTCGCGATCAGTGGTGAGCACTTCGCGGCCGGCGAGCTTGTCCGCGCCACCCAGTGCACATTCGGAGCACCATTCGACCTGTGCCGGGACGTCATCGGCCTGACTGCCGACGGTGCCGGTGCGGTCGCGGGAACCGCAACGTTGCGGCGCGTGATCCCCGACTTCACCGGGACCCGGTACTGGCACCGACTGCGCGGAGTCGACCCTGACGTGTGGTGTGGTACTGAGCGGCATCAACTCCGGCGACGTCGTGAGTACGCCCATCACCTTTGATGCCGGGATACCCGTCCCGACGATGACCGTCGATCCTTCGACCAACTTGGGTTTCCGCGGCCTCGTCGCGGTCCATGGGCGGAACCTCACACCGGATAGTGCGTACTCTGCCTCGGAGTGCTTCAGCGGCGGGATCTGTTCGAGCGGCGCGACGGGGACGTCGAACGCGGCCGGTGAGCTCGATCTCACGGTGCCCGTGCGGCGACTCGGGTTCCGGGTCGACGAAACGGGAGTCACGCCGATCGATTGCCTCACCCCGTCGGTGACCTGCACTCTGCGACTCATCCAAGCCAGCGGCTTCAATCCGTTGACCAGCGTCCTCACGTTCGATCCGCTCGCGCCGATCCCACCACCGCCCACCCTCGTCGTCGACCCGGCGATCGCGCTCGGGGCCCGTCAGCTGGTCACGGTCACCGGGTCAGGTTTTCTTCCGAACGCCGCGGTGACCCTGCAGGAGTGCGCCGCGACCAGAAATCTCCTGCCTGGATTCGCGTTCTGCACGGGCTCAAGCGTGACCCAGTAGACCGCTCGGCTTCGACCCCGCCGCGCTCCCACCACCGAGTCCGCCCGTGACCGTGACCCCCACCACCGGCTTGGCCGACGGCCAGACCGTGACGGTCGCCGGGTCGGGGTTCACGCCCAACACGCTCATCGGCATTGCCATGTGCAAAGCCGGCACCACGTTCTCGTTGTTGGACTGCGAGATCGCGAACCCCACGTGGTTCACGAACGACACCGCTGGCGCGTTCACTCACACCTACAACGTCCGCGCCCACATCACCACCGGTCACGGCGCAATCGACTGCACCGTCGCGCCCCGGACCTGTGTACTCGGCGTGGTGAACACCAACGACTACTCCGAGTTCTCCCTCACGTCGTTGTCGTTCGGAACCGAAACCGGGCCTACGCCGGAGGTCACCATCGACGGAACCACTGTGCGTGAAGGCACGGGCGGTCGGGTAGATGCGGCGGCGACCGTCACCCTCTCGGAACCCACCGACCATGTGGTCCGAGTGTTTTGGGAAACTGTGGACGGCAGCGCCCACAACGGAACCGACTTCGACTACAGCAACGACGTGCTGAGCTTCGCGCCGGGCGAGACCCAGAGTTCAGTCACGGTCAAGGTGATCGGCGATGCCACCGACGAACCAACGGAGCGATTCAAGATCCAGTTGCGGGCACCGTACGAAGGCTTCTTCGGCGCCACCCTCGGCGATCACGCATCACCGATCCGCTCGATCGGGGCGCGACTACGTGCGCACCAAGGGAACCCTGGTGATTCCCGCGGGCCAGAGCTCGGGCTACGTCGTCATTCCGATCGTGGGCGACACCGAGGCCGAACGTACCGAATCATTCCGGGTCGAGTTCGACGATGCCCAACACGCGGATCTCACCGACGACTCCGCAATCGTCACGATTCTCGACAACGACTGACCCGCGCTCAACTCCGCAACCGCGCCACCAGGTCCAGCGCCCACGCGCGCGGCTCGGCGCACGGCCAGCCCTGCTCCGGCAGGTCGAAGTACTCAACCGAGAGTTGTCCTGCGTAGGCCCGCGCGTTCAACGCCTTGATCGCTGCGCGGAAGTCAACCACGCCATCCGGATCATCCACGTGGAGTTGCGTGCGGCCCGGCGCACCTTGGCGCAACTGCACGTGATCGGCGTAGGCAAGCAACTCGACCGGGTCTCCGCCCCAATCGGCCACGTGACCAGTGTCGATCAACAGCCGGAGCCCGGGCACCGCGTCCATCATCGCTTGACAGGTCTCGACCGAATGCACCACCGCTCCGGCCCAGGGTTCGAGCAGCGCGCCGGGCGCGGCACGGAACCACCGCACACAGCGGTCCCACATGCCGTCCGCGTTTGCCGGTGCGGGTGTAGCGCACCACTCCCCAACTGGTTTGGGGAAGGACGTGGGACAGCCGACGGGTAACGACAACGTTGACGGCTCGACCGTGATAAGTGGGTCGATATGCGCGAACCCGTCGGCCTTCGCCAGCACCGAGCGCATCGGGACCGACGGCTCGTCTCCGTAGACAATGTCGACCACACCGATCGGGCGCACGGAACGGCGCTCGGGCTACTTCTTGTGTTCCATTCCGCCGGGCATGCTCATGCCCACGTGCTGGATATGTTGGCCGAGGATCTTGTCGAAGTTCTGGGCCACCCCATCCACGTCGAAGCCACCGTCTTGGTACATATAGGCGACCTGCTTGGGGTGTTGATAGATCGTGTACGCGAAGTCGGTGCGGCCGAGGATCTGACCGTTCACGTGCCCCGCCTGATCCGACGCGACCCAGGTGACGAGTGGAGCATTCAGCGCCGGGTTCGCCTCGGGCGGCGGCGCGGTTCCGGTGCGCTCGAACAGCGCCGAGGTCATGCGGGTGGCGCCGGCGGGCGACATCGCATTCACGGTCACGCCGTATTTGCCGAGCTCGATCGACCAGATGAAGGTCATACCCATGATCGCGGCCTTGGCGGCGCCGTAGTTGGTCTGACCGAAATTGCCGCGCAGGCCCGCCTGGGACGTGACGTTGATGATCCGGCCATAGCCGGCTTCCTTCATGAGGCCCGCGGCGTGTTGTGCGGTGTTGAAGGTGCCGTACATGTGCACCTTGACCACCGCATCGAAGTCAACCGGGGTCATCTTGAGGAGCGACCGGTCCCGCACGATTCCGGCATTGTTCACGAGGATGTCGATCTGGCCGAACTCGTCGACCGCGGTCTGGATGAGTCGACCGGCGGCGTCGTAGTCGGTGACCGACTCGTAGCTCGCCACTGCGCCGACACCCAGCGCCTTGATCTCGGCGACGGTCTGGGCCGCCGGATCTTCGTCCGTGCCCTGACCGTCGAGGCTCACACCCACGTCGTTGATCACGATGTGCGCACCTTCCCGGGCCATCGACAGCGCGAACTCGCGCCCGATTCCCCGGCCCGACCCGGTAATAACCGCGACCCGACCATCCAAGATTCCCATAACTGTTGCTCCGCTCTGATGAGTTGTTGGTTACGGGGCGACGGCCGCAGTGGCCGCACCCGCGAGCTTCTCTTCGCCATCTTGGTTCTTTGCGGACAGTTCCAGGTCCACGAGACCCGAAGCGTCGTTGCCCGTGATGGCGTCGCCGGGTGGGTGCACCGCGGTGACCACCGCGGTGAAGGTGAGCGTCTCACCCGGCCACACCTGCTTGGCGAATCGCACGTTGAAGGTACGCATCGCCTCGGGGCCGAACCAGTCCTTCACCACTCGGGCCATCAGACCGGCCGTGAGCATCCCGTGACCGAACACCGACGGATTGCCGACCTGGGTTGCAATCGTGTCGTCGTGATGCATCGGGTTAAAATCACCTGACGCGCCGGCGTACTTCACGAAATGGGTACGGGACAGGTTCTCGATGACGAGCGGCGGGGCCGCGTCACCAACGTTGATCTCTGAAAGCTTCGCCACAGACCCGACCTTACCGGTATCCCCCGTCCCCTGACAGTTGTGTCAGGCACTCGGTAGCCTCCCCCGATGTCCACCCGCCGCGCCGCGTCCCCCGCGGGGCCAGTCCCACGCGAGTTACGTGCGCGTGGGCAAGCCACGCGTGACCGCCTCCTCCGGGCGGGTGCCGACGTGTTCGCCGCGCGCGGTTTCCATGCGGCGCGGGTCGACGACATCGTAAAAGTCGCCGCCACGTCGCACGGGACCTTCTATCTCTATTTCGCGAACAAGGAGGAGCTGTTCCGCGCGTTGGCCGAACTCGTTGCCGCGGAGCTGGAAGCACTCGCCGGTGAGCTCCCTCCACTGACCGCTGATCCCCAGGGCCTCGCTGCACTCGAAGGGTGGATCGCACAATTCGCGAGCATCTATGCCGAAGCCGGGCCCATCATCCGCGCCTGGACCGAGGCGGAGATCGTGGCCAGCGACGTCGGCCGTCTCGGCACCAACGTGCACACTGCGTTGACGCGTGCGCTCATGGACCGGATCCGATCCACTCCGGCGGTGGGCATCGACCCGGTGGTCGCCGCCATTGCCCTGGTCGCGATGATCGAGCGCACGAACTACTACGCGCTCACCGGTCAAGCGAACGTAGAGGTTCCTGCAGTAGTTGCCACGCTGGCCCGCGTCACCCACGCCGCCATCTTCGGCGATACGCGTACCTGACCCCGCCCCGGCCCTCCGGTGATTTTTGAACGGTCGCTCACCGACCGAAAGCACATCATCACCGGAGGGGTCGAGCGAGACGAACCCTCGGGTTTGGTTACGGAGCGAAGGTGATGTCCACTCCGTCGGCGCGCTCCACATCACCGGCGGCCAGCTCTCCGACGCTCAAGAGGCATTGCGTCGGCGCGGAACACGTGACGAGATCCTTGCCAAACGGACCCTTCTTGACCGGGAAGTCCGCCGAACCTGATCCATCGGCGCCGATCGTCAGAATCACCAGTGCGTCGAGCGCACATCCGGAGCCGGTGTCATCGGTCTTCGTGCTGCACTCTGTGATTCCCAACTTCTTCCCGGCGGTAAACCCGGCGGCGTAGACCTTGAGCACCTGACCATCGGTGAGGTCCTTGCATGGGTCGACCGACATCCGCGCCTTACTCGCCTTCGAGCCCGGGTCAGGAGCTCCCGCTTTACAACCCACCAAGGACGACTCGTCGACCGATGACGCGGGCTTGGTCGTGGTTTCCTTCGGCTTGGTATCGGGTGCGGCTTTCGAGCCGCCGCTACTCCCGCAGGCCGTGAGCATGAGCACGAGCGCCCCTCCGCCCGCGAGCAATCGAATGATTCTGGTCATGGATCTCCCCCTCCTTGCGACCGTGGCCGCAGTTGGCTCGTCGTCAGCTCGGCGCGCAGACCCGTGACGGGTTCGCCCGCGAGCATCGGACCGGTGGTGTGCAAATGGCACGCCACCGTGGTGCCCCCCGGTGCAGTGAACACCGGGGGGTCCTCATCGGCACACACGTCCATGGAGTACTGGCAGCGAGTGCGAAAACTGCACCCCGACGGAGGTGCCATCGGGCTCGGAACGTCGCCGCGCAACACGATGCGTTCGCGGGTGCGCTGGAATACGGGATCGGGAACCGGGATCGCGGAGAGCAGCGCCTCGGTATAGGGATGACGCGGTCGCGTATAGACCTCCTCGGCCGGACCTGCCTCGACGATTCGGCCGAGATACATCACGGCGATTCGATCCGAGATGTGTCGCACCACCGAAAGGTCGTGCGCAATAAAGAGATACGTGAGCCCAAGCCGAGTCTGGAGGTCGGTGAGGAGATTGATCACCTGAGACTGGGTCGACACATCGAGCGACGAGACCGGTTCGTCGAGCACCAAGAGACGCGGGTTGAGCGCCAGCGCGCGTGCGATGGCGATGCGTTGGCGTTGACCGCCCGAAAATTCGTATGCGTAGCGTCGCAACGCAAAGCGGCCCAGCCCAACTTGGGCGAGGAGTTCCGTGACGCGCTCATCTCGCGCCCGGCCCTTCAACCCGCGGTGCACCTCGAGGGGCTCGCCGATGGTTTCCGCGACGGTCTGGCGCGGATCGAGCGAAGAATATGGATCCTGAAACACCATCTGCATATCCCGGCGGGCATCGCGCAGTTCACCCTTCGCCAATCCGGTCACCTCCGTGCCGGCGACGACGACGGTTCCACTCGTGGGCTCCACGAGCCGCAACACGAGGCGCGCAACCGTGGACTTTCCGGAGCCGGACTCTCCCACCAGCCCGAGCGTCTGTCCCGGCGGAATCGCGAGATCGACACCGTCGACGGCGCGCACCACACCCAGTTGTCGACGAAGCAGCGCGCTGCGCACCGGGAACTCCTTGCGCAGCCCGGTCACGGTCACCAACGGCGGACCGGACTCAATCATCGGGCGGTCAATCGCCATGTCCGCAGCCCGCCGTGAACCGAGGAGATCCAGTTCGTCCGCGCGAACACAGCGGACTCCATGTCCATCACGAGTTACCCACGCGACGGGCGTTTCGAGACAGACCGATCCAACATGGAGGCACCGTTCGGCGAACCGGCATCCCGTCGGCCACGAGTCTGGATTCGGAACCTGGCCGAGGATCACCGTGAGCGGCTGACCCGGCGGCGTGGTCTGGGGCATCGACGCCAACAGGCCCGCCGAGTAGGGATGGCGCGGCGAGGCGAACACCGGCTCAACCGACGCCTCCTCCACCACCTGGCCCGCGTACATCACCACGACACGATCGCAGATGTCAGCGACGACGCCAAGGTCGTGGGTCACGAACACAATCGCCATGCCGGTGTCACGTTGCAGCGCGCGCAGCAGCTCGAGAATCTGCGCTTGGATCGTGACATCCAGCGCCGTGGTCGGTTCGTCTGCGATCAACAGCTTCGGGTCATTCGCCAACGCCATTGCAATCATCGCCCGCTGGCGCATTCCACCCGAGAACGCGTGCGGGTAGTCCTTGACCCGCCGGTGCGGATCGGGGATTCCCACGCGGTCCAACATCTCCACTGCCTTGGCGAGGGCCACGGCTCGGCTCACCCGCTGGTGAGCGCGCACTGTCTCTGCAATCTGGTTGCCGATGGTGAACGCCGGGTTCAGACTGGTCATCGGTTCCTGGAAGATCATCGCCATTTCCGGACCGCGCAACTCGCGGAGATCCGACGGAGCGATCCTCGTCAGGTCATGCTCCGTGAGCCGCAGCGTCGTGGCTCGCACCCGGCCCGCACGCGGTGGAATCAGACCCATGACCGCGAGCGATGAGACGCTCTTGCCGCACCCGCTCTCTCCGACCAACCCGAGCGTCTCGCCCCGGTCGACCGCGAAACTCACACCGTCGACAACCCGCAGCGTTCCGGCCGCCGTGCCGAACTCGACGGTGAGGTCACGCACTTCGAGGAGCGGCGCGCCCATCACTACGGTCCCTCCACTGCGATGGTTTCCCGGCCGAACGCATCGCGCAGCCCGTCCCCAACGAGATTGAACGCAAGGATCGCGAGGAGAATCGCGACCGCCGGCGGCACCAACGGCCACTGGGTCTCCGTGATGCGGCCGTAACCTTCCTCCAACATCGCTCCCCAACTCGACGTTGGCGGCTTCACGCCGAGCCCGAGGAACGACAGCCCCGCCTCGGCGCCGATCGCGTAGCCAAACGCCAACGCCGACTGCACAATCACCGGCGACACCACATTCGGAAACACGTGCTTGCGCAGCATCCGCGATTCCCCGACGCCGACCGATCGGGCCGCTTCGATGAAGGTCTCCTCGCGAATCGAGAGCACCTGCGACCGAATCACCCGCACCAGACCGGGAACGAACACGACCGCAATCGCGATCGACGCATTCGTGAGGCTCGCACCGAGGAGCGCGGCGATCGCCAGCGCCAGCGTGAGCGGCGGAAATGTGAACAGCGCATCCATACACCGGTCGATCGTGGCACCGACCCAACCGCCGAAGTAGCCCGACGCGAGCCCAAGCACCAGCGCGACCGAGACTGCGATGCTCACCACCAGAAATGCCACAAACATCGACGCCTGCGCGCCGTAGATCAATCGCGTCAACAGATCCTGACCGACGGTATTAGTCCCGAGCCAGTGACCGCTTCCCGGACCGAGTTTGGCGCTGAAGACGGGCTCCTGACCGAACGGTGCCAGGGTCGTGGCGAACAGCGCGGTTCCAACGAGGAGCACCACGATCCCGAGCCCGAACATCGCGGAGTACGTGTGCGCGAATCTCCTGAACACTCGTCGCCACGGGGTGGAGCCGACATCACCGCTCCCGGGGTCGGGTGCCCGCGGGTCATCCGTGAGCCCGTCCGCCGATATCGCGGGCCCCATCTCCATACTCATCTCGTCCCCGCTCATCCCAGCCTCACTTTGGGGTTGAGGTACGCGTAGAGCACGTCCACCACCAGGTTGAGGACCACGAAGATCAGCGCGCTCAGCAACACCACCCCTTGAATGACCGGCAGGTCCTTGTTGAACAGTGAGATGAAGAAGTACTGCCCCATCCCGGGCAACGTGAAGATCCGTTCGATGATCACCGAGCCACCGAGCGTGTACGCGAAGCCGATTCCGAGCACCGTCACTGGTGCGAGCGATGCGTTCTTGAGCGCGTGCTTGAACACCACCACGCGCCAACGCAGACCCTTGGACTGGGCCGTGCGGATGTAGTCCTGCTCCAACGCGTCGATCATGGCGCCGCGAACCTGGCGCGCCAACCCGGCGCCGCCCGGAACGCCCATCGCGAACCACGGCAAGTACAGGTGCGTCGCCCACCCTGCCGGTGATTCCGTGAGGCCGACGTAACCACCGGAAGGCAAGACGCGGAGACTGACCGCGAAGATCGACAACAAGATCATTCCCAGCCAGAAATCCGGCATAGCGAGCGCGATGCTCGATGTCGTGGTGATGAGGCGGTCCACGATTCCGCCCTGCTTCACCGCGGCGAAGATCCCGGCCGGTACGCCGATCAGGACTGTCAACGCGAGTGCGCCAAGAGCAAGGGACAGCGTGACCGGGAATCGATCGGCAATCGATTCACCAACCGTTCGATGGTCGAAGAACGACTCGCCGAGATCGCCCTGCACGGTGTCGCCGAGCCAGATCACGTACTGCTGCACGAACGGCTTGTCGAGATGCAGCTGCTCGCGCGCCGCCTTGATCCCTTGCGGTGTGGCCTTCTGGCCGCCGGCGATCACTCGGGCCGGGTCACCGGGGAGCAATTGCGACAACGAGAAGACGATGAACGTGATGATCAAGAGGAGCGGGATCAGCGCGGCAATACGCCGAGCGACATACGCACCCACGCGACCCTCCCCTTCGGTTTCGGGGCCTAGTTCCCGGACTTCATCGTCACGTGCGAGAGATCGGGCGGATCACAAATATTGCGCTGCCCGCCGACGACTCCCGCGACGCGCGCCTTGGCCGTCGCCAGGAACTGTGGCATGAACGCGATCGGCGCCTCGAGCGCCTCATCGCTCACGATCTTGGCCGCGTCCTGAGTGAGGCGCGCGGTCTCGCTGGGATCCTTGGCGCCTTGGGCTCGCAACGTCAGGTCGTCGATGTCCGCGCGCTCGGCCTTGTTCCACGTGGGCACGAACTGAAATTTGCCGAACTGTTCGTAGTAGGCGCCGGGATAGAAGCTCGATGCCAACTGCGCCGCCGCGAACGCGTCACCGTTACCCGCGATGTAGTAGTTCGTCGCGATGTCGTTGCCCTGAACCGGTTTGATCTCGGCGGTGATCCCGACCTCCTTCAACATGGCTTGGAGCAGCTGTCCCTGATCGCGCATGTTCTGGATTCCCGGACCAGGAATCACCATCGTGAACTTGAAGCCATTCGGATAGCCGGCTTGGGTGAGCAGCTCCTTGGCCCGCTGCGGGTTGTAGGAGTAGTCCTTGGCAATAGCGGCGTTGTAACCGGGAGACGATGGCGGCAACGCCTGGTTCGCCACCTCCCCCTCACCGAGTTGCACGAGCCGGTTGATCTTCTCATTGTCGATCGCGAACCGCACCGCCTGGCGCACCAGCTTGTTGGCGAACGGCGTGGTCTTGCCGCCGTTGAAGCCGAGGCGAAACTCGAGGCGCAAGAACGCCTCGGTCTTCTTCACCACCACTTCCGCGCTCGAATCTTTGCGCATAGTCGGGAGTGACTCGGCTTCAAACCGCACGAGGTCAAGGTCGCCCGCCTGGAAGCGGATGACCGCGGGCGGGCCGGTGGCGGCTTGCACAAACCGCAGGCCCGGGAACTTGAAGCTCGACCGGTCCCAGTAGTTCGGGTTCTTCACCAGCTCCATGCCCTGGCCAGCAGTGAAACGCTTCAGCATGAACGGACCGGAGCCCACGGGGTGCTGATCGGCCGAGTTCAATGCCTTCGGTGAGATGATCTGGGCATCGCGGCTCTGTGCCATCGCGTAGAGAAACGGTGTGGACTGATCGTCCTTCAGATTGATCTTGATCGTGGTGGGGTCGACGACGTCCATCGATTCGATGTGGTCAAGCGTCGTCAGCTGCGGGTTCTTATTGTTGTGATCAAGACTCGCCTTGACTGCTGCGGCATCCAGCTTGGTGCCGTCCGAGAAGACCACATCGCTGCGCAAGTGGAACGTGATCGTCCGCTTCGCGTCGCCGGTGACATCCCAACTGGTCGCAATGCCGGGGATCGACTCGCCGGTCTTTTGATCCCGTCGGAGTAAGTCGTCGTAGATGAATGACGTGACGATCTGGTCGCAGTCGCCGGTCGACTTCCCGGGATCGAAGGTGTTGGTGAACTGGCTCTCGAGGTCGTAGCCGTATCGGAAATATTTGCCTCCGCCACTACTGCTGTCGGCCCCCGTACAGGCGGTGACCGTCACCAGACCGATCGCAAACCCGACCGCGATCAACGACTTCCGTGTTCCACGCCGGTTGACGACCATACCGAACCCCCTTACCGTGCCCGCCGGCACGACCCGCGCATCGTATGACGCTCACGTCAGGTTTGCACGGACACTCACCGCTTCTCGCTACAGCAGGTACTCGGAGATATCGCCCAAATCAGTGGACGTGCCGGCGTAGGCAACAACACCGTGGGTGAGCACCGCGACTTCATCGGCGATCGCGAGGGCATGACCCACGTACTGCTCGACGAGCAGGATCGCGGTGCCCGCGTCACGAATCCCCGACAGGTTGCGGTAGACCTCGTCGACCACGATCGGGGCGAGCCCCAGCGAAAGCTCATCCGCCACGAGAAGCTTCGGCGGGTTCACCATTACCCGCGCGAGCGACAACATCCGTTGTTCGCCTCCGGAGAGCGTTCCGGCGATCTGCTTGCTGCGCTCGCCCAAACGAGGGAACAGTTCGTAGGCCCGTTGGAGCGCATCGTCCACTCCACGGCGTCCGAGCTCGCGGCGGAAGCTCAACTCCAAGTTCTCGCGGACGCTCAGGGACGCAAACACCGACCGCCCCTCGGGCGCGTGCACCAGACCGAGTCGAGCGATCTGAAACGCCTTCAGCTCATCGATGCGCTGGCCGTCGAACCAGACCTCGCCCGCGGTGGGGCGGATCAACCCCGACGCAACTCGCGCGACAGTGGTCTTGCCCGCACCGTTGGCACCGAGCAACGCCGTGACCGATTCGGGTCGGACCGCGAGCGACACCTCGAACAGCGCCCGAAACGGACCGTAGGACGCCTCGACGTTGCGAAACTCCAGGAGCGGTGGAGCTGTCGTCAGATCAGGTGGCGGCATCGACGGGTCGACATCCAAGCCCGACATCACACCGTCTCCCCCCTCGGCGTCTCCCCGAGGTAGGCGCGGCGGACCTCGTCGGAGCCCAGCACCGCGGCCGTCGGGCCGGCGGCAATCAGCGTGCCGAAATCAAGCACGTACAACCGATCGACAAATGCCCGCACGAACTCCACGTCGTGCTCCACCAACAGCACCGCGGTTCCGCGCTCCGCGCGCACGTGGCGAAGCATGTCGGCCAGCGCCGAGGTTTCGTTCGCGTCGAGACCGGAGGACGGTTCGTCGAGCAGCAACAACTTCGGCTCGGTCATGAGCGCCCGGCCAACCTCGACGAGTCGGCCGCGTCCAAGGGAGAGCGATTCGATCGGCGCGTCGGCAACGTCGTCGAGCTTCAGCAACTGCAACGTCGCCGCGCAGCGGTCCTGCTCCGCGGCCGACGGCGCCGCCAAATTGAAAACGTCTTTCCAGAATCGACCTGTGCCCAGCCGTGACCGTTCCGCCACGAGGAGATGCTCACGCACGGTCAAGCCCGCGAAGAGTTCGATTCGCTGAAACGTCCGACCGATGCCGGCGCGGGCACGGCGGTACACCGGGGCGCGGGTGATGTCGGTCCCGGCAAACGTGACCGACCCGCCGTCGGGACGCAGCATTCCCAAGAGACAGTTGAAGAACGTGGTCTTGCCCGCACCGTTTGGTCCGATCAGCCCCACGGACTCGCCATCGTCGACCCCGAGGCTCACCGCGTCCAGCGCGGTGATCCCCGAGAAACGTTTCGAAATGCCCCCGGCATCGAGCAGTGTCATCAGTCGGTGCCCCCAGCTGCGGCCGACACCACACCATCGACCGCGCCCTTCCCAGGAGCACTGCGCCACCGGTGCGGCAGATGCCGTTCGACCGCGGCCATCGACTTGCGCTTCTGAAACTCCAACACGCCTTCAGGGTGACGGGCGTAGGTGATGGCCCCGAGACCGAACAACACGAACTGGTAGCTCGGGTCCAACCCGACCAACAGGAGGAGCTCGGGCACCAACGCGAACCCGATGCCGGCATTGATCGCGCCCTCAACCGTGCGCGGCATCAAGGTCACGACCAAGACAACGTAGAACAAACCGTAGAAGTAGCTGAAGTCCTGCGACACCGCGATGTGCTTCTGGGTCGCGAGCAGTCCGCCACCGAGTCCGGCGATGCCCGCCGATACCGCGAAGGCAAGGATCCGGATCCGCGTGGGGTTGATACCGATGGCCTGGGCCGCGGTTTCACTCCCGCGCAACGCGTCGAGGTAGCGGCCGGTCGTGCCCTTGCGAATAAGGATCACGAATAGGGACACGACCGCGAGAATCACCACGCACAACACGAGGAAGGCGCGGTCGTCGGCGAAGCCGACCGGGCGCGGCACGCGAACTGGGTGCGCACCGCCACTCACCCAGCCCAGCGGCACTAACAGCAACTCGAACACCAGCGCGAACGCGAGCGTTCCCAGCGACAAGAAGATGCCACCCAACCGCAACATCGGGACGGCGATCAGTGCACCGACTGCGGCCGCGATCAGCGCGCTGAGAAACATCGTCGGGAGTACCGCGAGGCCGAACACCGAGACAATCTGCGCGGTGCCGAACGCACCCACTCCCGCAAAGGTCGCCTGACAGAGGGAGATCTGTCCGGCCATTCCGGTGATGACCGTGATCGACAGGAAGATGACCGAGAAGACCACGGCGGTGGTGAGCACCGTGACCCACTTTGCATTGAACTTTGTGAGCGCAAGCGTGAGCGCGACCACGAACACCACCACCCCGAAGATGCGTGTTCCGATCGTGAAGAACCGGCTCCGAGTCGCCGCGACCGGTAAGTCCGGCGGCGGGTCCACACCGCTCAGCGGATCCCGGCTCTGAATCGCCGAGCGCAGACCGGGCCAGAACAAGAGCAGGAGGAACAAGGCGACGAACGGCAACGAGGGCCGAATCTCACGTGCGAGCACGCTCGCGGGCGGCAGGTAGCCCGCGGCCAACGACTGGGCGATCCCGAGCAACAGTCCACCGAGCAGCGCGAGCGGGATGCTCGTGAGGCGGGCGAACGCGGCGGCGGCGATCGCGGCCACCAGCAGTGTGTTGAAGTTCTGGGGCGCGAGCGACGCGTAAAGCGGCGCGAGCAGCACCCCGGCCAGACCGGCAAACACGCTCGAGAGCATCCACGAGAACGCGGAGACGCGATCGGCGTCGATGCCTGCCAACTCGGTCATCCGGGGACTCTCGACGACTGCCCGCATCCGCAGTCCGATCGGCGCGAACCGAAAGAGCAACCCGAGCACCACCACCGACACCAGCGTGCTGACGATGATCGCCATCCCCTTGCCGTCCAGCACCCAATCACCGAAGTGGTAGAGCGCATCGTCGTTCCACCAGATCCCCACCACTCCAAAGGTGGAGCCGGGTCCCATCTGGATCTGCACGAACTGCGGGACCGCGACGAGCAGACCGAGCGAAGCGACCAATTTGGCGATCGGCGATGCGGTACGGAGATGTCGAAAGATCGCGTACTCGAGAATCAACCCGATGAGTGGCGAGACGAGCAGTACGACGAGCGCGAACGCCGCGAGGGTGGGCCACCCGTTGCGAACTCGAAGTTCGTAGAACAGCACCGCGGCCACGAACGCTTGCGCGCCGAATGCGAGATTGAACACACCACTCGTCTTGTACGTGAGGACGAGACCGATCGCGACGAGCGCGAACACGCACCCGATCGGCAGCCCCTGGACGATGTAACTGATGAGGTCGGTCACGGGCCTGGTTGTGTTTCCTGCGAGCAGTCGCTACTTGTAGGTGGGCGGGACATCGAGCCCCTGGCCTTCCTTGAAGCACAAGAAGGGCTTACCCTTGGGTACGAACACCGGCACAAACTTCGAGCCATCGACCTTGACCAGAGCCCGGCAGCTTTCCGGCGAGTGGGTCTCGGTGTGTTGCGTCGTCCAGTCGATCCCCGCCAACAAGCCCCCGCCGGTGTCCTTGGTGATCTTGTTGAGCGCGTCGATCACCTTCTTGCGGGTGAAGTTCGGTCCGGCGCCCTTGAGACCTTCCACGAGCTGCACACCGTTGATCCAGCCGTACGTGGAGTACTCATTCGGCGTCTCACCTTGCTTCTTCATCCACTTGAAGTACTCCTGGAGTCCCGCCGGCTTCGGGGTGGTCTCGAACGGCACGAACGGCACCCGGACGATGGAATCCTGGAAGAACTGCCCGTTCGCCTTCATGAACTCTTGGTCGTAGCCATTCGGCAAGTACTGGGTCGCCGCCAGACCCTGCGCGCGCGTTTCCTTGGCGAGCGCCAGTACCGCATTGGAGTCCATGCACGTGGTGACGAGATCGACACCCGCGTCCTTCATCTTGCCGACGTCGACGCTGAAGTTGACATCGCCGAACGAGTGAGCATCGGTGTAGTACCCCACCTTGGCGGTCGGGTACTTCTCGAACGATTTGCGGATGCCCTCGCCACACTTCTTGGAACTGTCAACGGTCCCGTATGTGAGGATCCCAATCGACTTCTTCTTCAGCTGTTTCGCCATCCATGGCAGGTCCACGCCTTCGCAGCCCAGACAGAGGGCGCCTTCGTTGCTGAACAAGTTCTCCTTGTTCCAATCGGCGTTGTAGTTGAGCCCGAACCCCGGGACGCCTTGACTCTGGAGTTCCGTGGCGCCGCTGAAGTCGAAGATGGTCAGGATCGGCGCGACGGCGAAGACGTTGTCCTCGGTGAGGACACCCTGGACTTCCTTCAGGTTGTTCAACATCTGGTCGTCGCGTTCGGCAACCAGCTCCAGCTTGCGTCCGTAGATACCACCCTGGCCGTTCACCTTCGCGAAGTACGCCTGGATCCCCTTGAAGATGTCGCCGTACGGGGCGTTGAGCGCATTCGAAACGGATACAACGCCACCAACTCGAATCGTGTCCTTCGTGACGCCCGGCTGGTCTACGGTGGTGTTCTTCCCTCCCGTCGAGTCGACCGACTTGGATGGCGTTGACGACTCGTTGCTGCACGCGGCAGCGATCACCACCAATGAAATCAGCACGCCGACCAATTTGCGGCGACCACGACCACGCATCTGCGAACCCCCCGGGACTGGCGACCATGTCGGTTCCCTGACTCTAACGTCATCTCTGTTGGTCCGCCGTGAGCGCAATCTGAACCAGCGCGTCCAACTGGACGCTCACGACGTCGTCTCTTCTGGTCCGCCGTGAGCGCAATCTGAACCAGCGCGTCCAACTGGGCGCTCACGACGTCGTCTACCCCGGCTGGAACGAGTCGGGTCTGTAAAGCTGAGGGAATGGCGACTTTGGTTTTGTTCCATGCGCATCCGGACGACGAGGCAATTGCGACCGGAGGGACCATGGCGCGGGCCGCCGCCGAAGGCCATCGCGTGGTCCTCGTGTGTGCCACCCGCGGCGAGCTCGGCGAAGTTGCGCCCGACTTCCTCAATGCAGGCGAGACCCTGACCGACCGCCGCGTCGCGGAGTTGCACGCAGCCGCCGAAATCCTCGGTTGCGCCCGCGTCGCGTTCCTCGATTACAAGGATTCGGGAATGGAGGGTGAGTCCACCAACGCCGATCCCGCGTGCTTCGCCGCTGCCGACGTTGATGAAGCCGCGGCCCGGCTGGCCACGATCCTCATCGAGGAAGACGCCGAAGTCCTCACGGTCTACGACGAAAACGGCAACTACGGTCACCCCGACCACATTCAGGTTCACGTGGTGGGCATTCGCGCTGCCGAGCTGGCATCCACGCCGCGCGTGTACGAGGCCACCATCAATCGCGACCACCTCCTCGCGCTGATGGCCGCCCGGGCTGAAGAGATGGCTGCGATCGAAGGCGCGCCGGATCCCGAGGAGATGAACCTCGGCATGCCCGCCGAGGCCATCACGACCACCATCGACGTGCGCACCTGGGTCCCCACGAAACGCGCGGCAATGGCCGCGCACGCGAGCCAGATCACCGACGAGTCCTTCTTCATGAAGATGCCCGACGAAGCGTTCGTTGCGGCGTTCGGCCAGGAGTGGTTCATTCGTCGTGGTGACGAGCGGGCACCCAACGAAGACACCCTGTTCCCCGTCTGAGGCAACGAACCCCGGGATTCTTGTGACGTCTGATCAGTCGGATGGGTTCCGACGCCCCCACGTGAGCGCTCGCACCCGGAACCGGACCGATCGGTCCGAGCTCCACGGCGCATACGGCGCGAGCAAGAGCCCCGCCAGCGTCACCAAGACGACGTCGTAGTTGACCCGCCAGCCCGAGAAGTCGCGCCACGCCTGGTCGCGATCGGCAACGAGCGGAACCCCCGCGGCCTCGAGTTCCCGGCACGCGGCTTCCCATTCATCGCGCCCAATCGTGATGGCATCGCCCGGTTGGGGGGCCGATGGGTGCTGAATGGAGAAGAAGTCGCCAATCGCTCGTAGCGCGGTGAACCCTGAGCGCACACACAACCCGGCCATCGGCTGGAACGGCACATCAACCGTGGAGTTCACCAGCGCGGCGGCGTCGAGAATCGCTCCCGCACTCGTGATCCATGATCGATGCGGCGTGGGCGATCGAAAGAAATTCAGCAGCGGTAACGAGGTGTGCGTCTCCTCGAGTTCCGCGAACCAGAGCTCGAATCGATCCCACAACTCGTCGAGATCATCGAGGCGCCCAATCCGTTGTGCTCGCACCAAGAGGTCCACCGCTCGCGGTGGCGTTCCCGCCCGTGACGACAAGTACGCCACCAGTACTTCGCGACGCGAGAAGGCGCTGTACAGCGTGGGGAGGTAGGCGATGAGCAGCGCCACCAGCCCGAGCCCGAACGCGGCCGCCCCGAAACTCACGATGGTCCCGACCGTTCCCTCCGGACGTTCGAAACCAAGTGTGAAGAGCGAAGACCCCGCCGTCGTGAACGCTGACTGCAGCCCCTGACCTTCGACCGACAAGAAGATCAACGTGAAGGCAACCATGAGCATGCCGAGCCACACCGCGACCAACGCCAGGAGAACGATCGGCGAGTACATCGCCATCACGCGGTCCCGCTGTTCGTAGGTGCGAGCGAACCGCACCCTGAGGTCGAAGACCTTGCGCACCGCGACCGACACCATCCGCGTCAAACCCACCACGGCACCACGAGGGAGCACGAAGGTACGAACCGCGGCATCGACCACAACGGCGATGAACGCGAGTCCGGCAATCCACAGTGCGATGTCGCCGATCATCTTCATGGGTAAGAACCCGTCGTCATCCCATCCCTCATCGAGCCCGGCATGGCCGATCGTCTCATCGGCCGGTCCGTGGTCCTACTGGCCGGCCTACCCGTCATCATCATGACGCGGTTGTTGTCGGTTGCGTTTCGTGTCGGAGCGCTGACGCTTCGTGGTCAGGCGTTCTTGTCGGGCGCCCCGAGTTGGTTTGGTATCGCGTCTGGGTGCATCGACGCGCAATGCCTCAGCCAGCCGTGCGACGAGGCGCTCGAGCGCAACCTCTCGATTGCGGGACTGCGACCGACTATCGGACGAGACCGCGCGCACGACCGGGCCAAGTCGAGCGATGACCAACGCCCTTTGACGCGTCGACAGCGACGGGGAATCGCGCACATCGAGGATGACCTCAACTCGAGTATCGGAGGTATTGGCGTGCTGGCCGCCGGGACCACCGGAACGACTGACCCGCCACTGGAGCTCCCCCGGGTCAAGGGTCGCAGTCGAGCTAATCCGGATCCGAGCGCGGAGCACACCGTCGAACGTAGCGGCCGCGGGCCCCGACGATTGCCCAGTTTCCTCCTGAACCACCAGCGATGATGGTTGACAACCGCGGCTTCACTTCCTACCTTGCGGGACCTCAGGTGGCGCGGTCATGATCCCGGGCCACATCGACCAAACATCGCAACACCGAACACCGGCGCATGCGCGTCGGTCTCATTGGGGGGAAATCGTGCGACAGACCACGACAGCACGTCGGCGGGCGCCATTCTTTTTCATCGCACTGCTCACGCTGGTGGCGCTCTTCGCCGCGGCGTGCGGCAGCAGCTCCGGCAGCAAGACCGGCGGCGGAACGACGCCGACCAGCGGCGCCGATGCGGGAAAGCCACAGTACGGCGGGACCGTCACCTATTCGATCGAAGGCAAAACCACGGCCTTCTGTCCGCCACGCGGCCAGTTCGCGATCTCGGCGATCATGGTGGTGAGCGCGCTGTACGACACGCTGACCCAGCCCACCCAGGACCCCAACGTCTTCGCGCCGTACCTGGCCAAGTCGGTGGAGCCGAACGCTGACTTCACCCAATGGACCATCGTGGCGCGCCCCGGCGTCAAATTCCACGACGGCACACCACTCGACGGTGCAGCCATCAAGCAGAACATCGACGAGTGGAAGAAGGGCATTCTGCTGGGCTTCGTCTTCGAGAACATCCTCTCGACTGCAGTCACCGCACCTGACACTGTTGTGGTGACGATGAAGTCGCCGTGGGTCGCGTTCCCGGCGTACCTCTGGACGACTGGCCGGACGGGCATCGCCGCACCGGCGCAACTCAACGCGGGTCCTGCGTGTGACACGCTCCTCATCGGGACCGGCCCCTTCAAGCTCAAGAGCTTCGATCCCACGTCGGGCGATGTCAGCACGGTGAAGAACGAGAACTACTGGCGCAAGGGCCTTCCGTACCTGGACGGCCTGAACTTCAAGCCGCAGGAAGAGAGTTCTTCTCGCCTCACCGGCATCCAGGGTGGCGACATCGACGTCACCCACAGCAGCGGTGGCAAAGACCTCAACACCCTCAAGACCAACGCTCCGAACGCGACGATCGTGCTCGAGCCCGACGGCCGGATGGAGATCTCCCACCAGCTCAACAACGTGACCCGGCCGCCACTCGATGACGTCGATGCTCGCCGGGCGGTGGGTCTCGCGGTCGACCGCAACCGACTCAACCAACTCTCCAACGACGGAACCAGTCGCTTGGCCGATCAGGTCTTCGACACCAAGGTCATGGGCTACCTGCCAAACTTGAAGTACCCGGCCCAAAACATCGCGGCTTCCAAGAAGCTGGTGGCGAAGTACAAGGCTGCACACGGTGGCAAGTTCGAATTCTCGATCCAGTCCACGTTCGACCAGTCAACCCAGCAGCTCTTCCAGGAAGTGAAGCGCCAGCTCGCCGTAGTGGGCATCACCGTCAATCTGCCCAAGCCGGTGGACCAGGCAACCATTATCAGCCAGGCCATCGGCGGTGCCGTCGACAGCTTTGGCTGGCGGAACTACCCGGGCCAGGACCCGGACACGCTCTACGTCTGGTTCAAGGGCAAGTCGATCGTGAACTTCAACCACATCGATGACCCCATCATGAACAAGGCACTGGACGACGGGCGGACAAACAGTGACCCCGCGGTCCGCAAGAAGGCCTACGAGACCTTCAACAAGCGGATGACCGACCAGGTGTACAACTTCTGGACCTGGTACACGCAGTGGTTCGTGGCCACCCAGCCCAACGTTCACGGCATCGTGGGCGAGCCGCTGCCCGACGCGGCCGGCAACCCCACGGGCAAGCCGGTCCCGATGGTCGCCGGCATCCACCAGACCGTCGGAATGTGGAAGTCGAAGTAAAGCAGTAACCAGACGAGGAGACCACGCGATCGCGAGCCGGACGGACTGAAGGGAGATCTCATGAGAACCGCATTCTTCAAGTTCGTCCGGCTCCTGATCGTGGTCTTCATCGTCACGTTCTTGTCGTTCTCGATGCTCAAGCTCCAAGAGGCAACATCGGGATCGACCATCATCGACAAGGTTGCTCCATTCGGAAGTCCCGCCGCCAAGGCACGCCTGCGCGAATCGCTTCACCTCAATGAGTCGTTCTTTGCTCAGTACGGGATCTGGATCGGGGACGCGGTCCGGGGAGACTTCGGGCTCAAGTACACCGGCACCGGAGAAAACGCGACCACCGGCACGCCCGTGAGCGAGATCGTCCGGACCGAACTCCCCGTCTCGATCGAGCTGATGATCTATGCGCAGATCCTCGCCTTACTCGTCGCGCTACCACTCGGGATCTACACCGCCTATAAGAACGGCTCCAAGTTCGACAAGATCGCAAATATCACGATGTTCGCGATGCTCGCGATGCCAGCGTTCCTGGCCGCGCTCGTGCTCCAGATCGGCGCCGCGAACAACCCGAGTTGGGGTCTTCCCACGCAGTACATCGGTGTCGGTGACTTCCCGCTCAGTCCATTCGACCTGGAGAACTGGAAACAGATGCTCCTGCCCACGATCAGTCTGGCGATCGCGCAGATCGCGGTCTATATGCGCCTGTTGCGCTCGGACATGATCGCCACCCTGCAAGAAGATTTCATCACCACAGCAAAGTCCAAGGGCATTCCGGCGCGGCGGGTCTTGTTGCGCCACGCGTTCAGGCCTTCGAGCCTCACCCTGCTGACCGTCGCGGGACTTAACGTCGGCGCACTCATCAGTGGGGCCATCATCGTCGAGCAGATCTTCAACCTCCCCGGTATCGGCTACGAACTCGTGCGTTCGATCCTCGGCAGTCAGGTCATCGAGACCCAAGCCATCATTGCCATCATCGCCATCATCTACGTGCTCGTGAACTTCGTGATCGACATCCTCTACACCGTCCTCGACCCTCGGATTCGCCATGCCCGAGCAATTGCCTGACGGCGGCCACGAGCTCATCACCGAGCTCGAGCGCGACCACCAGACTCATAACATGCCCACCGACGGTGGGACCCTCATGTTCGCGGCAGTCGAAGCCGGGTCGCCGACGGGCACATCCAAAAAGAAAACCATTGGTTTCGGTGGCTGGCTCTGCATCGTCTGGCTGGTGCTGTTGGCGGCGATCGCGATCGCGGGCTTCGTCACCGGTCAGCACATCCCGGGTCTCCCCGACCCGAAGAACGACGTCGGTGATTTCAAGCTCGATATGTTCTCGTCGGGCCACATCTTGGGCACTGACAGCAGTGGCCAGGACATTCTGTCGCTCGTCGTCAACGGTGCGAGTGCATCCATGGCGATCGGTGTGTTCTCCATCCTGATCGGATTCACCGTGGGCGGGCTCTTTGGCATCTTTGCCGGATACTTCAAAGGCAAGGTCGGCGCGGTCCTCGGCTCGACTACCGACATTCTGCTGGCCTTTCCACCGTTGGTGCTCGCCATCTCGATCGTCACGTTCATGGGCAACTCCATCAGCTGGGTGATCGTGGCCCTCGCCATTGTTTCGGTTCCCGTGCTCGCCCGTATTGCTCGTGCCGCCACACTCTCGTGGGCGGAACGCGAGTTCGTCACCGCGGCGCGTGCCCAGGGCGCCAAGCACGGGAGGGTGATGCTGCGCGAGTTGGTGCCCAATGTGCTCCCCGCGATGCTGTCGATCGCGCTCCTCGGAGTAGCGGTGGTCATCGTCGCCGAAGCCGGTCTCGCCATCGTGGGCGCCGGCGTGAACTCCGACACCATCACGTGGGGTGCCATCATCAACAGCGGACGTCCGGACATCACCGAGGCGCCCCACATTGTGCTGATCCCTTCGTTCGTCATCTTCGTCACGGTGATGGCGCTCAACTATCTCGGCGACGCACTCCAAGCGAAGTTCGCCGTGCGCGAGAGTGCACTGTGAGCACCCGTCGCCGTCGCAGCCACGCCGGAGCGGAACGGTTCGAAGCTGCACCCGCCGAGGGTCCCCTCCTCAACGTCGTCGACCTCAAGACCGCGTTCAAAACCTCGCGCGGGCTGGCGCGCGCAGTGGACGGCGTTTCGCTCTCCCTCGAGCGGGGTCGCACCCTGGGAATCGTCGGCGAGTCGGGTTCGGGGAAATCGGTCCTGTCGCGCAGCATCATGGGGCTGCTCCCGAAAAGCAATGTGGTGCGCTCGGGTGCCATCAACTTCGAGGGCCACGACCTGATCAACGCAACCAATGCCGAACTTCGCACTCTCTGGGGTTCGCAGATGGCGATGGTGTTCCAGGACCCGATGACCTCACTCAATCCGGTGATGAAGATCGGGAACCAGATCACCGAAGTACTGCGCCAACACCTCGACATCACCAAGGACTATTCGAAAGAGCTGGCCCTCGCCCTGGTACAAAGCGTGGGCATCCCTGAGTCAGAACGACGGCTGAACGAGTACCCGCACCAGATGTCCGGCGGAATGCGCCAGCGGGTGGTGATCGCAATCGCCATTGCGTGCGGACCCAAACTTCTCTTCGCCGACGAACCCACGACCGCGCTCGACGTGACCGTCCAGGCCCAGATCCTGGACCTGCTCCAAGAACAGCAACGGGAACGGTTCATGGCGATGATCCTCGTCACCCACGACCTCGGCGTTGTCGCTGGACGCGCCGATGAGATCGCGGTGATGTACGCCGGGCGCATCGTGGAGAAGGCGCCGACCCGCACCCTGTTCAAGGGACTCAGCCACCCCTACACCGAAGCGCTCCTGCGCTCGATCCCGAAACTCGGGGCACCCAGCCATACTCGCCTCAGTGCGATCGGCGGCCGCCCCCCGGACATCATCAACCCGCCAAGCGGCTGCAAATTCTCGCCACGTTGTCCCTATGTCCAGCCCAAGTGCACCCAGGAGGAACCACCGTTGGTCGATGCCGCGGATCCTGGCCACCAGTTCCGCTGTTGGATCCCGGTCGGAACGCCTGAGAACCGGGCCGCGTTGGAAGCCAACCAACGGGCCGGACTCGAGTCCGCGGTCGCAGTAGGAGCGCCCTAATGGCCGGCAGTGGCACCGCGCATCTTCGTCCGGCGGATCAGTCGCTCTTGCGGATCGAGAACCTGGTGGTGGAGTTCCCCATCGGACGCACGGGGCTCAAGGTCAACGCCGTCTCCGGCGTGAGCATCGACGTGTTGCCGGGAGAAACCCTCGGCCTCGTGGGCGAGTCGGGCTGCGGCAAGTCGACGATGGGCAAGGCCGTCATGCAGCTCGTGCGCGCGACCTCAGGTTCCGTGCTCTTCGAGTCCAAGGAACTCACCACACTCTCCGGCGAGTTGCTGCGCGAGACCCGTCCCAAGCTGCAGATGATTTTCCAGGACCCGATCTCGTCGCTCAACCCACGGAGGCGAGTGCGCGACATCGTGCGAGAAGGCCTCGACATCTGGAAGATCGGCGACAAAGAGTCTCGGATGCGTCGAGTCAACGAGGTGCTCGACACGGTCGGCATCGATCCCACCGTTGCCGGCCCCAAACGGCCCCATGAGTTCTCCGGCGGCCAGTGTCAGCGCATTTCCATTGCCCGAGCCGTGGCCACCGAGCCCAAGCTCATCATCTGTGACGAGCCGGTCTCCGCGCTCGACGTGTCGGTACAAGCTCAGATCCTGAACCTGCTCGAGGACATGAAGCAGAAGTATGGGCTCACGCTCATCTTCATTGCCCATGACCTCGCGGTCGTGAAGAACGTGAGTGACAAGGTCGCGGTCATGTACCTCGGCAAGATGTGCGAGTTCGCCCAGCCCGATGAGCTGTACGCGCACCCCGCGCATCCGTACACGGCAGCGTTGCTCAGTGCGATTCCCGAACCCGATCCTGATTCGCACCTCAAGGAACGCTCCGGTGTGGGTGGGGAGATCCCGTCGCCGGTATCTCCGCCGTCAGGTTGCCGGTTCCGTACCCGGTGCCCTGCGGCACAGGACATCTGCGCGTCCGACGAGCCGATCGTGCGAGAAGTGCGCCCCGCCCATTTCGTGGCGTGCCACTTCCCCCTCGGCGACATCACGGTGACCACATCGCACGCCGCGGTTGCTGCTGCTGCAGTCGCGTCACCGCCACCTATGCCGGTTGCGATGCCCGATCCCGTTCCTCCCGTTCCCGCGGCCAATCTCGCCCCACCGCTGCTGGACCCGCCGCCGGCTCCCTCACCTGCGCCGGTACCGGTGTTCGAAGACTCCTGGTTGTCCGGTTCGGTCACGCCCGAGAAAGCCACGCCGGAGATCCGCCCACCCGTGGTCGACTGGACCCCCGAACCCGTGGTCGTGTCACCTCCTCCCCCCCCTTCACCTCCTCCGCCGCCTCCTTCACCGCTTCCGCCCCCGGAACCAGTGGTCGAACCCGAGGCCGCGCCCGCACCACTCGATGTCTCGTCGCTCGACACTCTCCTCCCCGACCGCTCCAAGGGCGGATCGATCTCCCCGGACTCTTAGCCCCAACGATCGACGCCGCAGGGCAGTCGCCGATCAGGGCAGGGGAAGTTCAATCACCCGGTCGGTACGTACCGCGTCGAGCAGTTGGCGATCGTGACTCACGAGGAGCAGCGTTCCGTCGAACGCGTCCAACGCCTGCTCGAGCTGTTCGATGGCGGCGAGGTCGAGATGATTCGTCGGTTCGTCCAGCACCAGACAGTTCACGCCGGTCGCCATCAACGCCGCGAGCTGCGCACGGCTGCGTTCTCCCGGCGAGAGGTGCGTCCCCAGTCGGTCGACCTCGTCGGCTCCGAGGCCGAACTTCGCGAGCAGCGAACGCGCTTCGGTCGCAGTTGATCCCGTCGCGGCGGTAAAGGCACCCAACAGCTGCACATCGGCGAGAAACGCTTCACGCGCCTGATCCATGGTGCCGATGGTGACGCCCGGACCCAACCAGCGACGCCCCTCCTCGAGTTCCAGTTCGCCGAGCAACGCTCGCAGCAGTGTGGTCTTTCCCGAGCCGTTCGGTCCGAGAATCGCGATTCGTTCTTGCCATCCGATCTCCACGTCGAGGGGGCCAAGTACGAACGTCCCCCGCCGGATCACCGCACCCTCGAGCCGCGCCACCACATCACCGCTGCGGGCCGTCGGCGCGAGTTCCATCCGGAGTTCCCAGCCCTCCCACGGCTTCTCGACCGTCTCCAACCGCTCGATGGCCCGTTCCGTGGCGCGCGCCTTCGATGCCTGCTTCTCGCTCCGTTCCGCCTGCGCGTGGCGGATGTGCTTGTCGGTCTCGCCGCTCTTACGAACCTTGGACCGCCCTTGGTCCGACCACGCGCGCTGGGTCTGCGCCCGCCCGGCGAGGTCGTTGCGCTTGGCGACGTATTCAGAATGCCGGACGTAACCCTGCCGACGCGCCAGTGCGCGCGCCTCCACATAGTCCGACCACCCACCTGCGTACTCCACACCCCGGTGAGACTCCGCCTCGATCTCGAGAATCCGATCAACCGTCGCGTCGAGGAACGCCCGGTCATGGGAGACCATCACGATCGCGCTCGGAGTTCCGAGTACGAACCGTTCCAGCTGATCCAGCCCGACAAAGTCCAAGTTGTTGCTCGGCTCGTCCAGCAGCAGAACATCGAATCGACTCAACAAGATTGCCGCGAGGGCGGCGCGCGCGAACTGGCCGCCGCTGAGCGCGCCCATTTCCACATCGAGCCGTTCAACCGGTAGACCGACGTCCACGCAGGTCTGCGCCACGCGGGCGTCAAAATCGGCGCCGCCCACTGCGAGGAAATACTCGAGCGCCTCGGAGTACTGGTCGGTGGCGTCAACATCTTGGGCCAGGCGTTCGGTCCAATCATCCAGCGAGTCGCTCGCGCCTTGGACACCGGTACGGCGGGCAAGGTATGCACGCAGCACCTCGCCCGGACGCGCATCGGGCTCTTGGGGGAGCAGTCCCACGGTGATCGCCGCGGGCGCCCGTTCGACGCGGCCGTCGTCCGGGATCTCGGTACCGGCCAACACCCGCAGCAGCGTCGACTTGCCGATCCCGTTGGGACCCACGATTCCGATGCGTTGGCCGGCCGCCACCGACAGCGAGACACCATCGAGGACGACCGACCCGCCGAGCGATTTGGAAACCGACCGAGCCGAGAGCACACGAGAACGCTACGCGCCGTGCCCCGCTCGCCTCGCTCAGTTCGGGGAAGGTTCCAGGGCCCAGTCGATGACCTGGCTCACGTGATCGGCGAGGTGGAACGTCATCTGCGCCCGAACCGCCTCGGGGACGTCGTCGAGGTCGGGGCCGTTGCGCGCCGGGAGAATCACCGTGGTGAGTCCCGCCCGTTGCGCTGCGAGCACCTTTTGCTTCACGCCGCCGATCGGCAGCACCCGACCCTGCAAGGTGACCTCACCGGTCATGCCCACATCGCCGCGCACGGCGCGATTTGTGAGCTGGGACACCAGCGCGGTGGTCATGGTGACTCCCGCCGACGGACCATCCTTCGGGATCGCACCCGCGGGAACATGCACGTGAAACTTGCGGGCCGCGAGGTGCTGCGGATCTACACCCAGTGCGTCCGCATTGGCCGTCACGTAGGTGAGCGCAATTTGCGCCGACTCTTTCATGACATCACCCAGCTGACCGGTGAGTTGTAACCCCGGCTCGCCGGCAAGCGAGGTCGCTTCTACAAACAGCACATCACCGCCCGAACCCGTGACTGCGAGGCCGGTGGCCACTCCGGGCGTAGCGGTGCGTTCGGCGATTTCCTCCGGCTGGAATTTCGGCCGTCCAAGGTGAGTTCGCACCACGGCATCGTCAACCGCCACGGGCGTGGCGGTATCTGCGGTTCCGACGTCGGGGACCAAATCGGTCGCGCCTTCGCTTGCGATATTGGCCGCCACTTTCCGCAGCAAACGCCCGATCTCGCGTTCGAGACCGCGGACACCCGCCTCTCGCGTGTACCCGGTGACGATCGTGCGCAACGCCTCGACCTCAACGGTCACGTCATCCGCGGTGAGACCGTTGCGATCGAGTTGACGGGCCACCAGGTGGTCCCGAGCGATCGTCACTTTCTCGTCCTCGGTGTAGCCATCGAGGTGGACGATCTCCATACGGTCGAGCAGCGGTCCCGGGATCGTCTCCGCAACATTGGCGGTGGCGAGAAACAACACCCCGGACAGATCGAGGTCAACATCGAGGTAGTGATCGCGAAACGTGTGGTTCTGCGCGGGATCGAGCACTTCCAACAGCGCGGCGGAGGGATCCCCGCGCCAATCCGACCCGAGCTTGTCGACCTCATCGAGCAGGATCACCGGATTCATGGTCCCGGCCTCCTTCATGGCCCGCGCGATCCGGCCGGGAAGCGCGCCCACGTAGGTGCGGCGGTGACCGCGGATCTCGGCCTCGTCGCGAACTCCTCCGAGTGCAACTCGCACGAACCTGCGCCCGGTGGCGCGAGCCACCGACTCGCCGAGCGAGGTCTTGCCGACCCCTGGCGGACCCACGAGCGAGAGGATCAGTCCGCTCCCCCGGCGCCGATCCGCGACCGAACTCGCCATCGGTCCAGCAGCCGGGCCCGACCCCACGGGATCGTCGGCGTCGTCTCCGCTGGTGGGATCGTCGAATCCCCGATCGGCGCGCAGTTTGCGCACCGCCAGGTACTCGACGATGCGATCCTTCACATCAGTCAACCCCGTGTGGTCGGCGTCGAGTACGGCACGCGCGTCGCTCACGTTGAGGGTCTCATCGGAGCGCACTCCCCACGGCACGTCGAGGATCGTGTCCAGCCAGGTGCGGATCCACCCGTGCTCTGGGTTCTGCGCGCCCGTGCGCTCGAGGCGGTCGATCTCGCGGTCGACCGCGGTGCGCACGGTCTCGGGCAGCTCTGTCTCCGCAACTCGGCGGCGGTATGCATCGGCGCCGTCGTCACCATCCTCGTCACCGAGTTCCTTGCGGATGGCCTGGAGTTGCTGACGCAACAAGAATTCGCGTTGCTGACGTTCCATGCCATCGGTGACTTCGTGACGGATCCGCTCCTGGAGCTCGTGTTCCGCTAGGGAATCGCGTGCCAAGCCCAGCGCCAGTTCCACCCGGCGCTCGGGATCCGTCGCTTCGAGAAGTTCGAGCTTGCGTTCCGACGGCAGATCACTCCACGAGCCATACCCATCGGCCAACGCCCCCGGGTCGGTCGTGGTGCGCAGCAGTTCCGGGAGCCGGCGGGAACGCCGACGCTCGGCCAGCAGCACGAGTGCCCCGCGCAGTTCGCGACCGAGTTCCTCGGTTCGCGGCGACGGATCGTCGTCGATCACCTCGTGAGCCTCAACCGCCAGACTCGACCCCGTCCCGATGACACCAGCGCCGAGACGGGCACGGTGCATCCCCCGCAGGATCGCGGCGAAGACACCGTTGGGAAGCTCACCGGATTCCTCGACCTTGGCCACGGTGCCGACCTTCGCGTACTCGCCGTCGATCCGCGGCACGAGCAGCACCCGGCCGTCGCCGTCGATCGCGGCCGCCACTGCGGCCCGCGCCTCGTCGGTGTCCAATGTGAGCG
The DNA here is from genome assembly GCA_046598395.1 of Acidimicrobiia bacterium. Classification (GTDB taxonomy): domain Bacteria; phylum Actinomycetota; class Acidimicrobiia; order IMCC26256; family JAENVU01; genus JAENVU01. The sequence continues at coordinate 45,504 of JBKJIQ010000033.1, forward strand.
TGACCACGGTCTGAGGGAGGACCACACCCGCGGTGAGCGGGAGGACGGGCAGGGCCAGGGTGTTCAGTTCAGCCATCGGAAGCTCCGTTCAAAGTTGAAGGTGAAGCACTCAACTCCCGAATCCCGCCGCCTATTCCCGACCCCTCCCCTCATCTTTCCAACCCGGGGCCGGGACCGCTCGACCCAGGAAACCAGGTGGTGTCCCTTACGCCGGGAGGGCGGCCTCAATGGCCGCAACGAGGGCCGGGTCCTCGGGAGTGACCGTGGGGCTGAAGCGACCGACGATCTGGCCATCCGCTCCAATCAGAAACTTCTCGAAATTCCACCGGATGTCACCGGTGTGGCCGTCCGCAACATCGGGGGCCTCGGTGAGCTCCGCGTAGAGACCATCACGAGCCTCGCCATTCACGTCGATCTTGGCGAACAGCGGGAAGGACACGCCGTAGTTCACGGTGCAGAACTCCTGGATCTCATCGGCCGAACCCGGCTCCTGCTCGAGGAACTGGTTGCACGGGAAGCCGAGGACGGTAAAACCCTTGTCGGAATACGCGTCGTAGAGCTTTTGCAGACCCTCGTACTGCGGCGTGAGGCCACACTTCGACGCCACGTTCACCACGAGTGCCACCTTGCCCGCGTAGTCAGACAGTGACGCATCCTGACCGTTGAGCGCCTTGACGGGGTGGTCATAGATCGCCATAAAAATTTCTCCTTCTCGCAGTTTCGGATACCGGGAATTCCAAGACCTTGATGTTCGCGAACTGACCTGACTACTTCGGCGCAATCATCTCTTCCGGTCGCACGACGCGGTCGAACTCCTCAGCCGAGATTGTTGCCAATGCCAACGCAGCCTCGCGCAACGTTGTTCCTTCGTGGTGCGCCTTCTTGGCGATGGCGGCAGCCTTGTCGTAGCCGATCACGGGATTCAGCGCGGTGACGACCATGAGGGACTCATCCACGTACTGCTTGATCTTCGGCAGGTTCGGCTCCAGACCCTCCACGCAGAATTCCCGGAAGTTGCGACACGAGTCGGTGAGCAGGTCCACCGAATGCAAGAAGTTGAAGATCATCACCGGCTTGAACACGTTGAGCTCGAAGTTCCCCTGCGAACCGGCCATCCCCACGGCGGCATCGTTGGCGAGCACCTGCACACAACACATGGTGAGCGATTCGGACTGCGTGGGATTCACTTTGCCCGGCATGATCGAGCTGCCCGGCTCGTTTTCGGGCAACAGCAACTCACCGAGCCCGGCGCGTGGACCCGAGCCGAGCCAACGCAAATCATTGGCGATCTTCATCAGACTCACCGCGAGTGTCTTGATCGCACCGTGAGCGAAGACGAGTTCGTCGTGGCTGGCCAGCGCCGCAAACTTGTTGGGTGCCGAGCGGAACGCCAGACCCGTGAGTTCGGAGATCTTCGCCGCAGCTCGCTCGGCGAACTCCGGATGGGTATTGATCCCCGTGCCGACTGCGGTGCCACCGATGGCGAGGTCGTAGAGCCCATCGACGGTCGCCTCGAGGCGCGCCAGGTCGGCGTCCAACTGTGCGACGTAGCCCGAGAACTCCTGGCCGAGCGTGAGCGGGACCGCGTCCTGGAGATGCGTTCGACCGATCTTGACAATTCCGGCGAACTCCACCGCGCGGCGGTGGAGCGCATCACGCAGGTCGCGCACCGACGGGAGTAGGCGGTGCAGTACTTCTTCCACTGCGGCGATGTTCATCGCGGTGGGGAACGTGTCGTTGGAAGACTGCGACATATTCACGTCGTCGTTCGGATGCACCGGCGTCTTCGATCCGAGCTCGCCACCCGCCAACTCGATCGCGCGGTTCGAGATGACTTCGTTCACGTTCATGTTCGTCTGGGTGCCCGAGCCGGTTTGCCAGACGAAGAGCGGAAAGTGCGCGCCAAGGGTTCCGCCGACCACTTCATCCGCGGCAGCGGTAATCAAGTCACACCGGTCGGCCGGCAGCTTCTCGAGATCACGGTTGACCAGCGCGGCGGCCTTCTTCAGCACCGCCATCGACCGGATCACTGCCGGGGGCATTTGATCATTCGCGACCGAGAAATGGTGCAGCGAACGTTCGGTCTGCGCGCCCCAGTAGCGGTCCTTGGCCACGAGAATCGCGCCCATGCTGTCGGTCTCGACGCGCTGCGTTGCGGTTGGTTCCATGGTGCTCCTCGAATGCTCGGGGCCCTACTGATCGATCCTCACGATCGACCCTAACGATCGAGTTGGGCGACAACCTCGACATGGCTGGTATGGGGAAACAGGTCGATCGGCGTGGCGGCGGTGAGGTGATATCCCTCCGCGACGAAGAGCCCGACGTCGCGACCCAACGCGGCCGCATCGCAGGCGACGAGCACCACCCGAGGCGCGTCGGTTCCGGCGACTCGGTGAACGATGTCCGGGCCGAGTCCGGCCCGGCTCGGATCGGCAATCACCACATCGGCCGGAACCGGATCCCACCGCCCCACGTCGCCCCGCACCATCTGCACGCCGAGACCCGCGAGGTTGTGCTTCGCATCGCGCACCGCGGCGGGATTGCCTTCCACCGCGATCACTTGACGACCCGGCCGAGCAACCGTGCCCGCGAACAGCCCGACGCCTGAGTACAAGTCGACGACGGTCTTCGCATCGTCGGGGGTCGCCGCCAGCACCGCGGCAGCGAGTGCATCGGCGCCATCCGCGCGAGTCTGGAAGAACGACGTGGCCGAGATCCGCCACCGTCGCCCCGCAGCTTCCTCCACGAACATCGCGGTCCGACCACCTTCGAGGTCATCCGCGCCGATCGTGACGACGTCGTCGGGCATCGTGAGATAGCGGGTGGTGGGATACGCGACCACGAGCCGCTCACCGGTACGCGACCCACAGCGGAGTTCGGCCTCGGTCACGCCGTCGAACTTCTCGGTCTGGAGGAGAGATTCGATCAACGGATGCGCGACCAGGCACGAATCGACCGAGACGGGGTCGTGCGAGTTCGCCCGCCGGAATGCGGGCCGCCCCTTGCGGATCAAGACACGAACGGATGTCCGATACCCCTCGGCGGCCAAGGCCACCGACTCCCCTACCCGTTCGGCGGCGTCCTCCACGTGGCCGATCCGAGCGAGTGCGTCGATGACGATGTCGCGGCGCAGACGACGCTGGCCATCAAGGCTGATGTGCTGCCACTCACAGCCACCACAGCCCGCCATCACATGACGGCATGGCGGCGTAACGCGATCCGGTGAGGGGTCGACGACCTCGATGACCCGCCCGCGCGCGAATGACTTCTTCGCGGTCGTGATCTCGACCTTCACCGTCTCGCCGGGAATCGCGCCGGCGATGAGCACAACCCGCCCATCGGCGTCGCGCGCCAATGCATCGCCACCGGCAACCGCCTTCTCCGGCGTGAGTTCCAGACTCGTCATGTCATCCGCTCTTGGCCCTGCGGGCCGGGCCGCTCGAGCCACGATCCGCTGTTCCCACGGCTGCAAGTCTGGAGGCGTCTCGCTCCGCTCACGGCTTCACCTCTCCAACCGACTCATCGGACGAGGGGCTTGTACTTGATGCGATGCGGTTGGTCCGCGTCGGCGCCGAGACGCTTGCGGCGCTCGGTCTCGTAATCGGAGAAGTTCCCTTCGAACCAGCGGACTTCGGACTCACCTTCGAAGGCGAGCACGTGCGTGGCGACGCGGTCGAGGAACCACCGATCGTGACTGATGACCACCGCGCACCCGGAGAACGCGAGGAGCCCATCTTCGAGCGCGCGCATCGTGTCAACATCGAGATCGTTGGTGGGTTCATCGAGCAACAAGACGTTGCCACCCTGGGTCAACACCTTGGCCAGATGCACGCGGTTGCGCTCACCACCGGAGAGCTTGCCCACCGACTTCTGCTGATCCGAACCCTTGAAGTTGAAACCCGCCACATAGGCGCGGGAATGCACCTCGCGGCCGCCGATCACAATGGTGTCGGACCCGCCGGTGATCTCCTCGAACACCGTGTTCTCTGCGTTCAACGACTCACGGCTCTGGTCCACGTAGGCCAGCTTGACCGTGGGTCCAACTCGTAGCGTTCCGCCATCGGGCGCATCGTCGGGGCTGGCGTCACCACTGTTGGCCCCGATGATCATCTTGAAGAGGGTGGACTTTCCGGCGCCGTTCGCACCGATCACGCCCACGATCCCACCGCGCGGCAGGGTGAAGGAAAGATCGTCGATCAGGAGCCGATCCCCGAATCCCTTCACCAGGTGTTCGGCTTCCACCACAACATCACCGAGGCGCGGTCCGGACGGAATCGAAATGACGAGCTGATCGGTCCGGTCGGGCGCGCCTTCGGCTTCCGCCACCAACGCTTCGTACGCGGTGATGCGCGCCTTGCCCTTGGCTTGACGGGCACGCGGTGCGAGTCGGATCCATTCCAGCTCACGAGCGAGCGTCCGTTGGCGCGCTTTGTCGGCCTTCTCTTCGAGCGCGAGGCGCGCTTCTTTCTGCTCGAGCCACGACGAGTAGTTCCCTTCCCAGGGAATCCCCTTGCCGCGTTCGAGTTCGAGAATCCACCCCGCCGCGTTGTCGAGGAAGTAGCGATCGTGGGTGACCGCAACGACGGTGCCGTGGTACTCCACGAGGAATCGCTCGAGCCAGGCCACCGATTCGGCATCGAGGTGGTTGGTGGGTTCGTCGAGCAGCAACAGATCCGGACGCGACAACAGCAGGCGGCACAACGCAACGCGCCGGCGCTCGCCACCGGAGAGAACGTCGACGGCCGCATCACCGGGCGGAAGCCGGAGCGCGTCCATCGCGATGTCGATCGTGCGCTTGAGATCCCATGCGCCCGCGGCTTCGATCTGCTTTTCCAGCTCGGCCTGCTGGTTGCCGAGCTTATCGTAATCGGCATCGGGGTCGGCCCAACCGGCCAGCACCTCGTCGTACCGTTCGAGCAGCGTCGCGGTCTCGCCGAGGCCGTCCATCACGTTGCCCATCACGTCTTTGTCGGAGTCGAGCTCGGGCTCCTGGTGCAACATCCCGACGGTGAAGCCTTGGGTGAGGCGAGCCTCGCCGGAGTAACCGTCGTCCTCGCCTGCCATCACCCGGAGCAGGCTCGACTTTCCGGCACCGTTCGATCCGAGCACGCCGATCTTGGCGCCCGGATAGAACGACAGGTTGATGTTCTCGAGCACCTGCCGATCAGGCGGGTGAAAGCGGGACAAACCACGCATGGTGAAGATGAACTGAGGAGCCACGGGTCGACGGTAGCGTGCCGAGCCTGAGGCTTACGGACGAAGGGTATTGAAGTGGCCACTGCAATCGACGCACTCGCAAATACCTATGTGGAGGGCTACGCGCGGCTGAACCCCATCAACGCGACGTTCGACGGCGTCGCCGGCCACGACGACGAGCTCACCGACTTCTCACCCGACGGCGCGGATGAGCGCGCCAACTACGACCGGGCCACACTGCGCGCGCTCGACACCACGCTGCTCGAAACCGATGGCGACCGCGTTGCCGCGGGCGTCATACGCGAGCGCCTCGAAGTGGCCGTGGAACAGCACGACCTCGGCGAGCACCTCCGGTCGATCGCGGTGCTCGGGTCCAACGTGCAGGCCGTGCGAGAAGCCTTCGACGTCTTGCAAAAGGTGACGGAGGACGATTGGGTCACGGTCGCGGCGCGCCTCGCGCGCGTCCCCGAGTGTCTTTCCAGTCTGCAAGCTGCGTACACCGTGGGGATCGAGCGCGGCCTCGTCGCCGCGCGCCGACAGGTGGTGGGCGCGATCGAGCAGGTGGAGGTCTGGGCCGGCATTGACACCGGCGAGACCCCGCCGTACTTCCTCACCCTGGCCGACCAGTTCGCGGCATCGGGCGTGGGATCCGCTGCGCTTCACGCGACGGTACGCGGAGGGGCTGAACGCGCCACCGCCGCACTTGACGCGTTCGCCCGTTTTCTCGCGAACGACTACTCCGCGCACGCTGCGGACCGCGATGCGGTGGGCGAGGAGCGCTACGCGGTTGGCGCGCGCGTCTTCAACGGTACGCAGCTCGATCTGCGCGAGACCTACGCATGGGGATGGGACGAGCTGCACCGCATCGAGCACGCCGTGGGCCAGGTTGCGGCGCGGATCATGCCCAACTCGTCCGTGGGCGAGGTGATCGATCTCCTCGAAACCGATCCAGCGCGCGCCATCGTGGGCGAAGCCAACCTGCGAGCGTGGCTCCAAGACCTCATGGACCAGACCATCGACGAGTTGAACGGCACGCATTTCGATATCCCGGTGCCGGTGCAGACGGTCGAGGCCATGATCGCACCTCCGGGTGGCGCCTCCGCGATGTACTACACCGGTCCGTCGGAGGACTTCTCCCGTCCGGGCCGCACCTGGTATCCCACGATGGGCAACGACCGCTTTCCGCTCTGGGGCGAGGTCTCGATCTGTTACCACGAGGGCGTTCCGGGCCACCACCTCCAGGTCGGGCAGGTGCGGTACCTGGCCGACACGCTCACGCGGTTCCAACGGACACTCGCCTGGACATCGGGCCACGGCGAAGGTTGGGCGCTCTATGCCGAACGGTTGATGGGCGAGCTCGGCTACCTCGAGAACCCCGATTACGAGCTCGGCATGCTGCGGGCTCAAGCGATGCGCGCGGTGCGGGTGATCGTGGACATCGGCATGCACTTGGAGCTGCCGATCCCTGCGACGGAGTCCTACCACCCCCGCGAGCGGTGGACCCCCGAGCTGGCCCTTCCCTTCGTGATCGACCGTGCGATGTTTGCCGAACAGTTCATGCGTTCCGAGGTCGACCGCTACCTCGGTCTTCCGGGTCAGGCGATCTCCTACAAGGTGGGCGAGCGCACGTGGCTGGAGTGTCGGGCCGACGCACGCGCTCGGCGTGGCGCGGCGTTCGATCTCAAGGACTGGCACCGCTACGCCCTCGACCTCGGCTCCATGGGCCTCGATCAGTTCCGTGCCGAAATGGCCAGGTACTGAACAACGGGTTGGCGCTCGATCTTTGACGGCGAGATCCATCCAATGGGAAACGACACCGGCGACTCTTTGATCTTGCGCCATCGGAGGATCATGGGTTCCGCGGAGCGCTTCCTCGTGGAGGCGGCCGACCTCGTTGAGCGTTCCGCGGAGCGGCTATTCCTGGTGGTGGGGATGGCCGCGGGTTGGGCGTTCCGCGGAGCGTTCCCCCGCGGGCGTGGTGGGTGTTGGTGGTCGGGCTACGGGTGGGTGGGCGCA
>JBKJIQ010000022.1:0-85204 GCA_046598395.1 Acidimicrobiia bacterium
CACGTCGCCTGGGTTGCAGGGCGAGGGTGGGAGAGCGACTTCGGGCACGTGATGGCCGCCGGGGTCGTGGAACGTGAACCCGCCGTGGCCATCGGCGGCGACGTTCCAACCGCCTTCGTGGACCGCCCGGTGATGGGTGGGACAGAGCATGAGGAGGTTCGCCCGGTCGGTGGGCCCGCCGTGGGCCCAATGTTGGGCGTGGTGGGCGCGGAGGCGGCTCCGTTGGGTGCAGCCCGGGAACCGGGCGCGACGGCCCAGATCGAGGAGCGTTTCGGCTTGGTCGAGGGCGAGGCGCATCCCACAATCACATGCCAATCGGCGGGCGGTCTCCGATGCGATGGGATGGCCATCGAGTTCGCAGCGGCCGGGGGTGTTTTCACTGAGTGTTTCGATATCGACATGGCCGACGATTTCGACTGCGGCCCGGTTCTGGTCGGGGTCCGCGGCTCCACACGCTGCGACGTGGGCCCGGGCGATGCGGTCTAACTGGCTGGTGGTTGTGTGCCGGGCGAGCATCACCGTGTCGGTCTCATTGCCGGGCGTGATGAACCGGGTCAACGCCCGGACTTTCGAGTAGGAGAGTTGCCCGCGGGCGAACTCGTCGTGGGTCACCGGCAGGTCGGTGAGCGCGACCGCGACCCGGACATGGTCTTGGCGGCGCGGGTACCGATCCCACATTTCCAGGCCACCCAATGCGCCATCGAGGGGACTTCCCAACTGAGGAACGCCTCGCGGCGGGCGAGTTCCGCGACGACGTCAAGGAACCGGCACATCGGCGCCGCGAGATGCCCCGCCAACGTCACGCGCGACGCTCCGCGGAGCGCTCGATCTTGTGATCCTCCGGTCGCGGTGCGTGGGTCAGGCCGCGACGTTCTTGCGATGGCCGAATGACTGGAGCAGGGTCACGACCTGGGCGACGAGGATGCCGATGATGAGTGGGTCCACGAGGAGTCGAAAGCGCTGGTTCTCTCCGTACTCGGTGGCGATGGAGACGAACGCGACGAACCCTACGGTCATGCCGGTATAGACCCAGGCGACGTGGCGCGGGGAGCCGCCACGTCGAAGGATCGCGACGAGGCTGGCGAGCGCGCGACCCACCACGAGCATGGTGCCCAGGAGCAGGATCAATGAAACGTTGACGTGATACCGAGTTCCGCGAGAGAAGACCGGTACCGCCCAGTCGCGGTCGTCGACGGTGATCGGGATGATGACGAGTGCAGCTTCGTACGCTCGGCCCAGTTTCTGCAGGACCGGGTTTTGGCGGAACGGTTCAATCCCGGGAGCGATGTTGTCGACGGGTGGTAACGAGAAGTGTTGCGCGAACGACGGCCAGCGACGCGCGAGGTACGCGCCCGGCCGCGCCGAGATCGCGTGCAGCGCGTTGGTCTGAGCGTCGCGGTACACGGGCAAGTAGCAGGCTGCGTTGAAGTTGCTGATCCCATTGGGGCGGGTGGCGGCGCGCAGCGCTGGCTCGCGGAAGTGCGTGCGACACGGACCGAAACGTGCGGCGTAGGCCTCGTAACCGGAGAACGGCGCGATGCGCGCCGCCGGTGAGAGATCACCGGAGCGGATTAACGCATCGACGTCGTGTCGGGGCAGCGACGCGATCACGCCGCGGCCGAGGTTCATCCCCAGCCAACTGCTCATCGTCGGCTCGTCGAACTGGACCTGATTCTTCACGACCACCGCGCCGACCAACACGACGGGTATGGCGAGGACCGCGATCACCTGTGGCCACTGCGCTCGCGGTCGGGCCGCGATCACCACGAAGGTGATCGATGCGACGAGCCACATCGGATGGAGGAGTGCACGGGTGAGCGCGATGGCGGTGAGGAGCGAAACAAAGCCCAGGAGGTTGCGAAGCGATCGACGCTCGGCGTAGCGAAGACACGCGAGCACCGAGAGTAGGAGTAAGAACGCGACGGGATATTCGTACGTGACGATGTTCTCGTAGCCGAGCAGGATCGGGTTCGCCGCGACCGCGGTGGTCCCAATGGTTGCGGCCAACGGAGCGAATCCGAACTCCAGCAGCAGCACTCGGAGCGCGATCACGATGCCCAAGCCGCAGACGGTGTAAAGGATCTGGAAGCTCAACGCGGCCGGCAGCGGACTCCAGCGCAGGACAACGCCCACAAAGAGGTTGAACAGTGGCGGCTGGATGTGCAGCACGGTCAGGCTCTGCAACGGATGCGCGGCGAGTTGGTGCGCGTCGATCAGTTGCCATGAGGTCCCGATGGCGGCGGTCGAGAGCCCGCCGCCGGTCAGCCAATACGCGATGCGTATCGCCAGGAAGACCGCGACCGCGACCAATGCTCCCCGCGACGGTCGGTGTCGGAACCTCGAGACGAATCCGCGGTTCGGCTCGGCTTCCAGCGCGACCGCGGTCACTTCAGCGCTGCGAGCTGCGGTCCGAGCCACTTCGCAACCTCACGGGTGGACTTCGTGACCAAGTGCGCGCCGTCCGGGCGGTACTCCGGGTCGAACTCGCCACCAGGGCGGTCATGCGAATAGCCGGCGAAGTCCACGATCGAGGTGTTTGGCATGCGGCGCACGATTCCTCGGATCAACGCGTTCAGTCGGTCCATGCGCGCAGGGTCATTTTCAACGAACGGTGCCGGTCCGGTCGCGCCGGCCACGGACTGCACTTTGGTGTAGGGGTAGGACGCCCAGACCACCCGCGCGCCCGACGATCCGAGCTGGCGAGTCACGCCACGAATGTGATCTCGCAGGAACCGATCGAACTTCGGGTCGCCGATGTTGGCGAACCTGCCGTCGGGGAAACGGCGAGGAGAGAGGTCCACGTATCCCATGACGACGAGCACCACATCCGGACGGAACCGCTTGACGGCCCTTGCGATCGACTGGTGCCAGGTGGCGCAGTCCGGCGGCGCGGGCCGAACAATCCCGAGATACTGGAGGACCCCTGGTCCTCCGATCCCGCACGCCACCCCGAAGTAGTGCGCGACGTCCACGTTGTGCGCAGCGCCCCACTCCTCGAGTCCTACCGACACACTCCAGCTCACGGAGTCCCCGACCACGAGAACGCGAGGATTCTTTGCGTGCGCGGGCGCGGCGGCGAGGCCGCCGAGCTGTTGGTCGACCTGAGGCACCGCCGCGAGGTTGATCGAAGGTCCCGACGGCGCCTGGAGCAGCAGCGATCCGGCGATGATCGCGGTGGTCATCACGATGGCGACCACGCCAAACCGCACTCCGGGGAGCAGGGTACGACGGCGGATCGGCAGCTCGATGAACCGATTGACCAGTACGGCGATGCTGATGGTCAGCACCATGCGGAGCGCGAACAGTGGCCAATGACCGAGGTGGACTCGCTTCGGGTCGAGCAAGAGAAAGAGCGGCCAGTCGACCAAGTACACGGTGTAGCTGAGCCGTCCGAGCCATCGGAACAGCCTCACCTCCATGAACGACGTCACGCCCCCTTTTTGGAGACAGGCCAGGATGATGACTGCGGTCGCGATCGCGTTCAGTGCGGTCCCGCCGTGAAACGTGAACCAGTCGGTGAGTCCCACCCGCCACCACAACAGCGCGAGCACTCCCAGGGAGACGAACGCCGCGGAGTTGAGCAGGCGCCGGCCTCGCTCGGGGAGGTCGAGTTGATGGCCATTGACGACGTAGGCGAGCGCGACCCCGACGAGCAGTTCACCGGCCCGGGTGTCGGTGCCGAAGTAGACGCGCGTGAAACCCCAGGTTCCGATCGTGGCTGCCGCGAGGGTGAAGCTGGCGAGCGCGCCTGCGGCGAAGACGATTGCCACCGACCGCGAAGTCCGGAACACGCGGTGCAAGCCCAACCAGGTCAGGGGGAGCAACAGGTAGAACTGCTCCTCGATCGCGAGCGACCAGAAGTGTTGGAGTGGAGAGCTCTGGCCGAAGACCGCGCCGTACGTCTGGTCGGTATGGATCAACCACCAGTTCTCCACGTAGTTGAGCGCCGCCAGGACGTCGCCGCGGATCTGCGTTGGTGCGATTCCTGCGAAACCCCGATGGACGACGAGGATCGCGAGCAATGTGAGGAGCGCCGCGGGGAGTAGGCGGCGAGCCCGCCCGGTCCAGAACCGCCGGAAGCTGATGTGGTTCGTGCGGTGGAACTCGTTTCGCAGCAGCGTGGTGATCAAGTACCCGGAGAGTGTGAAAAAGGTAGAAACGCTGAAGAGTGCACCCCGGATCCAGGGGAATCCGCCGTGATACAGCACCAAGACGATGAGCGCAGTGCCACGGATACCCTCGAGACCCGGGACATGGCGCAGGCCTCGGGGCGCGGTTCGCGGCGCTTCGACCAAGGGCGCGTTCATGACGGTTCGATCCTCGCACACTGGTGGACGATTCGAACGCCAGGGCGTGGCGTTGGGCACATTACGAAACGAAACGGTTGCGTTTCGTAATGGGCCGCGCTACAACCATCACTCCCCAAACCGAGGAGAGTCGATGACCGCAATGGATGCGATCCAGGAGAAGGCGTTTCGGCGCCGGTGGGCGATCCTGGTGGTGTTGTGCGTCAGCTTGCTCATCATCGTGCTCGACAACTCGATTCTCAATGTGGCGATCCCTACGTTGATTCGCGAGTTGAACGCGACCAATAGCCAAGTGCAATGGATGGTTGACTCGTACACGCTGGTGTTCGCCGGGTTGCTCCTCACGATGGGCGCGCTGGGTGATCGCTACGGACGTCGCGGCGCGCTGCAGATGGGGTACCTCGTGTTTGGGATCGGCTCCCTCGCCTCGGCCTTCGCGAACAGCGCGGACCAACTGATCGCAACCCGTGCGTTCATGGGGATCGGCGGCGCCCTGATCATGCCGGCGACGCTCTCGATCATCACCAATGTGTTCCCGCCGCAGGAGCGCGGCCGGGCAATCGGGGTGTGGGCCGGTACCGCAGGTATCGGGGTCGCGCTTGGGCCACTCACGGGTGGCTTCCTGCTCGGACACTTCTACTGGGGCTCGATCTTCCTGGTGAATCTCCCCATCGTCGTCTTCGGTGTGGTCGCCAGCTCCCTGCTCATCCCCACGAGTAAAGACCCGAGCGCACCGAAGTTGGATCCGTTCGGAGCGGTGCTCTCGATCGCGGCGTTGATGACGATCGTGTATGCGCTCATCGAGGCGCCGGATCGGGGCTGGACCTCCACGAGCACGTTGGCCGTCTTGGTCGGTGGCTTCGTGCTGCTCGGAGGGTTCGTCGCGTGGGAACGTCGATCGGATCATCCGATGCTCGACGTCACCTTCTTCCGCAATCCGCGGTTCACCGCGGCGAACGCGTCGATCACGTTGATCTTCTTTGCAATGTTCGGCTCGATCTTCTTGCTCACGCAGTACCTCCAGTTCACCAAGGGATATTCACCACTGGAGTCCGGAGTGCGGATGTTGCCCTACGCGGCGACGATGATGTTCGTTGCTCCGATGAGCTCGCGCGTCGTGGAGCGAATGGGCTCGAAGTTCACGGTGGCGCTCGGTATGGGGCTCGCGTCCACCGCGTTGATGCTCATGGCCGGTCTTTCGGTGAGTACCAGCTACCCGGATCTCGCGTGGCGCTTCGTCATCCTCGCGGCCGGCATGGGGCTGGTGATGGCCCCGGCGACCGACTCGGTGATGGGTTCGTTGCCACTCGCGAAAGCTGGTGTCGGGTCCGCCGTCAACGACACCACCCGCCAGGTCGGTGGCGCGCTCGGCGTCGCGATCATTGGCAGCGTGGTCTCTTCGGTCTACGGCAACCAGATCCAAGAGTTCTTCGTTGGTACATCGGCACCCCAGGCCGTCGTGGATGCAGCGAAGAACTCGCTTGGCGGCGCGATCGGAGTATCGAAGCGTCTCGCGGCGCAGCCGATTCCCAATGCGAAACAGCTCGCGGGCTCTCTCGTGCATACCGCCAACGAGGCGTTCGTCGAGGCGTTCCGCTGGGGAAGCCGAGTCGGTGCGATCGTGCTGGCGATCGGGTTTCTCATCGTGCTGCGTTGGTTGCCCGCTCGCCCTGGTGCCGACGACGTCATCGGACAGAACGAGGAGCTCCGAGTGGAGGGTGCGATCGCATGACCGTGCTCGACGCGCCGCGCGGGCGGCCGCGCAGTGGTGAAGCGGACGTCGCGATACTCGAGGCGGCCGCCGAGTTGTTCTGCGAGCTCGGTTACGACGCACTCTCCGTTGAGGGGGTGGCCGCGAAGGCGGGAGTGGGCAAGACCACGATCTACCGGCGCTATCCCACCAAGCTCGAGCTGGTGATGGCTGCCTCCGCGCACATGAGCGAGGGGCTGGTTCCGATGCCGGAGTCGGGCGACCTGCGCGACGACTTGTTGGCGATCGCACGGCATTACACCCGCATGCTGACCCAAACCAGCGTCGGGCGGGCGATTCCGATGATGATCGTGGCCAAGACCCGCAACCCCGAACTGGCGACCGCGCACGATGCCTTGGTGGCGGCGCGCCGCGAGGTAACGATGGGGCTCGTCCGGCGCGCGGTGGCCGAGGGAGCGTTGCCGTCAGCCACCGACCCTGAACTGATGAGCGATTTGTTGACAGGGCCCATCATGTTGCGGGTCTTCGTCACCGGCCAGCCCGTGACGTCGCGGTACCTCGAAGCCCTCGTCGACTCCGTCCTGCGTTCAGCCCCGTCGGCCGAGCCGACCACAGCAGGTCCTCGGTCAGGACACTAGGTCAGGTCCGCGAATGCCGCGCTGAACAGCTGTTCTTGTTCTCGGTCATGGACCGCGGAACTGCCGCTGGCCGGACTCGGCGACGGCGGCCGGGCGATGTGGCGGAGTTGCGCTTGGTCGCGCAGAATCCGGTGCAGCCTGCCGTGGACGTAGTTCCAGGCCCCCATGTTGGCGGGCTCTTCCTGCACCCACCACACCTGGTCGCACGAGGTGTATTTCTCGGCCAGGTCAATGAGCTGTTGCTCGGGCCAGGGGTAGAGCTGCTCCACCCGAATGATCGTGACCGGCGCGCCGAGTTGATCGCGTCGTTCGATCAGCTCGTGCGCGACCTTTCCCGAACAGAGCAACGCACGCCGCACGGTGGTGGGATCGAGGGTGGTACTCGGGTCGTCGAGCACCTCTCGGAAACTCCCGGACTCGAGGTCGGCGACCGGCGACCGAGTCGCGGGAACCCGCAGGTACTTCTTGGGCGTGAAACAGATCAAGGGCTTCCGTGACCGCGCGTGGCTCTGACGGCGCAGGAGATGGAAGTACTGCGCGGCCGTGGTGGGGTAACAAACGCGGAGGTTGTTCGCTGCGCACAACGCCAGGAACCGTTCGATGCGGGCGCTGGAGTGCTCTGGACCCTGGCCTTCGAAGCCGTGGGGGAGCAGCAGCGTGAGGCGCGACTGTTGCCCCCATTTGTCTTCTGCGGCCACGATGAACTGGTCGACGATGATCTGCGCGCCGTTGATGAAGTCACCGAACTGGGCTTCCCAACCGATCCACGCTTTCGGATCCGCGACCGAATACCCGTACTCGAAACCGAGCGCCGCGTACTCGGAGAGCACCGAGTCGTAGACCATGACGGGTGCCTGGGCGTCGTCGATGTTGCGCAATGGACAGAACTCGGACTCAGTGCTGGAGTCGACCAGCACGCTGTGACGTTGGCTAAAGGTGCCGCGGCGGGTGTCCTGGCCGGCGAGCCGAACTGGGGTGCCTTCGAGCGCGAGTGAACCAAACGCCAGGGCTTCGGCGAGTGCCCAGTCGACGCGATCGGCGTTGAACTCGGACTCGCGCGCCCGCAGGATCTTCTCGAGCTTTGGATTGATGGCAAAGTCGTCCGGCCACCGCACGAGTGCGCCGACGATTTGGCGGAGTTGTGCCGCGCTGACGCCCGTGTCGACGGCGGGTTCGACCTCATCGGCAAGCACGATGTTGACCGGGATCGTGGGCGGCCCAGTTTCATGCGTCTCTTCGAACGCGTGGTCCATCCGGGCGTGGAAGTCGTCGAGCGCGGCTTCGGCTTCCGCCACCGTCAAGTCGCCGCGGTTGACCAAGGTCTCGGTGTAGAGCTTGCGCACGCTGCGCCGAGCGCGGATGAGCTGGTACATCTTCGGCTGGGTGAACGCCGGTTCGTCGCCTTCATTGTGGCCGTACTTGCGGTAACAGACCATGTCGACCACCACGTCTTTGCGGAATTCCTGGCGGAACTCGTACGCAAGTTGCACGACGCGCACACAGGCTTCGGGGTCGTCGCCGTTCACGTGGAAGATCGGCGCTTGCACCATCTTCGCGACGTCGGTGGCGTAGACGCCGGAACGACCCATGGAGGGCGCAGTGGTAAAGCCGAGTTGGTTGTTCACCACGATGTGGACGGTGCCACCGACCTCGTAACCCGGTACTTCTGACAGGTTGAGCGTTTCGGCCACCACCCCTTGGCCTGCGAATGCGGCATCCCCGTGGACAAGGACCGGCAGCACATGGCAACGCTCGCTGTCGTCGATACGGTCGCCCTTGGCCCGGGCCATGCCTTCGACCACGGGATCCACCGCCTCGAGATGGCTCGGGTTCGAAGCGAGGCTGACCTCGATCGCCACTCCCGACGGAGCGACGTGGGTCCCGGTCGCACCCACGTGGTACTTCACGTCGCCGGAGCCCTGTACCGATGATGGATCGAGTCCGCCCTCGAACTCGCGGAAGATCTGGCCGTAGCTCTTGCCGACCGTGTTGACCAGCACATTGAGTCGACCGCGGTGCGCGGTGCCGAGCACGGCTTCGCTCATCCCGGCGTCGGCCGCGGCGGTGAGTAGTGCGTCGAGCATCGGGATGAGCGACTCGGCCCCTTCGAGGCTGAAGCGTTTCTGGCCGAGGTACTTCTTGCCGAGGAACCCCTCGAAGGCCTCAGCCGCGTTGAGGCGGTCGAGGATGCGGCGCTGGACCGCGGGGTCGGGGGCAGGCGAGGGCATCTCCACGCGTGCTTGGATCCACTCCTTCTGTTCCGGATCCTGGATATGCATGAACTCGACGCCGACGGTACGCGCGTACGCGTCGCGCAGCCTGCCGAGGATTTCCCGCAGGGGCATGGTCGCGCGCAACAGAACGCCGGCACCCAGACTGCCGACGGGGAACTCACGGTCGAGGTCCCAAATGCTGAGGCCGTGGTGGTTGATGTCGAGTTCGGGGTGGGTATCAGGCTCGCGTCGGCCGAGTGGATCGAGGTTGGCAATGAGGTGACCCCGCACGCGATACATGTTGATGAGCTGGTGGACGTGGACCACTTTCTCGTTGTGCGCGTGCTCGTTGTCGAGCGCGCTGACATCGGTACTCCAGCGCGCGGGTTCGTACGGGACCGCGAAGCTCTGAAAGATGGCGTCGTAGAAGCCGTGCCCGCCGAGGAGGAGATCGTGAATCGCGCGGAGGAACTCGCCACTCTCCGCGCCTTGAATGACGCGGTGGTCATAGGTACTGGTGAGAGTGATGGTCTTGCTGATACCCAACCGTGCGACGGTGTGCGGGTCAGCCCCTTCGTATTCGGCGGGGTATCCGATCGCACCGACGCCGAGAATGAACCCTTGGCCGGGCATGAGCCGCGGGACGGAGTGGACGGTGCCGATCATCCCAGGATTGGTGATGGTGCCCGTCGTGCCCGCGAAATCCTCCACGGTGATCGCGTTCGTGCGGACCTTGCGGATCATTTCTTCGTAGGCGGCGAAGAAGCCCGCGAAGTCGGTCGCGTGCGCGTCCTTGAGGTTGGGCACCATCAGCGTGCGGGTGCCGTCCTTCTTGGTGACATCAACCGCGAGTCCGAGGTTCACGTGGTCGTGACGCACGACGACCGGCTGGCCGTTCTCCACGCCGTAGCCCGAGCCCATCGCGGGAACTTGGCGCACGGCTTGGACCGCGGCGTACGCGATCAGGTGGGTGAAGCTCACTTTGCCGCGAGCGTTCCGATTCAGGTGGTTGTTGAGGATCTGGCGGTTGACCTCGAGGAGTTTCGCGGGGACGTTGCGCACCGACGTCGCAGTGGGGACTCTGAGGCTCGCCTCCATATTCTCGACGGTCCGCGCCGCAGCGCCGCGGATTGGCTTGGCTTCTTCGCCCGCGAGTAGCAGCGGCGCGTTCGCTCCCGTTGCCGGCACGGCGGTGGCGGTGGCGGCGGTGGCGGGGTGCGCCGGCGAGCCTGCGGGCGAATAGTCGGAGAAGAACTCCTGCCAGGAGGGTGCAACCGAGGTGGGGTCGGCCACGAACTGGCGGTACATATCGTCAACGAGCCCGGAGTTCGGGCCGAGATCTTCGAAAGTGTCGGTCACGCCGTGCAGGGTACTGGTGTCGATCCCGCTCGATCGAGGTGCGGGCGAGCGGGCTACTGGCGGAGGAGTTCTGCGGCTTGGAAGGCGAGGTCGAGTGACTGGCGTGCGTTCAGACGCGGGTCGCACATCGTCTCGTAGCGCTGTTCGAGGTGGTCGCCGAGGATCTCGTCGGTGCCGCCGAGACATTCGGTGACGTTGTCGCCGGTGAGTTCCACGTGGACTCCACCGGGCCATACGCCTGCGGTGTGACACGCGGCAAAGAAGCTCCGGAGTTCGCTCATCACGTCGTCGAAGCGTCGAGTTTTGACCCCGCTGGAATGGGTGAAGGTGTTGCCGTGCATCGGATCGCAGGCCCAGACCACTGGGTGGCCGGAATCGCGGACCGCTTCGATGATGCCGGGAAGGCGCTCGCCCACGAGATCTTTGCCCATGCGGCTGATGAGCATGAGTCGGCCGGGGCGCAGATCCGGATTCAGCCGTTTGCACAAGGCGACGGCTTCGTCGGGAAGCGTGGATGGTCCGAGCTTCACTCCGATCGGGTTCTGGACGCCGGCGAGGAACTCCACGTGGGCGCCGTCGAGCGCTCGCGTGCGATCGCCGATCCAGAGCAGATGCGCCGAACAGTCGTACCAGTCATCGGTGATCGAGTCCTGACGGGTAAGCGCCGCTTCGTAATCGAGGAGCAGCGCTTCATGGGAAGTGTAGAAGTCGACCTGATGAAGCTGGAGTTCCCGCTTGAGGTCGATCCCACATGCGGCCATGAACTTGAGTGCGCGCTCGATCTCGGCGGCGAGGGTCTCGTACCGCCGACCCTCGGGACTCGACGTGACGAAGTCCTGGTTCCAGGAGTGGACCTGGGCCAGGTCTGCGTACCCACCTTTCGTGAACGCGCGCAGCAGGTTCAGTGTTGACGCGGCCTGGTGGTATCCGCGCATGAGTCGTTGCGGGTCCGCATGGCGTGACGCGGCGTCGAACGCGATGTCGTTCACCATGTCGCCGCGGAAGCTCGGGAGTTCGACGCCGTCGCGGAGTTCCGTGGCCGAGGATCGAGGCTTCGCGAACTGTCCGGCAATCCGACCGATCTTCACCGTTGGAACACCGCTGCCGTAGGTGAGGACCACCGACATTTGTAGGATGATTTTGAGCTTGTCGCGGATCGCGTTCGCGGAAAACGCGCTGAACGCTTCGGCGCAATCGCCGGCTTGGAGGACAAAAGCGCGGCCTTCGCTCGCAGCTGCGAGGTCTTCGGTGAGCGAGCGTGCTTCCCCGGCGAAGACGAGTGGCGGGATGTTCTCGAGTTCGTCGAGTACCCCGGTGAGTTCGTCGACGGGCCAATCAGGCTGTTGTTCAACGGGCCGGGTTCGCCAGGATTCGGGGCTCCACGGGCTCTCGGTCATCAGAGGTACGCGCCCGGCGCCCGCTCGAGGGTCGCATCGCCGGGACCGGAGGCACCGGTGGGATCCGGGGCACCGATTTCGAGGGCATGACGGCGACGCATTTCCTCGAACTGGTTCTGGGCCATTGCCTGTTGGGTGAACAGCGTGGCCTGGATGCCGTGGAACAAGCCTTCGAGCCAACCAACGAGTTGGGCTTGTGCGATGCGGAGTTCAGACTCGCTCGGGGTATCGGAGTTGAAGGGGAGTACGACCTCGGCCAACTCCTGGTGAAGCTCGGGCGAAAGCACATCCTCGAGCGCATGCAGGGAACGTTCGTGAATCTCGCGCAGCGCCCGCCGTCCGGCGTCGTCGAGCGGAGCACGACGAACCTCATCGAGCATTGTGCGCACCATGGATGCGATGCGGATCAACTTGGTGGGCTGGCGGACCTGCTCCTCGGGCGGTCCGGGCGCAGCCTCGGCATTCGGTTCGCTCAGAAGTTTGCCGGGATGTTCCGGGACCACGTCAGTTGGTGCAGCGTCGGGGCTGGTCATCCGGGAAACGATACTGGTGGAGCCGCGCACACTCCGTAGGGAGTTTCGCGGCCCGCTACTCCACCACTGGCGGGCGGCGACCGATGGCGCCCTCGGTTCGGGGCCCCGGAACGCCACGAAATGTGTACGGCTCGGTGTCCCGGCCGGGCTGGCAGACCCAGCACTCGCCGGTGCGACCCGTCGTCACGATGGTGAAGACGGCCTCGGCGATCTGGGTGGCGGGCATCAGGGGAAAGTCACTTGCGGCGAACAGCGCCTTGGTGTCCTCCGTCAGAATGTTCGTATCGGTCATCCCCGGATTCACCGTGTTGGCCGTGATGTTCTGCGCCTTGAGGGTGGGTGCGATACTCCGAATGAAGCCGACGACCGCATGTTTGGTGAGTACGTACACCGGGTCGAAGGGGAACGGAAGCAACCCGGCCAGGGAGCTGGTGGCGACGATCGCGCCGCCGCCTCGTCTGACCATTGCCGGGATTGCGGCTCGGGCGCCCCACACGACGCCGTCGACGTTCACCCGCATAATGCGGTGGTAGTCGGAATCCGTGAGGGCGGTCACGTCGGCCACACCGATCGCGATCCCGGCGTTGAGGTACGCGATATCCACGCCGCCCAGCTCGGCCTCACACGCAGCAAATGCCGCGTCCACTTCGGTCGGATCACCGGCGTCGGCGTGGACGTAGTGACCACCGACTGACTCGGCCACCGCCTTTCCGTTGGTGTCGTCGAAGTCGACCGCGCAGATCGTTGCGCCCTCGGCCGCGAACCGATGGGCTGTCGCTTGGCCGATCCCGGACGCCGCGCCCGTGATGAGCGCCACCTTGCCGTCCAGTGCCCCCATTGGTGCTGTCGCTGGTCCAGTCATCGGTGCCCCCGGCGTCCATGGTCGATTGATCAGCGGCACCGTACGCGCGGAGCGCCACCGTTGTCGCTTTTCGCAATTCCCCTTAGCTATACAGCTGTATAGTTAAGGGGAATTGCGAAAAGAAAGTATGAGTACTGAGCGGGAGGCGGAAACGGAGTGCGAGCAGGCGCACGGAAGTTGAACGCCGTGACGGCGTCGCGGGCGGGTGCGGGAGTTGTGCGCCGCGATGGTGTCGATGGCGTGACGATGCGATCGGTGGCGGCCGCAGTCGGTGTCACGCCGATGGCGCTGTACCGCTGCTTCGATTCCGGCACTGACCTGCGTCGTGCATCGGTCAGCGCCGCGTTGGTACGAGTCCCGAATCCGCCGACCGAGGGCTCCCCGGAGGCGAGGCTGCGCGCCTGGGCCCAAACTGCGCGCCGACGCCTGCGGAACACGCCGGGCCTCGCCGCCGCTTGTCTCATGGACTGGCCGGCGATGTCTGAGGGTTGTCGGATGATGGAGGGTCTCCTTGTCGTTGCGGCCGCGCACACCGAGAATCCTTGGGAACAGGTAGCGATTGCCAACGAAGTGTTCGTGTACGCCGTGACTCGGGCGCAGGCTGAACATGCAGTGCTCGCGCGTCGGAACCAACGCAGATTGCCCGCGGTAGAGGCCCGGCCACGACATTTTCCGCGCCTCGCGATGATGCAGGCGGAGTATCACTCGATCGACACGGATCGACATTTCGACATGGGTCTTGCAGCGCTCCTGCGCGGTCTGCTCGTCGATGAGTCGGCGTCGTGACGATCTCGATTCGTGATTGCACTGATGCGGACATTCCGGCGTCGCTCGCGATCTTCAACGAGTTGATCCCGACGACCACGGTGGCGTGGCGCGACGAACCGTTCGCGCTGGAGACGCGCTCTGAATGGTTCGAGCGTCAGCAGTCGAGCGGGTTTCCCGTTCTCGTGGCCGCTGCCGATCACGGTTCGGGGGTGAGCGAAGTCGTGGGAGTGGCGAGCTTTGGCGACTTTCGGAACACGTTGCATTTCGAGGGGTACCGGTTCACCGTCGAACACTCGATCCACGTGCGGGGCGATCGGCGAGCGAGTGGCGTCGGCCGGGTCTTGCTCGATGCATTGATGGAACGCGCCCGCGCCGCCGGTATTCACGTGATGGTCGGCGCGATCGATGGTGACAACGTCGACTCGATCCGGTTCCACGAACGCATGGGCTTCGTCGAAGTTGCCCGAATGCCCGAGACCGGCTTCAAGTTCGGCCGTTGGCTTGACCTCGTCCTGATGCAACGCATCCTGTAACCGGCCGCGAGCTACATCTGAATAACGACGAGCCGTTCTTCGGTCATTTCTCGTACCGCATAGTGCGGGCCTTCTTTGGTGTTCCCGCTGTCCTTCACGCCGCCGTATGGCATCTGGTCCGTACGGAATGTGGGCATCTCGTTCACCATCACGCCGCCGAAATCGAGCGAGTGCGCGGCCTTGAGTGCAGCCCCGAGGTTGGTGGTGAAGATCGCGGCTTGGAGTCCGTACCGGCTGTCGTTGGCCGCGGCGAAGGCGGTATCGAGGTCGTGATAGCCCTGAAAGCCGATCAGCGGACCGAAGACCTCTTGGGTGCACACCTTCATCTCGGGAAGCACGCCCGTGAGCACCGTGGGGGTGAGAACCGCGTCGACCACGGCGCCCCCGGTCGCGATCTTCGCCCCACCGTCTGTGGCTTCCTCGATCCAGCCGACGATCCGATCGCGCTCACCCTCATTGATCAGTGCGGAGACGTCGGTGGCGTCGTCCATTGGATCGCCGACGATCAAGTGCTGAACCTTTGCAACCACGCGATCTACCAACTCATCGCGGATCGAGTCGTGCGCGTAGACCCGCTGGACCGAGATGCACGTCTGGCCGGAGTAGCCGAATCCTCCGGCAACGATCTTGGCGGCCGCGATTTCTAGATCGGCGTCGGGCTCCACGATGACGGGCGCGTTGTTGCCGAGTTCGAGCCCGACCTTCTTGCGCGGCGCTCGTCCCCTGATGCCCCAGCCGACCTCTGGCGAGCCGGTGAACGTGATGTAGGCGATCTCGTCATGATCGACGATCGCGTTGCCAACGCTGCTGCCGCCGCCGACGACCACGTTGAGCCAGCCCGGCGGGAGCCCCGCATCGTCGAGCAGCATCGATGCGAGGAGCAGCGCGGTGAGGGGCGTTTGTGACGCAGGTTTCAACACCACCGGGCAGCCCGCGGCGATCGCAGGCGCGATCTTGTGCGAGACAAGGTTCAACGGAAAGTTGAATGGACTGATCGCGCCGACGACGCCCACCGGCACCCGCAACGTGAAGCCGAACTTGCCCATGCCCGCGTCGTTGGCATCCATCGCGATCATCTCGCCGGTCAACGTGCGGGCCTCGACTGCCGCGAATCGGAACGTGCCCGCGGCGCGAGCGGCTTCGACGCGCGCGGTCTTGATGGGCTTGGCCGCCTCACCGGCGATCGACCGAGCGAACTCTTCGTGGCGCGCGGTGAGTGCCGCGGCCGCAGCATCGAGAATCGCGGCGCGCTGATGGGCGGGCATCGGATCATGGCGCACCGCCTGCGCGGCGGCGACCGCGGCGTCGACGTGCTCCGCAGTTCCGACTGCTACCCGACCGAGTTCGGAGCCATCGAAAGGGGAGAGGATGGTGGTTTCGTTGCCCGTCGTGACGAGCTCAGAACCAATACGCATCGGGTGCAGTTCAGCCATCCCCGCAGACTACGAGATGGCTGCTTGCTCACCGAACGTGAAGTGCGCTGCGCCTACTCCTCGTAGAGAACTTGGTCGACGAGCGCTTCGCTGATGAATCCGCCGTTCGGGTCGAACCGGTAGTTCGCGAGGTCCTTGCGGAACTCGAGGTTCATATCGGGAGCGCCTTCGCGGTTCTTCTCGACGCTGAATATGACCCACCGCTTGAACTGTTCGGCTCGTACCGAATCAAACGCAAGGTGTGACTTCGAAACCGAGATCGCCTTTTCGTTGAGCAGGATCGCGATGTCGGCCTCGTGGGCGAGCGCCGTCGAGCCGCGGAGATGATGCAGCCGGAGTCGGCGCGCCGTCAGCCCCTCTCGATCGGCAGCTGCCAGCGCCACGACGGGCACCTCGGCCGCCATCGCGAGTTCCTTGAGTTGCTCGGTGAGATAGGTCGTGCGTTCCTCATTGGCTCGGAGGTCGGCGGCCACCGGGACCTTCTGCAGGTAGTCCACGAAGAGCGCGGTCGATCCGTCGCGATACTCCGACACGATGCGAGCCAGTTCGTTCACCCCGGTGCGGAGCCCTGAGCCCTGGACGAGACGCAGGCGGGGCCCGTACTCCTGCACTCGGTGGTACGCCTCCTCGCCGAGTGGGTCGACGGTCAGCGCTTCAGCCGGTACGGCGCCCAGCGCGACTTCTTGAGCGATGGTTCGAAGCCGCGTCAGCTCGACGATCTCATCGGGGCGGGCGAGGCAGCCGAGTTCGAGCGCGAGCAGGCGGCCGAGCAATGAATGGGGTGAGTGCTCGTAGCAGACGAAGATCGCGGTGTGGCCCTGCATGGCCATCCAGCGCGCCCATTGCAGCGACGCAACCGTCTTGCCGACCCCGGGCCGCCCGCCGACGAGGACGAGGTCCTGGGCGCGGATGCCGCCGCCGAGCACGTCGTCGAGTGGCTGGAAGCCGGTCGCGAACTGCACCGCGCGTGCCTGAGGTGGATTCGGTCCCAGGCCGGCAAGCAAGTCGGACGCCGTTGCCATCGCCAGGTGGTCGTGCGTCGTCGCCAGTACGTCGCTCATGTCAGCCTCCAAAGCTGGTCTGGGAGATTCGGACCACGGCGGGTCCTCCAACGACGACGAACAGTGCAGGCAGGATGCACAGCACTACCGGGAACACGAGCTTCACCGGCATCTTCATCGCGCGTTCCTCGGCCCGGATCTTGCGCTTGTCGCGCATCTCACCTGCCTGGATGCGCAGGACCTGGGCAACGGGGATTCCGTATCGCTCGGCCTGAACGAATGCGTGGACGAAGGTTCGCAGGTCCAACACGTCGGTACGGTTCAGGAGGTTCTCGAGTGCTTCGTCACGCGGTACTCCGATCTGGATGTCCTGGAGCGTGCGACCGATCTCGCCGGGAAGCGGGCCGGCGTTCTCGGCGACTCGAGCCATGGCGGCTTCGAAGCCCAGGCCGGCCTCGACGCAGATGGTGAGTTGGTCGAGAACGTCCGGGAGTTGCAGCTCGATGGTGCTTTGGCGCTCACGCGCCTTGCTGTCCATGAGGAGGTCAGCGGCGAAGTAGCCGATGAGAGCCATCCCGATGGCAAACATTGCCATGAGGACGCTGGGGTTCGCGAGGAATGCGAATACCCCGGCGATCCCCAGAGCGAGGGCACCGACTGCCTTGACTGCCAGCAAGCGTTCAGTGGGCCAGGTGTCGACGAGGCCGGCCAGGAATGCTTTGCGTTCGAGCTTCTCGATCACGCCCACAGGGGTGAATCGCCGTGCTCGACGTGCGAGCGCATCGAGCGCTGGGGAGACCACCCGGTCGTGGGCCGACTTTTCCATGACGGCCTTGCGCAGGTCGGTGGCGGTGGTGATGGCCTGGGCAAGGTTGGCACGTGCCGCCCGTCCCTCGACGCGAGTTCCGCTGATCGCCCACCAGGCGACGGGAAGAGACACGACCATCGCAAACGCGGCGAGCCAGATTCCGATTGGCATGCAGTCCTCCTAGAACACGAGGCGCACGATGCGCCGCAGCCAGAGTCCGCCGACGACGAGTAGCCCGCCGGCGACGAGCAAGAGTGTGATTCCGAGCGGGTTCCCGGTGAGCTCGGCGATGTAGTTCGGATTCAAGACCGTGATCACCCCGAACATGCCCAGCGGAAGCACGAACAGGATGATCGCCGAGAGCCGGCCTTCGGCGCTGAGCGCCTTGATCTGACGCCGGATACGGTTCCGGTCGCGGATCGTCCCGAACGCGTTGTCGAGGACCTCGGCGAGGTCGCCTCCGACCTGACGGTGAATCTCGATCGCCTGGACGATCCAATCGAAGTCTTCGCTTCTGACCCGGTCGGCCATCGAGGTCAGCGCCTCGTTGAGGTCGCGTCCGAGTCGGGTTTCAACGACGAGGCGGTGGAACTCCTCCGAGGTTGGAGCCACGCTCTCGCGGGCCACCGCGTCGAACGCCTGCATGATGCCGAAGCCCGCCCGGAGGCTACCGCTGAGGAGCGGGAGCGTCTGTTCGAGCTGATCGGCAAACTTCTCGCTGCGCCGCTCAGCGAGCCCGGTCACGCCAATCCGGCAGAGCAGCGGAACGAATACTGCTGCGACGGTCGCGGCGACGAGATTCGTGAGCACGAGACCAACTGCGAACACGGCGAAGGTCGCCGTGGTGGCGAGCACCGCGAACTCGCTCGGGTGCATCGCAATGCCCGCGCGTTCCAACGCGGAGTTGAGGCGGCTTCCTCGATCGTGGTGGCTCAGCGATCGTTCGGCGAACCCCGTGGCCTGTTGGCCGATGTTGGTGAGCATCGACGTACCGTTGCGCACGCCCTGCAATGTCGAACCTGCGAGCTGGCTGGAGCGCTCCCGGGGCGCGAACGCCAGTGCCAACGCCACCGCGAGGCCGATGAACACGATTCCGACTCCGAGCCACAGCGCGATTTCGCTCTGGAACCAACCCGGGTCGGCCGCCGCGCCCGCGGTCGGCGTGGAGCCCGCCGCGCCCGCGCGAGCGGCGGGCAAGACGGCCAGCGCGAACGTCACCGCCGTGGCCGCGAGCACGATCCGCCGGATCATCGCCGACTCCGATGGGTGCTGCTGACCAAGCTGATATCCGGAGCGCCGAACAGGTGGGCTGGGACTTCGACTCCCATGTCGCCGAGCCGGTCGGAGAACTGGGGTCGCAATCCGGTTGGCCGCGCCGAGCCGAGGAGATAACCGTTCTCGTCGCTGCCGGCGGAGTAGTCAAACTTGTAGAGGTCGGCGAGCGTGACGATGTCGCCCTCCATGCCGCACACTTCGGTGACCTGCGTGACGCGTCGGGTGCCGTCGCGCATCCGCGAGAGGTGAATGATCACGTCGACTGCGGACGCGACCTGTTCACGGATGGCACGGAGGGGTAGATCCAAGCCGGCCATCAGGACCATCGTCTCGAGCCGGGCCAGCGCATCCCGGGGTGAGTTGCAATGCAGCGTTGAGAGCGAGCCATCGTGTCCGGTGTTCATCGCCTGGAGCATGTCCAGCGCTTCCGGACCACGAACTTCACCCACGACGATCCGATCGGGACGCATGCGCAGCGAGTTCCGGAGGAGGTCACGTATCGTGACTTGCCCCTTTCCCTCGATGTTCGGCGGCCGACCCTCCAGCCGAACCACGTGGCGCTGCGTGAGCTTGAGCTCGACTGCATCTTCGATGGTGACGACGCGTTCGTCCTCGGGGATGAAGCCGGACACAACATTGAGCATCGTGGTCTTGCCGGTGCCGGTACCGCCGCTGATCAGGATGTTCAGTTTGCCGCGGACACAGGCGTCGATCAGTTCCACCATCTCCTGGGTCATCGTTCGGTAGCTGATGAGGTCTTCCGGCGTGAACGCGTACCGAGCGAACTTCCGGATCGTCAGGATCGGACCGTCGACTGCGAGCGGAGGGATGATTGCGTTGACGCGCGAACCATCCGGGAGGCGGGCATCGACCATCGGTGACGATTCGTCGATCCGACGGCCGACGCGCGACACGATGCGCTCGATGACCTGGCGGAGATGATCCTCCGACAGGTAGCGAGACTCGGTGAGGGTGAGTCGACCGTCACGCTCCACGTAGATCCCGTCGCACGCGTTCACCATGACCTCGGTCACGGAGGGGTCGGCGAGGTAACGCTCGATCGCTCCGAGTCCGAGAACGTCGTCGGAAACCTCGGCGACGAGGCGCGATCGTTCAGAAGCCGAGAGTGCGGTTTGTTCGGTCTCGATGACTCGGCCGATTTCCTGCACGACGAGCGCGTCGAGCTGCTCCTCGGAGAGCGAAGCGTCGTAGAGCCGCTGGCCCATCCGGGCGAACAGTGCATCCTGGGCTCGCCGCTTCAGACTCGCGAACGGGTCGAGCGTCACCGGCGCCTCGGCGTGGTGTTCGACCTCCTGGCGTGAATGTGGTCGCTGCATCTCCGGGTCGTCCAGCTGTTGAGCTTCGGCGGCCTTGAGTCGGTCGGTGAGCTTCATCGGGTTTCCTTCCGCCTGCGCCGCAGACTTGGTGACTGGGCGTCCTGCTTGGCTGCAGTGTCACCGGCGAGGCGATTGACGAGCTCGCCGAGTGACCGACTGACGGGTGACTTCTGGGCACCCTCCAGGAGCGGGATGCCTTGGTTCATCGACAGTGGAACCGAACGCGAGCTGGGGATCGCCACGCTCATGGTCATGCCAACGGTCGTCTCGATATCCTCGACCGTGAGTCCGACACGAGCGTCGGCTCGATTCAGAGCGAGATGCCGCCGTTGCGTGGTGAGCCCGAGGAGATCGAAGGTTTCGATCTCCTTGCGAACCGCCCGCGCACTCGCGACGTCCGTGCCGCACACCAGCACGATGTCGCTCGCGTGCTCGATGGACGCGAGCGTGTGTTCGTCAAGACCAGCGCCCGTATCGATGACAACGAATCGGAACTCCGCGGCGAGCAGGCGCAGGATCCGAGTGACGTCCTCGATGCTGATGAGATCCGCATCGGCCGGCGTCTCGGGTGCGCAGAGCGCGTAGGCGCCGCTGGGGTGAGACGTGAGGTACGCCTTGAGGGTGGTCACATCGAGTGCGTCACCAACGCGCACCGCGTCGGTGATCGTGTATTCAGGTGCGAGACGCAGCGCGTTCCCGACGTCGCCAAACTGAACGTCGAGGTCCACGATCACGGTGTCACCCGGAGCGATAGCGGCGAGTCCGATGGTCAAGTTCGACGAGATCGCGGTCTTCCCTGCGCCGCCTTTGGGTGAGACAACCGCGATGACCCGCGTCGTCTCGGCCTCGGCCGTGGTCGTGGACTGATGGTGGCGTCGCGTCGCCATCTCGATCGCCGTGTCGAATGCCGCGCGGACCTCGTGCAGCTCCGCATCCGGATCGACGATGTCACGCACACCGCAGCGCAACGCCTGGCGATAGAGGTCCGGGGTCGGATCTGCAACCAGGAGGACGCAGAGGTCAGGCCGCTCCCGGTCGAGGGTGGCGGCGATCTCGAGCGCGGGCTCGGAATCGAGTCCGGGGCCGAGAACCACAACGCCGGCTCCATGGTCTTCGATGGCGGTCAACATCGCGGCGGTGTCAGCGCCGCCAAGCGTCTCGTCGCCCCACGACTTCAGCTCGCCGTTCAACGTGTCATCGAACGATTCACGAACGCGGGCTTCCCAAGCCTCGGTGGTTGGTGCCAACAGCACTCGCGTCTTGGTGTTCATCGGTAGATCGTGGTCCGGCTCTGGACCAGTGTCCCGGCCTCGTTGGCGTCGGATGGCTCGATCGACAACCAAAGCTTGCCGAACTCTTGTGCGAACACGAGACGCTCCGTCGCGGGACCGTCGAGGGCGAGTGTCACGAGCAGCTGGCTCGTCGGCGCCTCGCCGGGCTTGTTGGTGTCCGCCGTGTTCTTGTCCGATGTGTTGTCGGTGCTGTTGATGTTGCCAGTCAACTGCACGTTCGTCACGAGCACCTTGTGCAACATGATGTGCGTGGTGTTCCCCACTGCCTTGCCATCCTCAACGGTGTTTCCGTCGAGCGTGATCGTGTTGCCGCTGTTGTTCGTGAAGGGCTCAAACGAAGCGAGCACGGCGACCCTCGCTCCCGGGGTGAGGACACCGCCGACGACCCGCTGTGGGTCGAGCGCGATCGTGGTCCGCAAGAGGCCCGCAGGTACTTGAACGTCGGCACCCGTAGCCGAGAAGCTGCTCGGATCCACGAAGCGGCTCGAAAGCAGCTGCTCGCCGGGAACCAGTGTCGTGCCGGCGACCTTCTTGCCGAGGCTCTTCACACTCGTGACGGCACCGTCAGCGGTCACCTTGGCGGAAACGCGCTCGAGCCCGACCCGGTCTCCGAGCTCTTTGGCGGGTGTGCCCGCCGGCACCGGCTCCTTGACCACGAGCACCTTGACGATCGTCTCGTCTGCCTGGGCTCGATCCTCGGCGCCGTTGACGTACGTGACGATTGCCAAGGTGCCGACGAACGCCAGCGCCAATGCGGCGACCAGTCCCAGAATCCTTCGATTATCCACGATGTAGCCCTTCTGGTGGTCCCCGGCCTTAGCAGGCGCGGGGATCGTTGGTGTTGGGTATGAGCGTGTTGACGTCGCAGATGCGCAGCGTCCGCACGAGGGTGTTGACGCCGCCCGGCGCACAGCACGTGCCGGAGATGACGCCCTTGGTGAAGATCAGGTCCAGGTAACGATTGGCTTGGGCCCCCGTCGTCTTGTAGTCGACCAACTTCACGAACACGAAGGCGATGATGTGGAAGCGGGCGTTCGATCCGGTGCCGGTGGCCGTGTCGAAGACGGGCAGAGCAAAGGCCTGACCACTGTTCTTCAGGAAGGCGAGTGCGGTATCGAGGCTGTTCGAGAAGGCGCCGGTGTCACCCGGGATGTTGTCGCCGATACCGACGAGTCCGGGGTAGCCGTTGAGGGCCCACGTCTTGGTGTCTTGGTTGGAGTTCGCGCCGCCGTCAAAGTCCTGGATTCCCCAGTTCCCCGGCACGGTTCCGCACGAGAGCGGTTGCGCTTTGCCATAGGTAATCCGAATGACGCCGGAGGAGCCGGTCGGCCCGCTCGGGTAGTTGAGCCACGCCAAGAGCTGGGTGTTCGCGGTGTGGCACAGGCCGAATGGGCGCAGGTTGTTCGCGCCGGTCGGGATACCCCATTCCGCGGTGGTTGAGGCGTTGATGGCCTTCGTGGTCAATCCGAAGATACGAGCGAACGTGAAATCGACGCGGCTCCGGGCGGTAACGGTTACATGCCCGGAGGTGGCCTGCACGACCGGCTGACAACTGGTGACCGAGGCGCCGGAGTGGTTTGCAGCCACCAAGCTCGCCGCCGCGCTCTGGCAGCCCGACGCACCGGTTGCATAGTCCTTGGCGCTGCCGAGCGCGGCCGCGTCAGCCGCAGTGATGAGGTGGCGCCGGTCGGACCACAGCCGGCCCGAATCGATCGCATAGGCCGCGAAGCCGAAGATCATGATCCCGCAAATGGCAACGACCACCGCGACTGCGCCGCGTTCGTCTCGGGTCACTCGCACTTGAACTCACCCTTACCGGAGAGAGTGAGCTTCTCACTGCCCCACAGCGGGATGTCGAGGTTGGTGTTCGCAGTGACCGTGACGGTGGCGCGGGCGTCGGTGCTGCGGAGATCGCAGGGGTTGCCCGAGCTGGGCGAGATCGTGATCGTGGGAGGTGTCCCGCTCGGGAGCACGCCGCTCAGAGCGGAGGTGACCTTGCTCCGCACGTCGGCCTGGGTCGACTGGGGCAGTGCCGCGACGCGGGCTCCTTCGCGAGCCGCGGCTTGCAGGCCTTGGACGCGGTTGAAAGCGATGGAGAACTGAACGATCCCAAAGACCAGCAGGATCAGAATGGGGAGGACGATCGCGAATTCCACCGCGGCTGCACCGGTTTGGTCGTGAGTCCGATCTCGGGTGATGCGCATCGTCGACTCCTCGAAGAGCATGGCGAAGGGAAGCAGCAAGATCCGGCTTCCGGCGCACCCGCTGAGGCGGGAGCGCCGGAGCCAGAACGACTGGTGCTAGAGGACGGCGTTGATCGAATCGAAGGCGTCGTTGATTTTTCCGCCGAGGATCCCGACCGTGCCGATGATGAAGGCGGCGATCAGCGCCACGAGCATCCCGTACTCGACCGCGGTGGCGCCGGTCTCGTCTGTCTTGAGGTTCTGAAGACGAGTCCAGAACGCGAAGATCATGTCGCTCATTTTTTGGTTTCTCCCTTGTCGGCGAGCACATGCCCGCACCCGTTTCGTTACAAGGAAGGATCGAGGATTCCCGGTCGCTTGGCATCCTCAAGATTTGGGAATGTCAACGCGATGGGCCGCATGGCTCAGTGACTGCTCAGGGATTCGGCGGACGCAGGACCCGAGACGTCCAGCCGGCCCGCTTCGCCATCGCGACCGCGGCAAGCTGACTGTTCACGCCGAGCTTGGCGAGCAATGCCTTGATGTGCGATCGCACCGTGGCAATACTCACGTAGCTCTCGCGGGCGATGGTTTCGGCGTTCTTCCCATCGATGAGAGCACGCAAGACCTCGGACTCGCGCACCGTCAGGCGTGCGAACGGGGCGCCGCGTTGATCTTCCTGGGCTCGGTGGGAGCGGAGGTCGGCGAGGAGTTGGTCGCGCGCTCCCGTACTCAGAATGGTCCGTCCCTGCATGACGTCGCTGACCTGGTCGATCAGCCGTTCGAATGGGTCGGACTTGCGGATGATGCCGATGGCTCCGGCCTCGATGCATTCGGCGAGCACGATGGGGCTCGTCTCGCCGGTCAGCATCACCACCTGGAGGCCGAGTGTCGTGATCGGTTCGATGAGGTGCAGGCCGAGCCCCGCGTCGCCGAGGTCGAAATCCAGGAGTACGAGATCGAGGACCTGCTCATCGAGGACTCGGAGGACTGCAGACGCTTCGAGGTCCTCGACCACGGTCACCGAGGCACCGAGGTTGCTGAGCGCGAACGCGAGGGACTGGGCGAGCAGTCCGTGGTCCTCGATGATGGCCACGCGCGCACCGTCGGCGCGGGCTTGGGGGGAGAAGGACAGCGCGGTGTCGGTCACCGGGCCTCCTGCATGGGAATTCCGGGCTGCATCGGAGGGTTGGTCGGATTCGGCATAGGTAATGCTTCGGCGCGTCCGCCCACGATCCTGAGCGCGGGAGCGGCCGGGATCGAGAGTACGAACGCCGTGCCGCGGGTGGTCCCCTCCTCGACCCAGAGGTCGCCGTCCTGGCTGCGAACGATCTTGCGAGCGAGGGCCAAGCCGAGCCCGTCACCGCCCACCATGGACGAGGGGTCCAGGCGGAACCCTCGATCGAACACGCGGTCCCAATACTGAGGGTCGATACCGGGCCCGTGGTCTTCGACGCGAATCGAGATTTCATCGAGCGCATGGCTCGCGGTGACCCATACGGTTGATCCCGGTGCGTACTTCGCCGCGTTCGTGAGGAGTCCGTGAACGACCTGCGCGATCTCCTCGGGGCGTCCGAGCGCTCGCGCGGCTGCCGGAACCCGCAACATCACCGACTGGCCGTTGGCTCGTTGGATCTCGATCGTGGGCTCGAGGGCTTGCTCGATGTCGAACGGTGCGACTCCCACCGCGGTCGGTGACTCGTTCACGAGAGTACGGAGCCGGCGGATCTCGGCAATCAGCGCGGCCCGCAAGCTCGACTCCTGGGCCTCCGCTCCGTTGGGATTCCAGGTCGCCACTCCGCCTTCGAGCGCTACTACCGTCGATCGCATTTCGTGGAGCCGGTCGGCAAAGTTCTCTTCGACCCGTTGACGGTTCGCGAGCTCGCGTTCGCGCTCGATGTGCTCGCGCAGTGCGCGGGTGCGATGGTGGACGGCCGCTCGTACGAGCCCGCCGAGCGCCCCCACACACGCGAGCGACATCGCGGCGAGCTCAAACCAGCGGTCGGCGAAGAGGCCGGTATCGGCGCGGTCGATGGCGAGGGGGATGAGTTCCGCGAGCCCGAGTGCGACCGCGACGGGGATGATCCATCCGGCTTCGGCGTCATGATGGCCGCGCCGCTGGCGCAGCGCCCCAACCGCGGCGAGGAGAATCCACGATGAGCCCAGGATCGCGAATGCGATGTGGGCGCGCTCCTCGGAATGACCCACTACCAGGGCCGGGATCAGGGCAACTGCAAGGCCACCGCCCACGATGGTGAGCGTGGTCGACGTCCGGATGGTGGTATCGACCTCAGGGCCAAGGACTGCACGCCCGACGAGCACGATCGCGAGGGCGAAGGTCGCGAGTTCTGCACCGACGGTGCTTGGACCGGTGATCGGTTGGAGCACGAGCTGACCGGAGCCCAACGCGAGGAGGGCCCATCCACACCACCAGCCCCGTGCGATGCCGTCGAGCCGCCAGCGCAAGAGGCAGGCGACCCCCGCCATGAACGCCAGGGTGGCGGCAATGGCCCCGAGTTCGGTGAGGGTCCGGGGCGAAACGGAGATCCTCGAGTGTTGGGACGCAACGAGCCAGGCGACGGCGAGGACGACCAGTGCCGCCGTAGGAAGTGTGGCGCGGATCACGAACCGCGCGACGCCGCGGCGGTCCGGGCCGCGGTACGGCGCGGCGGAATGGCTCAGTTGATCGGTGCCGGACGATACGGGCACTCGTACTCCTCAGGATGGGTTTCCTGAGATGTATCGACCCCCGAACCGCAGTACCTGAGGTCTGGTCCGGGACTCAGTCGCTCGTGTCAGGGTGGTGGCGCAGGTGGTGGTGATGGTTGCGGACGAGCCAAACATCGGTTCCGAATGGTGCGGAGGTGGCGTCGCACGCGTGGCCCAGGCAATCGAGCCCGAACGTGTCCTCGACCGTGCGCAACACCGAATAGTGGTTGTACGGCACGGTGGAATGTGTTCCTGGGTTCGCTACCGCAGGCGACAGAACAGTGGTGAAGATCTTGCCGCCGCCCGAGGTGCTCCCACAACACCCTCGCGTGTCGCCGCCTTCTGACTCATCGAAGGTGATGATGAGGGCTCCGTGATGGCGGTAGGCGTTCGACTCCAGGATCTGGGGCACGTTGGCCGCGAGCCACGCGTCGGCGGTGGGGAGCGAACAGTTCTCGCCACGGTCGTGGGCGTCGTTGCACGTGTTGGGCACGATGAAGGAGTAGTTCGGTACGTTGTGCTCGGCGAGGTCGGTGGCGATCTGGGGAAGTGGCACGTCGTGGGCCGCGCAGCGGTCCGGAACGACCGAGATATCCGGGCCGACGATGTCTCGGTAATACATGAATGGGTTGTGGCGCGTGGCGTACCCGACAACGAACGGGTCAAACACCCCCGCGACGGTGGGATGCGCGCAGGGTGCCGGCATCGACTCCATGTAGGCCTTCCACGATCGGTTGGTCCCTTCGAGCTGGTCGGCGATGTTGGTGTCGCTCGGTGCCTCGAAGATGCAGTCGTAGAAGAAGCAGTCGGCCTTGGTACTCGCGTTCGGCGAGTTGCCGCTCGTCATTGCGACGTAGTTCGAGAGGCTCGCGTGATCGACGCCATACATCTCGTCGAGGATCACGCCTTGCGCCGCGAGGCTGAACAGGTACGGATTAGACGCAGGGGTCACGTCTTCGGTCTTGTAATTCTCGAGCACGATCACGAAGACGTGCTCGAGGTGATGCGGCTTGCGCCACGCTCGATTCGAGTCCGCGCCAGCGCTGGTTGCCGATCCGATCAACAGGACTGCCGCGACTCCGGCGATCAGCCGCCGTCGTAGGTGCTTGCCGGTGCGACGACGCGCGTGTTCTGCGTGGATCTTCAACGTATTCCCCCAAGCCATTGGACCAACTGGACCATATTCGTCGGCTTTGTACCTCGCAACCGGGATGCTGTCACCGGTTGCGGTCGCGTGACGCGATCAGCGACTGGCGTGGAACGCGGTGTGGTCGAGGTCGACGACCGCAACGCGGCGTACGCGTGCAGCTCGCTCGTCGGGAAGCGGAGCAGACGACCGAACTTACGACAAGGGATCCCCGCGGCACCGCCGGTCGCGAGGTGGCGGCGCGCTTCCTGGTACACGAAGGTGCGACCCATCCGCAGATGCGCCATCATCTCGGTCACCGTCAAGAACTCGGGCTCGTCCACCACACGACGCTTCTACCGCCCAGCACGCGGTTTGGGAACAACTTTCGAGTGGACGGACCATCGCGGACAACCACGGTCCACTGACACGCCACGCCTCAACAAAATCTCCGGCGTCGTGTCGCGTTCGGCGCCGCGCGGGGTGCATAGGACAAGAGAACGCAGTCGCGGCCACTCGGGAGAGTTGGCGGCTCCGTTCCGGCCTACAGCTCACACCCGACCCGAGGAGACCACCATGACGATCATCCCGACCAGCTCCGCCCCCGATGCCAGCGACGACCAGCTGTTGACCATCGCCCAGGTGGCCTACCGGCTCAACGTCGAAGTCCGACACATCCGCCGCACAGTGCCTGAGTTCTTCGAGGAGACGCGGGTCCTGGCTCGCGATCGGCCGTCAGCTCGCGTCGACTCTTCGGCACGCGGTTGGCGGTCGAGAGCGAGAGGGCTTGCTGCGCCGGTGCCGTCCCACTTTGGGCACTTGGGGCGTGAGCGTCAGATGCTGCGCGTCGGGTCATGACGATCCACGACCACGTCGAGGCGATCACGTCCCTTGCAAAGCGGACGGCGTGCTTGCATAATGCATGCATGCCGAACATTCTCGTACGCGACCTGCCCGACGACGTTCACGGTGCTCTCCAGCGGCGGGCGCAGCAGCAAGGTCGATCCCTCCAGCAGTACCTGACCGACGAGCTCACCCGCATGGTCGAGCGACCGACTCCTGAGGAGCTCTTCGCCCGCGTTTCCCGCCGCACCGGCGGCAAGGTCGGCCTCGAGCGCGCCGTGGCCGATCTCGAGGGTGAGCGCCCCGTATCGTGATCGTTGTCGATGCGTCCGTGCTTGCGAACGCCTTGGCCGACGACGGACCCGATGGCACCACCGCCCGCGATCGTCTCAACGACGCCGGTCAGATGGCCGCGCCGGACCTCATCGACGTGGAGACCGTTGCAGTGCTCCGCAAACGGTGGCTCGCCGGCGATCTCACGGACCAGCGCTTCTCCGAGGCCGTCGACGACCTCACGGACCTCGTGCTCACCCGTTATCCGACGCTCCCGCTGATGCGTCGCGCGTTCGAGTTGCGGGCGAATGTGACCGCCTACGACGCCACCTACGTCGCCCTGGCCGAACAACTTCGCTCCACCCTGCTCACTGCTGATCGACGGCTGGCATCCGCGCCAACGATCACATGCGCCATAGAAGTCCTGCGCCCCTGATCGCCCGGCGGGTCACGTGGATCGACTGCGCCACCTGACAGGTGGCTCCTCCCAGAGCCCTCCCAATTCTGAGGGAGAATGGACGGATCTCACGGTCATTGCCGGTCACCTCGCAGGACTCCCACCTGCATATTTCTGCAGGTCAGAGCGATTTTCGGGGGTGCCCTCGGCAGGATTCGAACCTGCGCACACGGCTCCGGAGGCCGATGCTCTATCCCCTGAGCTACGAGGGCGGGCCGTCGAGACTACCAAGCGTCTTGCAGGGATCGATGAGCGAAGCGCCGGGGTCTGTCAGGTGGTGGTGTCGGCACGGGATTCGAGACGCCGGTTGACCGCATGCAATGTGGCGCGGGCCGCGGCCTCGATTCGACTTCCCCCTGCGGCGATGCCGTGACGCGTGATCCCGTCCACATCGATCGCGCACGCCACGATCATTGAGTCATCATCGTTGTTGTGTTCGCTGAGTTCCTCCGCCCATGTAACACCGGCCTTGAGGTCGGGCACAAAGTTGGTGAGCCCGAGCAGGGTCGCCTTGGCCGCGCCGGCGATGCCTTCGCTCGCCAATGCTCGACCGATGATTCGCCGCCCGGAGAACGTCAGGTGCACTTCGAGTTCGTCGGTGTCCGGGAAGGTCAGGACCGCGAGTAACCGCACGCGGGGTCGAGTCGGTTCGATCGGGTCGTAGCCACCGCCCTCCGGGCCGGATGCTCCGGCGGTTCCGCTCGGGGCGCTGCGAGCGGGGCTGGTGTCGGTCGTGCTGGTGTCGGTGGGGGTGATGGGGGCCGGGGCGGTCGGAGCCGCTGGGACGGGCACTTCGATGGTGCGCCAGCGGACTACTTCGATCGATACCGGTTTGTCGGCGTGGCGATGCGCGATGCGGGCGGCTTGCTGGGGCAGGGTCGACGCCGGCTGCCCTCCGGCGACCTGCACTTGGACCACGAGCAGGTCGGGCGTGTCGGTGAAACCAGCGGATCGGACGCCCGGCAGTTTTCGCAGCTCGAGCTCGAGATCGTCGAGGTTGGCGGAGTCCACGTCAGTTTCCTTCATGGCGTGCAGCCTTGGCTTCGTACAGACGGCTGTCGGCCAGCGCGACGAGTTCCTCGATGGTCTCTGCCTCGGTGGGGCACTGCGCAACGCCATAGGAGAATGGCGGACAGGACCGCTCCCCGATCTGGGCGGCTCCGATTCGCTCGAGCAGCGGCGGCACATCGTCGGGATCGGTGCTCGGCAAGATGAGCGCGAACTCGTCGCCGCCGATCCGAGCCGAGTTGTCGCCGAACCGCAGGATCTGATCGAAGCGCGCACCCAGCGCTCGGAGCGCGGCGTCACCGGCCTGGTGGCCGTCGGAATCGTTGAGCTGTTTCAAATCGTCGAGGTCAACGAGCACCAGGGTGAATGGCCACCGGTAGCGGACACTGCGGGCCACCGACATTTCCAACAGTCGATCAAACGTGCGGCGGTCGAAGAGACCGGTGAGCGGGTCGTGCCACGAGTCGTAGCGCAAGACCTCCATGCGCAGTGCGACGACACACAAGCTGGTCACGAGTGACGCATCAACCCTCCCGGCGGTCAAAGCCGGGTCGGTATACAGGCCGGGTGCGGCGTCCAACAGCGCCTCGCCGCCGGGGTCATCGAGTGGTTTGCGGCCGGCGCGAAACACCTGGCGACCAAGCCCCGGCTCTTCGAGCACCACGGCCGCATCCGCCAGATCGTGATCCGCGACGAGCGTGTCGAGCGCGTGATAGATGATTGCGAGTCCGCTCTGAC
Organism: Acidimicrobiia bacterium; assembly: GCA_046598395.1. Lineage (GTDB taxonomy): Bacteria > Actinomycetota > Acidimicrobiia > IMCC26256 > JAENVU01 > JAENVU01. The sequence continues at coordinate 30,805 of JBKJIQ010000022.1, forward strand.
TGGTGGTCAGTTCGCCCACCATTTCGGTCCCGAGGTCGTTCATGGCGTCACCGGCGTCGGGCGGCGGGAAGAGCTGATGCGCAACGGGGTGGGGCTCGGCGTCGGTGGGCAGCAGCGCAGCCAAGCCGCGCCCGAGTCCGCCTTGTCGTGCCACCACGATGCTCCCAACCAGTGTTGACTTGCCACGCGCTTCGCCCCTTGACCTTGCCCGTCAGACCGTTCTGTCCTCTGTCTGACGAGATGTCCAGATTATCGGCCACGGAACGTGTTCGCACGTTGTTGGCCGATTTGGACACGATACCGATCTGGCAGCATGACGACGGGCGGGGAAACGGGAACTTTTACGCGGAGTTCCGGAGCGGGCGTGTGCGATGCTGACCGGCCCGTGATTGCCGACGACCTTGCCTCCGCCGTCGCGGCCGCGTTGAGGGTCGCGGAGCTACCCGGTCCACCGTCGGGAATCGAGATCGTTCCCGCGCGCAATCGTGAGCACGGAGATTGGCAGACCAACACCGCGTTGATCTTGGCAACAATCGTGGGCGCACCACCGCGGGAGGTGGCCTCGAAGATTGTCGCTGCGCTTCATGGCGCGCCGCCCCGTCACGTTGAGCGGATCGAGATTGCCGGGCCAGGTTTCATCAACTTCTTTCTTGCCCCTACGTGGCTCCACGACGTCCTCCGTACCGCGGTCGCGGCCGGCCCGAAGTTCGGTCATGGCGATGCCTACGCCGGGATGCGCATCAATCTCGAGTTCGTGTCCGCGAATCCGACCGGCCCGCTTCACGCAGGTGGCGGTCGGTGGGTGGCCGTGGGCGACGCGATTGCGAACCTGCTCGCCGCCCAGGCCGCAGAGGTTCACCGCGAGTACTACCTGAACGACGCCGGCGCCCAGCTTGATGTCTTTACCGCGTCCTTGATGGCGCGCTACCGCGGTGAACTGCCGCCGGAGAACGGATACCACGGCGCCTATCTGACGGACCTGGCCGTGGCCATGCGCGACGCACTGGGTGACGAGGTCGACGATGCGGCCGCGATGGTCTGGGGTTACCGGGCCGTTGTCGACGCGCTGCGAGACGACCTCGCGCGGATCGGCGTCCATTTCGACACATGGTTTTCCGAACGCACCTTGCACGAGCGTGGCGATGTTGGCGAGGTGCTCGAAGCGTTGCGCACCGCGGGCCATACGTTCGAGCAGGACGGTGCCGAATGGCTCGCCAGCGAGTCGCTCGGCGATCAGCGGAATCGGGTGCTGGTCCGATCGAACGGGACCACCACCTATCTCACCAACGACCTGGCGTATCACCGCGACAAGGTGCGCCGGGGCTGGGATCACCTGATCGACATCTGGGGCGCGGATCATCACGGTCAGGTCAAGTCGTTACAAGTTGGGTTGCGGGCGCTCGGCATCGGTACCGACGAGGCTCCGGAGCCTGAGATCATCCTCGGTCAGCTCGTAAAGTTGGAACGCCGTGGTGAACTCGTGCGCCTGTCGAAGCGAGCGGGCAACATCATCACGCTCGCCGACATTCTCGACGACGTCGATCCCGACGTGGCCCGCCTCACGTTTCTCCTGCAGAGCATCGACACCACGCTCACCTTTGACCTCGATGTGGTGACGTCGCAGTCGATGGAGAATCCCGTTTACTACGTGCAGTATGCCCACGCGCGAGTCGCGTCGATCGCTCGGCGCGCCGCTGAGGCCGGGATCACGCGAGCGCCGCTCGCCGATGTGGATCTGTCGGTGTTGGTGCACGAGCGCGAACTGGATCTACTGCGATCGCTGGCGGAGTATCCCGCAATGTTGCGGGGCGCCGCGGAACTGCGCGCGCCCCACCGCGTGACCACATGGGTGCGCGAGTTTGCCGCACGGCTCCACGGCTTTTACCGCGATTGTCGGGTGATGACGGACGACGCCGAACTCACGCAGGCGCGCCTCTGGCTGGCGGAGTCCGTGCGTATCGGCCTCGCTGGTGCCCTGGGAATTCTGGGCGTGAGTGCGCCGGACTTCATGGAACGTCTCGCCGCTGAAGAAGACGAAGCCGAGTGACCAGCGATCCTTTCGATATCACCTTGGTGCCGCCGGGGTTGCGTGGTCTGGATCTCGAAGGACTCGCAGCCGAGTTCGGAACCCCGCTGTTCGTCTATGACGAAGACCATCTGCGTGCCCGATGCGCGGAGTACGTCAAGCAGTTCGGTGCCGACAATGTTGCGTTCGCGGGGAAGTCGTTTCTTTGTACCGCGATGGTGCAGCTGATCGCGGAAGAGGGCCTCCACCTCGACGTTGCGACCGGCGGCGAACTCCATGTTGCACTTCACGCAGGATTTCCTGCGGCGCGATTGGTGATGCACGGCAACAACAAGAGTGACGAGGAGATCGCCGCGGCGCGCGACGCCGGCGTCGGCCGGATCGTGGCAGATTCCTTCGATGAGATCGATCGCCTCGAGCGCATTGGGTTCTCGGGTGATGTCCTGGTGCGGGTCACGCCCGGCGTCGAGGCGCACACCCACGAGTACATCGAGACGGGAACCGACACCTCGAAGTTCGGCTTTACCGTCTCCACCGGCGCGGCGGCTCACGCCGTGGCGCGCGTCGTGGCTTCAGATCAACTGCACTTCGGCGGTATTCACGCACACATCGGGTCGCAGGTGTTCCGCCTCGATTCCTACGCGCAAGCCGCGGCCGTCGTCGGGCGTTTCGCAGCTGTGTGTGAGCGCGCCACCGGTGTGGCGATCCCGCTCGTGAACCTCGGGGGAGGGTTGGGCGCGCGTTACCTGGCGGAGGACACGGATCCCTCGGTGGCGGAATACGCGGCCGCGCTGCGAACCGGACTCGGGAATCGGCGGGTCATGGTGGAACCAGGTCGGTCGATTGCCGCGGTGGCCGGGATCACGCTGTATCGAGTGGGGACCGTCAAGGAGATCCCGGGCGGTCGGACCTATGTCGCAGTCGACGGCGGCATGAGCGACAATCCGCGGCCCGTTCTTTACGGAGCGGGCTACGAGGCTTACCTCGCTCGGTGTCCCGAGGCGTCGCGGCCACTCGCGGCCGCGGTTGCCGGCAAACACTGTGAACAGGGTGACGTGATCGTTCCCGATGCGCACCTTCCCGGGGACGTCGCAGTTGGTGACCTGCTCGTCACTCCGGTCACCGGCGCCTACGGCTACTCCATGGCGAGCAATTACAACAAGGTGCCCCGGCCGGCGGTGGTGTTCGTGCGCGGCGCCGTCCCCCGCGTGGTGGTGCGTCGTGAGACCGTCGAGGATCTCGTCCGTTTGGACGCGTAAGCGTACGAGTCCCGTGAGAGACTGCGTTCCTATGACGACACGATCGGTGAATATCGGGCTGCTCGGATGCGGCCACGTGGGCTCGGCACTGGTGCGCTTGATCACGGAGAACGGCGCGGAAATCGAAGCGCGGAGTGGCGTCCACCTCGAAGTGAAGCGCATCGCGGTGCGCAACCTCGCCCGAGAACGCGACGTTGCGCTGCCGGCATCGGTCTTCACCCACGACGGCGCATCGGTGGTGACCGCAGACGACGTTGATGTGGTGGTTGAAGTGATCGGCGGGATCGAGCCGGCACGCGAACTGATCATCGAAGCGTTGAAGGCAGGCAAGCCCGTCGTCACCGCGAATAAGGAGTTGCTTGCCAACGTCGGGCGCGAGCTGTTTCAAACCGCGGAGGGTGCCGGTGTCGACCTGTTGTTCGAAGCGTCGGTGGCGGGAGGAATACCGCTGATCCGCCCGCTGCGCGAATCGTTGGCAGGTGACCGCATCCGGCGGATCATGGGCATTGTCAACGGGACCACGAACTACATCCTCAGCCGCATGTCAGATTCCGGGGCGTCCTTCAGCGATGCCTTGGCGGAAGCGCAAACTCTTGGGTACGCGGAGCGTGACCCCACGGCCGACGTCGAGGGCTTCGACGCCGCCGCCAAGGCCGCGATCATCGCGTCGATCGCGTTTGGTGCCCGCGTGGTCGCCGGCGACGTGTACCGCGAGGGGATCAGCGAGTTGTCCGACGCTGATATCGCCTCGGCCCGCGAGCTTGGCTACGCGGTGAAGTTGTTGGCAGTAGCGGAGGAATCGGAACGGGGCGTGGCCGTGCGAGTGCACCCGACGATGCTGCCGCTCGCGCACCCGCTCGCGTCGGTGAACGATTCCTTCAATGCCTTGTTCATCGAGGCCGACGCGGTGGGAGAGCTGATGTTCTACGGCCGCGGTGCCGGTGGGATGCCGACGGCGAGTGCGGTGCTCGGTGACGTGATTGATGCCGCCAAGAACATCGTGAGTGGAGCGCGGGGCGCCACCATCGGGACGCTCGCCCGTAAGCCGATCCGACCGATCGACGAGGTCGAGAGTCAGTTCTACCTCCAACTCGAAGTGGCCGATGAGCCAGGCGTGCTGGCCGCGATTGCGGAACAGTTCGGCAGTCATCGGGTCTCGATCAAGTCGATGCAGCAGGTGGGGATCGGTGACGGCGCGCGGTTGATCTTCATCACCCACCTCGCCCGAGAAGCCGATGTTCGCGCCACGATTCACGAGCTGCGCGACGTCCCCGCTGTCCACCGGGTTGGGTCGGTGCTTCGGGTCATGGGCGACGAAGGATGAGCCCGACCCCGCCGTACCAAAAGAGTGCAAGTGGGTGGCCCGGCCTGATCGAGGCGTACCGCGAGTACTTGCCGGTCACGGACACGACACCGGTGGTGACCTTGCTCGAGGGCAACACGCCGCTCGTGCCGGCGCCGCGTTTGTCCGAGGAGCTCGGGCTCGATATCTACCTCAAGGTCGAGGGCGCGAACCCCACGGGTTCTTTCAAGGATCGCGGCATGACGATGGCGATCACGAAGGCCAAGGAATCCGACGCTCAAGTGGTGGTGTGCGCGTCCACGGGGAACACCTCCGCGAGTGCCGCGGCGTACGCGGCTCGCGCCGGGCTCACCTGTGGTGTAGTGATCCCCGAGGGAAAGATTGCGCTCGGCAAGCTGGCCCAGGCATTGATTCATGGTGCGAAGGTCGTCCAAATCCGCGGCAACTTCGATCAGGCTCTCGATGTCGTGCGCGAGCTCGGTCACGTGGACGGTGTCACCGTGGTGAACTCGATCAACCCCTTCCGGATTGAAGGTCAGAAGACCGCAGCATTCGAGATCATCGAGGTGCTCGGTGACGCGCCGGACGTCCATTGCATCCCGGTGGGCAACGCAGGGAACATCACCGCGTATTGGAAGGGCTACCGCGAGTACGAGGAGATGGGGCGCGCCAAGCGCTCTCCCCGCATGCTGGGCTGGCAGGCCCAGGGCGCGGCTCCGCTGGTGCTCGGAGCACCGGTCTTGCATCCCGAGACGATCGCGACGGCCATCCGGATCGGCAATCCCGCGAGCTGGGATGGTGCGATCGAGGCGCGTGACGAGTCCGGTGGCGCGATCGACATGGTGAGCGACGACGAAATTCTTGCCGCGTATCGGTTGTTGGCCACGACCGAAGGGGTTTTCGTGGAACCGGCGTCGGCATCTTCGGTGGCGGGTTTGATCCGAGCCTGTGACCTCGGCATGGTCGAGTCCGGTGAACGAGTGGTGTGCACGGTGACCGGCCACGGGCTAAAGGACCCGCAGACCGCCATCGGCCAGGTGGCGTTGGCGGACCCCGTGGCCGCCGAGCTGGCGGCCGTCGCGGCCGAACTGGGCTTGTAACCCAGGGATCAACGGCCCCGAGCGCGAGCGCCGAGGGCGTGCGCGAGACTCTCGGAACTCACTGATGGAGGTTCGTCATGGCTCGACCTGTTGCTCTCGTCACCGGCGCGTCCGCCGGAATCGGTCGCGCGTTTGCCGAGGCGTTCGCGGCCAGGCAGTACGACCTGATCGTCGTCGCCCGCGATACCGCTCGCCTCGAGGCGCTCGCCAAGGAACTTGAAGCCGCGCATGGCGTCACCGCCGAGGTGCTGACTGCGGATCTCTCCGATCCGATCGCGTTGGCGACGGTGGAGGCGCGACTCTCGGACGGGGATCGCCCCGTTGAGGTCGTCGTGAACAACGCGGGCTTCGGCACTTGGGGAACGTTTCACGCGATGCCGCTCGACCGGGAGGAACAAGAGATCCAAGTCAATGTGGTGGCACTCGTGCGCCTGACCCACGCGGCGCTGCCCAACATGATCGAACGCCGCGACGGAGGAGTCATCAACGTTGCGTCCATCGCGGCGATGCAGCCGACTCCTGCGAACGCGGTCTACGGCGCAACCAAAGCCTTCGTCAACAGCTTTACCCAGGCGATACACGAGGAGCTGAAGGGCACCGGCGTGAAATGTCTGTCGCTGTGTCCCGGCTTCACCCGCACAGAGTTTCAGGCGCGGGCGGGTGTCGATTCGGCGGAGATCCCGGACTTCCTGTGGCAGTCCTCGGCGGAGGTCGTGGAGCACGCGATGAAGTCGTTCGACAAGGGTAAGGCAGTCTGTGTGCCGGGGGCGCTCAATCGCGCGACTGCGGGGTTCAGTGCGACGGCGCCCTCCGGGATCACCCGGCGCATCGCCGCCGCGGTCGTCAAGCGCGCCGAAAAATAGCGCGCCCTGGTTATGCCGGGTCGATGCGGAGGACGCCGTCGGCTTGCGACAGTACGTAGAGCTCGCCGGCATGGTCCTGGCCGAATCCGGCAACTTGGTTCGCGTCGATCCCGAAATCGATGTCCTCACCTTCGACGCGATCACCCACGGGGGTGCCGCGCAGCTTCCCGTCGCAGAAGTCGGCGAAGACATAGGTGCCGACCAAGTTGGGGATCTTGGTGCCTCGATAGACGTAGCCGCCGGTGATCGAACAGCGGCCGTCGTGCGGGTAGTCGAGGATCGGGCCCACGGTGCCCGAAGTGTCGTCGGAGCGGAACTTGTGGGTTCCCTCGCGCCGGTTCCAACCAAAGTTCAAGGGCGGTTTCGTGGTGGCGCCGACCCAATCGATTTCTTCCCACGCGTTTTGTCCGACGTCGCCGATCAGGAGGGCCGACGTCGACCGGTCAAACGAGAACTTCCACGGGTTGCGTAAGCCATAGGCCCAGATCTCGGGTCGACCGCCGCCGTTGACGAACGGGTTGTCGTTCGGGATCGCGTACGGCTTGGCTGCTGCCGGCGTTGGGTTGATCCGCAGCATCTTTCCCAGCAGGGTGTTGAGGGATTGACCGTTTCCCCCCGGTGCGTGTCCATCCCCTGCGTCCCCGGCCCCGCCACCGTCGCCGGTTCCGATCCAGAGCATGTCGTCGGGCCCGGTGACGATGTTGCCGCCGTTGTGGTTCGACTGGGGCTGGTCGATTGCCAGGAGTTCGCGTCGACCTCCCCGATCGGCCGTGCCGTTGGCCCGCATTGGATAGGCATCAACACGCGTGTCGCCGTCTCGGTTCGTGTAGTCGACGTAGAGAGTGGTGCCGTCGGGTGAGAACGTGAGGCCGAGAAGGCCTTGCTCACCCCCGGCTGCGATCGTGTCCCGTAGGTCGATGACGGCCGTCGGATCCAGAGCACCTTTGCGGATCGCGCGCACGCGGCCGGCCTGTTCGGTCACAAACAGAGTGTCGTCGTTCTCGCGAACGGCCATGGCGGTGGGATGGTCCACCTGGGCGATCGGCGCGAGCCGAAACCGAGCTTCCCGCGGATTGGCCAATGTGGAGTCCGGCGATGAAGTGGCGCTCGACCCGGATGGTCGAGTCGGTTTCGTTGACGGGCTGTTCGTCGGCTGGGGTTTTTGGTTCGCCTCCCCGGTACTCGAGCCACAGGCGCCGAGGGTGAACGCCGCAAGGGGAAGGAAGACCAGACATCGACGCATCGAGCCACGGTACCGAGCCCGGCGGAACGGAACGGGTCACCTACGATCCCGGATTGTGAAATACGTAGTGCTTGTGCCCGACGGTTGTGCCGACGAACCGATTGCATCGCTCGGCGACAAGACGCCGCTCGAAGCCGCTCATCTCCCGCATCTCCAAGCGCTGGCGTTGCGCAGTGAAGTCGGGCGCGCCGCGGTGATCCCGGCGGGTCTGCCGCCGGGCAGCGATGTCGGCAATCTCTCGATTCTGGGATATGACCCTGAGGTCTTTCACACCGGCAGGGCCCCGATCGAAGCGGCGGCGATGGGGGTGGACCTGCGGCCCGGGGAGGTCGCCTATCGGTGCAATCTCGTCACGATCCACGCAGTCGACACGGGCAACGAAGAGACGATGGTCGACTTCGCCGCCGGGCACCTCAGCAGTGAGCAGAGTCATCCGATCATCGCGGCGCTCGACGCGGCGCTCGGCAACGGTCGCGACGGTGTTCGGTTTTACCCCGGGGTCGAGTATCGCCATCTGCTGGTAGTTCCGGGGGAGTGGGGTGACGCCGAGTGCGTTCCGCCGCACGACCTCACGGGCCGGACCGCGATATGGCCTACGGGCGCGGCCGCGCCGCGCCTCCAGGCACTGATGAACGCATCCCGAGCCATCGTCACGCAAGTGGCGGGCGACGTTGATTCGACGGCCACACAGATCTGGCTCTGGGGCCAGGGCACTCGGCCGCAACTCCCGGACTTCTCGAACCGGTACGGCGTGACCGGTCGTCTGAGTTCCGCGGTAGATCTCGTCCGCGGCCTCGGTGTTCTTGCCGGGATCGAGGTACTCGATGTCCCAGGTGCGAGCGCCGGGTTCGATAACGACTACACCGCGCAACGGATTGCTTGCATCGACTCGCTCGGCGATCGCGATTTTTTTCTCCTCCATGTGGAGGCCACCGACGAGGCTGGTCATCAACAGAACGCCGCCGCGAAAGTCGACGCCCTCGAGTCCTGGGACCGAGAGATCATCGGACCGTTGCTGGATGCCCTTCCGGCGTTCGGACCATTTCGGATCCTGCTGATGCCCGACCATGCCACGCCGGTCAACCTCGGGACGCATACGTCAGATCCGGTGCCGTACCTGCTCCATGACAGCGGGTCCGTGGTGACCGGGCGGGCCTATACCGAATCGGCTACCGCCGATTGCCCGGTGGTCGCCGCGCACACTCTCTTGGCCCGGATGGTCACCTCAGCCTGAGATCTGTCCTATAGTGCGAGCGGCGCAACCCGTCGGCCCCCTCCAGCCCCGCTGGACCGAGCCGTTGTGCGTGCGCCGGTTTCCTTCCCAGGAAGCCCTTCCCGTTTGGATCGGAAGTCCGCTCCGAACGAGTTCCTTCTCATCGCGAAGGGCTTGCCTCTTCGCACTCCGGCCGGATCCCCGAGTCGGATTCCGTCCTCAGTGGTCCCCCCGACCCAAGGAGTAGCTCCATGGCAGACCAAGTGCTCGACCGTTCGATGCTCGACGGCAAGGATCGTGAACAACTGCACGCGATCGCCGGCGCAATGGGCATCAAGGGCGTCACGCGCCTCCGCAAAGCCGATCTCGTCGGCGCCATTCTCGACGCGGCCACCAGTGGTGCGGCCGCCAGCGCGCCAGCCGGCAACGGCGACGCGACGAAGCCGTCCAATGGAAGCGCGGCGGGCGCCGCGACGAGCAAGGCTGCGAAGGCCACGAGGCCCAGCAAGTCGACCAAGCCGAAGGTGACCGCGCCGTCCTCGGACGGGTCCGCTTCGGACTCTACGACCGCGCCAGCTTCCAACCCGGCCCGCCGAGCGGTGCGTTCGAAGCGCGCCTCCGAGTTGGCCTCCGACGCCGATGGTCTCGCGGCGCTGGCAGCCGAGGAAGACGGCCTGGCGAGCGGTGACGTCCCCGAGGTCGCGCCGCGCCCAGTTCGACGTACGAGTCCTGCCAAGGCCACCACGGGTCGCGCGGCATCGACGACGACGACGAGTGAATCGGGGGCCAAGACCTCGGAAGGATCGGCCACCGCGGCTTCCACCGAGACGGCATCGTCGTCGGCCGCAGGCGGTGGGCAACCCCGTGGGCGGACCGAAGGACGCTCGGAGGGTCGCAGCACCGCGCCCGCAACGAGCGCACCCGCAACGAACTCGCCCGACTCCGACGATGAGCAGGCATCCTTTGGCGACGGCAATCGGACGGGCCGCCGGCGCCGGCGGCGCGGGCGTGACCGGGGCGGCGAGCCGCGCGGCAACGAGCCTCGTGGTGACAATCGCGGCAACGAGAACCGAGGGCCCAACCGCGGCAACGAAAACCGCGGGAACGAGAACCGCGGGAACGAGAACCGCGGCAACGAGCGCGGTGATCGGTCGGGCGAAGCCGATCGCGACGATCTGGCCGAGGCGATCGACGTCGAAGGTCTGTTGGATCTGCGTGACGAGGGCTACGGCTTTCTGCGTACGAAGAGCTATCTCGCAGGTCGCAACGACGTGTACGTCTCGGCGTCACAGGTCCGGCGCTTCGCGCTGCGCAAGGGCGACTTCGTCAAGGGCCAGACTCGGCCACCGGCGAGCAACGAGAAGTATCCAGCACTGCTGCGCGTCGATGAGATCAATGGTCTGCACCCCGACGCGGCCCGGGAGCGGATCCGGTTCGAGGACCTCACTGCGCTGTTCCCGGATGAACGTCTTCGCTTGGAACTCCTGGATGATCCCGCGCTGCTCACGGGGCGGATCGTGGATCTGCTTGCTCCGATCGGTAAAGGTCAGCGCGGGATGATCGTGTCGCCGCCGAAAGCGGGCAAGACCACGATCATGAAGCAGATCGTCGGCGCTATTGAACGCAACAACCCTGAGGTTCACCTGATGGTGTTGCTCGTGGGGGAGCGCCCCGAAGAAGTCACCGACATGAAGCGCCACGTGCAACGCGGCGAGGTCATTGCCTCCACGTTCGACCGGCCGTCCGACGAACACACTCATGTTTCTGAGCTCACGATCGAACGCGCCAAGCGCCTGGTGGAGATGGGCAAGGACGTCGTCATCCTACTGGATGGCATCACGCGGCTCGCCCGTGCCTACAACCTGTCTGCGCCGGCCACGGGGCGGATCATGACCGGTGGCATTGATGCCGGCGCCTTGTATCCGCCGAAGCGGTTCTTCGGTTCGGCCCGCAACGTGGAGGAGGGCGGCTCGCTCACCATCATCGCCACGGCGCTGGTCGAGACCAACTCAAAGATGGACGAGCACATCTTCGAGGAGTTCAAGGGGACTGGTAACTGGGAGCTCAAACTCGACCGCAAACTGGCGGAGCGGAGGTTGTTCCCTGCGATCGATGTGAACGCATCGAGCACGCGCCACGAAGAGCTTCTGTTTGATCGGCACCAGCTCAGCCAAGTCTGGAAGTTGCGACGGGTACTCAGCGCCCTGGCCCAAGAGGGGTCCTCGGCTCCCGGCCTCGAACTGCTGATCGACAAGCTCAAGACCACGAAGAGCAACGATGAGTTCCTCGATGAGATTGCCAAGGCCCCGAGCGGGGGCTAAATCGCCGTACTCCTCACCGGGAATAGCCCGGCGTTGGGGAAGGTACAGCGAACATCCCTAGACTGGACAGATCATGAAAACCGACATTCATCCCACCTATTCCGAATGCAAGGTCCACTGTTCCTGCGGGAACGAGTTCGTGACCCGATCGACCGTGAGCGAGTTGCGCGTCGAACTCTGTTCGGAATGTCACCCCTTCTACACCGGTAAGCAGAAGCTTGTGGACACCGGCGGCCGCGTCGAGCGCTTCAATAAGCGGTACGGAACCAAGAAGTAACCCGGGGGATTCGATGAGTGAGCAGCCGCAGTACATGGGTGGCCAGGCCGTCGTCGAAGGGGTGATGATGCGTGGCGCTACTACCTGGGCGGTTGCGGTTCGGACTCCCGACGGTGGAATCGAAGTCGACGTCCACGAGGTTCCAGGCTGGGCGGCGCGCTACAACAAGATCCCGTTGGTTCGAGGCGTGATGAACCTCGGAGAGTCGTTGTCGCTCGGCATGCGCGCACTGTCGTTCTCCGCGAATCTGCAGATGCCAGAGGAAGAGCGCCTCTCGGGCAAGGCGATGGGCATCACCATGGCGGTATCGATGGCGCTCTTCATGGGGCTGTTCATTCTCCTGCCGGCACTGGGCGCGCGCGGGCTCGGCAGCCTGTTCGGTATCGCTGGTGTCGCTTTCCATGCGATGGAAGGCGTCCTGGTCCTCGGCTTGTTCCTCGGTTATCTGCTGGCGATCGGACGCATGGCCGAAATCCGGAAGGTGTTTCAGTACCACGGCGCCGAGCACAAGTCCATCGCCGCCTACGAGAACGACGTCCCGCTCACGCCAGAGTCGGCGCAGACCTTTACGACCGCGCACGTTCGATGCGGGACGAACTTTCTGCTCACGGTTTTGACCATCGCGATCATCTGTTATTCGTTCATCGGTCGTCCCGCACTTCCGTACCTGGTGCTCTCGCGCATTGTGTTGATTCCCGTGATCGCCGGAACCGCCTATGAGCTGATCCGGTTCGCAGCGCGCAACATGGACAAGCGATGGGTGCGGGTCGCGATGGTGCCGGGCCTCGCCCTGCAAAAGCTCACGACCCGCGAGCCCACCCTGGCGCAGATCGAAGTCGCGATCGCGGCTCTCCGAGCGGTGTTCACCGCGGAGCAGTCGACCGAAGTCGATTCCCGCATCGCCGCCTGACGCCCGGCGCGACTCGCACGCGGGCGTGACGCCGCGTGAAGATGCTGGCTCGTTGGACGGGAGAGGCGTGCGATGCAGGTCCATTGGAGTGCGACCGAACTGCTGGCCGACGAGCCGAACCTCGAGCCGCTCGTTGTCGCCGGATACCGGTGTCATGGAGGGTTCGACGGTGACGGGAGTTACCGGTCACCCCGCAGCCGGTTTCGGTTGCCCGCGATCGCGGCGTGGCAGACGAAACACCACGACGACTTCGGTACCGACTTGCTCGATATCGGCCTCGACACCTGGCCGGCGGCGGCTCCGAACGTGGCGCAGTCCCGGTACCTCCTCCGTGAGGGCGTCCGGGATCCGATTATCTCCTCCCTGACGCGGATTGGAACTGTGGAAGGTTTCGGAGCGGCGATGCGGATGTGGAACGTGAATGACCTTCAGCGTTGCTTCGCGGAATCCATCGATGGCACCACGCTTGCGCATCTTGGCCACGGCATGTTCGAAGCTCAAGCTCGCGACGAAGCGGGTTGGGAAGCTGAGTACGGACATCAACACATGTGGTTCGCGGCGCGTGATGCAGCGTTTGAACATCCTCCGGTTGAGGACATGACCGAGTTGATGCTGTTCCGACTCGGAGTCACGAGTTCCCCGGGCGCGGCGTTGCCCGGCCCGGAGGAGATTCGCCGTCGCCAGCGCGAGGCTCAGATCTTTGGGGATCTGCCGCTTGAGGTCGGGGCACTGATCCAGCGAATGATCGGGCTGCTCTTCATCGAGATCTCGGCCGCGCATCTCTTCTCCTGGGCGGAGGAACTCCTCGCGGATACCGAACTGGTCGCGGGCGATGGCGAAGCCGCTCGTCTGGTTGGGTATATCCGGCAGGACGAATCACCCCATGTGGAGTATCTGCGGACAGCACTGAGCGAGATGCGTGATCGAACGTTCGTCGGCGAGTCGGCTCAGTTGCTCCGCGGCGCCGATGTGATCGACACGATGTGGGCACGCGGCCTCGCCGATTCCACCGGCGTGCGGCGCGAGAACAATCTCCGTCTGGCCCGCACCGAGTTGGAGGACGCACTCATTGGTCACGCCCGACGCGACGAGATTCTTGAGGGGTACGAAGCGCTCGCTGCGGCCGAGCCGATGGAGGTCGGCTCATGAAGTTCGGCGTGTTCTACGAACACCAGCACCCGCGTCCGTGGGAACCCGGGAGCGAACATCAGTTGATCCAAGACGCGCTCGAGCAGATCGAGTTCGCGGATTCGCTCGGGATCGACTACGTCTGGGAGGTCGAGCATCACTTCCTCGAGGAGTATTCGCACTCGAGCGCCCCGGAGGTGTTCCTCGCCGCGGTGTCGCAGCGGACGAAGCGGATTCGCCTCGGCCATGGCATCGTCCAAACTCCGCCGCCGTTCAACCATCCGGCACGAATTGCCGAGCGGATCGCCATGCTCGACCTCGTGTCGAGCGGGCGAGTTGATTTCGGTACCGGCGAGTCGAGTTCGGAGGCTGAGCTTGGCGGATTCCTGGTCGAACCGCTCGAGAAGCGGGCGATGTGGGAAGAGGGCTTGCGGGTCGCCCTGCGGTGTCTCGCCGAAACTCCGTTCACCGGCCACGCAGGCGAGTACGTCACCATACCGCCGCGCAATGTGGTCCCGAAGCCCATGCAGCAACCGCATCCTCCGGTGTGGGTCGCCTGCAGCCGTCGCGACACGATCTTGCTCGCGGCGCAGAAGGCAATCGGCGCGCTGGCGTTTGCGTTCGTAGATCCCGAAGAAGCGCGTCAATGGGTGACCGACTATCACCAGACAATGCTCTCCGAGGGTGTCCCGATCGGCGACGCGGTGAACTCCGAGGTGGCGTGCGTGACCACGTTCATGTGTCACGAGGATGAGGAGACCGCGCTGGCGCGGGGGATCGCGGGCGCGAACTTCTTCGGCTATTCGCTCGCACACTATTACGTGTTCGGTCGTCATCAGCCCGGGGTGACCGATGTGTGGCGGGAGTACGAGCAACGGTGCACCGAGCAAGGGTTTGATCCCGCGGCGGTAGCGGCGGCCGCGGTCAATGATCAACGGCTCGGCGCCAAGATTGTGGAAGACGGTGCCGCCGGTTTGCGGGGCGCGGTCGGGACTCCGGACCAGATCCGTGAATACTTGCGGCGTTACGAAGAAGCGGGCGTGGATCAGGTGATCCTGACCGCGCAGGCCGGTAAGAACCGTCACGAACATGTGATGGAGAGCCTCGAGCTGTTCGGTCGTGAGGTGTTGCCCGAGTTCATGGAACGTGAAGAACGCGCGGTCCGCGAACGTCGCCGTCGCACGGAACAGGCGTCCGAGATCGTGATGCTGCGCAAGCCGGCTGACGATCATCCACCGCTGCCAACGCCGGATTACTCGTTCCCTGCAATTCCGCGGGTGATGGCAGACCGATCGGGATCCGATGACTTCCACGCATGGTTGGACTCATTTGCCGATCAGTCCGCCGCGGGTAACAACCCGATGCGCGACCTCATTGGTTGACCCGTTGCCGGGCTGGGCCCGAACCCGCTCCGGCGGCGCCGGTACTCTGAATGGCAATGTTCGAACGCCTCACTGACCTCGCGCGCGAGCTCGACAAGCTTGAAGCGCAATTGCCCGAGATGTATGCAGCGGGCGACCAACGCGCGGCGGCCGATGCCGGGCGCCGGATCGCGGAGCTCCGGCCCGTGGTAGAGCTTCACGCGAAGTATCAGGCCACCGAAGCAGAGCTGCGCGACGCGCAGGAGCTCGTGGCGGCCGAGTCCGAGCTGGAAATGAAGGAGTACCTGCGCGCCGAGATCGATGAAAAGGAGCAGCGCCGTCGCGAGCTCGAGGCCGAACTGAAAGAGTTGCTGATCCCCAGGGATCCCAACGACGGCAAGAACGTCATCGTCGAGATCCGCGGCGCCGAGGGTGGCGACGAAGCGAACCTCTGGGCGGGAGACCTGTTCCGGATGTATGAACGCTTCGCGGAACGTCATCGTTGGAAAACCGAACTGTTGTCGAGTCAACCGTCAGATATGGGCGGGTTTCGAGATGTCACGTTCGTGGTGCGCGGCGCCGACGCATGGTCACGCCTCAAACATGAGGCCGGTCCGCATCGCGTTCAGCGAGTCCCGACGACGGAGAGTCAGGGTCGTATTCACACGAGCGCGGCAACGGTGGCGGTATTGCCCGAAGCCGAGGAGGTCGACATCACGATCGATCTTCACGACCTCAATGTCGATACCTACCGATCACAAGGGCCCGGCGGCCAGTCGGTGAATACCACCGACTCGGCGATTCGCCTCACCCACAAGCCCACGGGGCTGGTCGTGACCTGCCAGGACGAGAAGAGCCAGCTCCAGAACAAGGAAAAGGCGCTGCGGATCATGCGGTCTCGGTTGCTCGCATTGGAACAGGATCGTCAAGCATCGGAGCAGGCCAACGCGCGACGCAGCCAGGTTGGCGGCGGCGGTCGCAGCGAAAAGATCCGGACCTACAACTTCAAGGAGAATCGGGTCACCGACCACCGCATTGGGTTGACCGTGCACAGCCTCGATGCCGTCCTCGCCGGGGAGCTCGACGAGATCGTCAGCGCGTTGATGGGCGATGAACGGCGGCACCAACTCGAGGATGGCGAGTCCTGACTATCACCTGGGGCGAGCTCCGCCGGGATGCCGAAGCCCAGCTTCGAATGACGGGTGTGTCCGACCCGGCCAGCGAAGCACGGTGGATGCTCGAGGCGGTCTCGGGCATGGACGCTACCGAGCACGCGATGGAAGCGGGCGCACCGGCAACCCGAGGTGCGACGGCTGGGCTCGATGCCTTCCTTGCGCGTCGAGCCACCGGCGAACCACTGCAGTATGTGCTCGGCGCATGGAGCTTCTGTGGCCTCGATCTCTTGGTGGATCGGCGGGTACTTATTCCGCGTCCTGAGACCGAAGTCGTGGCCCAGTTGGCGATCGCGGAGGTGGCACGCTTCGGCGAGCGGGCGGGCGCGCCCGAACCGTGGGCGGGCGGGCTCACTCACTATGCAGTGGCCGACTTGGGGACCGGATCTGGCGCGCTCGCACTGGCGCTCGCGGCGTCGCTGCCCGATGCAGAGGTATGGGCCACCGACGTGAACCCGGACGCCCTGCAGGTGGCGAGCGCCAATATCGGCGCCGCAGGCACGCTGGCCGCGCGAGTTCGGCTCCGTGAGGGATTCTGGTTCGAGGCGCTCCCGGATGAACTCCGCGGGTCATTGCTGGTGGTGGTGTCGAACCCGCCATATATCGCGCACCACGAATCCATTCCCGCCGCAGTGTCGAACTGGGAACCACGCGACGCGTTGTTCGCGGGTCCCACCGGACTCGAGGCGATCGAGGTGTTGATTGAGGAAGCGGCCGCCTGGCTTGACCCGACGGGGACGCTCGTGCTCGAACTCGCTCCGCACCAAGCCGAGATCGTCCGGGAGTTGGCGGCGAGCGCCGGGTTCGCGGAAGCGATTATTCGGAAAGATCTCGCCGGACGCGACCGCGCGCTCGTGGCCCGGCGCCGCGCCGGCTGACCGGTAGCCACCGCGTCCAAGTGATCCGACTATGCGCGCTCGTCGAACTGTTCGTTGGGGTCGAGGCGTTGCAGGAAGGCGCGGTCTACTGCGACCCAGACGGTCTTGGAGAACGGGTAGTACACGATCGGACCGAGCACCACGACGGGAATCAGAATCGCCAAGAGCGGCGCGACCGGGATGTTGGGAATGGTCGCGATGAGCAGCGCAACGAAGAGAATCGCGAACAAGCCGCCCGTAGCGCCGATGTTGATGGCGAGTGCGCCGGCCCAGTACCCCTGCTCGCGTTCGAAGTGGAGTCCGCAGTTGGGGCAGTCGGCTTTCATCTTGAAGTAGCCCTGAAAGAGGTGACCTGATCCGCAGCGTGCGCAGCGAAGGGTGAATCCGCGGCCAAACATTTGGCCCCGACTCGGCGCGGTGGTACTCACGATCGGGCAACATAGCCCCGCTTCGATTCGTCGCTCTGAAAGGCCGGCATGACGCCGCTCGACCTCACTTCCATCGATCACGTGCTCTCCACCACCCGGTCGGTCCGCAAACGGCTCGACTTTGACCGTCCCGTGGAACCCGAAGTGATCGAGGAATGCCTGCGCCTCGCGATTCAGGCACCCACTGGTGGTAACACCCAGGGCTGGCGGTTCATCGTGGTGACCGATGCGGCGAAACGGCTCGCCCTCGCGGAGTTGTACCGCGAGATCTCCGAGCCCTACCTGAAGGCCGGGCTCGGAGGTGACGCCACGGTTTCTGCGCAGCAGAGTCGTGTGATCGATTCCGCCACGTATCTCGCACAGCGGCTCCATGAGGTGCCGGTACACGTGATCCCATGCCTCCACGGAGCGCTCGACTCGCTGCCGAATTTTGCGGCGGCGGGGAGCTACGGCTCGATTATTCCCGCGATGTGGAGTTTTCAACTCGCGCTGCGGAGCCGCGGTCTGGGTTCGGTGCTCACCACGCTGCATCTGGCGAATGAAGCCCGCGCCGCCGAGCTCCTGGGCATTCCCGCAGGCGTCACCCAAGTTGGGCTGATCCCCGTCGCTTACTTCACGGGTGATGACTTCAAACCCGCGAATCGGCGGCCAGTGGAAGAGGTCACCTATTGGAATGGTTGGAAGCAGACGCGTTGATCACACGAGCACATTGATGTCGTCCGCGGCGCGGATGGTGATTTCTCGGCCTTCCCAAGCCTGAGCGCACATATCAAGCATGGTCTCGGGGTTAGTCGAGTTGGCAAGGGCGCGGCGCCCGTCCGCGGTCAGGACGCTGATGATGGCGATGGTCGGAGTGGCATCGCGATCGAATGCCACCGACGTGGCCTCGACGATGCCCGCAGTATTCAAGACTCCGGCGGGCGTGCGGCTCGGCGTCGCGTCGACCTGGGCCTGGGTGATCGCGGGGTCAACGCGGCGGAAGCCCCGTGCCGCGGGAGTGGTGGAGTACAAGCCGACACTGTGTTTCGTGGCATACCAGCCGAGTGCGGTGACGAGGCCGACGGAGCCCGGATCCGTGCGGCACTCTTGCACCATCGCGGCGATGGAGTGCGTGACGTAGTTATTGCCCGGCCCGCCGGCGAAGGCCAAGCCCCCAGTGACCGTGAGCGCCCGATCGTCTCCGTGCGCGGGGCCGGTCAGACCGATTGAGTCCATCGCGAGCTGCACTGCAGCCGGAAAACAGGAGTAGAGATCGAACCGCGTGATGGCGTCGAGCGGGACGTCCGCCGCGCCCAGAACCGCTCGGGTCGCGATGCCGATCGCGGTCGATTGCGCGAGGGAGTCACGCTCGGTCACAAAGTAGTGATCGTGCGCGTCCGCGCCTGCGAGCGGGAAGACCATGCGGTCCGACGGGACGCCCGCCGCAACTGCGGCTTCATAGGAACACAGGATCAGGGCTGCGGCCTGGTCGACATCGAGGTTGGCGCACATGCGTTTGGTGTATGGGAAACACGCGATGCGGTTGTCGGGGGTCGGGACCCGGATCGCATCCGGCGCGTATCCCGCGGCCGACCACGCGTAGGGGTTGGTTGCCGCGACCTGCGCGAACCGTGACCACAACTGCGCGACCGAGCGCTGATGTTCGTCGATCGACTGGCAGTGTGCGTGGCGCAAGGCAGTTTCGAAGAGTGGATAGACCTGGGTCGGGGCGAGTACCCGATGCGCCATCTCGTACTGGCTGGTTCCCGGCCGGTCGTCGCCCCACCGCGTGGGACACTCCGGGCCGTCGGCCTTGGTCCATTCGAGCCACGCGTTCGGGTCGATGCGTCGGGCGCGGCGGCGGCTGTACATGCATTCGACGCCACCGAGCATCACAACGTCGCGCCGGCCCGACTGGATGTCGGCGGCCAAACGATTCACGAGCATTTGAGGGCTGTTCCCGCCGGTCGTGGTGTGAACGGTGCTGCGTACGTCGATGCCGAGTCGGCGGGCCAGCAGCGCGCCGGGATCGGGGTAGCGCCAGGAGATGATCTCGGCGACCGCGATGGTGTCGATGGACAGACGATCGGATTGAGTGTCGGCGATCGCGGTGCGGGCCGCGGCTGCGAGCAAGTCCACCGGTTCGAGGCCGGCGCTGGGATCCGCGAGGTGTTGGGTGATTTGGCCGACGCCAACGATGACGGGAGTGCGGGGATCAATCGACATAAGGCCGGACCCTAGAACGCGGGCGGCGGTTGACCCTCTTCCATGGGGTCGGGCACGTTGGGGTCGGGCACGTTGGGGTCGGGCACGTTGGGATCGGGCCACGTGGGATCGGGCCACGTGGGATTACCCGGAACTGCACTGTCCGGGCAGATCGACCGGTAGGAACAGAACCGACAGATCGCGGCGTCGTTGACGCCGACGAAGCGGCCCGCGGGCCCGTCGGCCGCCGCCGCCTTGATGGTGGCCACGACGGTGCTGATCTCGGCTTCGATGGCAAGCAGATCATCGGCGTCGGGTTCGTACGGTGCTGGATCATCGTCGGCGCTCAAATACTCGTACCGGATCCGGATTTGGCGTCCACCGGCGATCGGCGCGGCGAGCCACGCTTGGAGGCGAGCGCGGCTATCGGAACCGAGGTCGCCATCGCGCAGGATGCCGGTCTTGTAATCGCGTACTTCCAGCACGGAGCCGCGCAACCACACGGCATCGAGGCGACCAACGCCGATCCAGGTGGGCGCGCCGCGCCGGAGCCGGACTACCGCCATCTCGTGGCCCAGTGCGGGACTCGGTGATGGGCAACGAGCGGTGTGGCGTTGGAGCATGGTGGCGACGGCGCCGACGGGTTCGACGCCGTGAGCCTCCAAGACCTCGGTCACGATCTCGGGGTCGCGACAATCGCGATCGTCGTGGAGGAAGCGCAAGAGATCGTGCACGAGGTTGCCGGTGGTGGCGTTCGACCCTCGATCACTCGGTGGCAACCGCAAGAGGTTGCGATTGGCATACAGGCGCGGGCAACGCTCCCAATCGTCGAGCGCGCTCGGTGAGATGTTCAGGATGTCGGGGGCGACGCGGTTCTTGCTCATGTGAACGCTCGGCAGCCGGGGATGAAGGGGCACGTGCCGCACTCGGTACCCGCGAGGGGAGCGGAGGAATCCATGTGCGACCGGATAAGGGCCAGTTGGTCGACCATCCAGAGTCGGGAGGCCTCGAAGAGCGCGGGTCCATCGGCGTCGGCTTCCACCGACCAACCGCCGTGGAGATCGGCGCGCACCACTCGCAACGCTCCGGCACGCGACCACCGCGGTCGCCGGAGGATCGCGAAGCGCACCGAGATCGACTCGAGGATCTCTTCGGTGCTGCGGTCGCCGATCGAGAGCATCCGCAACTCGCGCACACCATGAGGGTCGACGACCGCGAGACCTGCTCCTCCCACCAGGCGGATGCCCGTCCGTGATGCCTCGGTCTCCATCGCGTCGGTTGCGAGATCATCGACCCGCGCCGGACGATCACCGAACAGTGCGACGTACCACCGTGCCGCGAGGTCGTAGACCGCGCGTTCCTCCACGCTGAGGTCGGACGTCTCGGGATGAAAGTGTTCCGCACGGGCCGCGGTCAGGGAGGTGTGGGCGAGTCGGGCATCTTCTTCCACCTGGCTCCGAACCCGATATCGACGGTTCGCGCCACCCATGGCGGGATTGCCAGAATGCTCCCGGTACACGCGTCGGGGGCAGCCCGTTCCGGCCCGAGCGAGCAGTCGCACGGTGAGGCGGGGCAGGTCCTCAGAATCGCGGGTCATGACCGCCGACGGTAGCGGTGACCCCTGACCAACTCGTGCCCGAGCACCACCTTGGGCAAGCGAACCGCTCAGGTCAATCCCGGGGTGCACCGAAAAACGAAGGGTGGACTCCTACGATCGGGGCGTGACACTCCCGGGGCCAACGTCGCAGCCCGCGCGGCGTCAAGCGCTCGGTGGAGGCCATCGCGGTCGTCCGGGCCACGGTCGGCGGCTGCCGATCATCGCCGGGATCCTCACGGTGCTGCTCGGCTGGACCGCGTTCGCAGCCTATGAACTGGTGCAGGCCAGGGACCACGCGCAGTTGGGACTGGATCAGCTTCGGCGCGCCCAACGCCAGTTGGATCCGGCCGAGTTGATCCGCGGGAAGGGTCTACCGGCGATGCGCGCGGCTCGCAGCGAGTTCGATCGTGCGGCGGACGCGTCGGGCTCGGTTTTCCTTGCGCCGTTCACGGTGCTGCCGTTCGTCGGCCGTCAGGTGCAATCGGTGCAGGCCCTCACCCGCGGCGCGTCGACGGTGGTCCACGTTGGCGTGCGAGCGATGGAACAATCGACCAAGGAGCTCGACGCGAAGACTGCCAATGGCCCCGAACGGGTGGCGCTGCTCGAACGGCTCGGTCGGATTGGTCGTGACGCGTCCACCGACCTGCACGGCGTCGGGCTCGGGCCGGGTCAAGCGCTCGTGGGTCCGCTCGCCGATGCCCGTAGCAAGTTCGCTCGCCAACTCCACAAGGCCCAACGGACGATGCACGATGTCGACCTCGCGTCGACCGGCGTCGCCGAAATGGCCAAAGGCCCCACGAAGTATCTCCTCCTTGCGGCGAATAACGGCGAGATGCGGGCCGGGTCGGGAATGCTGCTCTCGGCGGGCGTACTGACCGTCGATCAGGGCCGGTTCACGCTCGGTCAAATGGTGTCGGTCACCGACCTGAACTTGCCGCCGGGCGCGGTCCCGCTCGACGGTGACTATGGAGCGCGGTGGGGGTGGCTGGATCCCACCCAAGAGTGGCGCTACCTGGCAATGTCGCCGCAGTTCAACATCACCGGGAGTCTTGCCGCCCAGATGTGGAAGGCCAAGACGGGAGAGGACGTTGACGGCGTTCTCGCGCTCGACCCGATCGCACTTCGCGCCTTGGTCAAGGTCTCCGGTCCGGTCGATGTTGGCGGTATTCAGATCGACCAAAGCAACGTGGTGAAGGAAATTCTGCTCCAACAGTATGTGGACTTTCCCGCGTCGGTTGCCGGATCTGAGTCCGACCTCCCCTTGAACGCCCAACGCCGAGAACGAAACGGTGTGATTGCCCGGGCCATCGTTGACCAGCTCGATCGGGTCGGATGGAATATTGCCGACCTCGTCGATGACCTTCGCGGCGCAGCCCGTGGGCGCCACGTGTTGTTCTGGTCGTCGAAGTCGACCCAGCAACGGGCGTGGCGAGCGGCCGGCGTTTCCGGGGTTCTGCCCCGTGATGCCTTGATGGTCGCGGTGCAGAACCGGGCGGGGAACAAGTTGGATCAGTTCTTGCCGGTCGCGACCGCGATCGAACATCACCGGGTTGCCGGTGGCAGCCAGGTCACGGCCACGATCGGCATTGCCAACCTCACTCCGGTCTCGGGCCTCAACCGGTATGTGGAGGGCCCCTTCGACGAGACATTTGCAGCGGGTGAATACCGCGGAATTCTTGCCGTCAATATCCCGGGCTACGCCAGCGGTATCCACCTCGACGGTGGTGAACAGACGGTCGCGGCTGGACCCGATGGCTCGACGCGTGTTGTGGGCGTCACGATCCGGCTACTTCGCGGCACCGCCGCTACCTACACGCTGCGTTTCACGCTGCCCCAGGGATATGAACACCTCGATGTGATTCCTTCCGCTCGCTATCCGGCGATCAAGTACACCGCGGGAACTCAGCACTGGGACGACGACGCACCGCGCACCCTCGACTGGTAGGCCGTTCGGGTCAACGTGCGAAGAAAACGGTGCCAATGACCTATCAAGGTGCCCGGTTTATGGCGCTTTAAGGCTTGCATACCCTGTGGACACCCTGTACAGTTCCCGCACAACCCCTCGCACTTTGGGGCGGGGTTTCAAGGAAAATCACCCGAATCGAACGCCGATCGGGATGGCGTGGAGGTCAATTGTGAGTACGCAGGGGAAGTTCGCCGGACGGGCGCTTCGAGTTCTGGCGGTCAGTGGTATCGCCCTTTTTGCGGTGGCTCCCACGGCAGCTTTCGCGGCACCGTACCCCGGCGGCGATGATCCGCCGACCGTGGTTGACCCGGGAACCCAGGTCAAGCCGGCGACGGCGACCAAGTCGTCAACGCTGCCGATCACGGGTGGCGACGCGATGGGTCTTGCGGTGATCGGCGTTGGTGCGGTGGCTGCGGGTGCGGTCTTCGTGCGCCAGTCACGCCGTCGGGCCGTCACCGCCTGACCCCCATGGTCGAACTGACGAAGAGGGCGCGGCCGGCCTTGCTGGCCGCGTCCTCGCGTCTGACCTCGGGTCCTGAGGTCAGGTCGAGCCATGATCGTGCCGAGTGAACGAACTATGAGTACCGACCCGCAATTTCGGCGGCCGCCGTCCGAGGGGTTCGCTCACCTCACGTTTGTGGCCGAACCGCGCGGGGCCTATGTCCGAGTGATCAAGCCCATCCTTGACCGAGTCCTGGGCGGGGTACTGCTGGTCGCGGCGGCACCATTGCTTGCCCTGGTGGGGTTGGTCGTGCGCGCGAAGATCGGTTCGCCGGTGATCTTTCGCCAGGCGCGCTGCGGACGTGACGGTGAACCCTTTGATGTGTTGAAGTTCCGCACGATGCGCGCGGATCGACGCGCCGCAAGTCGTCCGGTACCCGACGATCGCCGAATCACCCACAAGAGCGACGAAGACCCGCGCCATACCGACCTCGGCCGCCAACTGAGGAAATGGAGTCTCGACGAGTTGCCCCAGCTCTGGAACGTGGCGCGGGGCGATATGAGCCTCGTGGGACCGCGCCCGGAACTCGTGGAGATTGTTGAGCGTTACGAGCCATGGCAACGCCAGCGCCATCTAGTTCGCCCCGGACTCACCGGGTTGTGGCAGATCTCTCGTCGCGGTGAAGGGCTCATGCACTTGTACACCGATATCGATCTGGAATACGTGTCCACCGTGAGCCTACGCACCGACGTGTTGATCTTGCTGCGCACGATCCCCGCCGCGCTCGGTCGATCGGGTTCCTGAAGTCCGGCGTGCGTCGTCAGGCGTCGCTCCCCGTGGGCGGCGTGCGGGCGATGAGCGCGTATTCCTGGGGCCCAAATAACACGTCGTTGAGGCGTGCCAGCGCGGTGTTGATCTCGGCGATCCAAGGTGGCGAATCCGGACCTGCGGTCAGTGGCGCGAGTCGGTAGTCGTCGGCGGGCGAGTAGAAGCGCAGTTCTACGTCACGGAATCCGGCACGTTCGGCGAGGAAGGTCATCAGCGACGGGTGCAGCGGCCACACATGGGTGGGGTCGAGAATGTAGGAGTTCCCGAGCACGATGAGCGACATCGGGTTCGGCGTCTCGGCGATAAAGATGCCGCCGGGTCGAAGCCGGGTAGCGGCCAGTTCGAAGAGTTCGACGAGTACGGCCAGCGGGAGATGTTCCGCAACATGCACCGAGATCACCGCGCCGAGCGTGTTCGCCCCGACGCCGCGTAGATACTCGAGTCCATCACCGAGGTGGACGGCGCGTCCGTGTCCCTGCGCTTCGGCAACCATCCCGACATCAGGGTCGATGCCCGCGGCCTCAATACCGCGGCTCGCGAGAACGTCGACCAGTTCGCCGCGCCCACATCCGAAGTCGAGCACTGGCTGATGCTCCGACAAGAGTGGCGCGTATCGGTCGGCCAGCGTTTCGAGCACCGCCGTTGAATCTCCGCGAAAGCGGCGTTCGAACCCCACGTAATCGAACCCGCCGGTGGAGGTAAGGGCTGGCGCCGCCGCGATCGATCCGGACTCCGAGCGAGTTGGGCCAAGGGCGCTCAATGCGCGCACTTGGCGATCCAACGCGTTCACTTGTTCCCGAAGCTCCGCGAAGCGCGCCGGGACCCCGGGGACACCGGCCGCCGGTGCGATTGCTTGGCCGAGTCCATCGAGACTGGCTCGGAACGCGCCCAGCTGCGCCTTCATCAGCTCACTGTTGATCTCCAGCGCGTCGAGTCGTCGCGATGCCGCGCCCGCGCCGAAAGCATTGACGCCATCAAGCGCGCGCATGAGCGCGCCGCGCTCGGCCCGCAGCAGTTCGACTGCGGCCGCGAGTTCGTCGTACTCCGAGCGCAGGGTGTGGCGGAGTCGCCCGGCGACGAGGTTGGCCAGCCGTTCGAGGGCAGGATCGGTGATCGGACGGGCGGCAACTCGGGCCCGATGCTTGATCAACGCGCGTCGTCCAGGAGCTACCGGCGGAGGACTCACGGGCAGTTCTGGAACCTCGGGCCCGTCGCGTTGCGCGGGTCCGGCTCCACCGGGTCCGGTCAACCCGACCAGGCGCGCCTGTTCCTGAGGACTCAGATCAGGGTGGCTCATCGACGTCTCCCAGTGAGTTCGACCCAGTCGGCGGGACCGGCAATGGCTGCGGCGCGGCGGAGTGCGCGCAGCGCGACGGGCGAACTGTCGGGAGTACCGAGGGCCGCGAGTTCGGCGTCAAGGTTCGCGAGCGGCGCCGTAGGGAACGCGGCCGGTCCGATGCCGAGGCGATCGAGGAGTTCGACGGCAACGGCTTCCAGATCGTGGTGTTCTTCAACCAGCATTCGGCCACCCCAACCTACAGCGGCCGCTCGGGGACCGTCGGCGGCGAGTGCAACGGCGAGATCGTTGGACTCCGTCGGTGGCGAGACGATGAGGTGGATGTTGTTGGTCGCGCCGATACGAGCGCAGGATGGTGCGTCGGTGATCACCGGCGTGCCGAGCGCGAGCGCAGTCAGGAGCCACGGTCCGCGTACGATCGCGGCGGAACAGGTTGCTAACGCCGCGGGCACGGCGGCATCGTCGAGTGGCCACGGGCGGGGGACACCGAGGCGCACGATCATCGGATCGGGCAGCTGAAGCCCGGCCCGCCAACGTGATCGCACAAACGGCGAGATGTTCGGGTGTTGAGATGGACGCACGAAGTCGCGCGGAAAGACCACGGCCCGATCAGGGAATGCGACCGCGCTGTCAGGGTCCCGCACGATGAGGACGTCGGCGTGTTCAAGGACGACCTCGGGAATGCGGGCCGTGGATTCAACGAGCACGGCGACAAGTGCCGGGCCCAGTAAGGCGTCGGTGAGTCCGACCGCCGCGGGGTCGGCGGCAAGGTATGCATCGGGAGCGGCGATCGAAGGGTCGTCGGCAGCGGGGACGCACCACCTGCGCATCGAGACCACGAGCGGCGCGAGCGGGGTCGGGTCTGCCGGGCTCGTCAGGAGGCCCAAGAGCGGGAGCGTCACGGTGCGGTAAGTCGTTCGATAACCGGGCCCCAGGCGAGGCCGGCGACGCGCTGTCTGGCGGCTTCCCCCATTGTTTCGGCGAGTTTGGGATCGGCGGCGAATCGGTCGATGGCGGCTCCGATCGCAGCGGGGCTGCCATCGGTGACGAATCCAGTCACGCCATCTTCGACCCACTCGAGGACTCCACCGGAGTCGGCCGCGGTGATCACGGGTTTGCCCGCGCGAAAGGCTTGGAGAGTGACGTACCCGTAGTCCTCGTCGAACGGTGCATAGACGACGGCCAATGCGTTCGCGAAGCGCTCGATGATCTCGGCGTCGTCGACGAAACCGAGGAGGTCCAGTTGATCGCGTACGCCGAGCTTGGCTGCCTGCGCTTCGACGGTATCCGCGAGGGAACCTCGGCCCGCCAGCGCGAGCCGGGTGCC
Organism: Acidimicrobiia bacterium; assembly: GCA_046598395.1. GTDB lineage: Bacteria > Actinomycetota > Acidimicrobiia > IMCC26256 > JAENVU01 > JAENVU01. The sequence continues at coordinate 57,928 of JBKJIQ010000022.1, forward strand.
CGACTGCACATGGGACAGCGCGTCGACGAGCAACCCAGGACGCTTGTTGCCCTCGAGTCGAAGCGGACAGAAGACGGCATCACCAAATGGGCCGGGATGAAGACGATCGAACAGCGGCGCCGGGTGATAGAGCGGCTCAGCTGCGAGGCCGTTGTACCGAGCCAGCCGATCGGCGACAACACCCGAGATGGTGAACAGGCGGGTGGCCTCGGAGAGGGCTCGCGTATCCCATTCGGTCAGGAGGCGTTGGGCTTCGAGTCCGGCGTCGTCGCGGCCGAAGTCGGACCATTCGCCACCAGCGCCGTCGTAGGCCCCACGGTGCTGGTGGGCGAGCCAGACGACTTTCCGGGGATGTTGGATGAAGTAGGCCGGAAAATTGATGGCGATGACCATGTCGGCATCCAGGGGCACCATGCGCCATGCCAACGCGGCATCAAAGATGCGGTCGCGATCCCAGACGGTAGGGAGGCGGACCAACTCGGCCCGGTGGCCGGCGACGATGCACGCTTCGACCAAGCCCTCCATGAGGGCTTCTGCTCCACCGCTCATGAAGGGGACCTGAGCGCCGCAGACACAGATGTCCATCGCCGCGATCGTAGCGCCGGGATCCGCCACCTCTGCGGGAGCAGGGTCGGCGGAACCGGAGACGGTGACCAGTAGTCTCCGCTGGGTGGAACGCAAGGGTCGGCTGGGTTTCGTTCCAGCCCGTTACGGAGACGGGGTTGTGGGCGGCGCGGAGGCTGTTCTGCGCGAGATGGCGCATGGGCTCGCCCGCCGCGGATGGGAAGTGGAAATCCTCACGACCTGCGCGGTCGATCATTTCACCTGGGCCAATGAGTTCGAGCCAGGAGTCGAGGAAGGCGCCGACGGTGTCACGGTGCGGCGTTTCCCGACTGTGATTTCCACCGCTCGCGCAGAACGGGCCGCGTTCAATGCCGCGATCGTTGCCGGTTCACCGCTGCGCTTGAGCGAGCAAGAGCGTTGGATGAACGACGATCTCCGCCTGCCGGAACTTTTCCACTATCTCCTCGACGAGTCTGATTCGTATCGAGCGCTGGTCTTCGCTCCGTATCTGTTCTGGCCGGCGTTCGCTTGCGGGCAAGTCGCGCCGGATCGCACGATTCTCATGCCCTGCCTGCACGATGAGCCCGAGGCCTATCTCGATATTTTCGATCCGGTGTTCTCCGGGTCGCGCGGACTTTGGTTCCTCTCGGACCCTGAGCGCGACCTCGCGACATCGATTCATTCGCGCCTGACCGACTTCGAGGTCATTGGCTCCGGACTCGATGTTCCCGAGCGCTATGACCCTGAGGGATTCCGCCGTCGCCACGGCATCGAGGGGCCCTTTGTGGCCTACGCGGGCCGTCGCGAGGGAGGCAAGAACTGGGAGCCGATGCTCGACGCATTCGCGAGAGCGGTGATCAATGCTGATCTTCCATTGTCGATGGTGACGATGGGTCACGGTGTGGTGACCCCGCCGCCCGAGATCGCGGATCGCGTGATCGACCTTGGCTACGTCACCGAGGCGGAACGTAACGACGCACTCGCAGCGGCGTCGGCCTATATCCAGCCGTCCGCGTACGAGAGCTTCTCCCGCACGATCATGGAGGCCTGGTTGGCCAGCACCATGGTGATCGCCACCGGCGCGAGCGCGGTGAACCGTTGGCATTGTGAGCGCTCGGGTGCGGGGCTGGTCTACGACGATGACGACGAATTCGAAGAGTGTCTCCGATTTGTGGTCGAAGCCCCAGAGGCCGCGGCACGGATCGCCGCGCCGGGTCGTGACTATGTGCTCGAGCACTACAGGTGGCCCCCGGTGTTGGACGCCGTCGAACGGACGATCGACTCGTGGCTGCCATGGAGTTGATATGCGGATTCTGATGGTCAGTCCCTACCCACCAACTCGTGACGGGCTCGCGAACTACGCGGTCCAGGAAGTCAAGCGGCTCCGAGCCGATGGCAACGACGTCGAGGTGTTGTCACCAGGACCATCGGCCGCGCATCATCATCTTGATCTGAACGGGGTGCGAGGCGCGTTGGCGTTGGCGCGTCGGGTGCGCGGGTACGACCAGGTCATCGTGCAATACCACCCCGCCATCTTCTTTGGTGAACGGTCGACCCCCAGCGAACGGACGCGTGTCTACCTCGCGTTGGCCGCGGCATGGAATGTGGCGCGTCACGTGGAGTTGCGGGTGCACGAGTTCCCCCACGCCGGCGCCGAAACCGCACGTGAGTCTTTCGCGGCGCGCCGAATGTGGGCCGCAGTAGACCGCATCAGTGTGCACACAAATCGCGAGCGTTCGGAGTTCGCAGCCGCGTTCGGTGTCCCGACGAGCGCAATCGAGGTCGCGGCGCACGGCGCGCACTTCGAACGGCGGACCAACGTTGAACGGGTAGAGGCCCGCACCCGGCTCGGTCTCGAGCCTGAGGGCTTCGTGTTTCTCTCAATCGGTTTTCTTCAGCCGCACAAGGGGTTTGACCGTGCCATCCGCGCGTTTGCCGGATTGGACCAACACGGCTGCCGGTTAGAGATTGTCGGCTCGGTGCGCGTCGAAGACTCCGAGTACGCCGGCTACGTGGAGGATCTTCGAAACCTCGCAGACGCGACACCCGGGGTCACGCTGCGCGATGAATATGTCAGCGACGCCGAGTTCGATATGTGGCTCGTGGCGGCCGACGCGCTGGTGCTGCCATATCGCCTGATCTGGTCCTCCGGAGTCTGTGAACGTGCCGCGCTGTATCACCGGCCGGTGATCGCATCTCGCGCCGGTGGCCTGGCAGACCAAGTGGGTGAGAACGCGACGCTGGTGGACAACGACGAGGAACTCGCGGCCGCGATGCGTTCCATCGCCGGTTTGGTAGACGAAGCCCGACGCTCGGGCGGCTGGCCGACCGAAGATCGGGATTCGGTGATGGGTGAGATTCAATCTCGCGCCGCACGGCGTCGACCCCATTCGGTGACGGGAGCCGTCGGCGTGATGACGCCGAGCCGGGCGGCCCGAAATCGCACGGCGCCGCTGCGTCGGCTGACTCCGCTTCCGTTGCCGGAGGCCCGTTCCGCCCGCCCGGGTGCGTCGTCGCTCAAGCGGGTCGTACGGCGACTCACGGCGTGGCAGATCGATCCCATCGTCGGCCAGGTCAACCGACTCCAGCAGGCACTGATCGATGCGATGTCCGACCCGACGGATGATCCGACGACGGGATCGGTCGGATCCGGTGGCGCTCCACCCCACTGAGCGGTGACGGACGTGCCGCGACGCTGCCCCCTTGTTCAACTCGGGCGGGGGAACTGCCGATGACTGAGCCAGGAGGTCCGTGATGGCTCAACTGCATCGTCGACGTGCGGCATCGACCGTCGCGGCCGCCATGACCGTCGCGCTCGGGATCGTTGGGCTCGGGGCGGTCGGATCGAGTGGTCCTGCCGGGGCAGCCGGACTTCTGATCCCTGTCGGTCAGTCCGCGATGACCTACAGCTCCTTCTTTCCGGGAGCGGGTCCCACGGTGGCGTTCTCCTCGCCCGGAGTCGCAGATGTGACCGGAGACGGTGCCCCGGAAATCGTGACCGGAGGGATGGACGGCTGCGTTCGGGTGTTGCGTCTGGATGCAGCAGTTCTCCACGGTTGCCTCAGTGTCGGGGTTGGCGCAGTGCAGAGTTCACCGACCCTGGTCGACTGGGACGGCGACGGTAAACGGGACATCATCGTGTCGAGCGTGGCCGGGGGAGTCTTCGGATTCCGCGGCGACGGTTCGACGCTCTTTCATTTCGCCACCCAAGGCGGCGTGATCTCAACTCCGGCCGTCGGTGATATCGACGGTGACGGGCTTCTCGATCTCGCGGTCTCAACCTGGGGCCAGCAGGTCACTGCATTCCGCCATAACGGCACGCAACTGTTCTCGAGGTTTATCTACGACACGTCGTGGTCGAGTCCAGCCCTTGCAGATCTCGATGGTGATGGTTCGCTGGAGGTCATTGTCGGTGCCGACATGGAGATTGGGAATCCCGCGACCTTGCTTTCTCCGCAGCTGGCGGCTGGCGGGCTGCTCTGGGTCTTTCATGGTGACGGATCCGACGCGTACGGGTTTCCGCACCACCTCTCGAGTCAAGTGATTTGGTCGAGTCCTTCGATCGTGGACCTCGACGGCGACGGCCATCTCGATATCGTCGTGGGGACGGGCGAGAACTTTCCGAATGCCGGCCACGAACTCTTCGCCATCAATCGCATCGGAGGTTCGCTTCCGGGTTGGCCCGTGGCGATGCCGGGGGCGACGATGGGGTCGCCCGCGATTGCGGATCTTGATGGCGACCATCGCCTTGACGTTGTTGAGCAATCAAGCGACGGAACCATCTCGTACATCACCCGCGACGGAGCGGTCTGGAGACAGTTCTGCAACCGGTCCTACGGTGGGTGTGGCCCGGGAAGTCTCGACGGCGGCGTATCGGTGGGCGACATCAATGGTGACGGCGTGCTCGATGTGGTTGCGTTCACTGAGGCACATGTGCGAGTGCGCAGCGGAACCACGGGCGGACTCGAAGACGAAGTGCAAGTTCCCTATACGTGGGCCCCGGGCTCTCAACCCACCATTGCGAGCTATGGCGGAGAGACCTATGTGGTGACGACGGTCAGCACCGATGGGAATCAGGACGGTCAGCGCACCGTGGGCGATCAGATCGTGACGTCGGTGTTTCGCACGGGCCATGCGCCCGGCGCGTTGCCGTGGCCAATGTTTCGCAACAATCTCAAGCGGACCGGGACGGTTGACGACTCCGTGCCGCCGATCGTCTCGGGCAGTTTCACGACGTCCGCGGCCGGCACGACCAAGCTCCGCATCGATTACTCAGGGTCAGACGGGGAGACCGGTATCAGTGGCTTCGACGTGGACGTTCGCCAAGACTCGATGCCCTGGGTGCGAGACGTTGCTCACGGAGGTCCAAACGCGGCGCCCGGCGCGACCGCCGCCGGAGTGCGAAACCTCTTCGCGCTCCCGGGCCACAGTTACTCGGTGCGCGTCCGCAGCTGGGATAAGTCCGGGAACCACTCGCCGTGGAGCGCGCTCGGGACGATTCCGGTGGCAGCCGGCGCAACTCGCCGACAGCCGTTTCGCAGTGCGTATGCCGGTTCGGTGAACGGAGCAGTATCTGCCATCTCGAGTCCGCCGGTGAACGGCGCGCCATTGCCGGGCGGCCTCGGGCGCGGTGTGGCTGCGGCACCACTCGGTGGCGGATATGAGGTCGACGGTTGGGGTGGTGTCCATGCATTCGGTGGTGCACCGGCGAAGACTGCGAGCGCGTATTGGCCGGGCTGGGACATCGTCCGAGGGGTTGCCCTTGATCCCGCAGGTGCCGGTGGCCTTGTCCTCGATGCCTTTGGAGGACTTCACCCATTCGGCACGACGCAAACCCCCACTCGTGGCCCGTACTTTCCCGGAGCCGACATCGCTCGCGGGGTGGTCATGCGGTTTGACTCGACTCCGGCACGGCCCAAGGGTTACGTGCTCGATGGCTTTGGTGGGTTGCATCCGTTCGGCGGTGCGCCCGCCATGGCCGGATCCGGCTACTGGCCGGGGTGGGATATTGCACGGGGGGTCGCGCTCGACCCTGCCGGCGCGGGCGGCTATGTGCTCGATGCGTTCGGCGGACTTCACCCATTTGGCGGCGCACCCGCCCGCGCGATCGCGAGCTACTGGCCCGGTCGTGACATTGCTCGGGGGGTCGCGCTCATTGGAAATGGCGCACGTGGACGCGGATATGTGCTCGACGGCGCGGGGGCGATCTGGCCCTTCGGTGGCGCGCCGTGGGTCCAAGCCAGCATCCATTGGGGGTCGATTGTGGCGCGCGGACTGGCAATCGCTCCCTGACGAACCCTGGTTCACCGGGAGCGTGGACGTAGACTCGGAATGCGGTCACGCATCTCATCGCCGGTCCGCACCCTCCTCTTCTTGTGGCTACTTCCCTCGATCCCGCCATGAATCCCCGGACCCAAGATCGGTCAGACGTCTCCGGTCGTCCGGGTCCCATCGAACGGGTCCGCCGAATCTGGGAGTTTCGCGAGCTCCTCGTGAACCTGGTTCGCAAAGAACTGAAGATCAAATACAAAAACAGCGCCCTGGGGTTCGTGTGGTCGCTCTTGAACCCGCTGCTGTACTTGATTGTTTTCTACCTCGTCTTCACCTACTTCATCCCAGCCTCGATTCCGTCCTTCCCGATTTTCCTGCTCGCGGGACTGCTGCCCTACAACTTGTTCTCGGCTGGCCTCGGTGGCGGCACCGGTTCGATCGTTGGCAACGCGGGTCTGGTGGGAAAGGTGTGGTTCCCTCGTGAGATCCTGCCGCTTGCCGCCATCGGTGCCGCGCTCGTGCATTTCGCGCTGCAGTTCCTCGTCTTGGCCGCCGCCTTGGTTGCCTTCTGGTATCAACCATCGTGGTCCTACCTGCCGTTGGTCATCCCGGCGTTGCTGACCCTGATCGTGTTGCTGGCGGCGCTGTCCATCACGCTCGCGGCAGTCAACGTCTACGCGCGCGACACCCAGCACCTGCTTGAGCTCGTGCTGCTTGCGTGGTTTTGGATGACACCGATTGTGTATCCGTACGCGCAGGTGCGAGCCAAGATCGGCGACTGGGCTCTCCTCAACCCGCTGACGTCCATCGTGATCACGATGCAACGTGCGATTTGGGGAAACCACGTGCTTGCTATCCAGTCCAAGGGGGAAGCGCAGCAGCTTCCTGCCGTTCCCGACATGTCGCAATGGTGGTACCTGCGGAACCTTGGGATCTTGCTCGCGGTTTCGGTCGGGTTGCTGTTCTTGGCGTTCTGGATTTTTGGTCGGCTCGAAGACAACTTGTCGGAGAACATCTAGTGGGTGCCGCGATCGAGATCAACCACGTTTCGAAACACTTCAGGTTGAATCATCAACGCGCGGACTCGCTCAAAGAGCGCGTCGTCAACTTTGGGAAGTCGACCCACGAAGAGTTCTGGGCGCTGCGCGATGTGACGATTCATGTGGAGCAGGGCGAGACCGTCGGCCTGCTGGGGCACAACGGTTCTGGAAAGTCGACGCTGCTCAAATGCGTTGCCGGGATCATGCGTCCGACGACGGGCACGATTCGTAAGCACGGTCGGACTGCGGCGTTGCTGGAACTCGGTTCGGGATTTCACGGTGACCTCACGGGCCGGGAGAACATCTACCTCAACGGCTCGATCCTTGGTTTGACGCGCCCTGAGATCAATCGCATCTTTGACGAGATCGTGGCGTTCTCGGAGATCGAGGACTTCATCGACAACCAGGTAAAGCACTACTCCTCCGGTATGGCGGCGCGGCTCGGCTTCGCGGTGGCAGTCAACGTCGAGCCGGAAATACTCCTGGTCGACGAGGTGCTGGCGGTCGGTGACGAAGCCTTCCAACGGAAGTGCCTGCGCAAGATCAAACAGTTTCAGAAGGAGGGGCGCACCATTCTGCTCGTGACCCACGCGGTCGACCTCGTGCGCCAGATCTGTGACCGTGCGGCGGTGCTGGATCACGGCAACTTGGTCGCGGTCGGTCCTCCGGGCGAGGCGGCGTTGGCCTTCCGCGAACACCTGCGGAACAAGGGTGCCGAGGTTCCGAAGGATCTTGATGATCCCACGCTCTTGCGCAATCTGAAGATCGAGATTCGCGATGCCACGGTGGTCTATCCGGACGCGAATCGGTCGTACGTGTTGCCGAGCGAACCGCTCGAGATTCGGGTCGACTTCCATGCGCCGGAACGAGTCGATGACGTCGTGTTCTCGATTGCGTTGTTCGACCAAGAGGGGAATCTCTTGCTCGGCACGAACTCGGATCTCACGGGTGATGACCCCGGAACGGTTGCGGGTGACGGCACGTGTGTCTTTTCCTTCGAACGGTTCCCGTTGCTCGATGGCGTGTACCTCCTCAGCGTCGGGATCCACTCGCACGACGGCGGTGTCATCTACGACCAACGTGCCGAGAAGGACACCGTTGAAGTCTCGAGTCCGGGTCAAGAGGTGGGGCTGGTGCATTTCCCGGTCCGGGCGCGCGTCGAGCCGCGCGCCACGCTGATCTCCGGCTGACGCGGTCCGGCGATGGCCACTGACGACCCCGGTCCTGGCGCACGGCGCCGCTCCGAATCCCTCCTCTCCGGTGCGGGAGTGCTGGTTGTGGGGCGTTACACGGTTGCAGCGTTGGCCTGGGTCAGCACCATCATCATCGTCAATCGGCTGACGAAAGCGGAGTTCGGCGAGTTCACCTTTATTTTCACCTTGTTGGGGATCGTGGGCTTCATCGCCGATCTGCGGTTGTCCCGCATCGTGCTTTCCCAGGTGTTGGCGGCCGACGAAACGGAGGCGGCGCGGGTCGTTGGTTCGTACACGGGCCTGCGGCTGGTCATCGGGGTCGTCTCTTACGGAGTCGCGATGGCGTGTGTTGCGATCGGCTCAGCAGCCGGCGAGTTTTCGGACCAGATCGTTATCGGAACCGCGCTCGGCGGTCTGAACCTCATCATCTTGTCGGTGGCCTTCGGGTTGATTCTGCTCTTCGAAGCGCGCCTCTGGCTGCGCGACGTTGCTGTCGCCAACGTGCTCGGTCAGGTGGGCAGCTTCGCCCTCACCGTCTCGGTCTCACTCGCGGGTATCGGAACCGTCCTCTGGTTCGTCGGCGCCAACCTGGTGAACGGCATTCTGGTGTTGGTTTTCATCGTGTTCGCATTGCGTCGGGGCGCGCGGATTCAGATCAGCTTCGAGAGAAGTGAATGGTGGGCGTGGATGCGCGAGGCGGCCCCACTCGCGCTCGGTGCGGCGCTGGACACCATTTACTTTCGGATTGACATCGTGATGCTGCTCATCTTGAAGTCAGAGGTCGCGGTCGGTATCTACAGTGTCGGTTACAAGTTCTCCGACCTCATGGGCGCGGTCCCCATCGCGGTGGTGACCCCGGCGTTGACACTGATGGTCGGTGCGTGGCCATCGGACGCGGCCGCGTTCCGCCGCACCTTTCGTCACGCGCTCGTCATGCTCATGGTGGCCGCGGTCGGCGCGTGTTCCTTGTTCTTGGTCTTTGCCGGCCCGCTGGTGACCACGTTGTATCCGGGCTATCGCGCCTCGGTGGAGTCGGCTCGGCTTCTCGTGGTGGGCCAGGGCCTGCACTTCTTTACCCTGCTCGCCTTTACGACACTGGTCGCGGTGCACCGAAACCGGCTGTATCCGATTGCGATGTTGGTGGGAGTCGTGATCAACATCGGCCTCAACCTGGTGCTGATTCCGGAGTTCTCCTACCTTGGTTCTGGTTGGGCCACTGTCATCACTGAGTGCATCGTCTTGATGGTCCTCGGCATCGGGGTGATGCGCATCCCGGGCCTGCGACCGCTGCCGTGGCGCGCGATGGTCAAAGTCATCGTCGCGGGTCTCGTGGCGGGCGGCGCGGGGTGGGCGCTCCTCGGCCGGGTGTGGTGGCCGGTCGGACTCGTGACGGTAGCGGTGCTCTACCTCGCGCTGGTCCATTTTCTTGCGCCGAATGGTCCTGGTGGCCTGCGCGCGTTCGCAGGCGAGCCCCACGATGATCTGCTTGCGGCGGTGGAAGAAGGAATCGACCGTCCCGACATCGGCACCGGCTTCTCGAGTTAGCCCTCGTAGTAGGAGGCGGTCTTCTGGACCGATGCGCGGTTGATGACCACGCCAATGAGATTTGCACCCGCGCGCTCCAGCGCCTCGAGCGACTGACGGACCGCGCGTCGCCGGCTGGTCTTGGCATCAAGGATGAAGATGGTTGCGTCGCACTGCGATGCGACGGCCATTGCGTCGGCGAAAAGGTTCGCAGGGGGAGTGTCCACGATCACGAGCCGGACCGCGCGCAGTGCGTCGAGCACATGGCGGAAGGAACGTGCTCCGAGCACGGCGGAAGGGTCCTGGACCGCCGCTCCGCTCGGCAGTACCCGAAGGTATGCGTTGTCCGGGACCTTGGTGAGCGCGGCGGTGAGATCGCCACCTTGGAGCACCGAGGAGAGTCCCGGGGCTCGCGGGATACCCAATCGCTCGTGCACTGCCGGCTTCCGGAGGTCGGCGTCGACCAGGACGACCTTCTCTTCGAGGGTTGCAGCCGACTCCGCCAGGTGCGTCGCGGTGAAGGTCTTGCCCGCAGATTGATTTGCGCTCACGATGGCCACGGTCCGCGGCTTGCCCGCACCCTCCAACACCATGAGGTTGGTGCGCAGCACGCGGAAGGCTTCGGTGACTTCGATGCCTTCGCCGCGCGGGATCTTCGCGAGTACCGGCAGCCCGGTGAGCGCCGCAACGTCGGAGCTGTCCTCCGCTCCCGAGAATCGGTCACCGACGTAGTGCGCCAACACCGTGAGTTCGCTCACCGCAACGAGCGCAATCAGGAAGGCGAGTAGTGCGTCCCGAGCCGGTTTCGGCGCCACGGGCTGGTCGCTACTGATCGGCAGGCTGAACGGATTGACGGAGTCGATCGGAATCCGCAACGCGTCGGCCTCGACGGGGTCGAGCGCGGCGAGTTGGAGCTGGATACTGACGGCATCGGAAGAGTTGGGTGGGAGCGCGGCGAGCTGCTGCTGGAGTCGTTTTCGGTCACGGCGAATGGGGTCGAGGATGTCGGCGCGTTTACTTTCGCCGAGCACCTTGACCGCCTGGACGAGCTGGTCGCTGGTTGCCTTCGTTACCGTTTCTGCCTCGCGGCGGCTCGGTCCAGTTCCGGTAATGGTCAGGAATCCGAGGTCACCGTCAGGTGCGGCGGAGACACGCGTGGCGAGTTCGCTGAGTGAGATGCTGAGCTTCGAGTCTCGCAAGGCCGGGACGAGCACGATGCGGAGGCCGACGTACTTGGCGTAGGTCTGGGCGAGGAAGCTCGCCGCGTCCTTCTCAGACTCGCCTGGAGCGACGGTGGCAGCTCGGACGGTCAGGGTCTCTTGGGCTTGAAAGGTGTCGGACTGGAGCCCGGAACCGATGAAGACCGCGACGGCCAATGCCGCCGAGATGATAAGGATCCGCAACCAGTTCTGGGCGATGACACGGAAGTGCGCGGCGAGATCCATGAGGCGCTCATGATAGGGGCGCGGGCTCCTCGGATTGGTGACGCTCGGTCAGAGACGCGCGTCGAGCGCTCGAGCCGCCTCACCCGCGACGGGCGGCCCAGCTTTGTGGTCGGGGGCGATGGTCGCAATGGCGCCCAACATCAGCCAGAACAGTTGGTCCATGGGCGCAAGCTCGAGGTAGGTCGCGACCAGTGATGCGGTCATGACCGCCAAGATTTGGGCGGTAACACCATTCACGAAATCGCAGTCGATTCCTCGGCATCGTCGTTCGACAGCCCGCGCGAACAGGAAGATCGAGATCAACATCACCACGAAGAGCCACAGGCCGATGATGCCGAGTTCGAACATGATCTTCAGCCACGAATTGTCGGGGACGTACGTGGCGTTGGGGTCCTGAAAGTTCAGCTTCGCGGCCTTTTCGGCCGCCGCACCCGTAGTCCCGATTCCAGTGCCGAACGGGTTGTCCGCGAATCGGTCGAATCGATCGCTCCACGAGAGCGTCCGGTCCTGAAGGCTCTCCGAACTGAAAACGGCCTTACTCACGTTGGCGCCGGTGGGAATGAAGAGCGCGGCGAGCAACACGATCGGGATTCCGTAGAACAACATCTTGTAGCGATGGAAGGTGAGGTAGAGCAGGCCAATGGCGAGGCCGAGCATCGCACCCCGGACGAAGGAGAACAGGAGTCCCGCGGCGAGCAGCGGTAGTGAGATGAAGAAGATCTTGCTGCGGAGTCGACGCGGCTCCGCGATCGACATCGGCAGCGCTATGAGGATCACGAGCATCAGGTAGAAGCCGAAGGGGAATGGCAGGTTGAAGGTCGAGAACGATCGGACGGTGAGCCCCGTCGTGAAGCGAATGTTGTCGCCGTAGGCGTAGCCGAGTGAGTGCAAATACTCGTGGCCAACCACTTGCTGCCACAACCCGACGATCGACGTGACGATCCCCAGTGTGACGAAGACCGTCACGAGGTTGTCTCGCTCCCGTCGGCTGAGTGGACACCGCCAGACGGTGAGGGCAATCAGGGCGCTGAAGAACGACAGGCGCAATCCGACGAGCGCCGTGTTGCGGTCGACGAGCACGGTGGATGCCAGGCCGAGCATCATCAAGGCGCCGAACGCGATGGTCCATTTTGGGAGTTGGCGCCGGACCTGGGCGCGCGCTTCTGGTGGGCAGACGAACGTGAGGACCAAGAGGCCGAGGATGACCGCCTGCTTCCACGGGTTGGTCCACGACGGTCCGAGCGCGCGGAGCATGCCGTCGAATGGGAGCAGGGCCGAAAAGATCACCACCCCTAGCTGGGGGCGTCGTGCCACCGCGATAGCGGTGGGGATGAAGATGGCCAGCCCCAGCACCCAGGCCCCCCAACCCAGGAGCAGGCTCATGGCCACGAGCAGTACTCCTGCGCCGAACGTCCAGGGCGCGCGAATGGGATTCCGGCGTAACTCGTTGAGAACGGCGGCCATGGAAGACCGAGACTACCGGCGCTTCACCCCGGCAGCGTGCCCCGCGCCAGCGCGCGTGCGACCTCGACCAAGCGGTCGGTGTGTTCGTCCCAAGTGATAGCGCCCACGGGCAGGCGAGGAACAAGGTACGGAGTTCTCTGGACACCTGCTGCGGCGGTGATCGCAGCCCGCCAACCACGGTCGTCACCCGGATCGAGATGGGTGACCGACGGATCGCCACGCGAAATCTCGCGCAGTGCCAGGTCGGTACTGGCGACCACCGGCGAATGAAAGGTCATGGCCTCAAGCAACGGCAATCCGAAGCCTTCCTCGAAGGTAGGAAACAGCACGACGCGCGCGTGCTCGTAACACCACCGCAGTGCGGCGTCGTCGGCGCCGCGGATCCACACCACGCGCCCCGCTCGCTCCAGTTCCAACAGATCACGACGCACGGGCGTGTCGGTGCCGTGATCCGGTCCGACGACGACGAGGGTCAGGTCACCCGGCATGGTCGTTTCCCATAGGCGCATGAGAAGCGCCAGGTTCTTTCGAGGCGAGAGATCGCCTACCACGAGCGCGAAGTCGCGGTCGTCGAGTGCGGCGGGCCGCTCCGGCCCGGCATCGATCAGGTGCGCGCTCATCCCGTTGGGGATGACGTCACACTTTGCGCTCCACCGTCGATCCAATGCTCCGAGTCGGGTCTTGGTGGCTGCGCTCACTGCCACGAGGCGGGAAGCCGAGGTCAACGAACTCCGATACTGGGCGGGAAGGAGTAGTCGTTTCATGAGTGTGTTCTCGTGGGCTCGAGTGATCGTGAGCACATCGTGGACCACGAGAACGGTGGGACGTCGGGTGTGAGGAACGAGGTGTTTGCAGCCGATGACCACCTCGGTTCCCGCGGCGTCGAACGCGCGCCCGGCTCGGTACCGATCCCAGAGTGCGAGCGAGATTTGATCGGCTCGGGGCGGGATGACGATTTCGTGGAGCGCCGCACCCGCGAGGGATCGGGCCAGTTCGGCCGAGGCTCGGGGGGCGAGCACAGTGACGCGGACGTCGGAACGCTGGCCGAGTCCAGTGAGCACCTCGCGCACGTAGCGACCGATGCCACCTGGGTGCTCGAGGGTGTCGGCCAGGAGACCGACCTGCAGTGGCGGATGCACGGGGATTGGTGGTCTCCGGTGGGGATCGGGGCCGTTAGCCTACGGCCTCCTGATGCGTGTCTTGATGGTCTCGAGTCTTTGGCCACCCGAGGTTTTGGGTGGCGCCGAGCAATATGGCGCAGCGCTGACCCAGCGGCTGCGGGCCGCGGGCCATGTGGTCGGGGTCGTAACGCTGGGCGTCGGCGGCGACGATGTGGTCGGGCAAATTCCTTCGTGGCCGTACCCGATCCGCGAGTACGAGCAGCAGCCTGCGATGCGCCGCGCCTTGTTCCACGCCTCGGATATCGGTCGCCCCGATACGCGTCGAGTCATGGAACGCGCGCTGGAGCAGTTCCGTCCCGATGTGGTGCACAGCCACGTGGTGCAGGGCATGAGCGCGGCCGCGCTCACCGCGCCGGGCCGCCATCGGATCGGACACGTTCACACGCTGCACGATTATTGGTTGCTGTGTCAGCGCAACTCGATGGTCCGGCGCGACGGAACCGCGTGTGCGACGCTCTGTATGTCGTGTCGGGCGATGAGCGGCATCCGCAACCGTCAGATCAGCCGGGACGCACCGGATGTGGTGATCGCGGTGTCCGAAGCGGTGGCGCGCCCTCACCTGGCTCACGTGGCGTGGATGCGGGGTCGGACCCGTGTGGTGTACAACCCGGTCGAGGATCTCCATCCGGGATCGGCGCATCGAACACCGGGAGCCCCCATCACCTTTGGGTACTTTGGACGGCTGGGACGTGACAAGGGGATTCTGACGCTGCTCGCCGCGTTCGAGTTGGCGGCGTTCGAGTTGGCCGCGCCCGGTTTGGCCGCGTCGGCAAGGTCCTTGACCGGGGGCGGTTCGCGGGATGAGCCCGGGCTTGGAGGCGCGCGGCTCTTGATCGCTGGTCGTGGGGCCGAGGAAACCGCGGTCAGGGCCGCGGCCGCCGCGGACAAACGCGTGGAGTACCGCGGCTGGGTGAGCACCGCGGCGAAAGACGCGCTGTTCGCCGAACTCGATGCGTTGGTGGTGCCATCACAGTGGCAGGACCCTGCGCCACTCGTGGTCAACGAGGCGCGGGCTCGCGGTCTCACCGTGATCGGTACGACGGCGGGCGGTATCCCCGAACTCATCGCCCCCGCCAGCGAACCGCTGTTGGTTCCTCCGGGGGATCGACACGCCCTGGCGGCAGCGCTGGCACGGTTCGCATCGAATCCCGATGGTTTCCAGTCTGCGCCAGAGGCAGTTCCCACCGACTGGAGCACCCATCTCACGGCGATCGAGACGGCGTATGCCGACGCGATCGCCAGCGCGACAACTGCGTAAGCGAGGCCAGGGCGCGGACGGCGCTGACTTCGGCTGCGACTACCCTTGACTGATGGGCGCGAGAGTTTCGGGTCAGCGCAACGCTGATTCCCGTGACGCAGATTCCGGTGGCGCAGAAGCAGGGGCAGGTCCCGTGAGGGGTGCCAGGGCCCGGCTGGATTCCCCGGCCTTGATCCTCGGTATCGCGGGGATTCTGGCGCTCGGCGTGGTGCTGAGATTCGTGACCCAATCAGATCTTTGGGCCGACGAAGTGTTGTCCGTCAATATCGCCCGGCTTCACCTCAGCCAGATCCCGGCCGCGCTGCGCCACGATGGCGCGCCGCCTCTCTATTACTACCTCCTGCACGCCTGGATGCGGTTGTTCGGCACCGGCACCCAGTCGGTTCGGTCGCTCTCCGGTGTCGTTGGCGTGGCCACGTTCGTCCCGGTCTGGTTCGCGGGGCGGCGTCTCGACCATCGAAGGGTTCGGCTGGGTGCGCCCAGCGGTGCCCCACATCTCGTCGCCTGGGGCGCGCTCCTCCTGTTTGCGGTGTCGCCGTTTGCCATCCGCTACTCAACCGAGACGCGGATGTATGCGCTCGTCATGCTCGGGGTCATACTCGGATATCTGGCGGTGGCACGAGCCCTCGAGCAGCCCTCGGTCCTGCGTCTCGCCGCAGTCGCCGCGGTCACCGGGCTGTTGCTGTACACCCACTACTGGGCGTTTCCGCTCCTAGGTGTGACCACCGGGCTGTTGCTGGTGTGGTCGGTTCGAGGTCGCGCTGACCGTCAACACGCGGCGCGGCGAGTGATGGGCGCCCTCGCCGTCGGTGGTCTCATGTTCCTGCCTTGGGTGCCATCGTTCCTGTATCAACTGCGCCATACGGGCACGCCCTGGGGCGCGCCCGTCAGTCCGTTTGGAAGCTGGGCCACCGCGTTCAAATCGTTCGGCGGCAATGCCCACCTCGCGGGATGGGTGCTCGTGGCGCTCGTTCTGCTCGGCCTGTTCGCGACGGCCCTCGATGGCCGGCACTTTTCGGTTGACATGGCCACGCGGCCGGGCGTACGACTTGAAGCAATCGTCGGCGTGGCCACGCTCGCGGTTGGATTGCTGATCGCTCGCACCTCTGGCACAACGTTTGAGGGTCGATACGCGTCGGTGGTGTTTCCGCTGTTCGTACTCGTCGGTGCGTTTGGTCTCACCGCCTTCGCGGACCCGCGAATTCGGATCGGCGTCCTCACATTCGCGCTCGTCTTGGGCGCCTGGGGTGGTGTCAGTAACGCCCAGCGGAACCGCACGCAGGCGTATCAGTTGGTACCCATCATTCGCTCGGGGGCGGGGCCGGGAGACGTCGTGGTGTTCTGTCCGGACTCGATCGGGACCGATGTGGTTGGCCGGTTGCGTACCGATCTTCGAGCCGTCAGCTTCCCGCGGTTCACCTCGCCGGCGCGCATCGATTGGGTCGACTACGAAGCGCGCGTCCGCGCCGCCGATCCGGCCAAGTTCGCGGACCGAGTGCTCCGAATCGCGCACGGCCACACCATCTGGTTTGTTGACACCAACAACGGAACCCTCGTTGATCAACAGTGCGTGAAGGTGGCCGACAATCTCTCGCTCCACCGCCCCGATCGGGTCCGGGAACTCGAGCCCGATCCCTACTTTTTCGAACATCACGGGCTCTACCGCTACCCAGCCTCGTAACGAGCCAACGCGCGGGCGATGCGCAGCGTGCGCCAATACACGTCCTCCATGAGGAGGTGCGCGAACTCGCCGTTCCGTCCCGCGCTCACGAGCCCCCCGATGCCATGCGTTGGAATCGCGAGTCGAGCAGGTTCGGTGCGCAAGGCGTAGACCGGATATGCGATTGGGGTTCGGGTAGAGGTCGCACCGATGTACCGCTGCCGAATGTCGGGGACGATCTCGGCCAGGCCGTCGAGTGCTGTGGTCGCGAGTACTGCGTCGTCGGCACTCCAGATCGCGTCGCCTACCTCGGCGCCGAAATCCACGGTCAACACCGTCTCGCCAGGTGGCGCGAACCAGGGCATGGACATCGGGGCTTCGGTCACCCGGAAGTACGGCCGGGCGCGCTCCGGGATCCACGTGACCGGTTCCGGGAGCAGGCTCCGGCCCTGGAGGTGCAGTTGTACGAACACCAACGCCCGAAATTTGAGATCCGCAACCGGTGCCACCGAGGCCGCACAACGCGACGAACGGTCGCTGCTCTACGGCCGTGCGACCGACGGTCTGCGTCCGCTGAAACCGTACCGATTCCGTGTCGGTGCCTCGACCATGCTCGAGCTTCCGGTGACCACGTTTCCCGGCATGCGCATCCCGATCCATATGAGCTACCTCCTCATGCTCTCGGTTCGATCAGAGACCGCCGCGCGCGCCTACTTCGCGTTCGCGCTGCGCGTGTGTCGAGCACGGGGGGTGGAGCCATCGATGTTGTTGCATCCGCTCGACGTGCTCTCCGGCGACGAAGTCCCAGCGTTGCGATTCTTTCCGGGTATGGAGATCCCCGCCGCGGTCAAGGCCAGGAGGGTGAACCGATTTCTCGGCATGCTCGTCGATCAGTTCACGGTGATGCCGGTTGGGGAGTACGCCACCCTCGCGAACGCCCGAACCTTGCCGACCCGCGCCGCGAAGTTCGCAGCATGAAGCCGTTCGTATCGGTGGTGGTGCCGGCATTTAACGAGGCCGAGGTCATCGTCGACACCCTCGGCCGACTCATCGACCACCTGCACACGCTCGATGCCCGGTTCCGGTGGGAGATCGTGGTGGTGGATGACGGCAGCACCGACACCACCGCGGTGCTCGCCCAGGAGTTCGCGTCAGAGCATCCCGAGGTGCGGGTCCTGCGTCACCGGGTCAACTTCCGGCTGGGGCAGGCGCTGCGATATGCGTTCGGTCAGACGAACGGCGACTACGTGGCGGTCGTCGATTGCGATCTCAGCTACTCGCCTGACCATCTGACGCGGATGCTCCACACCATCGAAGACACCAACGCACGTATTGTGATCGCTTCGCCGTACGCGAAAGGCGGCCGGACTACCAAGGTTCCGTTCGTTCGGCGCATGTTGTCGCGTGGTGCGAATCGTCTGCTGGGTGCCGCCGACGGTGGTGGCTTACGCACCCTCACCGGCATGGTTCGAATCTACGACGGGCCGTTTCTCCGCAGCTTGGATCTGCGGGCGGTGGATGCCGATATCAATACGGAGATCATCTATAAGGCGCGGTTGATGCATGCCCGTATCGTGGAGATCCCCGCACATCTCGACTGGTCATTCGCGACCACGGGTGGCCGTCGCCGAGCCGTCGAAGGGAGGGTGAGCGGCGCGACGATCTCCTCACTCTTTTCGTCGTTCCTGTTCCGGCCGTTCCTCTTCTTCGTCCTCCCCGGGCTGGTGCTGCTGGCGGTTGCGGGGTATTCGTTTGCGTGGGTCTGTTGGCACGTGGCCGACGTCTACGGCGATCCTTCGCGCTTTGGGAACTCGGGCTTCACCGGCGCGATCCAGAACGCCTACGAGCGTGCGCCACACACGTTCTTGATCGCCGGAATCACTTTCGTTCTCGCGTTGCAGCTGATCAGCCTCGGGGTGATGGCAGCGCAAGCCAAACGGTATTTCGAGGAGCTGTATCACCTGGGCACCACGGTCCTGCGCCGCGTACCGCCACACCCCACCGCGCCGATTGGCCGGACCGGGACTGACCCCGAATCCTTCAGAACCTGATACCCGCGAAGTCGGGTGCGCTGAGAGGGTGGGCGGTAGGGTTCGGGGCCACCGTTGCCATCGCTCGAGAGGCCGCTCGTGAGTACCCGATCCAACGCGCTCGAAGCCATCGATCCCGAGATTGCGAACATCATCGGCCGCGAGGTCGAACGCCAGAACACCACGATCCAACTGATTGCGTCGGAGAACTTCACCTCGCCCGCCGTCATGGCGGCGCAGGGAACGGTACTTACGAATAAGTACTCCGAGGGTTACCCCGGTAAGCGCTACTACGGAGGCAACCTGGTGGTGGACGAAGCCGAGGAGTTGGCGCGCACCCGAGCCTGTGAACTCTTCGGCGCCGAGCACGCCAACGTGCAGCCTCACTCCGGGGCGAACGCCAACATGGCGACGTTCCTCGCCCTCCTCGATCCAGGCGACAAAGTGATGGGCATGCGCCTGGATCAAGGCGGCCATCTCACGCACGGTTCGCCGGTGAACTTCAGCGGCAAGATCTACGACTTCGTGGCCTACGGCGTGGACGAGACCACCGAGACCCTCGACTACGACGAGATCCGCGCACTCGCGGTCGCGGAACGCCCAAAGGCCATCATCGCCGGAGCCACCGCCTACCCGCGCACGATCGACTTCGCCGTGTTCCGTTCCATCGCCGATGAGATCGGTGCGCTGCTCATCGTGGACGCCGCGCACATCGCCGGGCTCATCGCCGGGGGAGCGCACCCGTCGCCGGTGCCGTTTGCCGACGTCGTGACCTTCACCACCCACAAGACCCTGCGCGGACCGCGTGCCGGTTGCATCCTGAGCCGTGCTGAATATGCGACCGCGATCGACAAGGCAGTGTTCCCGGGTCTCCAAGGTGGGCCGCTCATGCACGTGATCGCGGCCAAGGCAGTGGCGTTCAAGCTCGCGAGCGAGCCCGATTTCGCCACCTACGCCGCGCAGATTGTGCGCAACGCGGCAGCGTTGGCGGCTGGGCTCACGGCCGAGGGCTTTCGGATCGTGTCCGGCGGCACCGACAACCACCTCATGCTGGTTGATCTGCGCCCCTTCGGTGTGACGGGCAAGGTCGCACAGGAAGCGCTCGACCGTGCGGGCATTACGTGTAACAAGAACTCGATCCCGAACGATCCGGAGAAGCCGTTTGTCACGAGCGGTCTGCGTCTGGGCACCGCGTCCGTCACCACCGCGGGCATGGCCGAGCCGGAGATGGCCGAAATCGCTCGTCTGATCGCGGCGGTGGTGCGCGCACCGGATGACGAGGGTGTGCGGGTCGACGTGCTTGACCAAACGAACCGGTTGTGCAGCAAGTTCACGCCATATCCCGAGCTCGCGAGCTCATGATCGCGCGTGTGCAGCCGCGTGATCCACGAAGCGTGGCCCGAGCGGCCCGGCCCGTAGGGCCAAGAGCGGACGAGAGCGGAGTGGCGCGAGGCACGCGTGTGCAGCCGCGTGATCCACGAAGCGTGGCCCGAGCGGCCCGGCCCGTAGGGCCAAGAGCGGAATAGGCGATGGGTGGGTACGCGATTGTCTTTGCCGTTGCGGCCGGACTCGCGTTCGGTCTGACCCCGCTCGTGCGTCGCCTGGCGTTGCGCGTCGGCGCGGTGAAGGTCCCCAGCACTCGCGATGTGCACACCACCACGATGCCGTTACTGGGCGGCGCCTCGATGTTCGTTGCGTTTCTGGTGGCGATGGCCGTCGCCTCCCAGATTCCTCAGTTCCGCGAGATGTTCGATGGATCTTCGGAACCGGCCGGGGTGATCCTCGCCGCCGGCGTCATGTTCGCGATCGGTGCGCTCGACGATCTCCGTGATGTGTCGCCGCCCGCCAAGATCGCCGGGATGGTGCTGGCGGGCAGCCTGTTGTCACTGTTCGGTGTGTCGATGCTCTTTTTCCAGGTGCCGTTCTCGGGCACCGACGTGATCGTGCTCTCGCCCGACCTCGCTCCGCTCGTCACGGTGATCACCGTGGTGGTGTTCGCAAACGCGATCAACCTCATCGACGGTTTGGATGGCCTCGCGGCCGGCATCGTGATCATTGCGGGAACTGCGCTCTTTCTCTACAGCAGTCGATTGTTCGACAAGGGTGTCCTCGAGGGCGACAACGTTGCGCCGCTGGTTGCGGTGATCGCCGTCGGCATCTGTGTGGGCTTTCTCCCATGGAACTTCAACCCGGCGCGCATCTTCATGGGTGATGCCGGCGCGCTGTTTCTTGGTCTGCTGTTGGCGACGACCACGATCACCGTCGGTGGCCACGCCGATTACCAATACACGGGTACCACGTACTTCTTCTTCGCTCCGCTCCTGATCCCGCTGCTGATCCTGGGCGTACCCATTGTCGATACTGCGTTCAGTTTCGTCCGGCGCCTGGTCAAGGGGCAGTCGTTCTCGATCGCCGACAAGGACCACCTGCATCACCGGCTGATGCGTCTCGGCCACGGGCCGCGGCGAACGGTCGTGATCTTGTGGCTCTGGACCGCGTTACTTTCAGGGCTCGCCCTGATCCCGGCGTACACCGGTGAGGGAAATGCGCTGGTGCCGATTGGGGTACTGGCCTTGGCGCTGTTGCTCTACGTATTCTTTTTTCCTGGCAAGCGGGAGGCCCAGGCCGTGGCGGCGGAGGGGGAGCTGGCCGCCGCGGCGCTGGTCCACGATGCCGGCCCGACGGGTGACGTCATCGACCTCGAGGAACGCCGCCGCCGAGCGGGGCCTTGATCCGCCCCCGAAGGCAGCGCACCTTTTGGTTTTCAGGTTCCACCCAGCTTGCGTCGACTGCGTGCCGCCACCTAGCTTGGGAAGGACTTCACAAGCGCAATGATCGCTAATGGCGGGCGATGCGGGCGGAACCGGGGTGCGGGTGCGAGACCGAGCGGATGGGGCTGGAACTACGGCCCGGGTGCGAAAAGTGCTGGTCGGCAATGTGCGAGCAAGCGATACCCAGACGCCGAATCTGCGAGTCCGCGACGACGGCCTCAGTAAGGCCTTCGAGTTCGCCGCCGGTCCCGTGGTCATGGGGGGCATCGGTTGGCTCGTCGACCAGGCCGTCGGCACCAGATTTCTCTTCCTGGTGATCTTCGCGGTGTTCGGTGTCATCGGAACCTGTGTGTCGTTCTTCTATCAGTACGAAGAAGACACGGCGCGCCTCGACGAGGGGAAGCCGTGGACCAGACGCACGTTCTGACCCCGCCGCCCGTGACAATGAAGGATGCGCCCGTGAACCACGAGGGGCTCATCGCTCGCCACATGGCACGCCACGCTGCGATGGTTGCCCCGGTGGTGGTCGGAATCGCCGCGGCGCTGCGCGGCGTCGACGGTGCGGTCAGCGCGGCGATCGGCCTTGCGTTGTGCGCCGCCAACTTCCTTATTGCCGCGCAGATCATCGGTTGGGCCGCGCGTCGTTCGGCCGGTGCAATCTACGGCGCGATTTTTGGCGGCTTCTTTCTTCGGCTCATGGTGCTGGCCGTTATCGTGCTCGCACTCGAGCCGGTGAAGTTCATCGACATACCGGTTCTCGTACTCACGCTCGCGACCTCCCACTTGGTGTTGCTCATGTGGGAAACGCGTTATGTCAGCCTTACCCTCGCCGCACCGGGACTCAAACCTGGTGTTGGCGAGCCCTCGAAGGACAAGGAGTAGCACTCAGCGTGTTCGCGGCCTTCACCTTCCCACCGATCGACGAGCTCTTCCGGTGGAAAGACATCGGTTTCAATGGCACCAACTACGCGATCAACAAGACGTCGCTGTTGGTATTCATATCCTCCGCAATCATCATCGTGTTGTTCGTCGGCGGTAGCCGAAGCATGAAGTTGATCCCCAGCAAGTTCCAGAGCGTGCTGGAAGTGACCTACGACTTCGTGGATCGGGGCATCACGCGTGACGTGATCGGCAACGACGCCACTCGTTACACGCCATTCCTCGGGTCGCTGTTCCTCTTCATCCTGTTTCTGAACTTCTGGGAGATCATCCCCGGGATCCAGTTCCCGCCCACGTCGCGGTTCGCGATCCCGCTGTTCCTTTCCTTGATGGTCTACGTCCTGTACTGGTTCCTCGGCTTCAAGCACAACGGGATCAAGTACCTCACCGGGCATCTTTTCCCTGCCGGCGTCCCCAAGGCGCTCTATCTGCTGGTCACGCCGATCGAGCTGGTGCAGATCCTCGTGGTCCGCCCCTTCTCGCTCGCAGTTCGACTTCTTGCGAACATGATGGCAGGCCACATTCTGTTGACCGCGCTGGCGCTGCTCTCGGCGTACACCATCTCCAACGCGCCGATCATTTCTCCCGGACCGATCTTGTTGAACATCGGCGTCACCGGGTTCGAACTGTTGGTCGGCTTCCTGCAGGCGTACATCTTCACGCTGCTGACCGCGGTCTACATCGCAGACTCCCTACACCCCGAGCACTAGGAGAACCAGAACATGAACGACGTCCTCGTCGCCGTCCAACAGGCCGGTGAACTCAAAGCGGGGCTGCAGTCGATCGGCGCGGGTATCGCGTACGGTGCTGCGGCCATCGGCCCAGGTATTGGTATCGGCATCGTGGTCGGCAACGCCATCACCGCCATGGCGCGCCAGCCCGAGATGGCCGGTCAGGTCCGTACCACGATGTTCCTGGGTATTGCCTTCACGGAGGCGCTCGCCCTCTTCGGATTCGTCCTCTTCTTCCTCGCAAAGAGCTAGGGCGGTCGTCGTGCTTGCATCAGCATTCTTGCTGGCGGTCAAGGCTTCTGAGGCCGCGGGCGAGGTGAAGGCGAAGAATCCGATCTTGCCCGAGGGCAAGGAGCTCCTGTGGGGCTCCGTCGCATTCTTCGTCGTCTTCGGTCTCCTCGCGTGGAAGGCGTGGCCGGCGATCAAGAAGGCGCTCCAGGACCGCGAGGACAAGATCAAAGGCGATCTGGAGCACGCGGAGTCGGTCCGCACCCAGGCCGACACCGAGCTTGCCGATTACCAACGTCAGCTGGCCGATGCCCGCAATGACGCCGGTCAGATCATCGAGGAAGCCCGCCAGGCAGCCGAGACAGTGCGCAAGGACCTGATTGCGCGGGCTGAGGCAGATGCTCAAGAGATCCGGGCGCGTGCATCCGATGACATCAAGGCGGCGTCCGAGCGGGCGATGGCCGACGTGCAGGCGAAGGTGTCAGACCTCTCGATCGAGCTGGCGGAACGCATCGTGCAGCAGAACCTGGATCGCGCCACCCAGATCCAGTTGATCGAGAACTACATCAACGAGGTCGGGGGAACCCGCCGGTGAGTGGCGTCGAGCGGAGCCCGTCCATGATCGGTTGCGGTCCGGCGCCGAAAATCGGGCGGAGCGACCATGAGTGAACGTACGGATGGGTACGCGGACGCGGCGCTCGCAGTAGCGCGTGCTGAGGGTCAGCTCGGCGCGATCGAGGACGACCTCTTCCGCTTTACCCGGACCTTCGAAGGCAACGACAGCCTCCGGATGGCACTGACCGATCCGGCGATGCCCGCCGCGCGGCGCATCTCGGTGGTGGAAGAGCTCATGGGCGGCAAGGCGCTGCCAGCGAGCACCGCGCTGATCTCGGCCATTGTCGGAGCGGGCCGCGCGAGTGAGTTAACCGAGATCGTCAACACGTTTCTCGAAAAGGCAGCCTCGGAACGCGACCATGAGGTCGCCGAGGTTCGCTCCGCAATCCCACTCGACGAATCTCAGCAGCAACGGCTCGCCGCCGCGCTCTCGGAAGCGACGCGCAAGCAGGTCGAAGTCAAGGTCGTGGTGGACGCATCGGTCCTCGGGGGACTGGTCGCGCGCATCGGCGACACCGTGATCGACGGTTCGGTCCGTCACCGGCTCGAGCAACTCAAGGGAACGATCTGACGTATGGCTGAACTTACGATCAAGACGAAAGTGGAGCCATCCACCGCAACGACGAGGGAGACACTCTGATGGCGGAGCTGACCATCAACGCGGACGAGATTGCCGCCGCCCTCCGAACCCACATCGAATCCTTCTCGCCGTCGCTCGCCCAAGAGCAGCTCGGTCGGGTGCTCGAGGTTGGCGATGGTGTGGCGCGCGTCGCGGGCCTTCCGGGAGCCGCAGTCAACGAGCTCCTCGAGTTCGAGAGTGGCCTGCTCGGCCTCGCGCTGAACTTGGACGAGGACACCATCGGCGCGGTTGTGCTGGGTAAAGCCGATGGGGTGGAGGAAGGCCAGGCGGTCAAGGCCACCGGACGAATCCTCTCGGTACCCGTCGGCGACGCGCTGATTGGCCGGGTCGTGAACGCGCTCGGCGTCCCGATCGATGGCAAGGGCCCGATCGCCTCCGATACCCAACGGCGCATGGAAGTCCAGGCTCCGGGGATCGCCGGGCGCAAGCCGGTGCACGAGCCGCTGCAGTCGGGCATCAAGGCGATCGACGCGATGACTCCCGTTGGCCGAGGCCAGCGTGAGCTCATCATCGGTGACCGCAAGACCGGCAAGACCACGGTGGCTATCGACACGATCCTGAACCAGCGGGGCCAGGGCGTGAAGTGCATCTACGTCGCTATCGGCCAGAAGTCGTCCTCGGTCGCCCAGACCGTGGGCACGCTCACCGAGCACGGCGCCATGGATTACACGGTCGTGGTCAACGCTCCCGCGGGTGACGAAGCGGTGTTCAAGTACCTCGCTCCGTACGGCGGCTGTGCCATGGGCCAGCACTGGATGGACAACGGCGAGGCTGCGCTCATCGTCTATGACGACCTTTCCAAGCAGGCCGAGGCGTACCGCCAGATTGCCTTGCTGCTGCGGCGTCCACCAGGTCGCGAGGCCTACCCTGGCGACGTCTTCTACCTGCACAGCCGCTTGCTCGAGCGTGCCGCCAAGCTCTCCGATGCGCTCGGCGCCGGTTCGCTCACTGCTCTGCCGGTGATCGAGACCAAAGCGGGAGACGTTTCTGCCTACATCCCGACCAACGTGATTTCCATCACGGATGGCCAGATCTATCTCCAGGACGACCTGTTCAAGTCAGGCGTGCGCCCGGCGGTCGACGTGGGTATCTCGGTCTCACGGGTTGGTGGCGCGGCCCAGACCAAGGCCATGAAGTCGGTAGCAGGAACGCTCAAGCTCGACCTCGCGCAGTTCCGTGACCTCGAAGCCTTCGCCACGTTCGGTTCCGAGCTGGACGCGGTGTCCAAGGCGCAGCTCGACCGTGGGTACCGCCTGGTGGAGCTGCTCAAGCAGCCGTTGAACTCACCGATGTCGGTGGCCGAACAAGTGGTGTCGATCTACTGCGGCACCACCGGAACCCTGGACGACCTTCCGGTCGAGCAGGTCAAGGTGTTCGAGACTGAACTCCTGGACACGTTCCGCACCCGCCACGCGGACCTCATGGGCACGATCAGCGACACCGGCGCCATGCCGGACGATGCCGTCATGCGCCAAGCCGTCGACGACTTCAAGGCCGCGTTCGTCGCCAAGCACGGCGACGGTTCGGCCGATGTCTCCACCAAGGCGCCCGAACTCGACGCCGACGCCGAAGCCCTCGGCGACGCCCACTCCAACAAAACCCTCGACACGGAGTGATCTAAGTGGCGGGTGGTCAGGAGCGGATCCTCAAGCGGCGCATCGCGAGTGTGCAGTCGACGAAGAAGATCACGCGCGCGATGGAACTCATCGCGGGCAGTCGAATCGTCAAGGCGCAGCAAGCGGTGCACGCGGCCGTTCCCTACAGCGATCACATCACCGAGGTCGTCCGCGACCTCGGCGCGACCGGAGGCGGAGTCGCGAGCCCGTTACTGACGCCGCGGCCCGAGATTCGCCGGGTCGCGCACGTCGTCATCGCGGCGGACCGCGGACAGTGCGGCGCGTACAACTCGTCGGTCATTCGTGCCGCCGAGGGTTCGATGAACGAGCAGGCCGAACTCGGTCGTGATTACGCGCTCATCGTCGTCGGCCGGAAAGCCGAGAGCTTCTTCCGCTACCGCAACTTCAACGTCGATCACGCCTTCACCGGGTTCTCGGACAAGCCGAGCTACGAAGACGCGCGCGCGATCGGCCAGGTCGTGACGGCTGATTTTCTGGCCGAGAAGTTCGACATGGTCGAGCTGATCTATACGCGCTTCGTCAGCGCCGGGAGCCAAGAAGTCGTGCGTCGCCCGCTGGTGCCGCTCGAGCGTGAACTCGTCGCTGGTGGCGACGGCAAGCCCGCCGAAACCGGCGACGGTGCCGTCGGTGCGAGTTATGAGTTCGAGCCGGCACCGGAAGCGATTCTCGATGCACTCTTGCCGCGCTACGTCGAGGCCCGGATCTTCGCAGCGCTGCTGAACGCCGCCGCGTCGGAGCATTCTGCTCGCCAACGCGCCATGAAGGCGGCGACGGACAATGCGGAAGAGCTGATCATCAGCCTGACCCGCATCATGAACCGAGCCCGTCAGGACTCGATCACCACCGAGATCATGGAAATCGTCAGCGGCGCCGAAGCCCTGCAATCGGGCGGCGCGACCCACGGCGACGTTTTCGACACCCCGATGTCGCTCGGTGACCCCCAGTGACCACGAACGCTTTCGAGCTACCAGGAGCGCCATCATGACGATGACTGCCGACAACGAAACCACCCTCAAGGAAGGTCGCGTCGTCGCGATCGCCGGACCGGTGGTCGACGTCGAGTTCCCGCCCGACTCGCTGCCGGAG
>JBKJIQ010000032.1:0-26525 GCA_046598395.1 Acidimicrobiia bacterium
CAGAGCAGGAACGAATATCAACGAGGGCAAAACCACCGACCATCAGCGGGCAGTTCCATTGGCCACGCCCGGGCAATCACACGACCGCCTCCGGGCAGGATCTCATGGCCGCCGACAGTTCTGGTGCAGATGCGCGATCCAGACCTGAACGTCGAGCGTGGTGATGGCTCCGATCGGTCGTTCTCCGAACGCGGGAAGGATGTGTGCGTCGAGGGTTGAGCGGTAGACGTGCTTCGTGGTCTCGCGCAGATGCGCTTTCGTCGAGTACCACGTCTCCGCTATCTCACTGAGCAACACCTCACCGCGTTGAGGGTCGTGCCACACCCCACGGGTGAGGTCCGCCTCGAGGATCGACAACCACCGCCCCGCGTCGCCCTTGTTCGCGAAGGTTCGCTCTGCGTTGCGGTATCGGTTTGTCTCCGGGTCTCGATACCGAACTTGGAACCGGCCCGACGGGAGCTTGCGGACCGCGCCGAACCGACGTCTGCCGCTCATCGTGAATCTCCGGTCGAACGCCATCCGAGCCGCACCGCTTCGGTCTCAACGACGAGGCCAACGAGGCGCGCGGTTGTCACGTGCGCATCAACCGCGAGCCCGCGGAACGCCGCCCACGATTCGTCAGGCACGGTAAGGCGCGCGAAGCGATGTTCAGCGGTCCGGACAGACGAGTGTGGAGGGGGTGCAGCGTTGTCGGTGAACTGCACCACGAGCTCGCCTACTCGCCCGCCGATCGTCTCGCGTCGGCTGAGCGCGTCACGCTTGACGGTGGTCCACGCATTCGGATCTACGTCGATGTGTGCCGGTCGGTTCTGCGTTCGCTTCTCTTCGCGATAGAGCGTGCCGTCGATGCGCAGCTTCTCGACCTCGACCTCGCGACGGAGTCGACCTTCACGGCGCGCCATTCGCCGTTCGAGGACACCGGCCGCGTAGAGCGTGTTCCGATACTCCAGGATCGCGAAGTCGAGTGCGGCGACGGCATCGAGGTGGTCTCGGAGCTCCCGTGTGCGGTCGGTCAGTTGCTCGGCGTCGGTCCAGTCGATCGGGGCGTTGTCCCGGAGCACAGCTTGCGCCGCGGCGAGGACATCGAACATGGACTCCGAGGTGTCGACGAACGCGTTGCCGGTGCTTCGGTCGCTTCCGCTCGCGGAAGCGACAAGTCTGTGAAGAAAATTGACACGGTCGGGATCGCTGCGCTTGGAGCCGTCATCAGACTCGGTCCGCGAGCGGGAGGGTCCTTGGCGCGCGGAAGCGCGGGGTTCGTGCTGGTCGTCGTTGTGCATGCGTGGCTCCGTAGTGTCGGCAGTCGGTACAACCGGCTATGCGCATCGCGAGTGCGGTTGCGCGACGCCGGATGTTTTCCGTGCCACTTCCGTGCCACTACGGACGATTACTCAGGGGTACTGGCGGTCACTCGTTGGTACTCGTTGACCACGCTGAACTGCCCAAACTCCTCAACGCCCTGGTAGCGAAATCGCCCCTGGAGAGTTTGCAAGCAGGAAGTCGTGGGTTCGAGTCCCATCGTCTCCACTCCCAAAATGGCTGGTCAGAGCGCTGCTGTGCGCTCCGCCTGGCCTTCCCGGCGGCCGTCGAGGGCAAAACCACCGGCCCCAGCAGGCAGTCCTGTTGGCCACGTCCGGGCAGTCACACGACCGCCTCCGGGCAGGATCTCAAGGCCGCCGACACGCGCGCGACGTTTGATCTCCTCGAGCTTTTGTCAGCCTGTTCTGGCGGCATGCCGTTCTCGATGCCACAGTCGAATGGCTCCGCAACGCCGGCTACCAGATCGTCGAAGTCGACTCGGGACTGTGGGAATCGCAAGCCCACATGCACAGCGCCCTCGCAGCCGCACAGAGCTTCCCCGAGTACTACGGGAGAAACCTCGACGCGTTGACCGACTGCCTCAGCGATGTAGCCGTGTACGCATACGGCGGTCGAAGGGATGCGACGGGAACCGTGATGGTCCTTCGGCACTACGACGGTTTCGCCGGGAGCGAGCCCGCCGTAGCGCACGCCGTACTCGACATCTTCGCCCGGCAGGCTCGGGCTGGCGCTCTCGTCGAGCATCGCATGCTCTGCCTCGTTCAGAGCGACGATCCAGATCTTGCGTTGGTGCCCGTTGGAGCAACACCCGTCGTACGGAATCCTGAGGAATGGCTCGACGCAAAGCGTCACCCGCAGCAGCGGAGAATCCCGGATCAGAAGCCTTGCTCGGTTTGGCGCTCGAGTGCATCGGCGTGTTGTACAGGCGGACGGCTGCCACCCCGCTCCTACTCGGGTTCCGGTTCCGGAGGCACGACCAAAGGCAAGAGAGTCATGAGCACCTCGTTCATCGCTTCGTAACCACCCGGGGCGTCGCGGAGCAGTCCGCCACTCACGAGCGCGTTCAGATCTCGTGAGAGTGTCCTCGGTCCGCATGTCGCGTATACGGCAGCGAGTTCGGGCGTGAGCCGCTGGATGTCGCGCTTCGAAACGGCCGGGTGGAACAGGAGCGCGTCGGCTATGAGTCGTCTTCGTTCACGCATCTCGGGGTCTCGGCCCGTGACTTGCTGACTCACGTATTCCTGCCACGTGAGTCTGAACTGACGGTCGTAGACCCACTCGAGTTGTTCATCGAGGCCAGCCACCAGTCCGTCCGCGCAGTACGCGAGGAACCGCGTGACATCGCCACCCGACTCGCTGGCGTGTCTGAGTTGTCGGTAGTACTCATCGCGGGTCTTGTTGCAATGGTTGGAAATGAGATGCTCGGCGCTCGTCGGCACCCCGGACGTCACGAGCACCAGGTACTCGCACAGCCGAGCGGTGCGGCCATTGCCGTCGCCGAACGGGTGAATCCATGCGATGTACAAATGAGCGAGCGAAGCCCGGATGATCGCAGTGGGGATTCGCATCGGACCGTCGGCGCTCAAGGATGACCCGTTGAGCCATTCGCACAGCCTCGCCGGCAGTTCCGGGCACTCTTGCCAGTCGGGGGTTCGATACGTGCTTACGACCACGGAGTCGTGGCGGAGCTCCCCCGGGGTCACGTGGGCTTCGAGTCCATCAAGACCGTCGAGGACGCGACGATTGAAGTCGGCAATCAGTTCGGGTGTGAGTGGCGGGCGGTGCCCCATACTTAGCTCGCCGAGCACCCAGTTGTAGGCACCGATGACGTTTTCGGCCTCGCGGATCTGGTAGTCCTCGGCGGTCGGAGGAGGATTCCGCGCGACGATCGCTCTGACCTCGTCCTCGGTGAGGGTGTTGCCCTCGATTGCGGTGGTTGCGTGAACACCCTTCGCCAAGCTGAGCTGGTGGAGCTGGTGGAGCTGGTCGGCGTACGGCTGTGGAAGAGGAACGTGGGACAGGTGCGAGCACTTCGAGCGTGCCTCACCGAGTTGGATCCAGTAGGTCGCGGGCATCGTTCGTAGGTCCAACGTGAACGAGATCCAAGGGTGTTCCATGTGGAAAACCCTGTCCTGGGATGTGTCCAGCTATATGTCCGGCTGAGGAGCGCCGTGGTGCTACTGGGATTGGACCGGCTGCGCGTGCCCGGCCGCGATGGTCTGCGTGCCAACTTGTTCGAGACAACTGGCGATCTCTTCATCTTGCGCGAGCGGGAGGGTCCTTGGCGCGCGGAAGCGCGCGGGCTGTGCTGGTCGTCGTCGTGCATGCGTGGCTCCGTGGTGTGGGCAGTCGGTACAACCGGCTATGCGCATCGCGAGTGCGGTTGCGCGACGTCGGATGTCGTCTCCACCAAAGACTGAAGTGCGACCCTCAGGCCCTTGGGCCGGGCAAGGGCTCGGTGGCCATACGGTGGGGCCGGAGGCGATGGTGGCGGGCACCTTCGGGTTGGGTGGGTTCGCGTGCGGCTGGCCCGGGTGTGGTGGCGGGCGGGGCGGACCGCAGCGCCCGTCGCAGTTTGAACAGGCCGGCGAGAGTGCGGGGGACGCGCTGGAGGACGGGGCTACGCGGCGGTCGTAGCTCATGGACCGAGATCGGCAGTTCGGCAACGTTGAAGCCGGCTCGCTCGGCACGCAGGATCAGTTCCGTGTCGAAGAGGTCGGCGCCGAGCGTGCATTCCACGATCGCGGGTCGGAGGACATCAGCGCGCAGCACTTTGACGCCATGAGTGTCCGAGAGGCTGAGTGCGAAGCCGCGGCGGAGGATGCTCGTGAACAGCGCAGTCGCGGCGCGACGCATCGGAGGCCGTTGGTCGTTCGCGCCGGGGGCGCGTTTCGAACCGACCACGATGACGGGGCCGGTTGGGCGAGGCGCGCGGTCCAGCACGCTCATTGCATTCTTGACGAACGAGAGATCGCACAGGTCGACGTCGAGGAGCGCGACGGTCCTAGCCGATGCCATGAGGATCCCGACCTTGAGCGCTCGGCC
Organism: Acidimicrobiia bacterium; assembly: GCA_046598395.1. Classification (GTDB taxonomy): domain Bacteria; phylum Actinomycetota; class Acidimicrobiia; order IMCC26256; family JAENVU01; genus JAENVU01. The sequence goes on from JBKJIQ010000032.1 coordinate 4,366, forward strand.
GTAGTCGGCGGACGGCAGCGACAGCATCCGGACCTCGTGAATCTCCGCAGCGAGCTGTTCCGCGATGCGCGGGGTCGCGTCGGTGGAACCGTTTTCCACGATCACGATCTCGAACGATTCGTTCCAAGTTCGCAGCCCGTTCGCCAATCCGGTGACCGCCGAGTGAAGCAGGTCGGCTTCGTTGAATGCGGGGACCACAACACTGAGTGCCATCGGACCGCGCGGGTCGGGTGTGGGATCCGGATCCGGAAACCGCGGGTTCGGCAAAGGTGGTGGCACGGCCTGACCCCCGTTCGTTGCCGCGGCCTTCCTCGCCGTGAGGTCGGCATACGTGCCGAGGCGGAATCCGCTGCCTGCGACCATCGCGGCCGCGGCCGGCGATGTGAGCGTGGTCAGTTCTTGGTTCCACTCGTAGCCCCATCGGTACCGGTCTCGATGTGGATCTTCGGCGAGACCGGGGTGGACCGTGAGTTCGAACGAGGTCGGCCGCCGAGCGTTGAGTTCCGTGAAGACGCGCGCGAGCGTCGGAAGATCCAGGTGTCCGGCGATTTCGATGCCCACCGAATCGGCGGTGTAGACGATCCCGCGTTGATCGGCCGCGCGGGTGAGCGAACGGCCGAGCGCGGATACGCCGAGCCCCACCGGGGTTGCGCTGCGATAGCGCGGAGCTCTGACGGCACCGATTCCCGCGGCGGTGGCGAGCTCGAGCATGACGTCGCGAACGAGGGGCCAGAGCTGAAGGTGCTGGTGCGCGTCGAGGTGCGTGATCGGGATACGCAACGCCTGGACCAGCTCGAGCTGCGCGCGAAACTCGCGGGCGAGGTCGTTCGGATCAATGCGCCCGGCCGTCGCGCTCATGAGAAACGCGCGCCAGGTAGTGGGAAACTGGCCGTGACGGTCCACCAGCGTTGGGATCTCGGCCGCAGAGAGAAGTGGGGGATCTTCACCGACCGCCGCAAGATGCACACCCACTCCCAGCCGTGGAGAGTCGAGGAGCTGGCCCACGAACTCGGCGAGCACTCGGCCATTCGCAAGCACCGACGTGCTGGTCACGATCCCACCACGATGCGCCGCAAGGATGCCGGCGGAAATGCCGGCGGTCATCCCGAAGTCGTCGGCATTGACAATCAGCAGCGGTTCGGCGTTCATGCGACATAAACCCCGCGCGCGTAGAGGGACGACATACCCAACAGCAATATTGCACTCGCGATCAACACGGGAACGCGAACGCGAAGGTGCCGACGCGCCAGTAACTCGCCGGCAACGGCGAAACACGGAAACGCCGCGAGCGCGTAGCGGCCCATGCTCCAGAAGTTGGCCGTCGAGACCGCCGGCAACAGCACCACCATGGCCGTATAGAGGCCGTAGCCCTTCCCCAGCCGCCGCCACACGAGCGGGACGAGCGCCAGCGCAACCACCATGGCAAGTGGATGCGCCAGGTACAGCAGGATGTGCGACACGTCGTGGATCTTGCCGAGATCGGTGAAGAACTGCACCTTGAACCAGGTGCGGACGCCCGGGGCCTGGCCCCATCCGCCTTCCGCCGCCACGAAGGCCAACGGATCGCCGAACCGCTGCCAGAGGTACCCGGACCACGCGCCGAGCCCGGCGAGTGCGAGCAGAACGCCCGCCACCGGGCCAACCGGCATCGACCTGATCCCGGCGCCAACGTTGCCCCGTCCTCGACGCTCCAACACGCGCACGACGAGTCCGAGTACCAACACCGCGCCCACCGGCCGGCCGGCAGTAGCGACGATGCCCAGCAGCCCTGCGGCGACCGGGTGATCGTGTTCGACGAGAAGAAACGCTCCGATCGCCACGGCCAGGAACAAGGCGTCGGAATACACCGCGCCGTAGAGATAGAACGCATACGGATAGACCAACAGCAACACGAGACTGGTCAGCGCGGCCTTCCGACCGATGAGTTCTGCGGCCCAGCGTTCGAACAACACTGCGGCCGCCAACCCAGAGACCACGGTGATGGCGATACCCGCAAGATAGACATTGCCCGTGATCGCGCCGATGCCCCGCATGAGCAACGGATAGGCAGGGAAGAACGCGATGGCCGACGGGTGACCGGGCCGGTACGAGTAGCCGTGCAACGCGATCAGCCCGTACCAATCCCCGTCGAACCGCACCCAACCACCGAACCACGGGCGGCCCGGGAAGAACTCCCACCGGGCTTCGAGTAACCACCGAGAGGCCGAGAGCCAGGCAGCGGACGCGGCCACCACGATCCACACCGCGATCGCGACTCCGACAAATGCGGCGGCGCTCCGCGGGGCGTCGGCCCAACCCGACCCCTGCCGCTCGGCCTCCCCCATTGCTTCTGTCTACTGCCCCGCCAGTCCCGAAGGCGAGATGCTGCGATAGTGCCTGGCTCGCGGAGTCGATCATCAGTGAGCGGTTCCGCCAGTATCGGACAAGGCGTTAGCTTCCACGGCGTGCCTACCCCTCGGTCACCGTCGGTCCGTTACCAGTCCTTGATCTCGGACAGCGCGCGGTGGGAGCGGTTCGAGCTACGGCCCTCGGACATCGTGATCTCCACGCCCGCCAAATGCGGCACCACGTGGACGCAGATGATGTGCGCGCTTCTGATCTTCCAAACGCCCGAGCTCGCGCTCCCGCTCGATACCTACTCACCGTGGCTCGACATGCTCACGCGTTCGGACGACGAAGTGTTCGCGCAGCTCGGCGCGCAGACGCACCGTCGATTCATCAAGACTCATACCCCGCTCGACGGCATTTTGATCGCCGATGGCGTCACGTACGTGAGTGTGGGCCGTGACCCGCGCGACGTCGTGCTGTCCATGCTGAATCACCGTTCGAACATGGACTTCGACTCGCTGCTCGATGCGCGGAGCAAGGCCGTTGGCCTGGACGACGTAGCGGAACTCCTCGCGGCAGGGCCACGGCCCGAACCGGAGTCCGAGCTCGACGCAGTGTGGGCTTGGGTCGACAACCCGGCCGACGTCACCGTGTCCGGCTCGTCGCTCCGGTCACTGGTGCGTCACATGAACACGGTCTGGCCGGTGCGCAACGACCCGAACGTCCATCTCATGCATTACGACGACCTTCAGTCGGACCTCGCGGGGAACATGCGTCGGCTCGCGACGAAGTTGGAGATCGATGTGCCCGACGCGCGCTGGCCCGAGTTGGTGGAGGCCGCCACCTTCGCGTCGATGAAGTCCCGTTCGGCGCACCTCGTACCGGACAGCTCCCACGGCCTGTGGATCGACACCGACCAGTTCTTCCACCAGGGCACGAGTGGTCGTTGGCGCGAGGTGCTCGACGCCGATGCGCAGCCGCGATACGCCGAAGCGATCGGAGCATTGGCGTCACCCGAGCTGGTGGCCTGGCTGCACCACGACGGGTAGCAGTTCACGGTCGACGGTGGGAAAACTCGGGTGCCGGGAGCGCCGTCATGATGAGCTCGGGCCGCCCGAAGTGGTAACCCTGGGCGGAGTCACAACCGAGATCGCGCAACCATGTGACCTGGGTCGGGGTTTCGACGCCTTCGGCGATCGTTGCGATGCCGAGCGCGTGACCGAGTTGGATGACCGCGGCCAGCAGTTTCCCGGTGCCGTCGGATTCATCGAGATCGTCGATGAAACAGCGGTCGATCTTCAAGACGTCGACGGGGAACTGCCGTAGGTAACTGAGCGACGAGTAGCCGGTCCCGAAGTCATCGAGCCCGATGAGCAGACCCATCGCCTTGAAGGCACTGAGGTGCTCCAGTGCAAGCTCGGTGTCTCCAATGATTGCGCTTTCGGTGATCTCGATGAGGATGGTCTTCGGGTTTGCGCCCGTCGTGCGAAGCGCGTGTGCGATATCGGAAACGACCGTGGGGCTCTGCAACTCTCGGGGTGAGAGATTGACGTGGACGGTCACCCGCTCGTCGGGACGCGATCCATCGTTCCAGCGTTGTGCCTGAGCGAAGGCCTGGTCGAACACGTGCCGACCGATGGGGAGGATCAGCCCGGTCTCGATCGCGGTCGAGAGGAACATTGCGGGTTCGAGGAGTCCATGGACCGGGTGTTGCCACCGTAAGAGCGCTTCATAGGCGACGACCGCTCCGGTGCGAAGGTTCACGATCGGCTGGTATGCGACTCGGAACTGAGCTTGATCGATGGCCTGCTGCAGCGCGGCGCGCAACTCGACCCGTTCGAGAACGTTCAATCCCATGTCCGGGTGGAATACCTCGTATCGGTTCTTCCCGTTGCCCTTGGCCTCGTACAAGGCGATGTCCGCGCTGCGGAGCACGCTCCCGGCGTCGTCGGCGCCGACGGTGTTGGTGCCGATTCCGATGCTGACCGTGACTCGGATCTCATGACCACCGACGTTGAAGTTCACACGAGTCGACTGGAGGACCTTCGTCGCGATCGAGCTGATCTCGTGCTCCGAGGGGGTGTTGTCGAGCAGGATGCCGAACTCGTCGCCACCGAGTCGCGCCACCGTGTCACCCGGACGCATGCACGCACGGAGCCGCTCGGCGAACGCAGACAGGAGCTCGTCGCCCGCGGCATGTCCCAAGGTGTCGTTGATGCTCTTGAAGTCGTCGAGGTCCACGAACAGCACGGTGATTTCACGGTGGTCTCGCTTGCCGCGAGCGATCGCATGCTCGACTCGGTCGCGAAAGAGCGCACGGTTCGCTAAGCGGGTCAACGGATCGTGAAATGCAAGGTGCTCCAACTCCCCTTCCCGTTGACGAAGCGCGGCGAGCGTCTCGTGGAGGCTCGCGTTGAGGGAGCGGTTCTCTTGGAACATCAGAACCTGGCGAAGCCCGGAAAGGACCAGGATCGACGCGGCGGTAAAGAAGAGAAAGGGACCCACGGTCCCGCGGGTCAGTTCCACGCCGATGGCCGCGATTCCCGCCGCGCCGAGCGCGCAGGTCGGGATCAGAATCTGCGTCAAGGGAATGACGCGGGCAGCTTGGGGGTCTTCTGGCTCGGCGGCAACGAACGACGGAGCGGCCACCGCGGCCACCATCAAGAACATATAGCCGACGATCCAAACACCATCGATCACGTTCGTCGTGCCGTAAACACCGAGCTGGCTGAGATAGGCGTACCCGCCGTCGGCGATCGCCATGGCGAGTAGCCCGAGCACGACCAGGACCAGGGGTGTGCGTCCTCCGGACTTCGATCGAGCCAGCACCGCGAGTGCCATGGCGCCGATCACGACATCCGCGACCGGGTACGCGAGCGAGAGTGTCTGCTCGAACACGCTTCCGCTCGACGCGCGAAAGGCCGGACCGAGGACGAATGCCCAGCTGATGAAGAGCAGTGCGCCGGCGATGATCGCACCGTCGAGCGCGGCCCGCGCCTTTGCCGTCCTACCGATCGGCGCGTCCCGCAAAGTCAGGATCGCGACCACACCAAACGGCACTGCTCCCAGATAGCCAATGTCGGCAAGCGAAGGGAAGGGCACGTTCTGGTGGAGGAACACCTCGTAGTAGCCCCAAGTCATTTCACCGACTGCCCACAGCATTGTGTAGGCCGTCAACCATGCCCAGCTCGAGCGCGCACCACGCGGATTCTTGATCGCGGCCGAAAGGCAAGCTGCGGTCGTGAGCAGTGCAGCAACCGCGGTCGCGATGTCGTCGAAGACCTGCGTCGACCGCGGACCGCCAAAGCCCCAAGAGATCCAACTGGAGAAGAACACCACAACGATGACGCCGATGGCTGAGGCCACGAGCACCGCTCGAGGCGCGCGTGGCGTCCGAGTGAGTACGGCCTGCGGCACCCGCACGGCGTTCATCGGCATCCCAGGAGGATCGACCGTCCGCAGGCGGTCCTGAAGCCCCGCAGTTGTGGTCGATCGGGGCATACGAGATTGGGACGATTGCCCGATTCGCGCCGAGCATCGCGCGGGCACGCCGACCGCTAGACAAGGTGGATGACCAATCCCCACCCGTTCCGTTTCGGCGCCGATATGCAAGCCACGCTCGAGGGATCCTCGTGGACTGATTCGGCCCGTGAAGTCGAGTCGCTGGGCTACTCCACCCTGTTCGTGCCCGATCATTTCGACGAGGGGTACGGCCCGATCGCAGCGATGACGGCAGCCGCCGTCGTCACGACCACGCTCAATGTGGGTGCGCTGGTGATGGCCTGCGACTTTCGCCATCCGGGAGTGCTGGCCCGCGAACTTGCGAGCATTGACCAGATCTCGGAGGGCCGCTTCGAGGTCGGGCTGGGAGCGGGCTGGAAGCGCCTGGATTACGAGCGGTCCGGGATCCCGATGGACACGCCGAAGATTCGCGTCGATCGCATGATCGAGCACATGGCCGTGTTGAAGGGGTTGTTCGGACCCGAGCCGTTCACCTTCGCCGGCGAGCATTACACGATCACCGATCTCGACGGCACGCCGAAGCCGTACCGTGAGAGTGGCCCACCATTCCTCATCGGAGGTGGCGGCAAGCGAGTTCTGAGCCACGCAGCGCGCTTCGCCGACATCGTTGGCGTGAACCCGTCGATCCATTCGGGTGCGGTCGACACCGCGGCCGCGCAGGACGCGCTGCCCGAGAGCATCGACGAAAAGTGCGCCTGGGTGCGCGCCGCCGCGGGTGATCGCATGCCATCGATCGAGTTGAACTCTTGGCTCTCCGTTGCGTCGGTGACCGACGACGCGCCGGGCTTCGCGGCGGTGCTCGCCGCCGTCTTCGAAGCTGAGCCCGAAGCCGTGCTGACGTCGCCGTTGACGCTGATCGGCACCGCGTCGCAGATCGCGGAACGACTCCACGAGCGGCGCGAGCGGTGGGGCTACTCGTATGTGGTCATCCCCCACGACCAGGTGCGCGCCTTCGCTCCGATCGTGGCGGAACTCACCGGGTCCTGAGCGCTGGCCCCGACCAGTCGGTCAGGACGAGATGCTCAGGTCGACACGCTCAGGTCGACACGCTCAGGAGGAAGTCCAGCTCCCGTTGGCGTCGACCGACAGGTGACCGCTGGCACCAATCGCCCGGCCACTGACCGTGGCGGCGTTCCCGGTGAAGACGGATCCGTTCGTGCCGTTGAGTTGGAGCGACACGACGGCCTTGGTGCCGTGAGGCATCGTGCGCAACGCGGTCAGCGTCTTCGTGCCGTTGCTCAGCACTCGGGTAATGCGGATCCTTGCGCAGTACTGCCCGGAGATCTGGCACTTCTTGGTGTCGGTGCGCGTGATGTAAGCCCACACCGTGTTGTACCCGGTGCTGCGCCGAAGGCTGATGCTCCAGATGCCATAGGTACGGGTCGTGGCGGGATAGGTGAGCGGACCCTTGGTGACACAGCCAGTGGACGAAGGGTTCGAGTTGTCATACCCGGCCGCACCAACCGGGGCGCCCGTGGGGGCCATCACGACCGCGGCGAGCACGGTGAGGACGAGAATCGCTGGGATATGCGCACGAGGGTCCCTGGTTGGCGATCGAGGTCGAGAACCGGCGAATCTACGCTGACTCAGGGCCAGCCACAACCGGTGCTGTGGTTCCCAGCGTGACGGGTACCCCAGACGCTTGGGGCATGGCGGTGAGGGGGTCGATGCTGACTCGGCTGCTGGTGAGCGCGCCTGGACTCTGATCGCGGTGACCGTGGGTGAACGAAACCACGCCGGGCGCGACGTGGTCGTCGACGGCCACGGTGGTGATCAATGTGCCGTGGGTACTTCCGATCGTGACGCGATCGCCGTCGCGAACCCCGGCCACCTGCGCGTCGGCGGAGTTGACCTGCGCGACCGCTTCATCCCCGCGTCCGGCGTAGCGGACCGAATTGCTCCAGGCCATCTCGCGCCGAGGAGCGAGCACGAGCCGCGCGTGGGGGTCCTCGTACCCGGCCAACCGTTCCAGCATCACCTCCGGCGCGATGCGCCAGCGCCCGTCGGTCAAGAGTGTGTTGCGCACCCAGCCGTATTCGACGGGTACGTCGATGCCGCGCGGGCCCGCGTGGAACACATCGTCGGCGGCGAGTGGCGAGTGGGCGAGGACACCGCGGAGGAACTGTTCATCGGTGAGTGCGTTGGGGTCGATACCACCGAGCGAGGTGAGTCCCATCCGTTGTGAAAGCGCGGCGAGCATCCACCACACCGGCCGGCGATCCCGGGCGGGCGGCAGCACTGCACGGGTGGCCTGGAGCCCGGATCGGACCGCGGTGAGCTCGGCCAACGTGACGTCTGCTCGTTCGAGTTGGCCAGTTGCCGGCAACACGTGGGTCGCGAGATCGCAGAGGTCGCTCTCCATCACGTCGATCACCACGAGGGTGTGGAGCATGGCCAGGGCGTTGCGAACTCGGTCGGGTTGCGGGAACGCGGTCACGGGGTTCCCCCCGGCGATGATCAACGCGCGGAGGTTTCCCGCCTCGATTTCGTCGCACAGGGCGACCGCAGGGAGCTGGCCCATCACGCGAGGAAGCTCGGGGCGGCTGCGAGCGCCGGCCTCGGGTTCGCCGCCCCGGGACGGTTCCCGTCGGGGGCGCAGGCGGTTGATTGCGCCGCGGTTGAATCGCATTCCGCCGCTGCGATCAAGCGAGCCCGACACAATGAGGAGCACCCACCGCAGCCATTCGGCGACCACACCATCGCGCGCCATCGTCACGCCCGTGCCGCACATGATGGCGAGCCGACCCGGGTGGGCGCGGAGGTCGGCGATGAGTCGGGAGAGCTCGGTCTCGGCGATGCCGGCCGCTGCGGCCGCACGCGCCACCGTGAACGGCGCGAGCGAACCTCGCAACGCGGCAACTGCTTCCGGCTCACAGTGATCGGCGAGCTCGGTTGGATCAGCGCCGTCCGCCAAGAGCGCGGCGGCCAACGCAGCGAGCACTGCAACATCGGCGCCGGGCCGCACCGCGAGATGGTCATCCGCGAGTGCAGCACTCTCACTGCGGCGCGGGTCGAGCACCCACACGCGCCCGCCTTCGCGTTGGTACTCGCGCAGGGAGCGAATCGGATCGGGGAACGCGGTTCCGTAGCCGTGAGATACCACGGGATCGCGTCGGGGCCACTCGCGGCGATCGTGGCCTGCAGGCTCGCGCCAAGATCATCGAGAATCACCGACCAGTCGGTGTCCACGCCGCGCAGTCGGGGCCGGTCGAGCCGGGTCGCACGGTGATGCCACTCGGACAGCCCCCGCCCTTTGCTGCAGGTATACCCACGAGACACCGGGTGGTCGGCGTCCCCCCGGACGCGGACCACCTTCTCCCCCTCGATCGAGACGACAATTCCGCACGCCGCGGCACAGATCCGACAGAACGACAGCTCCTCTCGTTCCATCCGCGAGAGGCTACGGCCCGAATCTGCACGCTTGGGCCTGGCATCCTGAATGGCCCCGCCGGCAACGATGATGAGCGCGCAATGTCTGCAGACGAACACGAGTTGGCCGACCGAGTGCGAGCCGCGACCGAGGCGCTCGAAGCGGTCGCGCAGGACCCGTCGGTCCTCGAACTGTTGTCGAAGGAGGAGCGCATCAGGCTGCGTACCGCGGCGGGAGATGTGTTCGCACCTGATGTGGAGTTGCGCCGCCAACGAGTGCGGGCCCGGAAGCGCCGGGAGCGAGCCGAGAAGCTCGAGCGCGACGAAGCCGCGTTGAACCAGACCGGTATTCGTACGTTGCGAGCCAAGCCCGTGTTCACCACGCCGAACGTGTTCGCACCGGAGGGGTTTCTGCCCGCCGATCGGGAGGGCGACGCCGATGAGGTCGCCGACTTCACGGCAGTGGAAGACCGCCGACATTGCTACGTCTGTAAGCAGAAGTACACCCGCGTGCATTTCTTCTATGACCAGCTCTGCCCGGAATGCGCGGAGTTCAACTTCTCCAAACGCAGCGAAACCGCAGACCTGCGCGGTCGCGTCGCGTTGCTCACCGGCGGGCGGGTGAAGATCGGATTCCAGGCCGGGATCAAACTGCTCCGGGCGGGAGCGAGCCTCATCGTGACCACGCGGTTCCCGCGTGACTCGGCGGTGCGGTACGCCAACGAAGTCGATTTCAACGACTGGGGAGATCGGCTCGAAATCTACGGACTCGACCTGCGCCATACACCGAGCGTGGAAGCGTTCTGTTCCCACATCAACGCCACCCGCACCCGGCTCGACTTCGTGGTGAACAACGCGTGCCAGACGGTGCGCCGCCCGCCCGAGTTCTACCGCCACATGATGGAGCTCGAGACCACATCGCTCGCGCAGTTGCCCGCCCCGGCACGCGCCCTGCTCGGCGAGTACGAAGGACTCCGCGGCTACGACTTGTTGGCCGCGACCCCCACGGCGTTGGTGGGCACGGGTCCCGGTGAGTCGGCCCCGACCGCGATTCCCGGACTCACGCGCGCAGCCGAGTTGTCGCAGGCGGTGTTGCTCCCTGATGACGCAACGCCCGGCCAACTCTTTCCCGAGGGACGCCTCGATCAGGATCTGCAACAGGTGGACCTGCGCGGGCGGAACTCTTGGCGGCTCACCCTCGCCGAGGTCTCGACGGTGGAGCTGCTCGAGACGCAGCTCGTCAACGCGGTCGCGCCGTTCGTGTTGAACGCGCGGCTCAAGCCGTTGATGGCCCGCACCCCGGATCGGGACAAGCACATCGTGAACGTGTCGGCCGTGGAGGGTCAGTTCTACCGTCGGTTCAAGACCACCAAGCACCCGCATACCAATATGGCCAAGGCCGCGCTCAACATGATGACCCGCACCTCCGCTACGGAGTATTTCGCCGATGGGATTCACATGAACAGCGTCGACACTGGTTGGGTGAGCGACGAAGACCCGGTGGAGATCGCCGCGGCCAAGACCGCGGAACATCGGTTCCATCCGCCGCTCGATATCGTGGACGGTGCGGCGCGGATCGTTGATCCGATCATCTCGGGTATGAACACGGGGATCCACGGTTACGGCCAGTTCTTGAAGGACTACCGCCCAACCGACTGGTAACCACTTCGGCCATCGACGCGCGAGGGTGTGCGAGTGGTCCGTCGACGCGCGTTGCTGATGATGGGCGCGCTCGCGACAGCGGGAGGGCTGGTGGGGCTGATTGCGACTCGGGATACGCCGCCCAAACCTGCCGTGTCCAAACCCGCCGTGTCCAAACCCGTGGCGCCGACGCGAACCCGGCCGGCGGGGTCACCGGCACCTGATGCCCGCGGCGCGGCGTCGATGCCCCCGTGGAACATCGCGACCACGGTCGTCGTGTACACCGATTCGAGTCGGGGAACTCCCGCTCGCGGCGCGGTGCAACCGCAGCCCGTGCGCAACTTCGAGACGGTGATCCGGTGGCCGGTGACCCCTGCGGGGAATCTCATTCCCGGACGACTTCCCGTCGTGGTCTTCGCTCATGGTTACGCGGTGCAGACCAGTACCTACGCGGTACTGCTCGATGATCTGGCTGCGGCCGGGATGATCGTGGCCGCGCCCGAGCTTCCCGGGGAAAGCGCGGCGCTGATTGGATCTCCGAACGAGGCAGATCTGGTGAATGAACCGTGCGACTTCGAGTTCGTTGCCGCCTCGTTGCTGGCGGCACCGCCGCTCGCGCTGGCAGGCCGGATCTCGAACGCACCCGTGGTCTTCGCAGGCCATTCCGACGGCGCGACCGCGGCGGTGGCCGCGGGCTATCAAGGGCATTCATGTGCGGGGCCCTCGGCCGCGGGCGTGGTTGCACTCTCCGGACGCGAAATCCCGATCGATCGATCTGCGAGCGGCCCTCGACCACCCTTGCTCGCGGTGACCGGCACCAGCGATGAGATCAACCCGGCGGCCCGGACCGAGCAACTGTGGCTGCATGTGCCGGCACCGGCCACCCTGCTGAACGTGGAGGGCGGAACCCACCTGGGAACCTTTACGACCGACGTGGATCGAGCCGCGATCGACGCGCTGATCGCGAGCTGGATCCGCGCGAACACGGTGGATGCGCGTGCGGGAGCTTCGATCGTGGGTTCCGGGCGGCTCCGAATCTCAACCCGTTGAAGCGATTCCAATGGATTTTTCTTCGGGCCGATCCCTGGGCTCGCTTCGAGGGCCGCCGCCGGCGTTTGCCACTGAATCCATAGGCTCTGCGGCACGTGACGCCACGAGGGATACTGCTACGCACGGCGTTCGGACCGACAACTTTCCGGCGCCCATTCGGGCATCGGCCGGTGATCGCGACTAATACTGGCCGCTGGATCGCAGCCAGAAGGGCTCGTCCAAGACGAATGAGAGTTGCTTTGACGACAGGAACAGTTAAGTTTTTCAACGCCGAAAAGGGCTTTGGTTTCATCTCACGGGATGGCGGCGAGGATGTGTTTGTTCACTTCTCGAACATCCAGGGTGATGGCTACAAGTCACTCGATGAAGGCCAGAAGGTCGAGTTCGACGTGGCCCCCGGCCGCAAGGGCGAAGAGGCCCAGAACGTCCGCGTGATCTGAACCAACTGATGTGAGAACTGGCCGTCGGTCTTCGGACCGGCGGCCTTTTCTTTTTCCGGTCAGGTACCCACTTGGTTCGCGAGCACCCGAGCAATCGGCCACGCGCCGTCGGTCGTATTCGAGATCACGGTTCGCGTCAGCCCGGCATTCGGGTCGTGCACGCTACGGAACGACACGCCGGCATCCATGCCTTCGAGGATGACGACGTCCGTCGACCCGTGGAGCCAGAAGCCGAGGCCGTACCGCATTGATTCGGTCGGAACCTCGCTTCGGGGTCGCACCATTTCGCGGACCCACTCGGTTGCCACGATCCGGCCTTCGAAGAGCGTTGTCCAGAACCGGCTGAGGTCGGCGACCGTGGAGTAGATGCCGCCATCGCCGTTGCCGCGCACCGGGAGATGCAGGACGTTCGTACGATCGGTATCCGTTCCCAGATAGCCGGTTGCCGCGTCGCCGGGGAGTTCATCGGTGCGGAGGAACTCGGTACGAGTCATCGCCGCCGGAGTGCATACGCATTCCTGCACGAGGTTGTGGAACGGCGTGCCACTCACTCGCTCCGCGATGAGGGCGAGGATCACGAATCCGCCGTTGCAATACGCGAAGCGTTCTCCGGGTGCGAACGCTTTCGGGTACCCCGCGAGTACCGCGAGGTACTGCTCGGTGGTGGCCAACTCGTGGACCGGTACGCGCATGGCGTAGTCGGTGACGGCTCCGGATCCGTCCTCGTCCAGGTAATCCCCGATCCCCGATCGATGCGCGAGGAGGTGCTCGATGGTGACCGCGTCGTCGACCAGTGGAAGACCGGAACCGAGTACTGACCGCGCGGTGGTGTCCAGCGAGAGCATGCCAGTCTCGAGGAGGTGCACCACCGTGAGGGCGGTAAACCCCTTCGTCCCGCTGGCCAGACCGAACCGCGTGTCGATGGTGTTGGGTACCTGGTAGCCGCGGTGGGCGTATCCGTAGGCCCGCGCGAACTCGACCGTCTCGCCCCGGGCGATCGAGACAACCCCTGAGAAACCGGTGCCGATTGCACTCGCGTCGATGTCATGCTCGAACGACATGGCCACGAGGATACGCGCCCGCGCCGAATTCTTTCCCCGCTCGTCATCCGCGAGTGGGGTTGGCTCCGTAATAGGCAAGCCATGTTCTCTTCGTTGATCGCGGTCATCCGTCCGCAGTATTTCCACGGCCCGATTCGCCGGCGCGGCGGCCGATTCACGCCGGGACTTGCGCGCAGAGCCTCCGGCGCAATCAACTCAACGTTGTGAGCGTGCTGGCCGACGTCGCGGACCGATTGCTCGAGGCTCCTCTGGCCCCGAGCTTCTCCCGGATCGGGCCGATGGTGCGGTCCCGGCTCGAGCACTGGACCTCGGACTACGACGGGCGCGGCCGCGTGGTTGCGGTGACCGGGGGGACCTCTGGGCTCGGACTCGCAACCGCACGGGCCCTGCTCGAAGCCGGAGCAACGGTGGAGGTCGTGGCGCGCAACGCCGCGAAAGCCGAGCGCATCTGCGGCGAGTTGAACCGGACCGATCAGCGCGGCCGTGCGGATTTCGTCGTCGCCGAAATGGGCGATCTCGATACGGTGCACGCGGCGGCTCACACCTTGCTCGAACGCCACCCTCGGATCGACGCGTTGATTCATAACGCGGGTGCGCTCGACGACGAGTACGTCCGGTCGCGCCAAGGCACGGAGCAGACCGCCGCGAGCCAAGTGGTCGGACCGTTTCTCCTCACCGGCTTGCTCCTGCCCGCGCTCCGAGCCGCCGCGCCTTCGCGCGTGGTGTGGGTTTCCTCCGGTGGGATGTACTCCCAGCCTCTGTCGGTCGAGTCGCTCGAGATGACCGCGCAGAACTACGACGGGACCGTTGCGTATGCGAAGGCCAAGCGCGCGCAGGTCACGCTCGCGGAACTCTGGGCCGAACGGCTCGTTGCCGACAGCATCCACGTTCACTCGATGCACCCCGGCTGGGCCGACACTCCGGGGGTGCAGCGGTCGCTCCCCACATTCCGGAAGGTTCTCGGTCCGTTGCTGCGCACGCCCGAACAGGGCGCGGACACGCTCGTCTGGTTGGCCGCATCCGACGGTGCGCCACTGACGACTACGGGAAAGTTCTGGCTCGACCGGCGGCCCCGGACCATTCACCGCCTCAAGAAGACCCGGGATTCCGATACCGCAGCCGAGCGAATCGCGCTTTGGGATTGGTGCGTTGCGCGCAGCGGGTGGGGCGGGGCGGAGTCGGGATGAGGAGCTCGGGGATTGGTGAGCAGTTTGGCGCGCTGTTGCGCAACCGGCTCACTCGACGCGCGGTGACGGTCCCGGTGGTCGCGGTTGGCGCCGCCGCGCTGGGGTCTACGGCCGCGCTCTGGGCGCCGCTCGCGGCCGCAGTGGACCTCGCCAACCACGGCACCCGGTTGCCGAGGCTCCGACTGGTGTCGTTTGCGTGGGCGTGGAGCACACTCGAAACCATCGGGGTGGGCACGTCGGCCGCGCTTTGGGTCGCCGGCCGCGGTGGAGATCGCGACGCGCACTACGCGCTGCAGCGGTGGTGGGCGGCGAGGCTCGTCGACTCGTTGCGCCTGCTTGCGAATCTCCAGATCGAGGTGGATGGTCTCGAGCAGCTCGCACCCGGTCCGATCGTGATGTGCGCCCGGCATTCGAGCATCGCCGACTCCTTGCTCCCCGCGTGGCTGCTCGGCCAGGTGGGGATGCGCCCGCGCTATGTGCTGAAGGACGAGCTTCTCGTGGACCCCTGCCTCGACATCGTGGGGAACCGGCTTCCGAATCATTTCCTTGACCGCTTCCCCGACGACAGCGCGGTCGAGCTGAGCGCCCTCGAAGGTCTGGCCCGGGGGATGCAACCGTTGGACGGCGCGGTGATTTTCCCGGAGGGGATGGTCGTCACCGAGAGCCGTCGGCGCCGGGCCATTGAGCGCGTCGTGGCCCGAGATCCGGAGCGCGGCGCTCGGGTGGGGCGACTGCGGTCGCTCGCACCGGTGCGGCCCGCGGGTACCGAGGCGTTGCTCCGCGGCGCTCCCGATGCCGACCTCGTGCTCGTGACGCACCTGGGGCTGGAGTCGTTGCGACGGCTGGGCGACGCGCCTCGGAATGTTCCACTTCGCGATCCGCTGCGCGTGAGCATCCGGCGGATAGACCGCCGCGATGTGCCAACCGGCGATGCGTTCCTCCGCTGGTTTGACGATCAGTGGGCCGTCGCCGACCGAGATCTCACCGCGATTGCCGTGGAACGCCGCTCCGCGGTCTGAGGTCGGGCTGGGCTGACCGGGCACATCGCGCAATCGCGCACCGGTCGGCTGAGCCGCAAGCGATGATGGGGGAACTGGTGGTGCCCACCCAGTTCGTGCTCGATGGTGATGAGGTCGGGATTCACCTGGCCCGACCGAACCCGATCTGGGCGGCGATCGAGGAGAACGATCAGGTCACGGTGAGCGTGGCCGCGGATTGGGCATTCATCCCATCGAGTTGGAAGGCATTGGGTGACGAAGACCGCGACTCGGCATCCCCACCACCTATTGCGCGAGTGTTCAGCTCGTGGGGACGGAGCGCATCATCGATGACGTCGACGACGAGCATCGAGTTGCGGTGGCGGCTCGCTTACGCGACCGCGACGGCCCGGGCGATGCCCCGGCACTGGCACATCTTCATCGCCGGATCGATGGCCGTCCGCGCTGACGATGCCCGACCAGAGGAAGGCACCGATGATCGAGGTATTCGCGGAGGTCACGTGCCCGTTCACGCACGTGGGATTACGGCGCCTGGTGCAACGGCGGGAGGAGTTGGGTTCGACCATGCCGATTCGGGTCAAGGCGTGGCCGCTCGAGCTGGTGAACGGCGAAGCGTTGGCCGGGGGTTTTGTGGCAGAGGAAGTTGCGGCGCTGCGCGCAAAGGTGGCGCCAGAGTTGTTCTCGGGCTTCGATCCTGCGTGCTTCCCCACCACCACATTGCCGGCGCTCGCGCTCACCGCCCTCGCCGCGGCTCGGAGCGTGCAGCTCGGAGAGGTCGTCGCCCTCGATCTGCGCGACGCGGTGTTCGAGCGCGGGCTCGACGTTGGGGATCCGAGGGTGCTCGGTGCGATCGCCGCCACCCATGGCCTCGCGCTCGCCGACGCGGATCCGGACTCAGTGACCGCGGAATACGAAGAGGGGAGGCGCCTTGGTGTGGTCGGCTCGCCGTATTTCGTCGTCGAGGGAACGGGCTATTTCTGTCCCACGTTCGACATCCGTCGGGTCGACGGCTACTTCCAGATCGATGCGGACCCGGTGGCGTTCGATGTGTTCGTCGCGGCGGCTTTGGGTGTGTCCGCGTTGGGTACGTCGGCAGTGGAGGGAAACGAGCGTGGATGAAATCCTGCGTGACCTTTCGGCGCAACATCGTGAACTCCACGCGTATCTGGAACCGTTGGATGATGCGGCATGGCGGTTGCCTTCGCCGTGCGATGGGTGGGATGTCGCCGATGTTGTTCTGCATCTGCATCAAACCGACAACCTGGGGATTGCGAGTTTGCGCGGCGATCTCACGAGTGACGTGGAAGCGTTCATACGCGGCGGGGCCGGGGAAGAAGCGGTGGATCAAGCGGCCGCCCTCAGCGTGGAACAGGGGCGGGGCGCGCCCGGCCGCGCGGTCCTCGGACTCTGGGCAGACTCCGCCGCGCAACTCCTCGTGGAGTTCGGACTCGTGGACCCGAGCGCGCGTCTGCAATGGGTCGTGGGCCACCTCTCGGCTCGCACGCTCGCGGCGACCCGACTCGCGGAGTGCTGGATCCACACCACCGACGTCGCCGCGGCACTCGGTGTGGAACTCGCGCCGACGAATCGTTTGCGCCAGATTGCCCGGCTGGCCTGGCGCACGGTGCCCTACGCATTCGAGCGCGCCGGCCGCACGCAGAGCGGGCCGGTTGCGTTCGACCTGGTGGGACCCGACGGGGAGCGGTGGGTGTTCGGGACCGACACCAAGCCACTGACCGTCGTGACCGGGAGCGCCCACGAGTTGTGTCTGCTGGCCGGTCGTCGCCGAGTGCCGGAAGAAACCGCCTTGGTGGCTACCGGACCCGATGCGGCAGCGGCGCTGGCGTTGGTTCGTACCTACGCCTGACGACGTATCCGGGACCAGCCCGTCACGAGGAGCCACGAAATCCCCAGGATGAACCAACCGCCGACCGCGTCCAGGATCCAATGGTTCGCGGTGACGACGATCGCAAACGTCGTGAACATGGGATAGAGCACCAGGCCAACGCGAGCGACGCGTGATCGCACGATGGGGAACAGCGCGAGGGATGACCAGGTGGCCCAACCCACGTGGAGCGACGGCATCGCCGCGAAAAGATTCCCGAAAGCCGCGCGTCCCGCCGCGCTGGGCACGCCGCGGACGAGTACCACGCGCTGTTGGGGACCGAAGTTGAAGAACCGCGCCGCGGTGTCCACGAAGCCGAACCGCGTGGGCATGAGCCGCGGTGGCATGAGTGGGTACGTCCAGAAACCGATGAGGCCGATGACGAGCATCACCAGCAGGATGTTGCGCCAACGCACGTAGCGATCCGGTGCGCGGCGCCACATCGTGACCAACGCGATCACCGGCATAACGAAGTGAATCGTCCCGTAGTAGATGTTCCACGTCGACATGAATGCCGGCCAATGAATGAACGCGTGCTGGATTCCGCGCTCTTGATAGAGGCCCAACGCCCGCTCGACGGCGACGACGTCGTGCGCGTGGCGCAGCGCAACCCGGCCCGAACCCGCGGCCCGCGACCGGAGTTCGTCGTAGAGGAGATAGAGCCCGATCCCAATCGCGGTTTCGACCACCCACCGATACCGAGCGCGCCCGACTTTCGGCTTCGGAGTGGTTGGTACCTCGGGGTTCAACTCGATGGGTCGCGGCGCCGCAAGATGAAGGTGCCCGATGCACTCGAGACGAGGTCGCCGGCGGCGTTGACGACCGTGGTTTGCAGGTAGGCGATCTGCCGGGCCAGGCGCACGACGTCACCGCGAACCGCGAGGTGATCGCCGGCCTTCGCACCGCGCATCGTGGAGTACGTGATCGAAATCGTGGCGCCGCTCTCGCCGCGTTCGAGCGCGCTGTTGGTGGCGAAGTTCATCGCGGCGTCGTGGATCACGGCGTAGACCCCACCGTGGACCCCTCCCACCGGATTACACGCCGACTCGGTGGGGATCCAGGCCGCTTCGACCCAACCCTCGCCGTAGCGCTGGAAATCCACACCGAGCTGACCGAGCAGTGGCATACCACCGTCGCCGAGGGCCTTGTCCATGTCTCGCACGGGCTGGGACAGTACTCACCCGCACGGGCCGTGTTCGCTGCACCGGTGCTCGAGGGGGCTGCCTACACTGATCCTCCTCTCCCCTCCCCTCCCCACACCCTGCTTGGAGCCCGCATGACCACCGCTGTCATCGTCGACGCAGTCCGTTCGCCCCTTGGCCGCCGGAACGGCAAGCTCGCCGGAACCCATCCCGTAGATCTCGCCGCCCATTCGCTGCGAGCGTTGATCGAGCGCACCGGGATTGATCCCGCGCTCGTCGAAGACGTGATCATGGGTTGTGTCATGCAAGTGGGCGATCAGGCGGTCAACGTCGGGCGCAATGCCGCCCTCGCCGCCGGGTTTCCCGAGGACACCGTGGGGACCACCGTCGACCGTCAGTGTGGATCGAGTCAGCAGGCAGCACACTTCGCCGCGCAGGGTGTGATCGCCGGTGCCTACGACGTCGTGATCGCCGCGGGCGTGGAGAACATGAGCCGCGTCCCGATGGGCGCTTCGTTTCTTCCGGGCAGCCTGCCCTTCGGTCCCGAGATGCTCCAGCGGTACCCCCATCTGGTGCCCCAGGGAATCTCGGCCGAGCTCATCGCGGAGAAATGGAATATTTCGCGCGAAGACAACGACCGGTTCTCGGTGCAATCCCACGTGCGCGCCGCGCAGGCCACCGCGCAGGGCCGGTTCGATCGCGAGATTGTTCCGATCGAAGTGACCACCGAAGACGGCACCGAGACGATGGCAACCGACGAAGGCATCCGGCCCGACTCGAGCATGGAGAAGCTGGCGAAGCTCAAACCTGCGTTCAAGCCCGACGGCGTGGTGACGGCCGCGAACTCGAGCCAGATCACCGACGGTTCGGCGGCGGTCTTGATCATGAGTGAAGAGAAGGCACGGGAACTCGGGCTTACGCCCCGCGCCCGGTTCCACGCGTTCTCGCTCGCGGGGGTGGACCCGGTGATGATGCTCACGGGACCGATTCCTGCGACCACCAAGGTGCTGGCTCGAGCCGGCATGACCATCGACCAGATGGACATCATCGAGATCAACGAAGCGTTCGCGCCCGTGGTACTCGCGTGGGAGAAGGAGCATCACCCGGATATGGCGAAGGTCAACCCCAACGGTGGCGCGATCGCCCTCGGACATCCGCTGGGATGCTCCGGCGGCCGGTTGATGACCACACTGCTCAACGAACTCGAGCGCACCGGCGGGCGGTGGGGCCTCCAGACGATGTGTGAGGGTGGCGGCATGGCGAACGCCACCATCATCGAGCGTCTCGGCTGACCGATGGACCTCGCGGTTCGGATCCTCATTGCGGTCGCCGCCGCGCTCACGATGTATTTGATCGGCGTGAGGATTGTGCGGGTCATGCTGGCTCCGCCGCCTCCGGACGAGCCGGACCTGAGCGCGCTCCGTCCCGTGGACTACCGCTATCGGTGCATGGTCTGCGGCACCGAGGTGACCATGACGGCATCACCCGAGGCCGACGCCCCGGACGCGCCCCGGCACTGTCGTGAGGACATGGCCGCACTCGGCCTAGCGGCTCCATAACCAGAGGGCCGCGTTATCCACAGGGATGTCCCCAGATTGTGGGGAACGACAGCTGTGTAGTTACCGAAGCATGGTGGCGACGATGAAGCCGCCGGTGACCTGGGTGATCCCGATGAGCAGAAACTTGTTGCTCGCCCCACCGGGAAGCAGCCCGAAGTAGTTCGTGACGATCACGGCAATGCCGATCAGGATCAGCGAGAACATCAGCGCGGGGACCCAGAGCTTGCTGGGTGGCAAGGCCTTGGACTTCGCGGAACTCACCGGACGGCGGGCGGTCTTCGACGGAGGCACGGACGCCAGGCTATCGGGCGTCCGCCGGTTCCCATATCAACCCGGTCGTGGGCCACCGCTTCCGGTACGGTCGGTACTGATGGCAGCCCGAGTTCTCGTGATCGACAACTACGACTCCTTCGTCTACAACCTCGTGCAGTACCTCGGTGAGTTGGGCGCGGAGCCGATCGTGCATCGCCATGATGCGCTCACCGTTGAAGCGATGCGGGCCCTCGAGCCGGACGCGGTCTTGGTCTCGCCCGGGCCGGGGCGTCCCGAAGATGCCGGAGTCTCGATGGACGCGATTGGTGCGTTCGGCGAGGCGGGAGTGCCGGTCCTCGGGGTCTGCCTGGGCCACCAATGCATTGGCGAGCGCTACGGCGGTTCGGTGGTGCGCGCCGAGCGGGTGATGCACGGCAAGACGTCGGAGGTACGTCACAACGGCACCGGCGTTTTCGCCGGACTTCCGAGTCCGTTCACCGCAACCCGGTATCACTCACTCGTGGTCGACGCGACTCCGCTGCCGGACTGTCTCGAATCCATCGCCGAGACCGTGGATGGCATCGTGATGGGGCTCCGCCACCGTGAGTATCCGATCCACGGCGTGCAGTTCCATCCCGAGGCCGTCCTGACCGAGCACGGCCATGATCTGCTCGCTAATTTTCTCCAGCTGATTCCCTGAGCAGCGGCGCCCTCGTAGCCTCGGCCACCGACAGGTTTGGGCAGATCGGGTTCGCGTATCAACGGGGAAGGCGGACCCAGACCCGGAACGTCTCTCGATGCACGTCGGGTTGCTTCGGATATTTCCCCAGCCGGAAGCCGATTGAGAGCGAACGGTCGCGCGCCGGCCATCGCGGCAGATTTTCTCGCTGAGGAGCGGTCGGATTGGGAGACCGTCGCGAATGTGTCGACGATCTGATGAGCCAGCAGTTCATCGAGCGGGCCGAGGGGTGCGAGCTCGGTCACCTCGGTCCTCGTGGACGCCGCTCGACCCTTACGTCCACCCGCATATTCGTCGACCTATCCAGCGGTCGCCGCCTTGCGGTCGGGGGTCATTCGTGCCGAGAGAATCACGATCGCGTCGTGTGCGGTGACCGGATCTTGGCGGCATCGGCGCGCGCGGCCACCGGCGGGTCGACACCGCGTTCATCGAACTCGCCCAAACGATCTGACCCCGAAACGGAACGGCAACTCGGTCGCGCGCGGCCCGATCCTGGTCAACGCGACCGATCCCCGTCATCACGGTGGCCGCACGGCGGGGAGTAGCGCAGGGCGACCCCGACGAGCGCGACCCAGTCGCTCTTGGTCATGTCGCGGTGCGGACGTCACCGCCGCGGCCGATTGCGCCCTCGAACTCCAAGAAGTCAACGACCAGATCGACCGGACACCGCTTGCACTCCCTACTGGCCTCGGCCTACGGATCTCCGTGCACGTCGGCCCCGTTTTCGCACAGACCGATCCTGTCAGCGCCGAACTCGGCTGGTGGGGCCGCGAGATGACCCGCGCCGCGCACGTCGAACCCCGGACGCCCGAAGGTCACGTCTACGCCAGAAACGCATCCTTGACTCACGCCTCACACCCCAGTGGGGCACGGCCGAGGTCGAGCTCGCCAAGTTACGGGCCCGCCACGCGCGGACCGAGGCCGAACTCGTGCGGACCCGCGCCGCGTTGGACCTGATGGGAAAAGCTTCCGCGCTCTTGGAGCTCT
>JBKJIQ010000003.1:0-118033 GCA_046598395.1 Acidimicrobiia bacterium
GCGTAGACCGCGTCGATCAAGGCGCGGTTGCGTGAGCTTTGCCACCGCGGGATCACGTGGTTCATCACGTAGCCAAACGCGATGCCCGCGTCGGGATCCCCAAATCCAAGTGAGCCACCGGTGCCGAAGTGACCAAAGCTTCGAGGGTTCGGACCGAACGGTCGGCGGGGCGTCGTGGGTTTGAACCCGAGGCCGAACGTCACGTCCTCGCCCAACGTGGGGCAGAACCCCTCGGACTGGGCGCGGGTCGCCTCCGCGAGCAATGCGGGCGACAGGAGCCGTCCCGGTTCCAGCAGCGCGGCATAGATCCGCGCGACTCCGAGCGCGGTGCCGTGACCGTTCGTCGCCGGCACCTCGGCACTGCGCCACTCAGGGGTGTTCACCACTCCGGCCGAGCAATACCCCGGCGGATTGAAATAGCTGAGCAACGTCATGCGGGCGTCACCGTCGAACTCATACGGGTCGGGGAAGGCGTCGGGAGAATCCCACAACAACTCCGCGCACCGCGGCTGCTCGGCAACCGGAACACCGAACCACACGTCGGCGTGGAGCGGTTCGGCGATCCTGCGCAAGCGCGCCCCGGGCATCTCGCCCGTGACCCGACGCGTGATCTCACCAATCAGGTGGCCGTAGGTGTTCGTGTGATAGCTGTGGCGCGTTCCCGGCACCCACCACGCATCGGTTGCCGCCAGTGCCGTGGTCATGCGTTCCCACGACCACAGATCGGCGTTCGTCAGCCGTTCCCGAATCGCGGGAACTCCGGCCCGATGACACAGCGCGTGACGGATCGTCGCGGCCTCCTTGCCCCCCGCCGCGAACTCCGGCCACACCGCCGCGATCGGATCGTCGAGATCAAGCCAACCATCGTCGACGAGCTGCAACAGCGAGATCGCCACGAATGCTTTCCCTACCGAATAGAAGTCGACGACGGTGTGGGGCTCCCACTCGCGCGTGCGAGCCCCGTCGACCCAACCACCCACGAGATCAACCACCACCTCGCCGGAACGTTGCACACACACGGCACCGCCGACTTCGCCGCGTTCGGTGAAGTTCCTCACGAACTCGTCGTATACCCCAGTGAACCCGGGCGCGCAATAGCCCGATATCGGGATGTCCATGTCATCGAGTCTCCCATCGCGGACCCGCGCCGTCGGCAAACTCTTGGTCAAGTCATCGGGCCGACCGCCCAAACCCAGCAGCCGCTCCCTACCCTGGACCTCGTGCGATCGCGCCTCAATCCCCCCATTGCACTGGGGCTCACCGCCACCGCGACGTTCGTGATGGTGGTCGCGGATGACTATCTCGGCGCGTTCGGCATCATCATTGCGGTGACGGTGTCGATGATCGGGCTCATCGCGCTCCTCGATCTCGAACGCGCCGACCGCCGCGTTCGCGTCGGCGCGGTGGCCGCATGCGCGGCCGCGATACTCATCACCGCGATCGTGCTCGGGCCCCACGATTCTCACGACCTGTGGTCCTACACGATGTACGGGCGGATCCTCAGCGCCCACCACGCGAACCCGTGGGCGGTCAGCCCCGCACATTTCCCCCACGACCCGTTTCTGTTTCGCGTCGGTTCGGGTTGGCGCCACACCACATCGATTTACGGTCCAGTCTTCGGGCTGCTGTCGGCGGCGATCACGAAGGTCGGCGGTGAAGCTGCGACCGCGGTGCGCATGCTCTTCACTTCGGTCTTCGCGATCGCCGCCGCCGCGTCCGGGTGGATCGTCTATCACCGGACTCGGAGTTCAGCCGCGGCCGCGCTGGTTGTTCTCCACCCGGCCGTCGCAATCGCCGGGATCTCGGGTGGCCACAATGACATCCTCGTCGGGCTCGGTCTCCTCGGCGCCGTAGTACTCGCCCAGGATGACCGACCGGTTGCCGCGGGGATCTCGGCCGCGTTCGCGACCCTCGTCAAGCTGACCGGTGGGATTGGGATCCTTGCGCTGGCATGTTGGGCGCTCGCGAACCGAGGACCACGATGGGCCGCGCGCTTCACCGCGGCCGCGATCGGCTTGGTCGCGATCGCGTATCTCCCGCTCGGCACCACTGGGTTTGCCGCGTTCATCCACAACCGGGGTTCGCTCTCGAGAGCATCCGCGTGGCAACTCCCGCGGCTCCTCACTGGCCTCGACCATCGACACACCGCATTCGACTTCGGCCTGCCGCGAAGCGCGACGCAACTGCTCATCCTGGTCGGTGCGCTGCTCACGGTCGCGTGCACGGTGTGGGTGGCGATCCGGCTCCGGGATCGAGTGGACCCGGGTCTCGCAGTGGTCCCGGCCCTCGGGGCCTACCTGATGTTCGCCCCCTACGTGCTTCCGTGGTATCCGGCATGGGTGCTGCCGACCATGGGCCTGAACCCCCGGGCGCCGGTCGCTCGTCTGCTCGCGATCCAAGGTGCCGCGCTCGTGGTCGTCTACGAACTCAAGACTCAGTCCCTCGCCGATTGGGCGGCCAGCATTGTGTGGTGGATTGCCGTCCTCGGATCGGTCACCCTCTGCGTGCTCTTTCTCCGCGCGCTGCGACGCCGCGCACCCGGCGACCCGGAGATTTCCAGCACCACTACTCCGACGGCTGCCGCGGGTCTCTGAGTACGTCCATCGCGGAAATACCTTCCGGCCCCGCCACCTCCACGACCGATTCTTCGCGGTCATCGAACTCGGTGCGCAACGCGCGGCTCATGGTGGCGTGCATTTCGTAGAGCGCCGTGATGTAGGTGAACTCGAGGATCTCTTCGTCGGTCAGGAACGACTTGAGCGCGGCGAAGACACCGTCGGCCACTCGACCACCGTCGTAGACGAGCGCGTCGGTATACGCGAGAAGTGCACGCTCGGTGGGGTCGAAACAGTCGGCAACCTGCCACGCCGGAATTGCCGCGATCTGCTCCTCGCTGATCCCGAGTGCACGACACGACTTGCAGTGCTGGGAGAACACGAACTGACTCCCGCGCGTCCAGCCGGCGCGGGTCTGACCGAGCTCGCGCAACTTGGGATCCAAGAGTCGCTTCGGGCTTTGGTACAGGCCGAAGCCCTGGACGCAATGCTCGAGCACATCGGGGACCAACGCGAAGACCGGCCACCAATCGCCGGGCGTGCCCGTCGCGGTGCCCGGTTCGGCCACGGGATCACGATCCGGACCGAAGAGGAGGTCGTACATCATCGTGACGATCGGGGCGTTTGATTCGTCACGTGGGACTTGCCGCAGTCGGGGCATCAGTGAACCTCCGGAGTGGGAGGGTGCAGCGTAGGCAGATCGGCTGGGTTCAACGCCGACCAAGGGCGGTGGTCACCTGCGCGCGCCGCCCGAACCGAGCCAGGAGTAACAGGTCGTAGGTGGCCTTGCCCAGCCCCGCGATGATGAGCGGCCACCCGAAGGAGCTCGATTTCAGGAGCGCGCCCGCGATCAGCGGTGTGGCCGCGGAGGCAAGGCTGCGAGGCACGTTCGTCACACTCGCAGCGGCCGCCCGCTCTTCCGGGGTCACCACGGCCATCACCAACGCCTGGCGCGCCGGCACGTCCATTTGCGAGAACAGGGAACGGATGAGGAGACACGCGATCGCGAGCCCGGCCGACGGCGCGAACGCGGCCAGCGCGAGAAACAGGTTGGCAGGCAGGTGGGTGAACACCATCGTGCGAACGAGTCCGATGCGCGACGCCAGCGGGCCTGCGAGCAATTGGGAGAACGCGCTCAGCAAGCTGACGGCAAAGAAGACCGCGGCGGTGTCAGCGGTCGACAAATCCCAGCGCAGGTGCAACCAGAGCACGAGGAGCGACTGGACCACGAACCCACCCGACGCGGCGTCGATACAGAACAGCGCGGCGAGTTCGAGCACGGTCCGTCGTGATTCCCCCAGTGGCTGCCGCGTGACCTGGGCAACGTCGGTGGCAACGGCCTCGCGCCGGAGCCCGCGATAGATGACGAAGATCGCGATCGCGACCACGATGTAGACCGAGAATCCGCTGCGGAGGACGTCGACCTTCGACAGATGCCCTTGCCGGGCGAGGTACTCCGGCAGCCCTGATGCCAGCGCGCCAAACGCACCGGCGAACGCAGCTCCCAGGTTGTACACCGCGTACAACCGCGGTCGATCCAGATCTTCGACGTGGCCCGCGAGAAACGCCTGCTCGGTCGGGAGGAACACACTCACATCGCCCGCCGACGGATTGAGTGTGCCGGCCGCCGCCACCACCATCAGCGCCCAGAAACCGGTGACCGCGATGAACCCGATCCCCGTCAGCATCATGAGGACGCACGCCGCGAGGAGCATCACCCTTAGCTCGCGTCGATGCGCTACGAGACCGACCCCGAGGGTGAGCGCGGCGGAGCCGAGCAGCGTGGCCGTGACGATCGCGCCGATCTGGAGCGGCGAGAAGCCGAGCGCGGTGAGGTAGATCGCGAGGAAGACGCTGACGAAACCGTCGGCGAATCCCCTGAGTGCCCGAGCGATCACCACGCGCGGCACATCGACGGTCGCGGAACGGGGAAGGAGTTTCCGCAACCAGGTCACCGACCGGAGCGTATCGGTGCCGTCGGCACCGGCCGGGCCCTATGGTCCTGCCCACAGCACTGCCACCGTTGGACCCGAGGAGCGACCATGACCGCAGAAGAGATCGTCAACGCCTTCACCGCGCGCATCACTGCGCTGGATTTCGACGGCGCCTTCGAACTCGTGGCCGATGACATCGAATACGACAACGTGCCGATCGGCAAGGTCACCGGCCCTGATGGCATCCGGAGCGTGTTTGCACAGCTCGACGCGATGGGCGTGGACGCGATGGAGTGGACCGTGCACCGCCAGGTCGCCAGTGCGACGACCGTGATGAACGAGCGCACTGACCGGTTCGACGCCGGCGCCAAGAATGCCGCGGTCGCCGTCATGGGAGTGTTCGAGGTGGCCGACGGCAAGATCACGTTGTGGCGCGACTACTTCGACATGAACGCGATGACCGAAGCCATCACCGCCCTCGCGGGCTAGGCCCGACCGGATAGAAGCGCTCAGCCCGACCTCGGAGGTAATCCATGACCGCGACCGCAACCCGCCCCTGCATTTCGGCGGATTCGCACATCACCGAGCCGCCCAACACCTACCTCGACCACATCGATCCCGCTTACCGCGACCGCGCGCCCCGGTTGCAGTACCACGAGACCATGGGCGACTGCATGATCGTCGACAATGGGCAATCCCTCGTGCCGATGTGGCTCGTTGCAGCCGCCGGGCGGCCCACCGATGAAGTCCGCCTCGACACGGGCAAGCACTTCGAGGACTTGCACCGCGGCGGTTGGGATCCCGAAGCACGCCTGCACGATCAGGACATCGACGGCGTGAACGCCGAAGTCATCTATCCATCGGTGGGAATGATCCTCTGCAACCACCCCGACCGCGATTACCAGAAGGCGTGCTTCGACGCGTACAACGAATGGATCACCGAGTTCTGTTCGTTCGCGCCCGACCGGTTGATCGGGCTCGGCCAGACCGCGATGCGCACGCCCGACGAAGGGATCGCGGATCTCGAAGCGATCAAGGCCAAAGGCCTACGCGGCGTCATGCTCCCCGGCTACCCCGGTCAGGCCGACTACGACGACCCGATGTACGACGAGTTCTGGGATGCGGTCGTCGCGCTGGACCTCCCACCGTCGTTCCACATTCTCACGAGCAAGACCGACACCGTGGGCTCGGACACAGTGCGTGGCCCCAAGCTCAATACGTTCCTCTCGATCATTCGCGGGAATCAAGACATCATCGGAACACTGATTTTCGGCGCGGTGTTCGAACGCCACCCCGACCTGCGAATCGTGTGCGTAGAGGCCGACGCCGGCTGGGCCCCCCACTGGATGTACCGCGCCGATCACGCGTATGACCGCCACCGCCACTGGCTGACCGCGGGTGAGCTCACCACGACGCCGAGCGAGACGTTCATGGAACACGTGTACCTCACGTTCCAGGACGACTGGGTGGCGTTCCGCACCGCGGAGTTGATGAACGTCAACCGGCTGATGTGGGCCAACGACTTTCCGCACAGCGATGCCACCTGGCCGAACTCCCAAGCGATGCTCGACGAGCACGCGGCGCAACTCGGCCCCGCCGCGCAATCGCGCATCCTGCACGACAATGCGGCCGAGCTCTACCAACTCACGTAATTCGCGTGACCCACGAACCGGTTCGTTACCAATCGCCCGACGAGGACAGCGGGCGGTGGCAGAAGTTCGAGTTCCGCACGGGTGACATCGTCATCAGTACGCGCTCGAAGAGCGGCACCACCTGGGTCCAGATGATCTGCGCGCTGCTCGTCTTCCAGACGGTCGAGTTCCCGGACCGCTTGGATCAACTCTCACCGTGGGTGGACTGGCTCGGCACACCCCTGGACAAGCTCCTCACCCAAATCGATGCGCAGACCCACCGTCGGTTCGTCAAGTCGCACACGCCACTCGATGGCATCCCGATCGATCCACGCGCGACCTACATCGTGGTCGCGCGCCATCCACTCGACCTGGCAGTGTCGCTGTACCACCAGGGCGACAACCTCGATCGTGAGCGCATCCGCGAGTTGACCGGCCAGGCCGAACCCACGGCACCTACCGCGCCGCGTCCGCCGTTGCCCGAGTGGCTCCTCGGCTGGATAGATCTCGACATCGCGCCCCGCGACGCACTCGATCTGCTCCCCGGCGTGTTGTGGCACCTTTCGGACGCCTGGGCGCGCCGCGACGACGCGAACGTTCTGCTCGTTCACTACGACGATCTCATCGCGGATCTCGACGGCGAGATGCGTCGCATTGCCGATCGGCTCGACATCGCAATTCCCGATCCGCTCTGGCCCGAGCTCGTCCGTGCCGCAACGTTCGCTGCGATGCAGTCGCATGCCGACGTCGTCGCACCCGACCCGGCCGGGGTCTTGAAGGATCGAGCGCAGTTCTTCCGCCGCGGATCTTCCGGCGCCGGGCGCGAGGTCCTCACCGACGCGGAGTTCGCTCACTACTTGGACCGTGCGTCGGCCCTGGCGCCACCCGAGCTCCTCACGTGGCTCCACCGGAGCTCCTGATCTCCAGATCCGTCCGCATTATTCAACTTGACGGTTGATCAACTATTCAGTAGAGTACGGGCGGATGACGCTGACCGACACCGAACTCGACGCCACCTTCACCGCCCTCGCTGACCCCACGCGGCGGGCGATCCTCGTGCGGCTCTCCACCGGCGAGGCCACGGTCAACGAGTTAGCCCAGCCCTTCGACCTCACGCTCCAGGCTGTGTCGAAGCACATCAAGGTGCTCGAACACTGCGGCCTGATCTCACGTCGTCGCGCAGCCCAGACCCGTCCGTGTCATCTCGAAACCGAGCGCCTCGACGCGGCGGTGACCTGGATCGACGAGCAGCGCAAGGTTTGGAACGACCGCTTCGACCAGCTCGATCAACACCTCCGTGCCCGGCAAGCCCCCACCCAGCAGAAGGATCACAAACGATCATGACCGACACCATGACCACCAGCGTCGACGGCATCGTGATCACGCGCATCTTCGATGCCCCGCGCGAGTTCGTGTTCGACGCGTGGATCACGCCCGCGTCGTTCGCAGCCTGGTTCGGCGGCCCGACCGCCGAGATCCCGATCGACAGCTGCGAGATCGACGCCCGACCCGGCGGAGCATGGAAGGCAACCATGGTGCTGCCCGATGCGAACACGATCGACTGGCACGGGACCTTCGTCGAGGTCATCGCGCCCGAGCGGCTCGTCCTGACCATGAGCGACCGGCCCGGCGACGAGTTCGAACCCCTGACGGTGACGTTCCATGATCTGGACGGGAAGACCCGGATGGAGTTTCACCAGGCCGGCGGCCACATGGACGCCGAGGGCTACCGCCACGCCGGCGAAGGTTGGATGGTCTTCTTCGACACGATGACCACCCTCCTCACGGCGGCCTGATCGCGCGCCAGCGGATCAGCACGGACCCAGGCCGCACTGGCTCACCCAGACCGGCTAGAAACTCCGGGTCTCACACCCCCCGGAGGACCCGATGCCTGAAGCCGTGATCGTCTCGACCGCCCGCAGCCCGATCGGCCGCGCCAACAAAGGGTCGCTCGTCGACCTCCGCCCCGACGACTTCGCCGCGACCATCGTGACCGCCGCGCTGGCCAAGGTCCCCCAGCTCGACCCGCAGACCGTCGAAGACCTCATGATCGGCTGTGCTCAGCCCGCAGGCGAGCAGGGCTACAACCTCGGCCGCGTGGTCGCGATCCTCGCCGGGCTCGACGACGTACCCGGTACCACGGTCAACCGCTACTGCTCATCGTCGCTCCAGACCATTCGCATGGCGGCGCACGCGATCAAGTGTGGCGAAGGCGACGTGTTCATCGCCGCCGGCGTGGAGTGTGTGAGCCGGTTCGACAAGGGTCGCTCCGACGGCAACCCCGGCACCACCAACGACCGGTTCTCCGATGCCCGTGGCCGCTCCAAGGCGCGCCAGGACGCGGGCGCGCCGGTATGGACGCCCGGCGTTGGACTGCCAGACGTCTACATCTCGATGGGTCAAACCGCGGAGAACGTGGTGCAAGCCGAAGGTGTGACGCGCGAAGAGATGGACGAGTTCGCGGCGCGGTCACAACAACGCGCGTGCGAATCACAGGTCAATGGCTTCTTCGAGCGCGAGATCATTCCGATCACCTTGCCCGATGGCACGGTGATCTCCAAGGACGACGGCCCACGCGATGGCACCACCGCGGAGAAGCTCGCTGCGCTCAAGCCGGTGTTCCGTCCCGACGGCACGGTGACCGCAGGGAACGCGTGTCCGTTGAACGACGGCGCGGCTGCGGTGATCGTGATGAGCGACACCCGTGCGAACGAGTTGGGGATCACCCCGTTGGCGCGCATCGTGTCGAGCGGCGTGTCCGGGCTCAACCCCGAGATCATGGGTCTTGGCCCGATCGGCGCATCGCGCATGGCGTTGCAGCGCGCCGGACTCACGATGGACGACATCGACCTCGTGGAGATCAACGAGGCATTCGCCGCCCAGGTGATCCCCTCCGCAAAGCACCTCAACATCCCGATGGAGAAGCTCAACATCCACGGCGGCGGCATCGCGCTCGGCCACCCCTTCGGCATGACCGGCGCTCGCATCATGACCACCCTGATCAACGGCCTCGAAGACGGCGGCGGCCGTTACGGCCTGGAGACCATGTGTGTGGGCGGCGGCCAAGGCATGGCCATGATCGTCGAACGCCTGAGCTGACCGCACCCCCGAACTTGCGCCACTTTTCCACCTGTCAGGTGGAAAAGTGGCGCAAGTTCGTACTTGGGTCAGGAGAACTGGGCGCGGAGTTGGCGTTTGAGGACCTTGCCCATGGGGTCGCGTGGGAGTTCTGAGACGAACTCCACCCGACGGGGCGCCTTGTAGCGGACGAGATGTTCGCGCGCGAACGCGATCACATCACCCGCCGTCATCTCGACGCTCAACTCGCCGGTCACGACGACGACCGCGGTCACGATCTCTCCGTACTCCTCGTCGGGGAGTCCGATCACCGCAGCCTCGGCGATCCCGTCGAGGGTCAGGAGGACCGACTCGACCTCGGCGGGATACACGTTGGATCCACCGGTGATGATCATGTCCTTGTGGCGGTCGGCCAGGAACAGGTACCCGTCTTCGTCGAGATAGCCCAGGTCGCCGAGGGTCGCGAGGTTCCCCCGATACACCGACTCGGTCAGTTCATCGGGACCCGCGTAACGAAACCCGCGTCCCCAATCGGAGCCGATGTAGATCAGTCCGATCTCATTCACGGGCAGCTCGTCGCCGTCGGTCCCGTGGGCGTCGGCCCCGTCCGCGGTGGGGTCGTAGATCTTGATTGTCGAGCCCGGCGCGGCCTTGCCCACGCTTCCCGGCTTGCGTAGCCACTCTTCGGGGGTGATCACGGTCCCCATCGTCTCGGTGCCACCGTAGGTTTCCCACAACGCGCCGTCCGGCAAGAAGTCGATCACGGCTCGCTTGAGACTCGGCGCGCACGGGGCCGAGCCGTGGAGCACCCGCTTGAGACTCGACACGTCGGCGGCGGCGCGTACGGAGTCGGGCGTGGCCATCAATCGGTAGAGGTGAACCGGGGCGCACCACGAGTAGGTCACCCGCTCGCGTTCGACGGCCGCCAGCCATTCGACGGCGTCGAAATGCTCCAGCAGCACCGCGGTGTGGCCCAGGAGTAACGCGCTGTGCAACCCGCTGAACCCCGCGATGTGATGCAACGGCGACGCGGTGATGTTCACCTCGTCCACCGCGTCGATCCCGTAGTTGGTGTAGTACGCCACCATGCCTTCGATGGACTGCGCCGCCGGGACAACGGGTCGCAGAACGGCCTTGGGCCGCCCGGTCGTACCCGACGTGTAGGCCCGCAGCGTGACGTAATCAGGGGACCACTCCGTCCCGGTCGGCCCGTCGACCGATTCGAGCGCGGCCATGAACTCGCCGAGCCCCACCTCATCGATGAGCCGGACCGCTCCACCGTCGGAACAGAAGTACTCCCGTTCATCCGCGGTCGCATCATGGGGAATCGGGACGACCTGCGCACCGAGCCGGGCTGCACCCAGAGCGGCGACCAACCACTCGGGTCGATTGCCGAGCGCCAGCGCGAGCCGCCCCGTTGCACCCACGCCATCGCTGCGCAGCACCGCGGCCGCACGCGCCGCCAGGTCATCCATCTCGGCGTAGGTGATCCGGCGGTCGCCGTGAACGATCGCGACCTTGTCGGGTCGCAGGCGAGCATGGGCGGCGACCCCGTACTCCGTCATCGCCGTGCCGCTACGCCCCGTAGACCGGAGTGGGCGACGGCGCAACGTCGAGCAACCGCGCCACCACCGGACCGATCTCGTTCGGTTCCCACCGCGCGCCCTTGTCCTCACGCGGGCCGTGCTGCCAACCATCGGCCACAGAGATCACGCCGCCCTCCACTTCGAAGACTCGTCCGGTCACG
Source organism: Acidimicrobiia bacterium (assembly GCA_046598395.1). Lineage (GTDB taxonomy): Bacteria > Actinomycetota > Acidimicrobiia > IMCC26256 > JAENVU01 > JAENVU01. The sequence goes on from JBKJIQ010000003.1 coordinate 10,946, forward strand.
CCCGCCGATTCGCATGACCCGAGCCACACCACCAACGGAGCGATGTTCTCGGGGGCCATCTCGTCGAACGCGTCATCCGCGGGTGCCGCCATCGTGTCGGCGAACACCGCCTCGGTCATGCGCGTTCGAGCCGCCGGGGCAATCGCGTTGACGGTGACGCCGTAGCGGCCGAGCTCGGCCGCCTCCACCATGGTGAGACCGGCGATTCCCGCCTTGGCCGCGCTGTAGGCGCCTTGACCCACGCTGCCCATGAGGCCCGCGCCGGACGACGTGTTGATCACCCGGCCGTCGACCGCCACCCCGGCCTTTTGTTGCTCGCGCCAGTACGCCGCGGCGAACCGAGTGGGAGCGAAGTGGCCCTTGAGATGCACACGGATCACCGCATCCCACTCTTCCTCCGCGGTACTCACCACCATGCGGTCGCGCAAGAACCCGGCATTGTTCACCAACACGTCGAGTGTGCCGAACGCGTCGATCGCGGTTTGGATCAGGCGCTGGGCGCCGGCCCAATCGGCCACGTCGTCACCGTTGGCCAGCGCCTCACCACCCATCGCGCGAATCGCGTCGACCACCTCGCCGGCCGGGCCGGTGGAGCCACCGCTGCCGTCGCTCTCGGCGCCAAGATCATTGACCACGACCTTGGCCCCTTGGCGGGCGAACTCCAGCGCATGGCCGCGGCCAATGCCGCGGCCCGCGCCGGTCACGATTACGACTCGGTCGTCACAGATCCCCATGGGCGGGTCAACGTAGCCGGATCAGATCGGCGCGCAACTCCCGGGCGATCCTCGCCACATCGTCGCGGTGGAGATTGACCCCCCGCATGGCCCACGCGAACCGATAGCGACCCGCACCAATCCGGTATTCGGGCAACGTGTCCGGACCACAGGAAAGCGTCCCGAGCCCGCGGTGACGATGGTCGACGTGCAGGGTGATGGCCTCCGCGGGCACGAGGTCCCCGGCGTGGCGCGCCGCGGTGATCTGTTCCGGCGTGAACTGGCTCACATTTAGCTGGAACGGCTGGGCGCCTACCACGAGCAGCCCCCGCCCGGCTGCCGTGTGAAGAACGGCCCATCGGGTATCGGCGTGACCACCGTGCTCTTGGGGCACCACGTACGGCACGTATTGATCGGCCACCGTGGAGGTGAACTTCCCGATCCGCGCCCCACGACGACGGTCCGGATACGACTCCACCAAGCCGCGCCCGTACCAAGTGACGCGGTCGAGCACCCGCGGCAGATCCATACGTATGCCGATACGCGGCAGATCCGCGAACGCGGAAGGGATCCGGACATCTTCGGCAACGATCACCGCACCATCCGCGCGCAGCGTCATCGTTTCGCGGGCCACGATCGGCGCATCGGGGTCGGTACCCACGATCTCGCGCACCGTTGTGGCGCGGGCCGCGTGACCATGCGCCTTCACCCGAACTCTCACCGCGCGCACTGTGAGGTTGTCCAACCCCGCGGTGCGCCATTGGCCGAGCGGCTTGAGTTCCTGCATGGCCGCGAGCTTGAGGCCGTCGTTGTCGGTGGGCGCGCGCCAGAGCGCGAGATCCGGTCCGGATTCGATGAGGGCCGCACCCCGCCGAGCGAGCCCGAGCGCTCCGGTCTCGAGATCGACGGTCGCATCCAGCGCGGCCGCGATGATCTTGGTGATCGGGCCGGGCTCGATCGTGACCGACGCGCTCGCAGCAGTTGACGGGCGCGCCACGCTCGTGCGTCCCCGCGGTGGAATCATGATCTGGGCGGCACCAATCTCGAACCCGCGCGGCGCCCACGGCATCTCCCGCGCCGTGGTGAACCGAACCGTCAGCACCGCCTCTTCGTCGCGACCGAAGGTGGGGACGGCACGGCGCAACAACACCGCAGCGGACTCCCCTGCCCCAAGTTCAGGGAGCGGGAGCACTGCGCCCGCGCGCACGTCTCCATCGACGGCGATCTCGTAGCGGGCACGCAGCCACGAGAGGTCTTGAAAGTCCTGGCGGTTCGTGACCCGGAGCCGCGGCGTCCGACCCGGCACCCAATCAACGCCCACCGGCAACGCGAGTGCCTTGTGTTCCTCCATCGCGGGCTTCGGGGTGCGGTCGGGCCAGACCAGCCCATCGATGCAGAAGTTGCCGTCGTTGGGCTCATCGCCGAAGTCACCGCCGTAGGCGAACCGGGTGGAACCATCGGGCATCGTTTGGCGCAAGCCGTGATCCCAGAACTCCCAGATGAATCCGCCCTGCAACCCCGGGGTGGACTCGATCGCATCCCAATATTCGGCGAGACATCCGTTGCTGTTGCCCATCGCGTGCGAGTACTCACACATGATCAGCGGGAGTTCGCCGTTGCGAGCCTGCGCCCACGCCACGATGTCGGCGATCTCCGGGTACATCGGACACAACACGTCGGTTGCGGTTTGCCGGCGACCCCAGTCCCACATGATCGCGCCCTCGTAGTGGAGCGGTCGGGACGGGTCATACGCGCGGATCCACCCCGCGAGCGCTTCGTGGTGCGCGCCGTAACCCGACTCGTTGCCCAGCGACCACATGATGATCGACGGGTGGTTCTTGTCACGCGTGACCATGCGCGACCCACGATCGAGCAGCGCCGCGGTATAGCGCGGGTCGTGGCACAACGAGAGGATGAACGCATGGCTCTCGAAGTTGGTCTCGTCCACCACGTAGAGACCGAGCTCATCGCACAGGTCATAGAACGCGGGATCGTTGGGAGCGTGCGACGTGCGCACTGCGTTGAACCCGTATTGCTTCATCAGCACCAAATCGGCGCGCGTCTGATCCACCGAGACCACCCGCCCGGTTTCCGGATCGAAGTCATGACGGTTGACTCCGCGGATCAGGACCGGCTGATCGTTGATCAGAAACTCCCGGTCGCGGATCTCGATCGAACGGAACCCGATGGTGCAGGCGTTGACCTCGCGCACCTTCCCTGTCGCATCCGCCAGCGTGACCACCAGGCGGTATCGGTTGGGCGCCTCCGAAGACCACGGCGCGACCGCGAGATCATCGGTGCTGAGATCGACCACATGGCCGAAGAAGAGGTAGGCGCGGCGATCGGTGGGCACCACCCCAACGAGCGGCGCGCCCACCTTGGCGCCCTTGATCGTCTCGAGCTGTGTGCTCACCGTCCAGTCGCGTTCGGGCTTCCCGGTGAATCCAATCTCGGTGCGCACCGTGAGCGACCCGATGCCACGCGATGAGTCCCATCCCGGTTGCGCGTGGACGTCCTGAATCCACACGCGACCCGTCGCGCTGAGATACACCGAACGACCGATCCCAGCGTGCCACCACTGATCCTGATCTTCTACGTAACTCGCGTCGGACCACCGCACCACCATGAGCGCGATCGAGTTCTCACCAACGTTCACCACATCGGTGACATCGAACGCGGCCTCGAGCCGTGAGTCCTTGCTGATGCCCACGGGATGGCCGTTCACCCAGACGTGCAGGACGCTGTCGGCGGCGCCGATGTGCAGTACCACGCGGCGCTTCGCCCACGTTCGGGGGACCGTGAAGGTGCTGCGATAGAGGCCCGTGGGGTTGTCGTCGGGCACTTCCGGCGGTACCCCCCGGAACGGCATCTGGACGTTGGTGTAGATCGGCTGGTCGTAGCCCTGCATCGTCCACAGACCCGGGACCTCAACCTCGTCCCACGCACCGTCGCGAAGCGCCGGCGCCATGAAGTCGGCGGGCGCGAGTTCGGGACGCGCCACGAGCATGAACTTCCATCGCCCGTCGAGGGTGCGGACCCACGGGTTCGACTTCTCCCCTCGTACCGTTTCGCGGTCGGGCGCCGGGAGGAGCGGACTCCGCATCGGCAACCGTGCAACGTTGGTGATCTCGGGTTTGGTCCACGCGCGCAAAGCCACCAGCGTTTCCATGAGGTCAGACAGTACGGTGCCGGAGTGCACTTCGGGATCACCATGTTCGCCACCGATCAGACGATCGATGTTGCGTCACTCGCGCGTGCCGCGGAAGACCGCGGGTTTCACTCGCTCTATATCCCCGAGCACACCCACATTCCCGTTTCCCGTCGGACGCCTCCACCCACGGGCGGCGAAGAACTCGCGCAGGAGTACCGGCGCACGCTCGACCCGTTCGTTGCGCTCGCCGCTGCAGCCGCAGTGACCGACCGAATCCTGCTCGGCACCGGAATCTGTGTGGTAGCCCAGCGCGAACCTATTGTCACCGCCAAGGCGATCGCCACGCTGGATCAGATCGCCGGCGGCCGGTTGGTCTTCGGGGTCGGGTTCGGTTGGAACGCGGATGAAATCGAACATCACGGGATCGCGATGGCGGATCGCCGTGACATTGCCCGCGAGCACGTCCTCGCGATGCGCGCGCTGTGGCACGACGACGAAGCCGAGTTTCACGGCGAGTTCGTGGACTTTTCACCCTCGTGGTCCTGGCCGAAACCCACCCGGCGGACCGGCCCGCCGGTGCTGATCGGTGGCGGTCCGGGGCCCAAGTTGCTCGCGCATGTGGCCGAGTACGCCGACGGTTGGATTCCCATCGGCGGTGCCGGGATCCGGGCCGCGCTCGACGACCTCCGCCGTGCGTGCGACGAAGTGGGGCGTGACTCGCAGGAGCTTCGCATCGTGCCGTTCGGGACGGTCCCCAATCCGGGCAAGCTCGACTACTACGCGACGCTGGGGATCACCGAGGTCGTGCTGCGAATCGAGGGGGGCAATGCCGACGCGGTGCTGCCGATCCTTGACGAATACGCGGCGCTGATCGAATGACGTTGTCCGCGGCCCCGGCCGTCGTCGAACTCCAGATTGCCGACGAACCCGACGCGTGGCGCGCGGCGGGATTCACGGTGGTCGATGACGTTGCGCAGATCGGTGCAATTGCGATTCGACTCATCGGACGAGCCCACGCGAAACGCATCCGGTCCTGGAGTTGGTCGGAGCTTCCGGGCGACGGTCCGATCGATGGCCTGGCAACTGCCGCGGCATCTCGATCTGTGATCCCGCCGGGTGCGCACGCGAACGGCAGCACGATCGTCGATCACGTGGTGGTTGTCACCCCGAGCCTCGAGCGCAGCACAGCCGCGTTCGCCGAGCGAGGGCTCGACGTTCGCCGGGTACGCGACACCGATCAATACGGTGCGCCGTTCCGCCAGGTGTTCTTCCGTGGCGGCGAGACGATCATCGAGCTCATCGGTCCCGTGGAGCCTGCCGGCGACGACAGCCGGCCCGCGCACTTCTTCGGCTTGGCCTTCACCGTCGCGGATATCGATGCCACCGCCGCGCTCCTTGCGGGCGGCGTCGGTCGGGTCAAGGACGCCGTACAACCCGGTCGGCGGATCGTCACCTTGCACCACGATCAGTACGACATCTCCGCGCCGATCGCATTCATGAGCGCGTAGGAGATCCTCGACGGGTATTCAGTCGACGGGTATTCAGTCGACGGGCCGCGACCACGCGACCCGGGTCTTGCTGCGTTGGTAGCCCTGCCCTTCGTACAACGAGAGTGCACCCGTGGGATTCTCGGCATCCACATCGAGCGCGGCGTACTCCAGTCCCTCAACCGCAAACGCGCCCGCGGTCGCGCTCAGCAATGCGCGCGCTACGCCCTGGCTGCGCCACCGGCGCCGCACTCCCAGCTGGTGGGTCCAGCCCTCACGGAACCCGAGCGCGGGCCAATCGTCAGGATGAATCGAGTTGAGCGCATACCCCGCGATCTCCTCGCCGTCGAGGACGAGATACGAGCAGTCGGGACGGAAGTTGTGATGCCCGGTCACCCAGGTTCCCCACGTCTCGGCATCGAGTTCGCTCGACGCGAAGTGATCGCGGAAGGCCTCGTTGTGGGCTGCCCGGGTGGCTTCGTCACGGACTGAGTCGAACGGCACGAGTTCGAGGCCCTCGCGCAATACAACCGGCATGACGCCATCGACGAGCGGCCGGCGCATCTCGTGGTAGTAGCGCAACGGACTGAACCCGAACGAGCGAAACAGCTCGCTCCGAGCGAGGTCGGCGTCGGAGGCCGAGAGCTCCAACCATCCCGGGCTCTTGGACTGCTGCTCGGCCGCAATCTCCCCTCCTCGTTCGGTCTGCCACGCCACGAGTTCCGCGCCCACACCCATGCCACGCACGTCCGGGGCCACGGCACCGTCGAGCAATACGCGCCGTTGGTGCGAGCTCGGGATACACACCACCGTTCCCCAGCCGACGATCCGCCCGTCGCACCATCCCAGGCGAGCGTCGTGGGCGGCGTCGAAGTACGACAACCTCAGCTGCTCCTCCAGATCGGCTCGCCCCAGGACCTCCCCCGTGCGATCAACCGCCTCGACGACCGCGAGCGCGTCCACCCACTCGTCCAAGTCGCCATCAACTGGTGCCCGCCATTCCACCCGCATCAACTGATTCTGCCTGCTCCGATCGGCCGGACGGCGGAACTAGAGCCGTTCGATGATCGTGACGTTCGCCTGGCCGCCGCCTTCACACATGGTCTGGAGTCCATAACGGCCCCCCGTGCGTTCCAGCTCGTTCAAGAGCGTCGTCATCAACCGCACCCCGGTCGCACCCAACGGGTGGCCCAACGCGATCGCCCCACCGTTCACGTTCACCTTGGCCATGTCGGCGCCGGTCTCCTTGGCCCACGCGAGCACCACCGACGCGAACGCCTCATTGATTTCGACGAGGTCGATCTGGTCCAAGCTCATCCCGGACTTCTCGAGCGCATAGGCCGTTGCCGGTATCGGAGCGGAGAGCATGAAGATCGGATCGTCGCCGCGCACCGAGAGGTGATGGATGCGAGCCCGCGGCTTGAAGCCATGTTCCTTCACCGCCGATTCCGACGCGATGAGCATCGCACTCGCGGCGTCGGAGATCTGTGAGCTCATGGCCGCGGTGATGGTGCCGCCTTCGATGAGCGGCTTCAGCGAACGGATCTTCTCCCAGTTGGGTTCGCGCGGGCCTTCATCGAACGTTGCGTCGCCGAACGCGACGATTTCGTTCTCGAACCGTCCTTCGGCCCGAGCGCGGATCGCGCGCTCGTGGGATTGGACCGCGAACTGCTCCATGTCGTCTCGGCTGATGCCCCACTTCTCCGCGATGAGTTCGGCACCGCGGAACTGGCTCACTTCCTGGGTGCCGTACCGCTTCACCCAACCGGTGCTCGTGCTGAACGGGTCGGTGAATCCGAACTGCTCGGCCACCGTCATCGCGGAGGAGATCGGGATCATGCTCATGTTCTGCACACCGCCGGCGACCACCACATCCTGGGTGCCGCTCATCACGCCCTGGGCCGCGAAGTGCACCGCCTGCTGACTCGAGCCGCATTGGCGGTCCACCGTCGTGCCCGGCACCGACTCCGGCAGTCCCGCGGCCAGCCAACAGGTGCGGGCGATGTCGCCGGCTTGGGGACCAATCGCGTCGAGACACCCGAACACCACGTCCTCGACCGCGGCGGGATCGAAGTCGTTGCGCGTCATCAACTCGGAGAGGACGTGCGCGCCGAGGTCCGCCGGGTGAACCTGGCTCAGCGAACCGCCGCGTCGGCCCACGGGAGTGCGGATGGCATCGATGATGTAAGCCTCGGACATGGTGTTCCCTTCTCAGGAGAGACGTCAGGAGAGACGTCAGGTGGGACGGTCAAGGATCGCGCGGGCCACGCGGTCACGATGCCACGCGGCATCGCCCCACGCGCCCGCCAGCGCCCAGGTTCGCTTCATCCATAGGTGCAGATCGTGTTCGTATGAGTACCCGATGGCGCCGTGACATTGCAGCGCAGTCCTCGCCGCGAGCGTCGCGGCATCAGCGGCTTGCGCCTTGCCCATCGAGCAGTGCAACGCGGCATCGGGATCGTCGGTCGCGAGCGAGTGGGCCGCTCGGTACACCAACGGTGCCGCGAACTCGAGCGCGATCCGCACGTTGGCAAGCTGGTGCTTGATCGCTTGAAACGATCCGATCGGCGAACCGAACTGACGCCGGTCGGTGGCGTAGGCCACCGTCATGTCGAGCATCTGGCGGGCGAGTCCGAGAAGCTGCGCGGAATAACCGAGCGTGGCGCGCCAGAACGCAACCGATATCTCCTCGCGTGTGAGCGGTCGGGATTCGGTCGCGCTGACGAGGCGGACGAGCCGACGGCTCGCGTCCACCGAGGTCAGCGTTTCCAACGTGGCGCTCGACCTGGTGGCGAGCAGCGCATCGGGTGCCAGCACCACGAGCACGTCGGCCGCAACCCCGTACGGAATCACCGGGTCGCCGGCACTCACGGTCATCGCACCATTCACCACCTCGGGGTGTTCCGAGACTGCCAGCGGCGCACCCACCAAGACGTGTTCCACAAACGGCTCCGGCAACGCGGACCGCCCGGTCTCTTCCGCGAGGAGCACCACGTCGAGTTCGCTCAGACCCAGCCCGCCCGCCGACTCGGGGACGAGCGCGCCGAGCACACCCATCTCACCGAACGCTTTCCAGGCACTGCCGCTGCGACCGTCGGCATTGCTCCAGGCGGCGCGCACCACACTCGGAGGACACTCCTTCGCGAGCAAGTCACGAACGGCGTCTCGAAACGCGAGCTGATCTTCGGTGAACGCGAACTGCATGGCGCTACTTCCTCGGCAAGCCGAGCACACGCTCGGCAATCACGTTGCGTTGGATCTCATTGGTCCCCGCGTAGATAGGACCGGAAAGCGCGAACTCGTAGCCCTTCATCCATGACGACTCGAGCTCGGCTTCGTAGCCAAGGAGTGCGAGCGCGGTCTCATGCAGGCGCACGTCGAGTTCGGACCAAAAGACCTTGGTCAGACTCGACTCGACCCCCGGCGGATCTCCCGCGGTCACGCGCGTCACGGTCTGGAGGGTCTGCAAGCGGTAGGCCTCGGCATCGATGTAGGCGCGGACGACCTGATCGCGAAGCATGGGATCCCTCGCGGCTTCGACACGATCCCGGTACAACGCGATCAACCGATCGGCAGTCGCGTTGAACCGACCGGGACTGCGCAGGGTGAGGCCCCGCTCCGAACCCGTGGTGGCCATCGCGACGCTCCAACCCTGATCCACACCACCAAGCACCAAGTCGTCGGTGACGAGCGTGTCTTCGAAGAAGACCTCGGCGAAACCTTCGTCGCCATCGAGACGACCGAACCCGCGCACGGTGACTCCGGGCGTGTCGAGGGGGACCAGGAAGTACGTGAGGCCCCGGTGGCGCTCCGCGGTGGGGTCGGTGCGGAAGAGGCCGAAAAGGTGGGTGCAGAACGCACCGCGTGTGGTCCACGTTTTCTGGCCGTTGAGCCGCCAACCGCCGCCGGACTCGTCACGCGTTGCGGTGGATCGAATGCCCGCGAGATCGCTGCCGGCGTCGGGCTCGGACCAGCCTTGACACCACGACTCTTCGCCGCTCGCCATCTTCGCCAAGAAGCGGTCCTGCTGTTCGTGAGTACCAAACTCGAACAGCGTGGGTGCGAGCAGAAAGATCCCGTTCTGGGTCACGCGCTGCGGCGCGCCCGCTCGGTAGTACTCCTCCTCGAAGATCAACCACTCCCACAGGCTGGCGTTGCGGCCGCCGTACTCCCCGGGCCAGGAGACCACGGCCCATCGAGCGTCGAAGAGGGTCCGTTCCCACTCCAAGTGGCGAGCAAACCCCTCACGGGTGTCACCACTCGGCAACGGTTCGCCGGGAACGTGTGCAGCCAACCATTCCCGCAGCTCGGCCCGAAACGCCTGCTCCGCCGGGCTCCAGCTCAGCTCCACGTGAACGTCCGCATCGGGTTCATACCGGCCGGGACGCTACCCGCCGACCTGACGCCCCATCAGATCGTCGGACGGAGAGAGGGTGTCGCGAAATCTGCATCACGCGTCCGCGGACGCGCACCCGCACGGCCCATCCGACCATTCACGCCTCCACCCGCAAGGCGCTTGGCAGCAGATATCAGATGACGTGACGCCTGGGTGGCGTTTCGGCCTCGCTGGCCAGCGCGATTCTGGGTTCATTGTGCGTCTGCCACGTAGAGCGGTGGCGAACGCACAATGGACACGGTTCGGGTGTCATTGACGAGCGCCAGCTGCGCTGACGTGTGAACGCGATCAGTGCGGGCCGAGAGTCGCCGTGTGTCGGTGTTGCGAAATCTGCGCCACGCGTCATCGGACGCGTGATTGCCAGTTTTTGACACGTTCCGCGGAGCGGTGTGCGGCCGAGGTGCTCGCAATGTCGGTGGGAACGGTCGAACGCGGTTTTCGTCGGCTCCCGGGGTCGTCAGCTCATCCTATTTGCACGTGTTCTCCGGGTTTAGTACACATGCGGGGGATTCTGCCGGAATCGGCAGTCGGTAGGGCTCAGGGGGCACGACAATGAGCAGGTTCCGCGTTCGGGTGTTGGCGATCGTTTGCGGGCTCGGCGTCGGGCTGGTCCCTGCGCTCGCGCTCGACACCAGTGCCCCCGCACTCTCCAACCCGACGCTGCCATACCTCACCTTGAACCGCACCATCAGCTCACAACCGTGGGGTGGTAGCGCTACGAGGGCCTTCGATCTCGACGGCGCCGCATACCTGCCGTACGACGTCTCGTTCTGGATTGTTGACGACGGTGGGAACCGCGCGTACGAAGTTGATCGCGTCACCGGCAAGCTCCGCCGGACTATCGCGCAAGCGGCCTTCGCCGCCGCATTGCCGGTCGGGGGTGGCGCGCCCGCAGGGATCGGCCGCACCGACGCGTTCCAGTCGGCGGCCTACGACCTCGCCACCGACAGTCTGTACATTTTCTCGGCGAACTGTTGCGGTGTGGCGCCCTTCCAGCCCACTGCATTCCGGCTCAAGCGCGACGGTGCCGGCAAGTTCCAAGTGGAGTCGTACCAGGCACTCCCCGAAGGCACGAACCCCTCGGCCGCGGGAGTCCGCCCCGGCACCGGTTTGTACTTTGGCAAGGGCACCAAGATCCGCACGTATGACTACGCCACCAACACCATCGGCCCCGACATCACGATCATCGGTGCCGGAACCTCCATTACCGGCATGGACTTCCCCGATGCCAACAGCCTGCTGCTCACCACCACCCTGAATCAGCTCGTGAGAGTGTCCACCGTCGACTGGACGGTCCTCAGCGGTTGGACCTTCGACCTGGGCCGTTACGGAATCCTCGATCCGCGATCGGTCGACGTGCTCGGCGACCAGATCTTTATCGCGGATGGCTACGACCTCCGCCCGGCGACCGACCCGCTGAAGTATTCGCTCTTCGTCCTCGACCTCAGCGAAACCCCACCACCCATCGCGGCGTTCACTCCGCACGTGACGCGCGGCGCGAGCCCGCTCGGAGTCTGGTTCATCGATCACAGCATCCGCGCCGAAACTCATCTGTGGAACTTCGGCGACGGCACTGCGACCTCGTCCGAGGTCAGTCCTGCGCACATTTACACGACCCCGGGCAGCTACACCGCGACCCTGCAGGTCACGAGCATCGGTGGCACGAGCAACGCAAGCAAGACCATCACGGTGCTTCCTGGAACCGCGCGCACCGGCGGCTACACCCTCGACGGTTACGGCGGTCTCCACCCGTTCACGATCGGCACGGCACCGGTCGCGCCCGCAGCCCACGGCGCAACGTACTGGCCGGGCTGGGACATCGCTCGCGGCGCCGCCACCCTGCCCGACGGCTCCGGCGGCTACACGCTCGACGGTTTCGGTGGCCTCCATCCATTCCGGATTGGAGCAGGAACCAGGCCGCCGGCCACGAAGAGCGGCCCGTATTGGCCCGGCTTTGACATCGCGCGCGGCGTCGCGCTGATGCCGGACGGGAAGGGGGGGCTCGTCGTCGATGCCTACGGCGGGATCCATCGCTTCCGGATTGGAGCCAGCGTTCTGCCCGGCCGTCCGGCCGGGAGCCCGTACTGGCCGGGCCAGGACATGGCCCAAGGCATCACGATCCTGCCCGACGGATCCGGCGGTTACGTGATCGACCGCACCGGCTCGCTCCACGCGTTCACGATCGGCACCAATCCCGCGCCGCCGTCACCGACCAACGTATGGGCCGCACCCGCGGGCCGACCCGGCCGGGGAGTCTCCCTGCTCGGAGCCGGAACCGGCGGCTACACCATTGATGGCATGGGTGGCGTCCACCGCTTCGCCGTCACGACGATGCCACCCACCACCTCCGGCGTCACGACGTGGCCCGGTTGGGACATCGCCCGCGACATCGTGGTGCTCCCCGCGAACTGAATGTCGCGAACGAAACCCCGCGATCGTTACGCCTGTTCCGTGGCGATGGCTTTGGCCCAGCGGTAGTCGGCCTTGCCCGAAGGTGAGCGCACGATCTCATCGACGAGGTGCACTTCCTTCGGGACCTTGTAACCGGCGATGGAGGCACGGGCGTGTTCCGCGAGAGATGCGACGGTGGGAGTAGTCGTCCCCCGCGCCTTGACCACCGCGGCCACCCGCTCGCCCCACCGCTCATCGGGTACCCCGACCACGACCACGTCGAACACATCGGGATGCGACTTCAACGCGAGCTCAACCTCTTCGGGGAAGATCTTCTCGCCGCCCGAGTTGATACTGACCGAACCGCGTCCCAGCAACGTGATCTGTCCATCGTCTTCCACCCGGGCCATGTCACCCGGCATCACCCACCGCTCACCGTTGAGCACCACGAACGTGGCCGCGGTCTTGGCCTCGTCCTTGTAGTAGCCGAGCGGCATGTAGCCCTTGCGCGCCAGGTGTCCAATCACCCCTGCACCGGGGACGAGCGGCACGCCTTGGTCGTCGATCACCATGGTGTGGTCACCCATCGTGAAGCGCGGCTTGCCTTCCGCATCCGAGCTGGAGACCGAACCCTGGAAACCGGTCTCTGACGCCCCGAGTGAATCCACGATCATCACGTTCGGGAGCACCTCGCCGATCTTCTGCTTCACCGCGGGCGACAAAATCGCACCGCCGGAACCGATCACGAAGAATTTCGAGAGGTCGTAGTTGGCGCCTGCGTCTTCGAGGGCCTCGATCAACGGCCGCGCCATCGCGTCGCCCACCAAGCTGATGGTCATCACGTCTTCTCGCACCACCGTGCGCCACACCTCGTGCGGGTCCATCTTCTTCTGCGCGCTCAGCACCAACGTGTTGCCCTGGAGCAACAGCATGAGCGCAACCCATTGGGCCGCTCCATGCATCAGCGGCGCGATCGGAAACCCCACGAGCGTTCCGCCATTCCGCGCGAGCTCGACCACCGCGTCGGGCGACTCGAACACACCGCCGCCGTTCATCAGCGCGCCGATGGTGGAGTGGAAGAAATCTTCCTGGCGCCACATCACACCCTTGGGCATGCCGGTGGTTCCACCCGTGTACAGCATGTAAAGGTCGTCACCACTGCGCGGCAACGCGTACCGGTCCGGAGAGGCCGCCGCGAGGGCGCGCTCGTACTCCACGGCGCCGATCGCGTCCAGGTCCTCGTCGGTACCATCCTCGATCGAGATGAAGGTCGTGAGTTTCGGAGCTTGATCGCGTACCACCGCGATACGCGGGATGAACTCGCGACCGTGAACGAGCGCCACGAGATCCGCGTTGTCGAACAGGTACGCGAGTTCGGCCTCCACGTAGCGGTAGTTCACGTTGATCGGAACCGCACGGGCCTTCCATGCGCCGAACATCGCCTCGACCCACTCGGCCCCGTTGTAGGCATAAATGCCGACGTGGTCACCGACCTTGACGCCCGAGGCAATGAGGTGGTTCGCGAGCCGTGACGCGCGCTCGTCGAGCTCGGCGAACGTGAGACGACGGTCGCCACACACCACCGCGGTGCGATCCGGCGCCACATCGGCCACCGCTTCGAACAAATCGGCGAAGTTCCATTCCATTGACTATTTCCTCACGATCACGCAGCTGCCATGACCGAACAGGCCCTGGTTTACCGTGAGCCCGATTCGGGCCCCTTCAACTTGTCGAGCGCCCGCCTCGCCACGGACCTGCCAGGTGAGTTCGCACACCTGGGCGATGGCCTGCGCCGGCACGGCTTCTCCGAAACACGCCAGCCCGCCGCTCGCGTTCACAGGGATACGCCCGCCAATGGTGGTGTCCCCGTCACGCACCAGCCGTTCCGCCTCACCGGGCTTGCACAGCCCGATGTTCTCGTACCAGTCGAGTTCGAGCGCGGTGGAGAGGTCATACACCTCGGCGAGGTCGAGATCCTCGGGTCCGATCCCGGCTTGTTCGTAGGCGGCATAGGCAATCGAGTCGCGAAAGCCGCGCTCGGGCGGCGTGACACCGAACGCGGAATCGGTGGCGAAGTTCGGCATGTCGATCAGCGTGTTCGGGTAGCTCGGCGTGACGGTGCTGACCCCCGCCACGCGCACCGGGTCGCTGATGCCGTGGGCCTTGGCGTAGTCGATAGAACACACGATGAGCGCGGCCGCACCATCCGACGTTGCGCAGATCTCGAGGAGGCGCAACGGATCCGAGACCATCGGGGACGCGGCAACATCTTCGAGTGTGACTTCCTTGCGGAACCGCGCGTAGGGGTTCTCGAAACCGTGACGCGCGTTCTTGACCTTGACCGCGGCGAAGTCTTCCTTGGTTGCCCCGTGAAGTTCCATTCTTCGCCGTGCGTACATCCCGAAGTACGTGGGGTTCGTCGCGCCGAGGAGACGGAACCGCAACCAATCCGGATCATCACCGCGCTCTCCTGCGTTGGGAGCGAGAAAACCCTTCGGCGTGGTGTCAGCACCAACCACCAACGCAACATCGACCATGCCCGCAAGGATCTGCGCACGAGCCGCATTCAGCGCGGTTGCACCGCTCGCGCACGCGGCGTACGACGACGAGACCGACGCGCCTTGCCATCCCAACGCCTGTGCGAACGTGGCGCCCGCGACGTATCCGGGATACCCGTTGCGCATCGTGTCGGCGCCACACACCAGCTGCACATCGCGCCAGTCGACGTTGGCATCGGCCAGCGCTGCCCGAGCGGCGACCACGCCGTACTCAACGAAGTTCTTGCCCCACTTCCCCCACGGATGCATCCCCACGCCGAGGACCGCGATGTCACTCATGACGCGACCGGCTTCCATTGCCAAATGACGTACTCACTGTCGTCGTCTTCGAAGAGGGTGCCGAGCGTGAGTTCAACCTCGGTGCCGACGGTCAGCGTCGCCGGGTCGGCGTCGGGTACCAGCGGCCCCAGCACCACCATCTGCTCGTCCACCAGTTCAACCGCCACCACCGTGTACGGCACGAACGGGTCCGCGGCTACGTACGGCGCCGGCGGTTGATAGTGATTCGTCGTCCACGACCAGATGCGGCCACGACGGGAGAGCTCGACCTCAGTGAGTTCTTCGGTCGGCGCCGCGGGGTTGCGGGAGAACGCGAGGTTCTTCGGGAAGAAAAAACTGCCGGTCTCGGCGCCGCGGCTGGCGAGCAGTGCGGGCTCATCGCCCAGGGTGAACCAGCCGTCAACGGCTGCAACTCGAGTCTTCATGGCGGCGCAGCCTACTGAGCCAATCCCCGGAGCCGTCCGGTCGGAGTGGTCGACGGCGCGGTGAGCACGGCCAGCAGCTCAGAGGCGATCTCGTCCACCGTCGGGGTGTGCTTGGTCGATTCTTCCGGCGCGAGCGTCCGGCCGCAGTCCCGGTAGCGTCCGGTCTCAGGAGGTACATCGATGTTCCGTCAGGTCGTGATGCTGCAATGGGTCGACGGTGTGTCGGATCAGGCAAAGCTTGGGTTCCGAGATGCCGTCGAACGGCTGCGTGAGATCCCGGAGTTGTTGGCGATGACGTACGGCGACGACGCCGGTCACTTCGACGACAACTTCGACTTCGTGGTTGTCGCGGACTTCGCCGACTTCGAGTCGGCCCGTCACTACGTCGCCCACCCAATCCATCAGGAGTACGTGCGCAATCACGCGAGCAAGGTCATCGGACAACGCATCGTCGTGCAGCACGGCTGGGAGCGCGGCACCGACGAGTAGCCGACCTCGCCCCGGCTCAGCTCGCCAGATGCGCGAGCAAGGCCATGAACTCGGGGCTTGCGTCGGGCCCGTAGGCCGAGACCACGGTCCCGCGCATGCCGCAAGCGGAGCATTCGATACCCACCACGATTGCTTCATCACCCGGGTCGGTATCGCCTTCGAAGCGAAAGGTGTGGCGCACCACGAGCTGGGTCGGCTGATGGCTCTGTCCGCACGCACCGCAGTGCGCCGCCCCGGCTGAGAACGAGAAGTCACTCCGGTATCCGTCCGCCTCGAGCAGGGCAATCGCTTCGGTGACCGAACCCGCCGTTTCCATTCGGCCGAGGCTACGACCTTCCGGCGGATTCGATCCCGACGGGCGACCCGAGAAACGCATGCACTGGACTCCGATGGTCCGGTACCAATGCCCATTTTCCAGTATTCCTGTTAGCTATACACGTGTATAGCTAAGCCGAATCTCCGAAAACGAGCACCGGCACGCCAAGGGCGGGCTCATCACACCAGAGCAGATCGGCAGTTATGTACCCGTCGGAGGTCGCGCGAGGTATGCCTGCTTCGCATCGGGTGAGAACCCGCAGGCTCGGTAGAAAGCGTGGGTCGCGGGTGTGGGCGGGCCCGTCATCAGCATCGCCTTGCAGCAGCCTGCTTCCCAAGCTGTTCGAGCGTGTCGGCCATGATCTGCTTGCCCAGTCCGGTACCTCGCAGTCGTTCCTCGACGACGACGTTCTCAATCACGGCGTAGGGCGCAGCCAATCGCGTGAGATTCGGAAGCACGTTCAGGTACGTCGTTGCGACAACAGCACCATTGAGTTCCAACACGAAGAGGTGCAGACCAGGAGAAGCCAGGATCTGCTCGAACGTCGCCTTGGCCGACCCGTTGTCAGGAACCGGATCCTGCGGATGTAGCTGCTGATACGCCCGCTCTGAGCTCGTTCTGCCAGCCACCCAGGGGCGCGTACCTGGAACTCTTGGGTCGGTCCCCGATGCGTTCCGCGGAGCGCATCGCCACCTCCGAACGCGGCTGGGAACTACCCGAGATCGATCAGGACAACCGTGCGGCCCATGGTCTGGCGGTTCTCCATTGCCGTGAGTCCCGCGGGAAGCTCCGCGAAATCGACTTCCTGGCCCACGATCGGTCGCAGGACACCCGTGTCGATCAACTCGCACAGCTCCGTGTGCATCTCGACACCGTCCTGATGCGCAGGGAAGTTGAACCCGGTGAGCGCCTTGAAGGCGATCGGGTCGTCGACGTATGCGTGACACACGCCCACGAGTGAGAAGTTCCCGAACACGACCGGTCGCGGCACGATGCCTTCGTCCTCCGCCTCGATCCCCGACGCGAAGCCGACGATGAGATGGCGGCCGTTGAACGCCATGCATTTGAACGTCTCGGTCGTGGTGGTGCCACCGATCGCGTCGAACGCCACATCGACCCCGCGACCGTCGGTGGCGTCGAGCACCGCGGTGACGAAGTCTTCCTCGCGGTAGTTGATGACCACGTCGGCACCGAGGTCACGACAGAACGCGAGCTTCTGCGCGGATCCCGCAGTCGCGATCACTCGCGCGCCGGCGTGCACACCGAGTTGAATCGCCGCGGATCCGGCACCGCCGGCGCCGGCGTGTACGAGCAAGGTCTCACCGTCCTGGAGACCGCCCCGCTCATAGAGCGCGAGCCAGCCGAGGTGGAACGGCATGAGAATCCCCGCGGCTTGGGGCAGCGGAATCGACTCAGGGAGCGTGAACGTCATCGCGGTCGGCGCGGTCACGTACTCGGCGTACCCGCCGAAGGCAAGGCTCGGAATCGCGACCACCCTCTGGCCCAGCCACTCCTGCGCGCCGTCGCCGCACGCGTCGACGACGCCCATCACCTCCATGCCCGGGATGTAGGGCATCGGCGTGCGGACCGTCTTGTACCGACCGTGAATGCCATCGAGATCGTTGAAGTTGAGCGTGATGGCCGCGACCCGGATCAACACCTCGTTGGGACCCGGCGCGGGAACGTCGACCTCGTCGAGTTGCAGCACCGCCGCGGGCGAGCCGTATTCGTGAACCCGCCACGCACGCATTGTTCCGGTCATGGGGACCTCCGGGGCCGGTTCGATCCGAGGCGGGCCAGCGTTTCGGTGGCTTCGCGCATCACGCGCTCGACGATGGTGGCGACCGTCGGCAACTCCTCGATGACACCCACCACCTGGCCGGTAGGTAGGACGCCGGTATCGAGGCGGCCGTCCACGAGCGCGGCCTTCGTGAGCATCGGCGCATTGGCGGCCATCGCCACCTGCGCCCAACTGAGACCCTGGCTCTTGTGCATCGCGATGCCCTCCTGCGCGAGGTCACGCACCGTTCGCCCGCTCAGTGAGCGGAACCGCAGCGCGTTCGCCAACGACCGTGGTAACGCGCCGACGCGACCCGCACCTTCGAGGTAATCCACGAGTTCCGTGCGAATCACTCGCTGCGGATGGCCGTCGATCTGCTTCGTCACCACGGTGTCGGTTACCGTCGCCTCGAGGTAGCGCGCCTTCACCGCGTCCGGGACCTGACTCTCGGCCGACAGGAGAAACCGGGTTCCCATCGCGACACCGGCTGCGCCATAGGCCAGCGCCGCAACGAGCCCGCGCCCGTCGAAGAATCCACCGGCCGCGATCACGGGTATGTCGACGGCTTCACACACCTGCGGCAAGAGCAGCGAAGTCGGAACGGTACCGGTATGGCCACCGCCTTCCGCCCCCTGCGCGATCACCGCGTCGACGCCCCACGCGGCCACCTTCTCGGCGTGGCGACGCGCGCCGACCGTAGGCATCACGACCACACCTTGGTCCTTGAGTGTCTTCACCAATCGTTCGCCGGGCGCCTGAGCGAAGCTCGCGACCTTCACGCCTTCGCGCACCAGCAGCGCGATCCGCTCGTCCACATCGGGTTGATCGCTGCGGAGGTTCACGCCGAACGGCTTCTCGGTGCGGTCCTTGACCGTGGCGATTGCCTGAGTGAGTTCGGGCACGCTCATCGTGGCGCTGGCGAGGATGCCCAGGCCACCCGCCGCGCTCGTGGCCGCAGTGAGGCGCGCACCCGCGACCCACCCCATCCCCGTCTGCACGATGGGGAACTCCACGCCGAACAGGTCGCAGGCCCGCGTGTGCAACGCCGGGTTCGGCGGCGGTTGCGGTGGGGCGTCGCTCACGGGTTGGGCACTTCCTTGTCTCGCAGCCCGTGGGGGTCGATGACCTCACGGATCAAGGCGAGCTCGTCGGGTGTGGGCGCGCGAGATTCGGGAACATCACTCGGAACCACGAGATCGAAACCGGTCGCGGCCACGATGTCGTCCACGGTCACGCCCGGGTGCACTGAGCGCAGGCGCATGCGGTGATCGTCGGACTCGAAGTCGAGCACGCCCAGGTTGGTCACCACATGGCGCAGACGATGGAAGCGCCCAGCCGAACCGAGCTTGGCCGCACGGTCATACCCAACCCCGGTGACCACATCAACCTTGGGCACGAACACTCGCGGCGAATGGTTCGGAATGAAGTAGCTCGTGGTGTTCTGGATCGTGTTGCCCGGCGCGCCGCGGAAGCCGAGCAACTGGGCCTTGGGCTTGTCCCACTCGCCGACAAACGCGAAGTTCTGATTCCCGAACGCGTCGATCTGGCTTGCGCCCATCATCACGTGACGCCGACCGGACCACACCACATCAAACATCGAACGGTACGGATTCCACGCCTCGATGGTCTTGGCCTGTTCCGTTGGGCCAACGGGATAGGGACCGCTGATGAGCAGCGCCTCGCCGTCGGTCATGACGAGGTCGGGCGAGAAGCTCGCACGCGCCAAGCGACCACCGATCATCGGGACATTGCCGATCGGATTGGCCATGATCTCGCCGTCGCCCCGGAAACACTCCGCCACTGCGATCACGCAGTACTCCGCCCGCGTGATGAGGTCGCTCATACGCCTCTCCTGCTCTTGTGCCTTCGGCACAGGCCGCTCAGGCCCCGTTCCGCTGGCGTCTTGGCTGCAAGCGTCGTTACGTTCCGCTCCACTTAGGCACCAATCACTTTCCGGTATTCGTCGTGCCCGCCACAGTCGAGATACTTCGCTTTCCATTCGCCCCACGCCTCGGGCGACTTCGCGCTCGCCACATAGGCCCGTTGAAACTCTTCGTCTCGCGGATAGTCGGGAACACACTCGGTGAAATGGGCGCCGTGCGGTGCTTCAACGACGCCGTCGGTCATCAAGCGGTTGATCTTCAACGACTGCACCGGCCCGCCCGCGGCCAACTCGTCGGTCTCGACGATCCGCTCCACGCTCATGAACCGCCGATCGGCCGCCATGCAGAAGAGATCGTCGAAGTAGGGATCCACGTTGAGGTACTGCCCGTTGCCACGACGGTCGCCGCGGTGCATGTGGATGAGCGCGACGTCGAGGTGCAGCGCGGGCGCGGCGACCAACTCTTCGCCATCGGCGTAGGGCGACACCACCGTTTTGATCTCGGCTTGGCGCTTTACGAGGTCGGATCCGAGCCCGACCCGGGTCGGGATGAAGGGCACTCGCCAGGCTGCCGCCTGCAGACCGAGCAGAAACATGCCCTCATCCATTTCGAGCGTGGAGACCGCGCCGGCCTGGCGCGCGGTCCGGAAGTGCGGCTCGAGCGCGATCGAATCCAGTGAGCAGAACGCGTAGACGGCCTTGCGAACCTTCCCGGTCGCACACAACAACCCGAGATCCGGGCCGCCGTAGGACACGACCGTGAGGTCCTTGACGTCGCTCCGCGCAATGGCCCGTACCAGGCTCATCGGCTTGCGCCGAGATCCCCAACCGCCGACGCCGATCGTCATCCCGTCGCGCAGCTCCGCGACCACATCATCCTCGGTCGCGACCTTTGAGCTCGGCTGCGCCAACGTCGGCCCACTCATCGATGCCTCGCTCACGGGGCTCACTTTCCGGTGTCCGTGTCGCGCTTCGCGACGAAGGCGTCGCGGTGTTCGTCGGCCACGCCGGAGAGATTCAACTCGAACGTGAACCCTTGCTCGAAGCGGTACGAACGCTTCACATCGATCGGGTCAATGCCATTCAGACACTCCTTCGCGGCGCGGATGACGGTGGGACTCTTGGCCGCGATATCGGCCGCCACCGCGAACGCGGCATCGCGGAGCTCGGCCTGCGGAACGACCTGGAGCACCGAGCCGAAATGATGGAGCTCCTGTGCCGTGATCGTGGCCGCGGTGTAGACCATGGCGCGCATGCGATGTTGGGGAACGAGACGCGCGAGGTGGGTTGCCGCGCCGAGCGCGCCCCGATCGACCTCGGGAAGACCGAACGTGGCGTCGTCGCTCGCGATCACGATGTCGGCGTTGCCCACCAGCCCGATGCCCCCACCGAGACAAAAACCGTTGACCGCGGCGATCACCGGGACCGCACATTCGTAGACCGCGGCGAAGGCGGCGAAACACCCCCGGTTCGCGCCGATCAGCGCGTCGAACCCTTCAGTGTTCTGCATCTCCTTGATGTCGACACCGGCGTTGAACCCCCTGCCCTCGGCGCGAAGCACCACCACGTGCACCGCCGGGTCATCGCCCGCGGCGTTCAGCATCGTCGCGAGTTCGAACCACCCAGCGACGGTGAGGGCGTTCACCGGGGGGTTCGCCATCACGATCTCGCCAATCCCAAGGTTGTCAACGGTCATGGTCGTAGGCATCAGCAAATCCGGGGCAGGCGAACGGTTTCTGACGTGTCGTCAGATCGACTGAACCTATCCGAACCGCTGCGCCCCAGACATTTTCGTACTGCATTTCCCCGAACTCAATGCTGCATTTCCCCGAGGTAGTTGGTGCATTTCCCCGAAGCAGATCTTGCGTTTCCCCGAACCTGCCGTAGGATGACCCTATGGATCGGATCGTCCGTCGGGCTCGGGCACGCGTTGAGGAAACCCTCGGCGACACCCCGATCGCGGTGATTCAGGGTGCTCGCCAGGTCGGCAAAAGCACGCTCGCGCAGGAGATCCTCGACCGGCGCGCCGGGCGATATCTCACCCTCGACGACGTCGGCCAACTGCGCGCTGCACAGGAAGACCCGGTGCGATTCGTCGATCAGTTTCAGAACGGCTGCCTCGGGATCGACGAAATCCAACGGGCGCCCGAGCTCGTGCTCGCGCTCAAGGCATCCGTGGACCGTGACCGTCGCCCCGGGCGATTCCTCCTCACCGGCTCCGCCAACCTGCTGCGACTCCCCGTGATCGAAGACAGTTTGGCTGGTCGGGCCGAGAGCGTGGATCTTTTCGGATTCTCACAAGGCGAGCGCGCCGGGTTCAAGGAGCACTTTCTCGAACGCGCCTTCGAGGGAGATCCGTTCACGAATGTGACTGGGTCACTCAACCGGTCCGACTACCTGACCGTGGTCTGCGACGGTGGCTATCCGGAAGCGGTCGCACGGACGAGTCAGCCGCGTCGGAACGCGTGGTTCGACAACTACGTCCAGCGCATCCTCACGCGCGACGCAGCCCACGTTTCGAAGCTCCTGCAGCTCGCCAAACTTCCGGACCTGCTACGCCTCGCCGCGAGCCACACTGCGACCACGGTGGCCGCGGCAACCATCGCCCGCGAACTCAACATGGCGGAATCAACGCTTCCTCCCTACCTTGCGCTCCTCGAAACACTTTTCCTGGTTCAGCGGGTTCCGGCCTGGTCGAACAATCTCGCGGGGCGCGTGACGAAGGCACCCAAACTCGCGTTGCTCGACTCCGGTCTCACCGCTCGCCTGCTCAACGTCGCGGCGGTTGGACTCGCGGCCGACATGAATCCCGATCCGGCGGGCGGTCTCGTCGAGACATTCGTTCTGAGCGAACTCCGGAAACAACTCTCGTTCTCGGACACCGCCGCGAGGCTCTTTCATTGGCGGGACCGCGCCGGCGCTGAGGCCGACATCGTGCTGGAAGCACCCGACGGTCGCATTGTGGCCATCGAGGTGAAGGCCTCGGCCACGCTGAACCCACGCGACTTCAAATGGCTCAAGGTGCTCCGCGACAAGCTGGGTCCGCGATTCATCGCGGGCTTCGTGCTGTACACCGGGCGCGACACGATTCCCTGGGGTGCTCAGCTCGCTGGACTCCCACTCTCAACCCTCTGGATCTCCGAATGATCCTGGCCCCCGCATGATGCGTGCCCGCGGACGGTCGCCTCATCGAGGAAACTGCGGCATATGAGCGACGAGCTGGACATGACGGGACGAGCGGTGCTCGTGACCGGGGGCGCACGAGGAATCGGGCGGGGCATCACCGAGGCGTTCCTGCGCGCCGGTGCAGCGGTCGCGATCTGCGGGCGGACCGAGCCCGACGAGATCCCAGCCGTCGAGGCTCACGCGGCGATCTTCATCGCCGCCGACGTACGCGACCCCGACGCGGTCGACGCGCTCGTCACTGCGGTCGTCGCGGCGTTCGGCCGGCTCGACGTGCTGATCAACAACGCAGGCGGTTCACCCTCGGCCGACTCCGCGACGGCCTCACCCAAGTTCTCGCGGTCGATCATCGAGCTCAACCTGCTCGCGCCGTTGCTGTGCGCGCAGAGGGCGAACGCGGTGATGCAGACCCAAGCCGACGGCGGATCGATCATCAACATCGCGAGCGTCAGTGGTGTGCGACCGTCTCCGGGCACCGCGGCGTACGGCGCAGCCAAGGCCGGTGTGCTCAACCTCACGCAGACGCTCGCGCTCGACTACGCACCGAAGGTTCGGGTCAACGCAATCAGCGCGGGTCTTATCCGCACCGAGCAATCCCATCTTCACTACGGCGACGAGGCCGGCATCGCCGCCGTCGGTGCGACGGTGCCATTGGGGCGTATGGGGACCCCAGACGACATCGCCGGCGCGTGCCGCTTCCTTGCCTCGCCGCTCGCGTCCTACATCTCGGGAGCAAATCTCTTGGTCCACGGCGGCGGCGAACGGCCCGCCTACCTCGACGCCGCGAGTACATGACCCCGGGTTTGACACTCGGCGACCGGGTAGGGAGCATCGGGGCATGACGCAGCCCCATCCCCTGGCCATGCTCACTGGTGACGAGATCTCGGCCGCGAGCCGGATTGTGCGTGCCGACGAGCGGTTCACCGAGGACGCGGGTTTCGTCCACGTCGTATTGCACGAGCCAGACAAGGTGGCATTGGCCGGCGGCGCGGTCGACCGTGAGGTACGGATCGAGCTCGTGACCGGTCCGGGAGTCGGCGTCGACGAGGTGATCGTCTCCCTCGCCGGCGGCGCCGTCGTCAGCTGGGAGACCATCCCGAACGTCCGGCCGACCCTGCTGTTCGGTGAGGCGGTCAACGCGGTGTTCACCACCCGCGAACATCCCGAGTACGTCGCCGCACTCGCGCGGCGGGGCATCACCGACGTGAACCAAGTACAGATCGACCCCTGGCCGGCAGGCTCGTTCGGCTACGACGCCGAGACCGACCGCCGTATTGCTCGCTGCATCTCGTTCCTGCGGACCGATCCGCAGGACAACGGCTACGCGCGGCCCATCGAAGGATTGATCGTCCACTTCGACCTCGGCCGCAACGAGGTCATCGAAGTGATCGACCACGGTCCGGTCACGATGCCCACCGAACACGCGCGCTATTTCGCTCCGGATCACGCGCCGTTACGAACCGACCTCAAACCCATCGAGATCACCCAACCCGAAGGACCGAGTTTCACCGTCGACGGCAACCTAGTGCAGTGGCAGAAATGGTCGCTGCGCCTCACCTTCGATCCCTACGAGGGTCTCGTACTCCACCAGATCACGTACAACGACGGCGGGCGCGAACGTCCGATCCTCCACCGAGCGTCGATCACCGAGATGGTCGTGCCGTACGGTGCGCCGGACGAGCTCCAAGGGTGGAAGAACGCGTTCGACGCGGGCGAGTGGGGGCTGGGCCGCATGACGCAATCGCTCACGCTCGGATGCGATTGCCTGGGCGAGATCCACTATTTCGACGCCACGCTCGCCCGCGAAGACGGCGAGCCGTACGTGATCGAGAACGCGATCTGTATGCACGAGGAGGACTACGGAATCCTCTGGAAGCACGTAGACCTGTGGGGCGGAACGAACGAGGTCCGGCGCAGTCGCCGGCTCGTGGTCAGTTTCATCTCCACGGTCGGAAACTACGAGTACGGCTTCTTTTGGTACTTCTACATGGACGGCAACATTCAGCTGGAGGTGAAGCTCACGGGCATCGTGTCGCCAATGGCGATCGAGCCGGGCACCGCACCGGAGTTCGCCAACGTGGTCGCACCAGGAGTCGCCGCACCAAACCATCAGCACATGTTCAGCGCCCGTCTCGACTTCGATGTGGACGGTCCGATCAATGAGGTCTACGAGGTCGAGGCACAGCGTGTGCCGGCAGGGCCCGACAACCCGTGGCTCAACGCGTTCCGGGCGCGGTCGACCCGGCTCGACTCGGAGCTCGTGGCACAACGCGACACCTTCTCGGCCACGTCACGCGCGTGGCGCATCGTGAACCCCTCCGCGCGTAACGGCCTCGGCCAACCGACCGCGTACAAGTTGATCCCGACTATGAGCACACCGACGTTGCTTGCGCATCCGGAGTCGAGCGTGGGCCGGCGAGCCGGGTTCGCCCAGCACAACCTGTGGGTGACGCCGTACGCGGCCGACGAACGGCGCGCCGCGGGGAACTATCCGAACCAGTCGAGCGGTGGCGACGGTCTCCCGCGCTGGACCGCGGCCGATCGGTCGCTCGTTGATGCCGACGTGGTGGTCTGGTACTCCTTCGGGGTCACGCACTTCGTGCGACCCGAGGATTGGCCGGTGATGCCAGTCGAATATACCGGGTTCCTGCTCACACCATTCGGCTTCTTCGATCGCAACCCCGCGCTCGACGTCCCGCCGTCGGGCTCGGGTCACTGCCACACCGACAAATAGACAAAAACGTAGGGATAGCTCTTCCCATTCGCGCGCCAAACGACGGTTGAACCCCGCGCCGGACGACTAGGCCACGCCTCCATCACCTGCGGACAGCTCAAGGTCGCCACGTCGTCATCGAGGATTCGTCCCGTGGCGTGGTCGCGGTCGGTAGGAATGCCTGATGTGGCGGTTCCGGTGACCCTCACCGCGAATGTCTCGCTGGCTTCAACTGAGGTATCACCCTTGACCGGAACCGAGATCTTTGCCGTCACACCCCCGGCCGCGATCGACACGGTGCCCTGCTTGGCGGTGTAATCCGTTCCGGACGTGGCACTGCCGTTGGCGGTCTCATATGTGATCGGCGTCGTCGTACCGCTCGGCGCAGACAGCGTCACAGTGAACACGGCGTTCGCGGTACCGCTGTTGCCCTCCACGATCGTGGCGTCGCCCACCGACACCACCAGTGAATTGGTGGCGTCATCATCGTGGATCGAGCCGGTTGCCTGCGCGGTCCCGATGTCGTAGCCACCCGAAACGCGGTTGATGATCAGGCCCAGGTCTTCGTCGCCTTCAAGGACTGCGTCACCGCTCACCGCGACCGCGATGATCCCGGTGGACTTGTTCGCGCCGATGTTGAGCACCCCGGACTTCGCGGTGTAGTCGCTGCCCGCGGTCGCGGTTCCGTCGGCCGTTGTGTAGTTGACGCTGGTGGTGCCGACACTGGGCCGAGTCAACGGACCGTGAACTTCATGGTGTGCGTCGTCGCCGTCTTGCCTTCATAGGTCGAGGCGTCCGCGACGTAGAGCGTCGGCGTATCCGGGACGAACGTGGCGTTCACGGTGGTGATGCCATTGACCGTCGACGCGCAGGATGCCGCGGAACCAGTGCAGCCGCCGCTCCAATGGTCGAAGTGGTAACCGGCGTTCGCCGTGGCGTCGAGCGCAACCGCGGTCCCGGAGTCGACCGACGTGAAGCAGGAGGCACCACAGTCGATCTCACCCGGGTTCGCGTTCGCGGTGCCGCTGCTCGACACGGTGCCACCGGCGGTCGACGCGATCGGTCCGGTGAGCACGTTCACATTCAACGTCGATCGGTTGAGCGCAGCCGCGAGATTCGCCGACACCATCTGGCGAGCGATCATCGGACCGACGAAGTTGCTGCAATTGTTGGGATCGCCCGCCGTCTCGTTGCACGTGATGGAGTTGTCCACCGGATCGACGGGGCCGGTGTACTGATACGTCTCGGTCACCGTGATCGACGCCCGATCGCCAGCGTCGATCGGGTCCGGCGGCTCTTGTTCAAGGCCTCGGTTCGTACCGGGATCGGGCTGGAAGAGCTCTGCGATGCTCGAGATCTGGGAGTTGTTGATGGCGTTCTGGATCTCGGGGTCGGTAACGAGCAACTGATTCACGTCCACCGCGTTCGGGCTCGACGCTTGATACTTCACGACCCACACTCCATCTTGGAACTGGGGCTCCGCGGGCTGGGGCGGCACTGCGGGGGCGATCGTGGTCTGCACCTGCTCGCCGGTCGGCGTCGCCACGATCGATGGCACCACGGCCGGAACGCTCGGGATCGGGTAGAAGTTTCCTTGGGTGCTGCCTCCGTAGGGAGTGAGCACGCCCGTCGAACCCGTCGAGAAACCACCCAGGTCACACAGCCACGAGTAACGCTGCATCCCGGCGTTGCCGTTGACGTGAATGCCGAAGTGGTTGACCTGACCGATCGGGGTCTTCGCGCTCCACGCTCCGTTGGAATACGCGGCGACGAATCGCACGATCACTCCGGTGTGACCGTTCGAAAACGTCGTGTTGGTAAACGTGTGCGAGTTGCCGTAGGGGTTCGGATACCCCGGGCTGCCCGGCCACGTGTACGTGATCTGGGTGTCGGTGATGTCTTCGATTTCAACTTCGAAGCCCTCACACTCCTTGTCCGTCCCGTTCGGTACATCGAAGTTCGTCGCGTACCCGAGCACAGCGGGCGGCGACGCGTGGGCGGTTCGAACGGTCGCGCGTTCATGCGAATCGTATTGTTCGTCACCGGGCCCCCAGAGGTTGAATGTCCATCGTTGCGTGCCGGGCATCGTCGCAGCCGTCGGTGCAACTGAATCCACCAGTGACGGCTCCTACGGGTGCTGGCTACTCACGCTCACGACTTCGCCGGTCATGTAGCTCGAGTAGTCCGACGCGAGGAAGACGATCACGTTGGCGATCTCCCACGGCGCCGCGGCGCGGCCGAAGGCTTCGCGCGCGGTCAACTCTTCCAACACCTCGTCGCTCGTCACCTTGGAGAGGAACGGGTGCATCGCAAGCGATGGCGCAACTGCGTTGACGCGCACGCCGTACAACGCGGCCTCCACCGCCGCGCAGCGGGTGAGCGCCATGACCCCGGCCTTCGCGGCGGCGTAGTGCGCCTGGCCGCGTTGCGCGCGCCAGCCGAGTACCGACGCATTGTTCACGACCACCCCCGCGTGGCGAGGCTGCATGTGGCGCAGCGCGGCGCGCACGCACCGGAAGGTTCCGTTGAGCGTGACGTCGAGCACCTTCATCCACTGCTCGTCGGTCATGTCGACGAGGTCGGCAGTGCCGCCAAGCCCCGCGTTGTTCACGACAATGTCGACTTCACCCACCGCGGCGACCGCACCTGCGAACATCGCCTGCACCTGATCCTCGACCGTCACATCGCAGGGGAGGGCTACCGCGACACCATCTCCGAGCTGCTCGGCCGACTCCGCCAGGCGCCGCTCATGCGCGTCGCTGATCACAACGGTCGCACCTTCGGCGATACATCGCTCGGCAGTCGCGAACCCGATGCCGGTGCCCGCGGCCGCGGTCACCAACACCCGCTTGCCGGCGAGCAACCCGTGACCGGACGGGGGTCCCGGCGCGGAGGACTGGTCGGACGACTCGAGCATCTATTTCACCTTTGGTTCGGGCGGTAGGCCGAGGACCCGCTCGCCGATGATGTTGCGCTGTATCTGGTTGGATCCGCCATAGATCGTGTCAGCGCGCGTGTAGAGAAACATGCGTTGGGTCAACGCGAGGTCGTACGGAAGCGCGTCGCCAATCTGGGACCACGGCCCCTGGATATCCATCGCGAGCTCACCCATGCGGCGATGCAGCCCCGCCCAGAACAGCTTGCCGATCGACGTCTCGCGAGTGACTTCTCCGCGGCCCATTGCGGTGAGGCCGCGCAGGGCCGTGTACCGCATGATCTCGAGCTCGATCCATGCTTGCGCCAACCGTTGCCGAATCACAGGGTCGTTGGCGATCCCTCGCTCACGCGCCACGGCCACCATCTCGTGCCACTCGTTGACGAAGTTGAGCTGCTGGCCGAGCGTGAGCGCGCCGCGTTCGAACGCCAGCGTGCCCATCGCGACTTTCCAACCGCCGTTCACCTCTCCGATCACGTTCTCGGCCGGGGTGCGCGCCGCGTCGAAGAAGACCTCGTTGAACTCCGACGTTCCGGTGATCTGCTCGATCGGCCGCGTCTCGATACCGGCCTGATCCATCGGGACGAGGAGATACGAAATACCGCGGTGACGCGGCGCCTCGCGGTCGGTACGGGCGAGCACGAAGCACCACTGGGCCCAGTGCGCGAGTGAGGTCCAGACCTTCTGACCGTCGATCACCCACTCGTCGCCATCGAGCACCGCTCGGGTCGAGAGGTTCGCCAGATCCGAGCCCGCATTCGGTTCGGAGTAACCCTGGCACCAGAGCTCCTCGCCACTCGCGATCGCTGGAAGAAACCGAGCGCGTTGGGCATCGGTGCCGTAGTGCAGGATCGTGGGCCCGATCAATCCCTCACCCACGAGTCCCACCCGCCCCGGGCCACCCGCACGTGCGTACTCCTCGTAGAAAATTACCTGTTCGAGCAGCGTTGCATCGCGCCCGCCGTATTCACGCGGCCACGACAGGCATGTCCATCCCGCCGCGCCCAGCGCGCGTTCCCACGCGTGGCGTTCCTCGAAGAGCGCGTGCTCGTCACCGGGTCCACCGCGCCCGCGTACAACGCGGAACTCGCCCTCGAGGTGCGACACCAGCCAGTCGCGGGCTTGCGCGCGAAACGCGTCGTGCTCGGCCGAGAAGTGCAGGTCCATCGCGGGTCAGCGCGGCCGGTAGAACGGGTTCCACGGGTCCATTCGTGCGTGGAGCACTTCCTCGACGGGCGGGTCGCCCCGAACGCCGGCGAGCAGGGCGAGGCACACCGATCGACGGTTGTTCTCGAAGACCGCCTTGGCATCGGCGGCGTTGGGATTGACCCAAACCGCGGCAATCAACAGCAGCTTGCCCACCCGATCCACCGGAATGATCTCATCCGCCAGCGCATCCGCCACACCCGCCGCGACCCCCGCTTGCGCTGCGCCCCAGGTCATCTCGGCGTGGCGTTCGCCCGTGATACCGGCCTTGTTGACGAAGAGCGTGGGCGGCTGGACCAGCAATCCTGGCTGGATGACCGCAACGAACGGCGCGTGACCGCGCGATGGCGACGCCAGCGCCGAGGCCCACGCGGTCCCCACCGGCCCGGAGCGTTCGCCGAGCACGGTGTTGACGTGAGCGGCCTCATTGCCGTCACCGATGAAGCTCTCCCCGATCTGCACCGCTGCATGCTGCCAGACGGCGACGCGCCCGGGCGAGTAGCGCGGTGACCGTGGCGGCCAGCGCCACCCCTGCGGCAAGTTCGGTCCGCAGCCCTTCTGGCGACTCTCGCTGGATCTGCTGGTGCAACCGGTCCACCCACCCCGGCAATGGATTCACGCCGAAGAAGAACTCGCCGGGCTTGTCCGAATCCAAGATCGCGGCGCCGGCCATGCCCGCCAGAAGGGCCCGACGGGGCGGGACCCCGGCGACCGTGACCAACGCGACCGTTGCCAATCCGAGCAATCCGTCTCGTTTCGCAACGGCATAGAAGCCGTCCTTGCCGAGTTGAGAATTCCCCCAGTGCGGGGTCATATCCATGATGACGTGCGTCGCGAACCCCACGCCGAAGGCGGCGACCGGCCGCCGCCGACACAGGCTCCCCGCAATCGCTCCGGCAAGCACGTGATTGGTAATGAACATCGCTTCGGTAGTGTGCCGCGCCAGGTCCACCCCTCGGACCATGCTCGCCCCGTCAACGGAGGAACCCATGAAGTTCAAGGTCGGAGTGCAGCTTCATCCCCAGGTCGGAACCGTCGACGAACTCCGTGCCGCGTGGAAAGCTGCCGATGCGTTGGGCGCCGACAGCATCTGGATTTGGGACCACTTCTTCCCGCTGTACGGCAACCCCGATGCCAACCACTACGAGGCGTACACCCTCCTCGCGGCGATGGCCGTCGACACCGAACACGCGCGTATCGGCGCACTCGTCACCTGTAACTCGTACCGCAACCCGCAACTACTCGCCGACATGTCACGCACGATCGATCTTCTGAGTCACGGCCGCTTCGTGCTCGGTATCGGATCAGGTTGGTTCGAGCGTGACTACACCGAGTACGGCTACGACTTCGGGACCGCAGGTGGACGCCTCGCGCAACTCGGCGCGGCGCTGCCGGTCATCGCCGACCGCCTCGGCGCGCTCGTCCCGCCGCCTGATGGCGACCTGCCGATTCTCATCGGCGGCTCCGGCGAAAAAGTCACCCTCAAACTCGTAGCGGAGCACGCCGACGCGTGGAACACGTTCGGCCCGCCCGACAACTTCGCGAAGAAGAACGCAGTGCTCAACGACTGGTGCCAAAAGTTGGGGCGCGCGCCGCACGAGATTGAACGGACCGTCGCGATCCAACCGCAAGAGGTGGGTGACATCGACGCCTACATCGCAGCAGGGGTCGAGCACTTCATCGTGATGGTGGGTGCGCCGTACGACCTCGCGCCGCTCGAGAACCTCATCGCCGCGCGGGGTTGACCTCGCACGAGCAGATTGACCCGGTGGCACCGGACGCATCGCACCTTCCGTGAAGCCGATCGCGCGCTCCGCGCGAAACGGGCAAAGATTCGCGACTTGCTCGACTGGTTCGATACCTCCCGCTTGCCTCACCGCAGCGCACGCGCTATCAAATTGACCCGGCCAAGGTCTCGAAGTCGTGCGTCGGAGTCAGGCGCGACACCTTGCTCGGAACCGAGTCTCAAGGACGTGATGCGCTCAATTCCTGCAACGACGTCGCGCGTTGATGTCGCGGCGCGCCGCCACCGACACCAGTCCCGCGTGATGATCGCGGCCGCATTCACAGTGATGCTCGCCTCGATGACCGTCACCGCCAGCCCGGCGGAGTCGGGGCCCGTGGCTCACGGCATCCTCCCTCGCACGGCATCGAGTCCCGTCGTTCGTGTCCTTCCGGCGGGCGCCCTCGAGCTGGCGTCCTCCTCCACCACCTCAAACGCCAGCAGTCCGTCCCCGCCGCCAGTCGCGCCACCATCGACGCCGGTCGAAGACACCACCCTGCTCAGCCCCGAGGATGTCCCCGAACCACAGGCGATTCTGCCGATCCAACTCATCGGCCGCATCCAGATTCCGAAGATCGGCCTCGACACCGACCTGCGCGACCAGATCACGCAAGAATCGATCGATCTCGGACCATCACATTGGCCCGGCACCGCGGGACCGGGTGGCTTTGGGAACGCGGTGATCGCCGGGCACCGCAACAGCCACACCGCGCCGTTCCACGATCTCGGAAATCTGGCGCCCAGCGACACCATCATTCTCGTCACCGGCGACCACACGCTCACCTACACGGTGACCGAGCTGTTTGTGGTGGCACCCGATGCCGTGTGGATTACGGAGCAGACTCCCGGTCACAACCTCACGTTGTTCACGTGTCATCCCCTCGGCCAATCGTCGCAACGGTTAGTCGTGCGCGCCACACTCGCCGCATGACCGACGCGAGCTACATCACCGACCAGACCATCGCGGTCGACGGCGGACTCACGCTCATCTGACCCGATAAGGTCACACTTCAAACGCGGGAGTCCGGTGCACCGGGCTGAGAGGACAGCATGCAGCTGTCGACCGTCCGAACCTGACCCGGATCATGCCGGCGCAGGGAGTCTGCCAATCAGCCTTCCGTGCGCGTCAGTGTGAACCTCTGACCGTAAGGACGAGCATGCACGCCATCGTGGCTGCGGGCGGTGATCCGCTCGACGAGATGTGGCACGCCACACTCCCGGCCGATGCGCTGGTGATCGCGGCAGATTCCGGGCTCGCGCATGTATATGCACTCGGACTGGTGCCGCACGTGGTGGTTGGCGACTTCGACTCCGTGGACCGAGCGCAGCTCGATCGCGCCAACCGCGCGGGCGCCACCATCGAGCGTCATTCCACCGACAAAGACGCGACCGACCTCGAACTCGCACTGACGGTGGCACGCGAGCGCGGCGCCACGCATGTCACGGTGATTGGCGGGGGCGGCGGCCGCCTCGACCACGCGCTGGCCAACGTTGCTCTCCTCGCCGACCCGGCGTGGGCGGGCATGCGCATCGAGGCCTTCCTCGGAACGGCACGCGTGACCGTCGTTCGAGACCACGCGGCGATCACGGGAGCCATCGACAGCCTGGTGACCATCCTCGCGGTCGGCGGCATGGCCGAAGGGATCACTACCACCGGTCTGCGCTGGCCGCTGACCGACGACGAACTCGCGCCAACCGCTTCGCGGGGCGTCAGCAACGAGATCACCCGATCCCCCGCGTCGGTCACCGTACGGACCGGAACGCTGCTCGTCATCCAACCGAGCGGAGGCCGCTAGATGCGCAACCGAATCGTGATCCTCACCACCGCGATCGCGCTCGTCGCCTTCGGCGCGTGCAGTTCCGATCGCGGGGCCACCGGCGGCAACGACGGTTCCAAGACCGTCACCCTCGTCACCCACGATTCGTTCGCGGTCTCGAAGCCGGTCTTGCGTGCGTTCACCCGCGAGACCGGCTGGAAAGTGCGCGTGCTCAAGAACGGCGATGCCGGCGCAGCGCTGAACCAAGTGATCCTCACCAAAGACGCGCCACTCGGCGATGCGTTCTTCGGTGTCGACAACACCTTCCTCACACGGGCACTCGACGAGAAGGTCTTCGTGGCCTTCCGCGCGCGTGGGCTCGGCCGAGTCCCGCGCCGCATGCGGCTCGACCCAACCCGTCATGCCACCCCGATCGACTTCGGTGACGTGTGTGTGAACGCAGATAAGCAGTGGTTCGCAGATCACAACGTGGCGATTCCCCGGACCCTCGACGACCTCACCGACTCGAGGTACCGCGACCTCCTCGTCGTGGAGAACCCCGCAACTTC
Source organism: Acidimicrobiia bacterium (assembly GCA_046598395.1). Taxonomy (GTDB): domain Bacteria; phylum Actinomycetota; class Acidimicrobiia; order IMCC26256; family JAENVU01; genus JAENVU01. The sequence continues at coordinate 44,959 of JBKJIQ010000003.1, forward strand.
GTCGCCGGGTCTCGCGTTCGTGGCCGCGACCGTCGCGCACTTCGGCAACGGCTGGCTGGGTTACTGGGATCGCCTGCGCGCCAACGGCGTGCTCGTGGTCGACGCGTGGGAGCAGGCCTACAACGGCGAGTTCTCCGGCGCGGCCGGCAGCACCGGCGGGCGTCCGCTGGTCGTGAGCTACGCATCCAGCCCGCCCGCCGAGGTGTTCTTCGCGGATCCGCCGCCCGCCGACGCGCCGACGGTGTCCCTTGACCGCACCTGCTTCCGTCAGGTGGAGTTCGCCGGAGTGCTGCGCGGCGCGGCCCACCCGGACGGGGCACGCCGGCTCATCGACTTCATGCTGAGTCAACGCTTCCAGCGCGACATGCCCCTGACCATGTTCGTCAACCCAGCCGTCGCAGGCACTCCGCTCCCGCCGGTGTTCACCAAGTTCGGCACAGTTCCCGAGCGTCCGTTCTCGATCCCCGCACAACAGATCGGGCGCCACCGCGAATCGTGGATCAAGCAGTGGACCGCACACGTCCTCCGATGATCGCGGCGAGGAGCATCTCTCGGCGGGCCGGTCGCGCGCTGCTGGTCGGCGCGCCGCTGGTCTTTCTCGGCGTGTTCTTTCTCTGGCCGGTCGGCGCGATCCTCGGCCGTGGCCTCAGCGCTCGCGGCAGCGTCGACCTCTCCCCAATCACCGATGTGCTCGCCGACACCACCTTGCGCGCTGTGGTGCTCTTCACCCTCTGGCAGGCCGCGCTGTCAACAGCGGTCACACTGGCCATTGCACTCCCTGCTACTGCCGTACTGAGCCGGTTCCAATTCCGTGGTCGAGGCCTGATCGTCGCCGCCCTGACGATGCCATTCGTCCTGCCGACGGTCGTGGTCGCGGCTGCGTTTCGCGGACTCGGGATCCAAGGATCGCTGCTCGCCATTGTGTTGGCCCACGCGTTCTTCAACGTCGCGATCGTGGTGCGGGTGGTTGGGGCATCGTGGGTCAGCCTCGATCGCCGAGAAGAGGATGCGGCGCGCACCCTCGGGGCCGGACCCATCCGAACCTTCACATCGATCACGCTCCCCGCGCTGCGACCCGCGATCGTGGCCGCGTCTTCGATTGTCTACCTCTTCTGCTTCACATCATTTGGCGTGATCCTCGTGCTGGGCGGTCCACGGTTCGCGACCCTCGAAACCGAGATCTACCGCCAAACCGCACAACTCCTCGATCTCCGGACCGCGGCGGCACTGTCGATCGTCCAACTCGTCGCGGTCGTGGCTACGCTGCTCATCGCGGGCAGTGCCACCGGACGCGCTCGCCGCCAGACCATCGGTTGGCAGGTCCGTCACCCGCCGAGACGGGTGCGCGAACTACTCGTACTCGCGACCGCGTTGGGCCCCGCACTCCTGCTAGTCGGACTTCCACTCTTGGACCTGGTCCGGAGATCGTTCGCGCACGACGCGGTCGGCTACACCAACCTCGCCAAGACCCCCATCGGCGCCGCGAGTTCGGGGCTGCACGCGCTCGGGACATCACTGCGCATCGCCACCGCCGCCACCACGATCGCCGTGGTGCTCGGCCTCGCCCTCGCCACCGCAGTCACCCGACCCGGACCACCGAGCCGACTCGCGCGTTTCGCCGAGCTGTTCGTGGTACTGCCCCTCGGGGTATCCGCGGTCACCGTCGGCTTCGGGTTTCTCATCGTGTTCGATACCCCGCCTTTCGACCTCCGCACTTCCTGGTGGATCATTCCCATCGCGCATGCGCTCGTCGCCCTGCCCTTTGTGGTTCGCACCACGGTCCCGGCTTTACGCGCGATCGACCCGCGCCAACGCGAGGCGGCCGCGCTCCTCGGTGCGGGACCCGCGCAGGTCTGGCGCGAGATTGATCTGCGGGTGGTCGCTCGTGCTGGGATCGTTGCCGCCGGGTTCGCGTTCGCCATCTCGTTGGGCGAGTTTGGCGCAACCCTCTTCATCGTTCGCCCCGAGACCACCACCGTTCCGGTAGCGATCTACCGTTTTCTCAGCCACCCCGGCGCGACCAACGTGGATCAGGCCATGGCCCTCGCGACCATCCTCATGGTGTTCACCGGGCTCATCGTCCTGGCGGGTGAACGGTTCCATCGCATCGGCCGTGCGGGGAGCGTCCTCTGATGCTGACGGTCGACGATCTCTCGATTCGGTACGGTCCAACCATCGCGGTCGACCGGGTTGGCCTCACGGTGCCCGACGGCGAGATCGTCGCGGTCCTCGGGCCGAGCGGGAGCGGGAAGACCAGCCTGCTCCGAGCGATTGCCGGTCTCGAACCGACCAGCTCCGGCACCGTGCATTGGGACGACCTCGATGTCACCAACGTTGCGGCGCACCGGCGCGACTTCGGCCTGATGTTCCAGGACCACGCGCTCTTCGGTCACTGTGATGTGCTCGGCAATGTGAACTTCGGGCTCCGGATGCGTCACCAGAGCCGCGATCGTCAGGTGAAGCGGTCCACGGAGATGCTCGCGCTCGTCGGACTCTCCGGGTACGAGCACCGCCGGGTGGATCAACTCTCGGGTGGCGAGCAACAACGCGTGGCCCTCGCCCGCGCGCTCGCACCGGCGCCGCGGCTCCTGATGCTCGATGAACCCCTCGCGTCGGTCGACCGCGAACGCCGTGAGCAACTCGCCACCGAACTCCACCGCATCATCCGCGCCAGCTCGACCCCCACGCTCTTCGTGACCCACGATCTCGACGAGGCATTTACGCTCGCCGACTCAGTAGTGATCCTGAATCGAGGCCACGTTGAAACCGCTGGGAACGCCCGGGACGTCTGGCGCAACCCGGGATCGATCGCCGCGGCGCGCTTCCTCGGCGTGGCCAGCGAGTGGACGTTCACCGTCGACGGGACCGTCGCGGCACGACACGTCGTCACACCCTGGGGGCCCATCCCGGTTCCCGTCGAGATCGCCCAACAAGCGTGGGTCGGGTTCCGACCGGTCGACCTTCGCATCGACCCGGCCGGGCCCGTTGCCGGGATGGTACGCGTGACCTGGTTCCGAGGCGACCACTTCGTGAGCGAGATCGACACCGCATTCGGACGGTTAACCGCAGTGAGTCGAGCATCACCGGACCTCCATTCGGAAGTCTCGATCGCCGCCGACCTCGATGCCGCGGTGGTGCTCGGCGCATAGTGTCGCCGCTCATGGCTGCCCCTCGGTTCGATCACCTCCATACCTACGCCGAGCTGAGCGCGGCTTTGGAAACACTGGCCGCGGCCGCCCCCGAACTCATGAACCTCGAGCACGCGGGAATATCGCACGAGGGGCGGCCGATCTGGCTCGCGACCGTCACGAACACCGCGACCGGACCGCACGATGAAAAGCCGGCGGTGTTCGTGGAAGCGAACATCCATGCCACCGAAATCACCGCGTCGACCGCGGCCCTCCACCTCCTGCATCACTTGACCACCCAGTACGGCACCGATCCGGCGGTGACCCGCGCCCTCGATACCCGCACGTTCTACGTGATGCCGCGCGTCAATCCCGATGGGGTGGAACTCGCCCTCGCGGATGATCCGATCTATCTGCGCTCCTCCACGCGCACGTACCCCCGACCCGATCAACAGCCGGGCCTCGTCGAGCGCGATGCCGACGGTGACGGCCGGGTGCTCTGGATGCGGTTGCAGGATCCCGACGGTGCGTGGATCATTCACCCCGACGAACCGCGTTTGATGATCGCTCGACCCTTCGATGATGTGACTGACGGTCCGTTCTACCGACTGCTCCCGGAAGGTCTCGTCCACGAGTTCGATGCGGACCGAGTCCCGATTGCCCGGTCGTTGCAGGGCCTGGACCTCAACCGCAACTTCCCCCAGGAGTGGCTGCCGGAAGGGAGCCAACATGGCGCGGGTGAGTTCCCCACCTCCGAGCCGGAGGTGCGTGCAGTGGTCGAGGCCGTGAGCGCGCGGCCGAACATTGGGGTCTACTTCGCCCACCACACCTTCGCGGGAGTGATCCTGCGCCCGTACGGCGGTCACGCGGACGATCACTTCCCCACCGCAGATCTCGTCATATACAAGACCATGGGGCGACGCGCCACCGAAATCACCGGCTACGAGACCGCATCGGTGTTCCACGAGTTCAAGTACGACCCCAAGACTTCGATCACCGGCTGCGGTGACGAGTGGGCGTACGACTACCTCGGCGTGTTCGGTTGGACTACCGAGTTCTGGAGCCCGCTGCGCGCCGCGGGGATCGAGCACAAGTACATCGAGTGGTACGACGAGCATCCCGTCGCGGATGATCTCGCCCTCCTCGCCTGGAATGACGACGTCTTGGACGGCGCGGGCTTCGTCGACTGGTATGCCTTCGACCACCCGCAGCTCGGGCCGGTGGAGCTCGGCGGCTGGGACACGTTCCGGACCTGGAGCAATCCCCCGGCGGCGCTGATGGAGGCCGAGATTGCTCCGCACAGCACGTGGGCCGTCGCCCAGGCGCTGGCACTCCCGGAACTGGCGATCCACGACGTCCGCACCACCCTGCTGGCCGACGGCGCGTACCTCGTACGAGCGGTGGTCAAGAACGTCGGATGGCTACCAACCAACGTGACGAAGAAGGCGATCGAACGCAAGGCGGTCCGGCCGGTGGAGGTCACCATCTCCGTCGGCGACTCCGTTGAACTGGTGGGCGGTCGCGCCACCATCGAACTGTCGCAGCTCCCCGGCCGCGCTCGCGCCCGCACGATGATGGCCGCGAACGATGGGGTCTTTGACCCGAGCACCGACCGCGCGTTCGCGGAGTGGGTGGTGCGCGGCCCGCAGGGTGCGACCATCGAGATCACGGCGTCGCACAGTCGCGCCGGGGTGGCGCGCGCCAAGCGGGAGCTCACATGACTGCGCCGGTACGGGTCGGTCTCGCCGGCGCGGGTCCGTGGGCGCGCATGGTCCACGCGCCACTGCTCGCGGCGGGCCCCGAGACCGAACTGGTTGGGGTGTGGTCCCGTACACCGGAGCACGCGACCGCGCTCGCCACCGAAATGCACGTCGAGACATTCGCCACCTTCGATGCGATGTTGGAGCACGTGGACGCGGTGGCGTTGGCTGTTGTCCCGGCGGCCCAACCCGACCTCGCGGTGCGCGCCGCCAGCGCCGGTAAGGCACTCCTTCTCGAGAAACCACTCGGGGTCGACGTTGCCGGCGCCCGGCGGATCGCGGAGGCCGTCGCCGCGAACCAGGTGGGTTCCTTGATGCTCCTCACCTACCGCTTCGCGGATGTGGTCCGCGAGTTCCTCGCCGAAGCCGCGACCATGACACCTACCGGTGGTCGGGCGTGCTTCATTTCCGGCGCGTTCCTGAGCGGCGCGTTCGCGGGAGGATGGCGCCTCGAGCTCGGCGCGCTCCTCGACGTTGGGCCCCACATTCTCGATCTCGTGGAGGCCGCGCTCGGGCCAGTCGTGGAGATCCAGGGCCACGGCGACCCCCGCAGTTGGGTCGGGCTGCTCCTCACCCACGAATCCGGCGCGTGCAGCGAGGTCACACTGTCGTGTGCAAGTGCGATTGAACCGAGTCGCACGGAGCTCGAGGTCTACGGCCGCGATCGATCACTGTTTGTCGACGCGCGTTCGGCCGCCCGCGCCGAGTCCTTCGCCCGGGTGCGCGCCGAGTTCGCGCACGTTGCGCGCACGGGCGATACTCATCCTTGCGACGCGGCGCGCGGTCTGGTGCTCCAAAAGCTCATCGCCCGCGCCGAGCGCGCGCTCCAGGGCTGAACCGCGAACCGATGACGATCCTCATCGTCACGACCGTCGCCGTCATTGGCCTCTTCGGCGCCGTGATCGGGGCCCGACACCTCTACTTTCGACTCGACCGGCCGGGCGGGTTCGAATGCTCCTTGCGCGTCACCCACGGTCAGGTTCTCGGCCTCGGCTCAACGTTCCGAGCGGGTTACGCCGGACCGGAAATCCAGGTACTGCTCTGGCGCCGCATCGCCTGGCCCGGTGAGGGCGTGAGAATCCCCGTGCTTTGCATCCGCATCGATCAGGCGCGGCGCCCAGCCCCGGGCGAACGGTTGCGGATTCCGGCCACGTTCAGCGTGCTGCCCATCGAGCTCGCCGACGGCACCACCCTCGAGCTCGCGCTCCCGCGTCGGCGCGTCGCCCGCCTCGTGGCACTCCTGAGCTGACCAACGTCCCGCTACCCTCGCCGCGTGCCCAACGATCCGCTCGATGTCGTGGTGATCGGTGGGGGCCACAACGGTCTCGTTGCCGCCGGACTGCTGGCCAAACGCGGCGCGCGGGTCACCGTGCTCGAACGGCGCAGCGTTGTGGGTGGTGCCGCCATCACCGAACAGCCCTGGGGTCCCGACTTCAAGATGACCGCGTTGTCCTACGTGGTCAGCCTGATGCCACCAACGATCCTGCGCGAACTCGAACTCGCGAAGCACGGTTACAAGATCCATCCCCAAGGCCCATACTTTGCGCCGCGGCCCGACGGTCCGGCGCTCCGACTCCCCGACGACCCCGCCGCGCGCCATTCCGAGATCGCGCGCTTCTCGGCCCGCGACGCGGACGCGTACCGGCAATGGGAAACCTGGCTCGGCGGTCTCGCCGACGTACTCGCACCGCTGCTCACCGAAACCCCACCCCGGCTCGGGTCACATCGCGCCTCGGATCTCATCGCTGCGGGAAAGTTCGGCTGGCTCGCCCGCGATTGGGACGAACGCGCCATCGCCGATATCACGCGGCTCTTCACCATGAGCATCGCCGATCTCGTGGAGGAGCGATTCGAGTCCGACGCGATGCGCGGGGTGCTCTCGGTGAGTGGTGTCATCGGCACCTGGGCCGGTCCGCGATCAGCGGGCACCGCCTACGTGATGGCCCACCACAAGATCGGCGACGTCGGCGATGGACAGATCGGGGCATGGGGATTCCCCGAAGGCGGCATGGGCGCCGTCACCGGGGCGCTGCGCGATGCCGCACTGTCATTCGGTGCCACCGTCCGCACGAACGTCGACGTCGCTCGCATCCTCGTGCATCACGGCGAGGCGCGCGGCGTGGTCACCGCCTCCGGCGAAGAGATCCGCGCCAACTGCGTGATCGCCGCTACCCATCCTCAGATCACGTTTCTGCAACAACTCGACGCTTCGGAACTCCCTGACCAGTTCGTGGACGACATCAAACGATGGAAGACCCGCAGCGGAACGGTGAAGGTCAACCTCGCGCTCGACCGACTTCCCGAGTTCCGTGCCGCGCCCGGGTTCGACCCCGACGTCCATGGCGGCACGATCGTGCTGGCTCCGAGCCTCGATCACGTGGAGAACGCATTTCAGGACGCGGTCGCCGGACGCGCCGCGGCCGCACCGTTTGCCGATATCTGCATTCCATCCGTCTTTGATCACACCCTCGCCCCCGAAGGCCAGCACGTGATGTCGATGTTCACGCAATGGGTGCCATGCGCGTGGAGCGCCGAGCCGCACTATGAGGAACTGGACGCCTACGCCGACCGGCTGATCGCGCAGGTCGAAGCAGTAGCACCCGGCTTCACCAGTTCGATTCTGCACCGCCAGGTCATCGGCCCGTACGACATGGAACACACCTACGGATTGGTTGGTGGGAACATCTTCCACGGCGAACTCTCACCCTCGCAGTTGTTCCACATGCGTCCGGCGCCGGGCTATGCCGACTACCGCACCCCGATCGCGGGTTTATACCAAGCGTCGAGCGCAACGCACGGCGGCGGTGGCGTGACCGGGATCCCCGGGCTCAAGGTGGTGGAACAGATCGTGCGCGACCGCTCCACCACGCGCGACCGCGTCCGCCGCGCCGTCTCCCGCCGCCCGTAGCGCACCCATCCTCGGCGTTTGTCGAGTAGGTGGCGCCCAGCGCACACAGTCCGACAAGCGCCACGAACACCCCGAGGCGTTTGTCGAGTAGGTGGCGCAGAGCGCACACAATCCGACAAACACCGAGGTGGTGGAGGCGGTTAGGCGGTGGCGACGAGCGCGGCTGCGAAGGCCGCGAGGGCGCGAGCGATCTCCGGCTCGGTGACCACGAGCGGGGGCATCCAGCGCAGCACGTTGCCCGCAGTCCCGGCATTCATCAAGAGCAACTGGCCGTACTCGCGACAATGCGAAGCGATAGCTGCGACGCGCGGCGCGTCGGGTGCGCCGTCCACGGTCATGAGCTCACATCCCACCATGAGGCCCGGACCCCGAACGTCACCAAGCCCAGGATGCTCACGCGCCAGCGCCGTGAGACCGGCCCGCAACTGCTCACCCCGGGCGTTGACGTTCTCCATGAAGCCCGGGGCGGTGAGCACGTCGATCGTCGCGAGGGCGGCTGCGCATCCGATGGGATTGCCGCCGTAGGTTCCACCGTGCGCGCCCACCGGCCAGCAGTTCATGATCGCGGCCGACGCACCGATCGCGGAGATCGGAAACCCCGATGCGATGCCCTTGGCCATCACGACGATGTCGGGATCCACACCCATCGCATCGATCGCGAACATCGAACCCGTGCGGCCGAAGCCAGACTGCACCTCATCGGCCACGTACAGGATTCCGTGCTCCTCGCAACGCGCCTTAATGCCCTGCGCGAACCCGGCGGGCGCGGGCACGTACCCTCCTTCGCCGAGCACCGGTTCCATGACGATGGCCGCGGTCTCGCCGGGCGCGGTCTGCGACGCAAGTAATAGATCGAAGGCCACCAACGCCCGCACCGTTGCCTCGTCGTCGCTGATGCCGTCGCGGAACCCGTAGGGAAACGGTGCCACGAAGATGCCGCTGGGCAACGGCTGGTATCCGGCGCGGTAGCCCGTCTTCGAGGTGGTCATCGCCATGGTGAGATGTGACCGACCGTGGAAAGAGCCCTGGAACACGATGATGTTCGGTCGTCCGGTGGCGTGCTTCGCGAGCTTCACCGCGGCCTCGGTGGCCTCCGCGCCGGAGTTGGCGAAGAAGAAGGTGTCGATCCCACTGGGCGAGATACCAGCGAGCCGTTCCGCGAGTTGTTCCAGCAGCGGGTGTCGATAGCAGTTGACCTGCGCGTGAATGAATCGCGCGGCTTGCTCCTGGATCGCGGCGACGACCGCCGGATGACAATGCCCGGTGCTCGTGACCGCGATTCCGCTGGTGAAGTCGAGGTACTCGGTGCCATCGGCCGTCGTGACCGTGCACCCGGAACCGGACACCACCGCGAGGTCGGTGACTTGAAACCAAACGTCGGCAAGATGCGTTCCCATGGGCGCGCAGGCTACGCGCCCACGGCACTTCTAGCTACGGCTCGAGCGCCCAGGCCGCGTTGGCGTCTGCGAAGAGCTGGAGCGTGCCGTTCATATCGCGCGGCCGTTCCTCGAGACTTTCTGCATCCCACTCGGAACGCTGGGCGTCGAAGAAATCGCCGCCGTACACGTGGAGCGCGACGGCGTATTCACGCCGCGGATTGGCCACGGCGTGGATCGCGTCGTGACCCATCACCAGCACGTCGCCCGCTACGAGTTCGCGCCCGCCACTCGGCTCCAACCCGTGATCGCCGCGCCGGAAGAACGAATTGTCCTCCTGGCCGCCGTACATGCCGACGACCGCGAACATCGCGTGCTCGTGTGGGTTCAACTTCATGCCGGGAGTCCAAGCCAGGTGGAGGACCGTGAGGTCTGGGGCGCGGTGCAACACCAAGATGCCGCCCTCGGTGATCGGACCAATTGCGGTGCTCAACGCAACCGGGTCGCTGACCAGCTCCGTGACGGCATCGCGCACCGCAAGCTGGGGCGTGTGCTCGCCGATCGCCTGCACACAACGGTCCACGATCGCATCGGTGTCGAGCACGCCTCGGAGCCTACGACTCCCGATCTAGCGAGGCCGGAGGTTCGTGAGTGGGCGGCCGTACGTCCACGCCGCGGGGTCGCCCGGCTGCCACCGTCCGGAACCGAAGGGATGCTCCGCGATGCGATCACGGGCCATGCGCTCAGCGGCGCGACCCGGCGGAACCGACCATTCCCGTCCCATCGCGAACACCTTGGCGGTGGTGTCCTCGATGCGGGCCGTCGACGCGATCGCCTGATCACGCGAATACCCGCCGAACTCTTGCGCGATATTGAGGACTCCACCGGCGTTGACCACGAAGTCGGGTGCGTACAGGATCCCGAGCGCCCCAAGCGCGTCGTCCATCGCTTCTGATCCGAGTTGGTTATTCGCGCCGCCACAAATCACCTCACACCGGAGAGCCTCGATCGTGGTCTCGGTCACGACCGCGCCGAGCGCGCAGGGCGCGAGCACATCACATTCGGCACCCAGCGCCGCATCTGGCGCAAGGACTGCAACACCAAGCTCGGTGCCCACGGCCTGCGCGCGCGCCGAGTCGAGGTCACAGATCGATACCCGTGCGCCGTCCGCGACGAGCGACCGCGCCAAACTCGACCCGACCTTTCCTGCGCCCTGAATCACCACGTGGCGGTCGGCCAGCGAGGTGTTCCCCCATCGGTTCTGCGCGGCGGCGCGCATTCCGGCCCACACGCCAAACGAAGTGATCGGCGACGGGTCCCCCGATCCGCCCTTCGACTCGCTCACGCCCGTGACCCATGGCGTGAACTCGGCGATTCCGTCCATGTCGGCCGTCGTTGCGCCCACGTCTTCGGCCGCGAGGTAGCGCCCGCCGAGTTCGTGGATGGCGCGCCCGAGGACCTCGAGCTGACCGGGCGTGCGCACCGCCGAAGGGTCGTCCCACTGTACGACCGCCTTGCCGCCGCCGAGCGGCAACCCCGCGACCGCATCCTTGAGCGACATTGCTTCTGCCAGCCGGAGTGCGTCTGCGACCATCGCGTCGTCATCGGCGTAGTGCCAGAACCGGATTCCACCGAGCGCCGGACCGAGCGCGGTGGAATGAATCGCGATCACGGCCCGGATGCCCGCATCGGCATCGACGACGCGCACCACCTGCTCGTGACCGGCCGCCGTCTCCAACTCAGTGATCTCCACGCGCCGGACTGTAGGTGGCGTCGGTCGATCCGGTCCTACGAGTCGGCAGGGTCGAGGTCGAGTGCGAGGGAGTTCACGCAGTAGCGAAGGCCGGTGGGTCCGGGTCCGTCGGGGAACACGTGACCCAGGTGACCACCACAGCGGGCGCACAGCACTTCAGTCCGGACCATGCCGTGAGCCGCATCAGTGCGCTCTTCGATCGCGCCTTCCTTGGCCGCGGCCCAAAACGATGGCCAGCCACTGCCGGAATGGAACTTGGTATCGGAAGAAAACAGCTCGGCCTGGCAGCCCGCACACCGATAGGTCCCGGGATCCTCCACATCGGTGTATTCGCCGGTGAACGCCCCCTCGGTGGCCGCTCGGCGCAACACGGCGTACTGATCGGGACGCAACCGGGCGCGCCAATCGTCATCGGTGAGGGTGCTGGGGTCCACGGCATCAGTCATTTCCCTAGGTTACGGGCTCATCTCCACACAATCTCCACAGTCCGAGGCCCACACCCTCACCTGCCCATTCGTATCCTTGTCACGTGCCTTCGACCACCGTCTTCGCGCCCGCAGCGCGAACGATCCTCGTGGTTGAGGACGAAGCACCCATCGCCGATGCGGTGGCCGCCCGGCTCCGCTCCGAGGGTTATCTCGTGGAAATCGCGTCCGATGGTCCCGATGGCGTGCGCCGCTGCCAGGAACTTCGCCCCGATCTCGTGGTCCTCGACCTCATGCTTCCCGGTCTCGACGGCCTCGAAGTCTGTGAACGAATCCAAGCCGACCGACCCGTTCCGGTCCTGATGCTCACCGCCCGTGACTCCGAACGCGATCTTCTCGTGGGCCTCAGCGTGGGCGCAGACGACTACATGACGAAGCCGTTCAGCAGTCGTGAACTCGTCGCTCGCATTCACGCGCTGCTGCGCCGAGTCGAACGATCCCGCGCCGACGGCGCCGACGGCTCCGCCAAGGTGCGAGCAACCCTCGAAGTCGGTGCAATCGCGATCGACCCCGCCACTCGCCGTGTGCATCACACCGGCGAACAGGTACACCTCACACCTACGGAGTTCGATCTCGTCCTCTTCCTCGCCGAAACCCCCGGAGCGGTCTTCACCCGTGAAGATCTCCTGGAGCAGGTTTGGGGTTACGACATCGCGTCGGGGGTGCGGACCGTCGACTCCCACGTGCGTGCGCTGCGGCGCAAGCTCGGCAACGACGTGATCAGAACCGTGCACGGCGTGGGCTACGCCTTCGGCGACGCGTCGGCGGACCCTGCGCCCGACGAGCCCGCATGAGCCGCATGCGTCAAGTCCCCCACGTACCCGACCGCCCGCTCGACGCGCTCACGTCTATCAAGGTAAAGCTCGCGACCCTGATCGTCGGCGCCGTGAGCATCACGGTTTTTGTCTTTTGGTTCGGCGTTCGCATCCTCCATCTCTGGGCCAGCCTGGCGGGCATCATCGCCGCCGCCTTTGCGCTCCTGCTCGTGAGCCGCTTGGCGCGCGGCATGACGTCTCCGTTGCGCGAGATGGCCGCCGCGACCCAAGCGATGGCGAAGGGGGACTACACCCAGCGCATCACCGCCACGTCTCACGACGAAGTTGGTCGCCTCGCCAGTGCGTTCAATCAGATGGCGGGTGAACTTGCCGAGACCGACCGAGTTCGCCGCGATCTTGTGGCGAACGTGAGTCACGAGCTGCGCACACCGCTCACCGCGCTGCAGGCCACGCTCGAGAACCTCGTCGACGGAGTTGCCGCCGCGGATCCCAAGACTTTGCAAACCATGCTCAATCAAGTGGAGCGTCTGGGACGGCTCGTGGCCCAGCTCCTCGACCTCTCCCGCCTCGAAGCGGGCACCGACCCTCTCGACCGCCATGCATTCGCGGTCGAACCCGTGCTCGCCCATGCGGTGCGCGAACAGGAGCTCAACGACGCGGGCATCGCGATCGAAATGAGCGTGGACGATCACGACCTGGCTGCCGACGGCGACCCCGAACGCGTGCACCAAGTGGTGGCCAACCTGCTCGAGAACGCCGTGCGCCACTCTCCACGCGGCGCCTCCGTCCAGGTCCGAGCGCATCGCACCAGCACCGGCGTCACGATCGAAGTGCTCGACGAAGGTCCGGGCATCGCGGCCGTCGACGCGCAGCGTGTGTTCGAACGCTTCTACCGTGCCGATACGGCACGGGCATCATCTGATGGCGGCGCCGGGCTCGGCCTCGCCATCGCCCGATGGATTGTCGACCTGCACGGCGGCGACATCCACCCCGAACCCCGCGAGCCGCACGGTTGTCGAATGGTGGTCACTCTGCCGCGCGCTTCATCGCAACTCAGCCCGACCCGGGAGGTCATCCAATGAACTTCGCAACGATCGACGATGCCCTACGCCGTATTCGTCGTGGCGAGATGGTGCTCGTTGCCGACGACGAGGACCGCGAGAACGAAGGCGACCTCACGATGGCTGCCGAATGGGTCACGCCCGAAGCGATCAACTTCATGTTGCGCTGGGCGCGCGGACTCGTGTGTATGCCCACGCATCCGAGCTATCTGGACCGCCTCGAGATTCCCCCGATGGTGCCGCCGGATGTTGCCGGCAACGACACGCCGTTTGCGATCTCGATCGACCACGTGGACGCGGGGAGCGGTATCGGCGCAGCCGATCGGGCGCACACCGTGCGACGGTTCCTGGATCCCACCGCCACACCGGAAGAGTTTCTCCGGCCCGGTCATGTGTTCCCGCTGCGGGCTCGGAGCCGCGGCGTCCTCGAACGCCGCGGTCACACCGAAGCCGCGATTGACCTCGCGCGCCTCGCGGGCCTCCCGCCCGTCGCGGTGATCTGCGAGGTCTTGCACGACGACGGTTCGCCCGCTCGCATGCCCTTCCTGCAACTGTTCGCCGAAGAGCATCGCATCGCGATCATCTCGGTGGCTCAGCTCGTGGACCACATCGAGGCCAACGGCTCGGCAGTCGCCGACGGCCAGCTCGCCGCCTCCGCCGGCCGCGCCCCCCTGCTCCTCTAACCCAACGCAGACGGCACCAAAGCCAAATTTAGACTTCTTCGCCTACTTCTCTGAGTGCGGCGGCGATCGCGGCGCGCAGGCGTCGGGCGGTGTCCGGGGCAAGATGGGCCACGAGGCCGTAGCCCGCGCCGCCGCGCTCCTCCAAGGTCAGACTCACGCGCGGTTCGCCGTCATCCGATGCGCCGGGGTCGTCACTGAGCCCCACCATCCACGAGATCGGCGGGAACTCGTCGTCGGACGGATGATCATCAAGGGAGTCGTCAATCGAACGCCGCATGACGCGCACCATACCGGGAGCGCGCCACCGGAACTCGCTACGGCTGCCGGCCGAGAAACGCAACGATCTGGTGGGTCAGGCAGGCGTCGGCTCCAACCGGAACCACAGGATTGAAACCGGCGAATCCCCGTATCTCATCGGTGACCACCATCTGGCACGCTCCCATGACCGCAGCCGCCAGATCGGCGGAAAGCTCTTCCGGTTGGCCTGTGGCTCGCGCGATATCCCATGAATGTGCCGCGGTGTCGAGCAGATTGATACTCGCACCGACCATGGCCGGCATGGGACCCGCACCGACGTTGACCTCTCCATCAAGGCCGGAACTGCGCCAGGCGGCGAGCGTGCTCTGCGCAACAGCCCGGAACTGAGCGCCGAGATCAGCATCCAGATTCGTGGCGTTGACGTCGGCCAGAAGCTCGTCCCCGCGAACGCCGCAGCCCATGTTGGTCACCACTCCCACGGTGTGCGCGAGCAGATCGCGCACCGCCCAATCGGCGCAGGGCGTCGGAGCATCGAGTTGGTCGGGACGGACTCCCGCAATCACCGAACCGGTGTGATCGAAGGTGGCGGCCAGGGCATCGAGCAGGTCCATTTCGAATCTCCGTCATTGGTCGGCTTGCATTCACAGTGCATCTGTAAGAAGATGCTTACATGATTCGAACCGCGGCGCAAGCCGATCGCCTCGACGCCACCGCGCATGCGGTCGCGGATCCCACGCGTCGGCGAATCCTCACGCTCGTACGCGACCGCGAGGTTTCGGCGGGCGAACTGGCCGTTCAGTTCTCACACCTGAGCCGGCCTGCGGTCTCCCAACACCTCCGGGTGCTCCGGGCCGCTCGCTTGGTGTCGGTCCGTAACGAGGGACCCCGGCGCATGTACCGCAGCCAGCCGGAAGGCCTGGCGGAGATGCGCAGCTTCATCGACGAGATGTGGACGGATCGACTCGCACACCTGAAGCGTGCCGTCGAGAACTCCGCGAGCCCTGCGCACCCGCGCCCCAAGAAGAAAGCGAAGCCATGAGCATGCTCGATACCAACCTGGAAACCATCGAACACGTCGTCCGTATCGATGCCGCACCCGAGACGGTGTGGACGTTCTGGACCGACCCCGCCCGACTCTGCGAGTGGTGGGGCGTTGAAGCCGAAGCCGTGGCCGAGCCCGGCGGCGTCTTTCGGGTCGTGATGGACAGCGGCGCGCCCGTCATGCGCGGTGAGTACGTGGAGCTGGATCCACCCCATCGGTTGGTCTTCACCTTCGGCTGGGAAGGCAATGCCCCCGATGACCCCCTCGCACCCGGGTCAACTCGGGTCGAGGTGACGCTCGAACCCGATGCCGACGCAACCGTCCTCACCCTCCGACACGAGTTGGCATCCACTCATGCCGCGGACCACGCCAAGGGCTGGGCGCACTTCCTCGACGACCAGATGACCGCGCTCGCGCGCCTTCAGCATCAGGACGAACCCAACGGGAACACCTAATGGCCGCACCGCGCCATGAAAGCCTCGATCATGAACGATCTCGCCCGCCTCGAGATGCGATCACATCGTAAGTGAGACCACCAACAGTGCCTGCGCCACGTGGTACGTCACGATGATCGCCACGGGCTGCCACGGACGCGGCTGCACGAACCGATCTTCGCCAATGAGCGCGTCTGACGTCATGAAGAACAGCGCGCCGACGGCACCCAGTACGTTCCCACTGGCGACCGCGCTACTCACCATGACGAGGATCGTGAGCACGTAGGCGACCACCGGTGCCACGAGTTCGAGATGACCCTTGGCGCGGATACCGCCGACGAGTCGCGTGCCCAGGATTGCGGCCACCGCCACCACGGGAATCGCTAACAACCAGTTTCCATCGGTGTCCTGGTTCAGACCCACCACATACGCAACGTGTCCCAGCAGGAATGATGCGAGTCCGGCCACGAACGCGTCAGTCGGCAGCATCAGAAACACATCGCCCGCGAGTGAGAGCACCAGTGCGATGACGAACCACGTCCGAGCCGTGGATGCCACCGGGTCGAGCGCCACCGCAGCCCCGATCATCAGCACGAGGGTGAGTGGCTTGAAGATGTGAATCCCCAGCTGGACCCGACGGGCCACCGAGACCCAGTTGCCGATCGCCGCGAGCCCGGCCAGTGTCATGAGCACGACCGCCAGGGTGTTCATCGACGGGTGTTCATCGACGGCCTCGGGCTTGCACCGGGTCACCATACGCGACGAGTCCCGACGTCACCCTCTGACCAACTTGTGCCCGCCTCGTCGGCTGGGAGCTTGGGCGCTACGGACTGAGGCGCTGGATTGTCCAGCCGTCCGGAGTCAGCAGGTATACGACCCGGTCGTGCACCCGATCATCCCGGTTGCGCCAGAACTCCATCCGGACAGGCTGGATGCGATAGCCACCCCAATGCGGCGGCCGCGGGACCATCTCGGGGAACCGGGCACTCACCGCTTCCACTTGGGCCTCGAGCGTCGCTCGATCCGCAACCACTTCACTCTGGTGCGACGCCCACGCCCCGAGCTGATGACCGCGGGGCCGATTGGAGAAATACGTGTCGGACTCGGCCGCGTCGATACGCTCTGCGGAGCCCTCGATCCGGACTTGGGCGTCAAGTTGGGGCCAGTAGAACAGCGCCGCGACCGGCGCTCGGTCGCCCATTTCCACACCCTTGCGACTCTCGTAGTTGGTGAAGAAGACGAAACCGCGAGCGTCGATCCCTCGCAACAACACCACCCGCGAGGAGGGTCGGCCATCGGCACCCACCGTGGCCACGGTCATCGCCGCGCAACGGCCATCGGTTGCTGCGATAGCGGTGTCGTACCAACCGGAGAACTGTGTGATCGGATCCGGATCGACGGTCCGCTCATCCAGGGGTTCCAACCGATTGAGGGTCATGCCCCGACGGTACGCTGCCGTGGATGTTCGGTACTTGCTCAATCGGTCAGGAACCGGGAGAATCCCAACTATGAGCTTTCATCACCTCGCTATCGCCACCCGTGATCTCGAAGCGAACCACGCGTTCTATACCGAGTCCATGGGCTTCACCCTCGAACGCACCAACGTTGCGCCCACGGACACCGGCGGCTGGGCGCGCCACGTGTTCTACGACACCGGCAACGGCGAAATGATCGCATTCTGGGATCTGCACGATCCCGCGATCGGCGACTTCGTGCCATCGATCTCGGAGGGCCTCGGACTCCCACAGTGGACGAACCACATCGCGTTCAACGCGCCGACGGTCGACGACCTCGCAGTGGCTCGCCAACGCTGGCAGGACCACGGGCACTACGTGTTCGAGATCGACCACGGCTGGTGTACGTCGATCTACACCACCGACCCGAACGGAATCATGGTGGAGTTCTGCACCACAACGGCGGTGGCTACCGATGCGGATCGCGCCGACGCACTTCGCCTCCTACGCGAGGTAACGCCCGAGCTCGAAGCTGCGCCCACCGGAACTCTGTACTCACCCACACCTGCCCCGGTCTGACCGCTCGCTCAGGCGATCACACCATCCGCGTGAAGCGCGACGAGTGTTGCGGCGTCGAGATCGAGGAGCGCGCCGAGCACCGCGTCGGTGTGTTCGCCCAGAGCAGGACCGACGGTGCGGATAGCGCCCGGCGTGCGCGACAGCTTCGGAACAATCCCCGTCATCGGAAGCGCCCGCTCGAAACCGGCCGCCAACCGAACGATCATCTCGCGTGCCGCAACGTGTGGGTCGGCCGCGAGATCCGGCGCGGTGTTGATCAGTCCCGCCGGGATCGAATGCGATTCGAGCTGGCGCAACACCTCGGCAGCCGGCAGGGTCACCGTCCACGCCCCAACCTCGGCATCGAGGGCGTTCTGCCCGGCCGCCCGCGCGGCATGGGTGGCGTACGGCGCGATCAGGTCCGGTCGGTTCATGGCATCGGTCAGCCGTGCGAACACCGCATCGGCATTCGCGGCGATGACCACATCACGCCCATCCGCGGTCGGGTAAGCGTTCGAGGGTGCAACACCAGGCAGGTAGCCGCCGCTGCGACCGCGGACGATTCCACCAAGCTCGAAGTCCGCCACCGTCGACTCCATGAGCGCCATCACTGCCTCATAAATCGCCACGTCCACTTCCTGACCCAATCCCGACCGATGCCGTTCGTTCACGGCTGCCAACGTCCCGATCACCGCGAACAACGCCGCGAGCGCGTCGCCGAGCGAGATCCCGGATCGAGCCGGCGGACGGTCTGGGTCGCCAGTGGTATGGCGGATACCGCCCATCGCTTCGCCGATCGCACCGAAGCCGGGCTCATGCGCTCGGGGCCCGTCCTGACCGAAGCCGGAGACATGCGTGAGAATCAGGCCCGGATTTACAGCAGCCAGCGCCTCGTATCCCAGTCCCCACTTCGCCAAGGTTCCCGGCTTGAAGTTCTCAATCACCACATCGCAGTGGACGGCGAGCGACCGGACCAACTGTCGACCACGATCGCTGCGGAGGTCGATCGCAATCGACTGCTTGTTGCGTGCGATCGCCGGCCACCACAAGGATCGACCGTCGAGCGTCACACCCCACCCGCGCATCGGGTCACCCGATCCCGGCGCCTCGACCTTGATGACATCGGCACCGAGATCACCCAACAGTTGGGCCGCGAACGGGCCCGCGATGAATGATCCGAGTTCGAGTACGCGCAGGCCGGTGAGCGGCGGTGATGGATCGGTCACAGCCGCCTAGCCTGCCACCCCATGCCACCAGCACCCACCACTCGGATCGGCCGCTACGAAAATCCGTACCGGGTGGCGGAATGGCACCGGGAACCGCCCTCGGGAACGCACTGCACCGCGCTGGTGCTCGAGACCCAAGACCGCGCTATCGCGCACGGGTGGCTGTATGCGCGCGGTGGCGAGTCGACGGTGGCGGTGCTCATGCATCCTCGGGCCAACTTCGCCCATCACTACGTGACCCCTGGCCTCCTCGAAGCGGGTATCGCGGTGCTCAACGTGACGAGCCGGTGGCTCAACAACGACGCGACCTTGATTCATGAACAGGTGTTACTCGATGTTGCCGCGGCCGTCGGGGCCGCCCGGGCACGGTACGAGCGCGTGGTGCTCATCGGAAACAGCGGCGGGGCGTCGTTGTTCACGTTCTACCTCCACCAAGCGCACGCACCCGCCGGGGCACGCCTCACCCACACCGCGGCAGGCGACGCGTTCGACCTCAACCGCTTCGATCTTCCCGGCGCGGATGCGATGGTGTATCTCGCCGGTCATGCAGGTGAGGGCCACTACCTGCTTCACGCCATCGACCCATCGGTCATCCATGAGGACGATCCCACCTCGTGCAACCCCGATCTCGATCTCTACGACCCACGCAACGGCTTCGTGGAACCACCCGACGTTCCGCGCTACACCGAAGCGTTCCTCGCTCGATATCGCTCGGCCCAACACGCGCGCATCGAGCGCATCGACGCCCGCGCTCGTGAACTCGTCGCGGCGAAGCGGGCGGCGAAAGCGGCGTGGGCCGAGACCGGGAACACCACCGATCGCCGCGCCTCGATCGCGACGCATTTCATGCACGTCTACCGCACCGATGCCGATCCACGAGCGGTTGACGCTTCCTTGGATCCGTCGGCGCGCGATTACGGCTCGCTGTGGGGAAGACGGCCAGATTGGATCAACTACGGGGCCGTGGGATTCGGACGAGTCGTCGCACCCGAGGCATGGCTGTCCACCTGGTCCGGACTTTCATCGCAGGCGGAAATCGCAGTCACGGGAAGTCGCATGACGCTCCCCGCCTTGCAGGTGGTGTACTCGGGTGACAACTGCATCTATCCCTCGGACGATGAACTCATCGCCTCATCGCTCGCGACCACGCGACTCGACCATGCGATGGTCGACGGCGATCACTACGGCTTTCCCGTTGACGCCGGACGCGACCCCGCGACGCGCATCGTGGCCGACTGGATCACGGCTCAGTCATGAAGATCCGGATCGGATACGGATTCGGCGCGCAACGTGGGTTCACCGCCGCGGGCTTCGCGGCGATGGTCGACACCCTCGAGGCGCTCGGATTCGATTCGCTCTGGCTTTCCGAACGCATCGGCGCCGACGCGCCCGACCCCGTCATCGGCCTCGCCGTCGCGGCGGGTCGCACCTCTCGCATGAAACTCGGTACGAGTGTGCAAGTACTCCCGGGTCGGAACCCGGCGGTGCTTGCCAAGGAACTCGCGAGTCTCGATGTCCTCTCGGGCGGCCGGTTCCTTCCCGGGTTCGGACTCGGCATCGCTCACCCCGCCGAGCAGCAGGCGTTCGGAATCCAACGGTCCGACCGCGCCGCATGGTTCGAGGAAGCCCTGCCCCTCCTGCGTCGCATCTGGACCGAAGACGCCGTCGATCACGACGGAACCCGATTCCACTACGAGCAGTTGCGAGTTCGGCCCCACCCGCTCCAGCAACCGTTCGATGTCTGGCTCGGTGGTCGCGCGCCGGGAGAACTCCGCCGTGTCGGTCGGTTGGCCGACGGATGGCTGGCGTCGTTCTCGATGCCCTCCGAGTGCGCCGAGGGCCGGGACACGATCGATGAAGCCGCCGCCGCCCATGGCCGGGTCATCGATCCGGAACACTTCGGCGCGATGGTGTTCTACTCCAACGGTCCCGTCTCCGAACCGGTCCAGAAGTTGATCGCGGCGCGCTCCCCCGACATCGACCCGAACGACCTGGTGCCCGGAAATCTCGAGGTGCTGGAGCGTCGACTTCACGAGTACATCGACATCGGGTTCTCGAAACTCGTGCTCGTGCCACTGCACAGTCCCGAGGACTGGAACGCCGAACTCGAACCGCTGGCCCGACACCTGCTGTCACTGCAGACCTGAACCTCTGGCGCACCAAGGCGCCGCTACGGCGACGCGGGGGTGATCGGCGGATGGCCCGGGAGATCGTCATGAACCCCGGCCACAAAGGGGGAGCGCGCCAAGCGAATCACCCCGACCAGCATCACCCCAACCGCCACCGCGACGATCCCATATTGCAACAGACCGTGCGCCTTCAGATGCTCCTCGAAGATGAACACACCGAGAAACGCCGACAAGATCGGATTCGTCACCGCCAACGCCGGAAGTGAAGCCGCGAGGTGGCCGGCGTTGAACGCACTCTGGTTCAGGATCAACCCCCCGATGGCGAACACCGCCAGCGCGTAGACCGGCCATCGCATGAACAGCGACGTGACACTGTGGTCGGCGAGGATGTCCACGACCTGTTTCGTCAGCGCGGCCGTGCACGCGTAACACGCACCCGTTGCCACCGCGAGGCCGAGTGCCCGGTTATGGGGTTGGGCGCCCCGCGTGATGAGCACCATCAGGACCATGATCATGATGCAGAACCCGAACCCGGTCACCCATTCCCAGTTCGTCGCGCTGCCCGACCCTCCAATGGGCTCGCCCACCGCGAGAAAGACGGCGATTCCCCCTGCGACAGCTGCGGCAGCAAGCCACTCCGAACGCCCGGGCCGCGACGCCCGTCCGATCGCAGAAAGCGGCAACGCAAAGAGCAGCCCGCTGACCATCAACGTCTGCACGAGGACCAGCGAACCCACCGAGAGGGCCGCGGCCTCGAGGAAATAGGCGGCGACATCGAGACCGATCCCGAGGAGCCACATCGGATGTTTGATCAACTCGAGGATCAGGCCGGGCCGCAGCGACATGTGTTCGGGCGCGGCGGCCGCAACCTTGTGTTGAAACACTGACGCGATGGCGTAACAGAGGCCCGCGCCGAGCGCGAAGAAAAACGCCACGTCGGTTAGGCCGCGGAACGTTCCGGGAGAACAATCCCGTGCTCGCCCACCGGGCCCACGCGCAGCGATCGGCCCGAAAGCTCAGCGGCGAGTGCGGGAAGCGCGTGGAGGGTCGAATGCCAACACTTCGGCGCCGAGGTGCAATCGGAATCGTGTAACAAGACGGTTCCGCCATCGATATAGCCACCCAAGACATCGGCAACGACCGACTCCGGCGTCGCGCCTTCGCGCCAGTCGCGACCCCAAGCAGTCCACAACACCGGGCGCAGCCCGACCCGCCGAGCGCCGCGCACTCCGCCCAACGACAAGGTGCCGTAGGGCGGTCGAAACCACACCGGCATGACCCCGGACGCATCGGCCACCGCATCCCGAGCGCGGGCAATGTCGTCCGCGACCACGCGGGGCGAGAGGCGGAGCTGCGATCGGTGGGTGTCGCCATGGACGCCGACCTCGTGGCCCGCGGCCGCGACCTCGGCCGCGAGTCCTGGCGCCCGCCGAGCCATATCGCCCAGCATGAAGAACGTGGCATGCCAACTGAGGGCGTCGAGGGCGCGGAGAAACTCGGGGGTGGAGGACGGATCCGGACCGTCATCAAACGTGAGAGCCACATGACCCGGCCGGCCCACTCCGGCGAGTCCGGGGGAGAGGTAGCGGCCCACCGACGAGAGTGCAACCAGCGACGGTGCAGAGTGGATCGCGAGTCCGGCCGCGATGACCGCTCCCGCGCCGGCCCCCGCGATCACGACGGGCGCCAGACTCATCGGAGCTCCGACAACGGCGACGATGCCAGATTCTCCACCTCGAGCTGATGCTCGAGGACGCCCAGCGCGTTGCGCGTTGCTTCCACCGTGGCGTCCCGCCCATCCAGCACGTAGACCGCTCGATCTCGCAAGCGAGCCGGCAGGTGCGCCGGTTGGATCAGATAGTCGGGCCGCACCAGTCGTTGGCCGCGGCGGCGGGCGTAGATCTGGTCGAATGCATCGAAGCGGCGACCCGGGACGAACTCCAGAACTTTTGCGCCCGTCACGGTCTTGGTAATCGCATCGGTCGACTGCACCACATCGGTCTCGGCGCGCAGCAGCCGAAACGGTCGGCCTTGACCCCAGCCGCCGTTGCCGAGGTCGACATCACGATCGACCAGCGATTGCAACGAGGCGCTATCCGACGCCTGCACCGTTTCGCCATCGAGAATCGCGGTTGCATGCATCCGGTCGAGTGCGGCTCGAATCGACGGATGCTCAACTTCCGCTTTGCTCAGGCGAACGCCGAAAAACACCTTGTCGTGAGCCGATCGGGGCGGCTCAGCTACACCAATTCCGAACGCCGAGATGCCCTGCGCGCCGAGGGTCAACAACCCGTACATCGCCAACGTCACGAACGTGAGCACGCGCAAGCGGTGCGGCAACTTCGGCATTTGAATGGGCTTCTCGATTCCATCGCGGAGGCGGCGAGCCGCCTCCGCCACAACATCGTCAGTTGCATCTCCCACGAACAGCGCGTGGGCCCGCGCAATCTGTTCCTGGCGCAAGACGCTCGGACTGCACAAGTCCGTCAACGCGACTCGGAGTTCATCGCCCGTGCGGGCATAGCGGGTGACGCCAATCGCCGACATTCCCTCCGCGTTATCGCGACCATGGCCGACGATCGGCAGGAAGGTGACCACAGGTAACCCAACCGCGAACGCCTCATTTGCGGTGAGCCCTCCGGCATTCTCAACCATCACGTCACATGCGGCCATCAGGCGCGGCATGTTGTCGGTCCAGCCGAGGATCGTCCCTCGGCCGCGGCGCTCGAGCGCCCCCTTGAGATCGGAATCGCGAGCGCACACGACGACCGGGTGGAAATCGCCGGCCGCGCAGATCGCGTCGTACGTGCCGGTGACGTCACCGACCCCCCACGATCCCGCCACCACCAGCACGGCGCGCACGTCATCGGCCAGCCCGAGTTCGCCACGACTCGACGTTCGGCTGGCCGCCACCGCAGGGAGAAACCGCTCGGCGACAAGTGGCCCTGGCGCGCGGGCGTCTTCTCCGCCGCGCTGGCGCGCCGTGTCCGCCGCGAAGTCGCTCGTCGCGAGATGGACATCAACGTGAGGGTGCACCCACAAGGGATGAACAGCAAAGTCAGTGAGGTACGTGACGACGGGAACCTTGAGCCAGCGCTTCTTGCGCATGTTCCCGAGCACGAGCGAAGACAACGGGTAGGTGGACACCACAACGTCGGCATCCGTCTCGGTGATGGCCCGACGAATGCGGCGCCCTGCAATCAACGTGTCGAGCCGCACGATGAAGCCCCACGTTGAGGGCATCTTGTACCAGAGGCGGTAGGTGAGTTCGTAGCTCCAAGGCGCCACCCGCAACTGCACGAGGTAGCTCCACTTGATGAACCAGCCGATACCAAACGGGCAGCAATCGAGAAAGTCGATAATCCGCACGGTGTGGCCTTGTAGTTCCAGGCGTTTGCGCAGCTCATTGGCGGCGCCATCGTGGCCGGCGCCCATCGACGCAGAAATGATCAGGATCCGCCGGGCCATGGACTACCGAGCGTACTGCGAAGCGCGAGATCCTGACGGGTTTCGTAGCGTCCGGCGCGCTACCAGCCGAGAATTGCGCCGGCGATCATGCCGAGGATGAGCAGGCCACCGGCCCGGCGGGTCAGCAGGAACGAATGGGGTGCGAACCACAGCGGCCAGACCGGATTCGGCATCGGTGACTCGGCCGGCTTCGGCTCGCCGTAGGTCTTCCAGACTCGCACCAAGAGCGGGATCGACGCGAAGACCAGGAGCGTCGCGGCGGGGAGGATCTGTGCGATCACCAGACCCACGATCATCGCGTAGAACACCACGAACATGCCGCGTGTGACCTGACGCGCCGGACCGTCGCCCAGGATCACGGGCAAGGTACGCGTGCCGGCGGGACCATCCCACGGCGCCTTGTCGATGTGCTTGCCCATCAGCACGGTCGTGCACAGAATCGCGTACGGCAGCGATGCCAGGACCACCGCTGCCGGAATGGTGCCGGTGGCCGCGTAATACACGCCGCCGACCATGAGCGGACCCCACACCACCACCACCGTCGGCTCACCCAGCCCCCGCTTCTTGAGCCGAATCGGAGGGGCCGTGTACGCAGCCGAGAGTAAGAACCCGCCGAGCGCGAAGCCGATGATCGCGGGCCCGCGTTCGATGGTCAAGAAGATCATGATCCCGAGGCACATCACGTTCACGACCAGCGCGTACACCGCCAGGCGGCCACGGGTCACCACGCCGGCGATGACCGGGTGCGGCGAGTAGAGGTTGCGCGGATAGTCCTTGGTATCGGTGCCCACTTCGAGATCAAAAAGGTCGTTCATGATGTTGTTCGCCATGTGCGCGAGCACGATGCCGGCGCCGGCAACTGCGAACAGGCCCCAGTTGACATCATGAACTTCGCGAAACACAGTGAGCAGGCCGGCGAGGCCCGCGGCCACGAGCGTCATCGGCAGGACACCCGCTCGGGTCAGCCACAACCACTTCGATACCGGGTCGAGCTTGCCCTTCGGCGGGTTCGTGGTTGCGAGCACGTAGAGCCACTTTTTCGGAAGGCTCTCACGATGGTCGATCGCGGCGTCGGTCATGGGTCTGGAGGCTACCCCTCAGCTCGCTCCCCAACTCACTCTCGTTGCCGATCGTTTCTTGTCGCGATTCCGTCGTTGGAACGACGGAATCGCGATAAGAAACGGGAAGTTTGCTGGTCAGCCGCCGTAGTTCATCCGGGTGTCCTCCATCACGCTTGGTCGGCCATCCTCACCACGGTCACCCGTTCAACCGCCGTAGTTCATCCGGGTGTCCTCCATCCTCAAGACCTCCGTGGCTTCGTCCTTGAGGAATCCAACGTCGACGACCTCTCCGGCGAACAGGGTGTGCTGACCGATCACCATGCGGTCCCGCACCTCGCAGTCGAGGTACGCGACAGATTGGGCAAGAATCGGCGCGCCGGTGGTGCGTTCGACATATTCGAAGCCATTGAGGGTCATCGCGTTCAGATCGACGTCGACCGGTTTGGTGAACTTCCGCACGATCGCGCGGTCCTGTCGGTCGATGAGACACAGGCTGAAGACGCCTGCCGCGTCGATCAACTCGTGGGTGAACGCGGCTTGCTCCACCCCGACCCCAATCCACTTCGGGGCGAAGGACAACTGCGTCACCCAGTTCGTGGTCATGCCGTTGCGCCGTTGCCCGTTGTCGGTACTGCCCACCACGTAGAGGCCCGATGGCATCTTCCAGAGCACCCGGCGCCGCAGCTTCTCGTACTCGATCTGGTCCTCCTCGGAGCTCACGCTGGCGGGATAGGGGCCGACCGGACCGTCGTTGATTGCCATGCGCGCAGGGTAGGCGGTGTCCATGCGCGCACCGACGAACAGTGCAACGATCCGGGTGACCCCGAGACTGCACCGAGCGCCCCGACCACGTTGAGGAGACACCTGATGGACCTCGTAAAGATCGCAACCTGGAGTGAGGTCCCGGAGCGGGAGCCCGTGGGCGTCACCGTCGACGGTATCGACCTCGTCATCATCCGGCGCGGCGACGAACACTCCGTGCTGTACGGCCGCTGCCTCCACCGCGGCGCGCTGCTGGCCGACGGTCAGATCGAGGGCGATGACCTCATCTGTGGCGTGCACGGTTGGGACTACCGCATCGACTCAGGTGTGAGCGCTTACAACAACGCCGAAGCGCTCGAGAAGTTCACCAGCGTGCTGGAAGGCGACCAGCTGTTCGTGAACCGCACCGAGGTCCTGCACTTCTCGATGCGTCATCCCCAGCCCTATGACCCGGACGTCTACCAGGGTTACTACCAGGATCCCCATCAGGTTCCGGAAGAACCGTTCGTGGCGTACATCCACGAGCTCGCGGCCAACGGGCTCACCAAGACCGGCCACCACGGACCACTCGCAGCGATGGGCGTGCCCCGCGACGACCTCCCGAAGTGGGACCACATTCAGTTCGTCACCGCCCAGCTCGCCCGGCTCCCGAAGCTCGACGACGACCCCGTCGGCACGGAGGTCTGTATCGGTCCGAACGCAGCCAAGCCGCTGTGGCTCGACATTCCCCTCTTCGTCTCCGACATGAGTTTCGGCGCACTCTCGGAAGAGGCCAAGACCGCGCTGTCACGCGGCGCGCAACTCGCGGGAACCGGCATCTGTTCCGGCGAAGGTGGGATGTTGCCGGAGGAACAAGCGGAGAACAGCCGTTACTTCTACGAGCTGGCCTCGGCGCGATTCGGTTGGAACTGGGACGTGGTAAAAAAGGTGCAGGCGTTCCACTTCAAGGGCGGTCAGGGCGCGAAGACCGGGACCGGCGGGCACTTGCCGGGCAACAAGGTGGTGGGCAAGATCGCCGAGGTCCGTGGGCTTCCCGAAGGAACGGCTGCGATCTCTCCCCCACGATTCCCCGACTGGACCTCCCTCGACGACTATCGCCGGTTCGCGTCCGAGGTGCGCGATCAGTCGGGTGGAATACCCATCGGGTTCAAGCTCTCGGCCCAACACATCGAAGAAGATCTCGACGCCGCATTGGCGATCGGCGTCGATTATGTGATCCTCGACGGCCGCGGCGGCGGTACCGGCGCCGCGCCACTGTTGTTTCGCGATCACATCTCGGTTCCGACCATCCCCGCGCTGGCTCGCGCCCGCTCGCACCTCGACCGTCGCGGTCGGCGGGACATCACCCTCGTCATCACCGGTGGTCTGCGGCAGGCGCCGGACTTCGCCAAGGCGCTGGCGCTCGGGGCCGACGCGGTCGCCGTGGCGAACTCCGCGATCCAAGCGATCGGTTGCGTGGGAATGCGGGCGTGCAACACCAACAACTGTCCCGTGGGCATTGCCACCCAGAAGCCGCACCTCCGCGCCCGGCTCCCCGTGGACGAGGCCGCACAGCGGTTGAACCGCTTCCTGCGCGCCAGCGTGGAACTGATGGAAATCCTCACCCGTGCCTGCGGGCACGACCACGTGCGCCAACTCACCGCGGATGACCTCACCACCTTCGACCGCGACATAGCCCATCTCACCGGCATCGCCTACGGCGGAGTTTCGCTATGAGTGAAGCGGAACAAGAACGAGGCGGGACCCACGACGACGCGCAGCCAAGCGACCAGCGGAGTGTGGCCCGAGCGGCCCGGGCCGCAGGCCCAAGCGCGGAAATATGGCACAAGGTTGCGGAGTTGGATGACCTGCCCGACGGTCGGGTCCGAACGGTGGTTGCCGGACGGCATTCGATCGCGCTCACTCGCGTCGGCGGCAAGTACGGAGCGCTCGACAATCACTGTCCTCATCAAGGCGGGCCCCTCGGTGAAGGCTCGATCGAGAAGGGCATGTTGCGCTGCCCGTGGCACGGGTACGACTACGACCCGCTCACCGGCACACCGCCCGGTGGTTTCTCTGATGCCCCTGCCTGCTTCCCACTCGAGGTACGTGACGACGGCGTGTACGTGGGGGTGCCCCCGGATGCCCCTCACGAGCGCACGGTGTCCGATGTCATGGTCGAGACGATGGTTGCGTGGGGAGTGACCCACGTCTTTGGGATGGTGGGCCACTCCAACCTGGGCTTCGCCGACGCGATGCGCCGCCAAGAGGATGCCGGCAACCTCACGTTCGTGGGCATTCGCCACGAGGGTGCGGCCGCGTTCGCGGCTTCGGCCTACGGCAAGCTCACTGGCCGGCCCGCCGCGTGTTTCGCAATCGCCGGGCCGGGATCTACCAACCTGCTCACCGGCCTCTACGACGCGAAGGTTGATCGCGCGCCGGTACTCGCAATCTCCGGCCAGGTACCGTCGAAGGTCCTGGGTCGCGGTGCATTTCAGGACGTGGATCTCAACGCCGCGTTTGCCGCCGTCTCGCAATATTCCAAGACGGTGCTGCCGGACTCTGACCACGCCGAGCTCATGACGCTTGCGCTCAAACACGCGACGGTGGAACGCGGAGTTGCACATCTCGTGCTCCCAGACGAGGTCCAAGCGAAGGTGGTAGGTGACACGCCGCGCGCGTCGTCACCCGTCGGACGCGTCGCGGTCAACGAGGTGCTCCCTCCGGCCGCGGCACTCGCCGATGCGCTCACGCTGATCGAGGGCGCCCGCCGACCGGTCATCATTGTTGGTCACGGGGCCCGGTTCGACATGGACGCGGTCCTGGAACTCGCTGAGCAGTGGCATGCACCGGTGCTCACCACGTTCAAGGCCAAGGGACAAGTGTCGGACCACCACCCACTCGGCGCCGGGGTGCTCGGTCGAAGCGGTACGCCGGTCGCAAGTTGGTTGATGAACGAGAGCGACGCGCTCATCGTGTTCGGCGCATCATTTTCGAACCACACGGGGATCGCGCCCTACAAACCGACGGTGCAGGTGGACCTCGATCCGATGGCACTCGGACGCTTTCACCCGGTCACAGTGCCGGTCCTCGGTCATGCGGGCGTCACCGCCCGGCTGATGATGGAGAGAATCGCTCCCGGCGGCGATCGGGTGGATCAGCGGCGCGATGTTGCAGCTCGCTGGGCGATCTGGCGCGCCGAGAAGGCCCGAAGACTGCTCGACGACCGCGGCCGCGGCGTGTCCTCCGCCGCGGTGTTCGACGCGATGAACCGACACGTCCCGGCCGATGCCGTGATTGCCGTGGACGTCGGTAACCAGGCTTACTCCTTCGGTCGGTACTTCGAGTGCCGCAATCAGTCGGTGTTGATGTCCGGCTACCTCGGTTCGATCGGCTTCGGCTTCCCGGCCGCGATGGGCGCGTGGGCGGCGGTGGGCGACACCCGAGCGATCGTCGCCGTCACCGGTGACGGCGGCTTCGGTCAGTACCTCGCTGAGCTCACGACCGCGGTCCGGTACCGCATGCCGATCACGCATGTGCTGCTCGACAACCACGAGCTCGGCAAGATCACCAAAGAGCAGCGCGCCGCGGAGTACGAGGTGTGGCACACCGATCTCCACAATCCGGACTTCGCCGCCTACGCGGAGTTGTGTGGAGCGATGGGAGTCCGTGTGGTCGCGGCCGATCAGCTCGACGACGCGCTGATCCGCGCCCTCGCGTACGACGGCCCCGCCTTGGTCGCCGTCACCACCGATGTCGAACTCGTGTGAGCCATATGACACCGGAGTGGCCGCGTCAGCCCTCGTTCGAGGCCTTCCACGTGTCGACGGCCTCGCGAAAACAGGCGGCGGCCACGAGCAGGGCCGCGACCGGGTCCGCCCACCAGAGTCCGGCGGCGGCGTTGAGTACCAGCGCAATGAGAATGCCCGACGCGAGACAACCGTCGAGGAAGGTCATGGACGCCTCCGCTCGCAGGGGTGCGCTGTTCGAGGCGAGCGCGGTGACGCGCTTGGCTCGTGCCAGCCCGAACATGACCGCCGCCGTCACCACGAGGTAGGCGATCCCGAACGGGGACGAGTCCGCCTTCGCGGCGGTCGCGATGGAATACGCACTCGCGCCGACGAGATAGACGCCGAGCACCACGAACGACATCGACACCAGGCGCAGCGCGCGCAGCGAACGCCGGTCGGCATGATGATCGGCGATGTACCAAATGGTGACCACCGACGCGAACACCTCGACGATCGAGTCGAGTCCGAATGCGACCAACGCAAGCGACCCGGCTGCGATCCCCAACCCGATAGTGACGAAGACCTCCATCAGGTTCCACGCGATTGTCCACAGCTGGAGCTTGCGCCCGCGCTCGAGCAGCGCGTCGTGATCGTGGCTCAGTGCGTCCATTCGAATCTCCCGGCGGGTTTCCGCCTGGCAGTCTCGCGGGAATCACCGCCCGTTCGGGTCACACCGCCTTCACGGGGTCAGCGAGCTGAGCAGAAACGAACGGCAGGTGGCGGTCGCGCAGCGTTCGATTCCACCAGATCCATTGGTGCGCAGCGTCGATTTCCTCATAGCTGAGTGCGCCGTGACGACCGGCCCGCGCGCTGATTGCGTCGACGAACGCCCGGTTGGCCGGAACGAAGGCCCGATCCACCACCTGGGTCGCGCACAGGTCGGCTGGTTTCGTACTCGTGCATCGTGACGCGATGTCGAGGATGAGGTCGGTGGCATCCAGCCGGGCCACCAGGTCCGTCGGATGATTCCGGTGATAGTAGGTGGCCCCGGGATCGCCGAGGCCGGGGAGCGACAACGCATCGAGGTTCGATGACATTCCACCGGCCACACCGAACAGCTTCGGGTGTTTCGCCGCCAGGAGCAGCGCACCATGACCGCCATTCGACACCCCGTCGATCGCGCGGCCGGCGCGAGTGGGGATGGTGCGGAAGTGACGGTCGATGTACGGGACCACGGAGTCGACCAGATAGGTCTCGTTCTGAAAGGTTCGGTCCACACTGTCGTACCAGCGCCCGATGTCCCCATCCGGCATGACGACGATCGCAGCATCACGCGCACGACGCGCGATCCGTGCATCCATGAGTCCTCGAATGTGGCCGAACGTGACCGCGTCGGCGGCGTCACCTCCGCCACCGTGCAGGAGATAGAGCACGGGGTACCGGAAGCCGCTCTTCGCGTATCCCGGCGGGAGGTAGATGCAGACACCTGACGTGAAGGCGAGCGAACCGTCTGGGGCGCGCGGCCCGTCGGGGAGCACGCGCGTGACCAGCGATCGATTCGTGGCGTGGATCTTCTGACCGCACGCCCGCACCGGAGGAACGTGACCGGGTGGGAAGACCTGCGGCAGGCCGGCCGCGCCGTTGTCCAGCCGCGCCGGGAGTTCATCGTGCAGCGCGAGTTCGTCGTGCGCCGAGATCGGGGTGACTCGCCGGGGACCCGGATCGGATGCACCCGCACACGCAACGAGCACCGCGACGCACGCCGATATGGCAACCAGAACCCAGCGAGATTTCATGAGGGCGATTCGCCTCCGGCCCCCACTGCAGGAGCGGGGACGAAATCAACAAGCGACGCCGGACCCTCTTCAACCGTCAACCCGAGGTGCACGCTGATCGCGGAGACGTGGGCGTGGATGTGACGCGTACGTTCCAGCGTCTCGACGTTGTGCTGGTAGTCGAGATCGGCCTTCGCCTCCGACACCCGATCGCTGCGCTTGGCCGCGATCAACAGAATCGCACCCTGCAAGCCGGCCAACATGGAGAGGCAGAGGTTCAGCAGGATGTAGGGATACGGATCGAATCCGTGTTTGCCATTCGAGCCACCGAGGTAGATGATCGAGTTCGCGGCGGCCCACACCGCCATGAACACGAGAAACCCGATCACGAAGACCCACGAACCCATGCCGTTGCGCATCAGGTCGGCCGCGACTTCGCCGGTAGTGCGCTCATCGCGGTGGCGGCGGTTGACGGGAGATCGCAGTGCCATGTTCGGTCCTCTCGGCGCGGTGTGCAACCAGCATTGCCGCCGGCGGCGCAATTGCGGAGACAGGCTCCCTCTCCGACGACCTCCTCAGGAACGGTCCCGGACCTGGTCTCGGTATTACGGATTGCGAAACCTCCGCGCTACGGATAGCGAACGAAGGTCCCGCGCGCCAAAATGGGCCGGTGGAGCACCCCGCAGGCGTCAGCGGCGAGGGCGATGCGTCGCCTGCACACGTTGGTGACGTAGACGTTGGTGACGCACACGGTGGCGACGCAGACGAGCGTGAGCTGGTGGCCCGACTCCGAACCGGTGACGAGGACGCGTTCCGCACGGTCATCGACCAGTTCGACCACCAGTTGCGTCGGGTGGCGCGTACCTACGTCGCCACCGATGCCGCCGCCGATGAAGTCGTGCAGGACACCTGGGTCGGCGTCGTACGCGGCATCGACCGGTTCGAGCAGCGCTCATCGCTCAAGACGTGGATCTTTCGAATCCTGATGAACATCGCTCGCACTCGGGGAGCCCGAGACAAGCGGAGTATTCCCTTCTCGAGTCTCGCCGGTGACGACGACGCCGAAGCAAGCATCGATCCGGCCCGCTTCCAGACGGCAGAGGGCGCGTATCCGGGACACTGGGCCGTGTTCCCCACCCGGTGGCACGATCAACCCGAGATCCGTGCCGTCGGCCACGAAACCCTCACCGTTGTACGCGACACCCTCGATCGGCTGCCCCCGGCCCAACAGGAAGTGGTGCGGCTCAGAGATCTCGAAGGCTGGTCCAGCGTCGAGGTCTGTAACGCCTTGGAACTCACAGAGACCAACCAGCGAGTTCTGCTCCATCGCGGCCGCGCCAAACTCCGGACGGCCTTGGAGTCCTATTTCGAAGCGGCCCGTTCCGCATGACGAGGTGCGCATGAGCACGGTCGAAGAGATGGCTTGCAACGAGCTCGTGGAGCGGGTCACCGAATATCTCGACGCGGCACTGGCCGAGACCGACCACACCAGATTCGAAGGTCATGTGGGCGAATGTCCGGGTTGCTTCGAGATTCTTGAACAGTTCCGCGCCGTCATCAGCACCACGGGTCGACTCCGCCCGGAGGACGTCGCGACGGTCGATCCCGCAGCCCGCGACCAACTCCTCGCGGTCTTTCGGGATTGGCGTTCCGCGCCACGCTGACGCGACGGGATCTAGCGTGAGCGAATGGCATCCACCACACTGAGTCCCGCCGAGGCTGCGGCCCGGATGCACCCGCACGACACGTTGGGGATACCGCTAGGCCCCGGCCAACCCACGGCGTTTCTCCACGCCCTCGGCGACCGAGATGACTGGGTCGAACTCACGGTCTTTGGTGCCCTGTTGGTCGACCTCTACGCCGTGTTCACCAAGCCGGGAGTGCGCTATCTCTCCGGATTCTTTGGACCGGCCGAGCGGTTCCTCGTCGACAGTGGCGCGCGGGTGGAGTTCATCCCGGCCGACTTCCGCCGCTTCACCCGTATCGCCGAGCAACTCGCGCCCCGTGTCGTCGCCACCGTCGCGGCACCACCCGATGCCAACGGATTCCTTTCGCTTTCGCTGCATGCCGGCGCAACCGTCGACGCCATCACGCAGGCCGCCGCTGACCCACAACGACTGCTCGTGGTGGAGGCCAATCCCAAGTTCCCAACCACTCGTGGACTGCTCCCGGCCTTTCCGCATCGCATCCATATCGACGAGATCGACGTCCTCGTCGAGTCGGATCGCGATCCGTTCGTTCTGCCGGAGGAGGAACCCGGCGAGGTGGACCGCGCGATCGCGGGACACGTGCAGCCGCTGGTGCCCGATGGGGCCACGCTGCAAACCGGGATCGGCGGAATCCCGTCGACAATTGTCGGCCTGCTCGCGAACGGCGACGGCGGCGACTACGGCGTGCATTCCGAAATGTTCACCACCGGCCTCATGGCCCTTCACCGCGCGGGCAAGGTCTCCAACCGTCACAAGGGCCAGTTCGATGGCGTGTCGATCACCACGTTCGCAGCAGGAACGCTGGACCTCTACGCCTGGTTGGACGGCAACGACGAGGTCGCGTTTCTCCCCGTCGACGTCGTGAACTCCCCGGAAGTCATCGCGCGCAACAACACGATGATCACTATCAACGGCGCGTTGATGGTGGACCTCTTCGGCCAGGTCGTCGCCGACACGATCGGCGGGCGCCAGTTCTCGGGGATCGGCGGCCACGAGGACTTCATCGCCCAATCCGGACTCTCCCTCGAAGACCGATCGCTCATCTGCATGCCGTCCACATCTATGGTCGACGGCGTGCCGATCTCGCGTATTTCGGCGGCACTACCCGAGGGGTGGATCGTGACGACGCCGCGCCATCAGCTCGACCTCGTGGTGACCGAACACGGCGTCGCCCACCTCCGCGGCCGGACGGTGCGTGAACGGGCGCGCGCCTTGGCCGACATCGCGGATCCCGCCTTCCGAGACGCGTTACGCACCCGCGCGGAGCTCCTCCACTAACCGCAACGACGGCCAACCGCCCGGTGGGAGTCAGCGCACGCGCGCGGCGAATTCCTGGAGTGCGTCGATCCACTCGGCCCGGGTCGTGCACCCGGGAAACCCCACCGTGAGCCACTCGATGCCAAGATCCGCATAGATCGTGTGGTCGTCGCGCCGATCGAAGGCACCGAAACAGATCGTGAGCGGCGTGGCCCGACCGATCTCCTCCGCGTAGGCGCGGGCGGCGTCGAGCCTCACCACCAGTTCATCGAGATTCGTGATCGCCGGGGTCTTGGTGGCACGTACCGCGGCGGGTGGGTTGGGAAATGGAGACCACCCGTCGCCGATCTCGATCGCGCGGCGCATCGCGCGCATGCTGTTCCCGCCGATCCAGATCGGCACCGAATCCGGGTGAGGAAGCTGGGTGACACCGCGGGCCGAGAATCGATCCGTCGTGATCGCGACACCATCGTCGGTCCAGGCCCGACGCATAACCGCGACCGTCTCGTCCAGCACGTCGTTGCGGAGTTCGAAGTCGGCACCGAGAGCGGCAAACTCCGGTTTGAGATAGCCCGCGGCAACGCCGAGGATCACCCGCCCGCCCGAAAGGTTCTGCAGGGTGGCCACCCCCTTCGCGGCCAAGAAAGGATTGCGGTACGCGGCCACGAAGACGTGCGTGTGCAACAAGATCCGGCGGGTCGCTGCCGCGGCGAAGGCCAACGCAATCAACGGATCCTGGGCGTGATGACCACCGCCCGCGAGCCAACGATCGTCCGGCGCGGGATGGTCGGTCACAAAGACCGCGTCCAGCCCGGTGGCCTCGACAGCAGCTGCCATCTCGGCAATGGCGTCGCCGGTCACAAACTGCTGCGGAGCGGCAACATGGTCAACGGGGAGTCCAACGGAGTAGCGCATAGGACGCGCACGCTACCGTCATGGCCCATCCCACCGAAGGAGAGCGTGATGTCCGTCGCCGACGAGGTGCAACTGAGCGAAGCCGAGTTTTGGGTTGCGCCCGACGCGGATCGCGAAGCCGGTTTCAGACGCCTGCGCGACGAAGCACCGATCACCTTCTACCCGGAGCCCGACTACGGAGATATTCCACAAGGCCCGGGGTACTGGGCGCTCACCCGGTACGACGACGTGATGTACGCCAGTCGCCACCCCGAGCTGTTCTGCTCCGGAAACGGCGGCACCAACATCGGCGACATTCCCCAAGAGATCGCCGACTTCATCGGCTCGATCATCAACATGGACGATCCCCGCCACAAGAAGCTCCGCAGCCTGGTCAATCACGGCTTCACTCCGAAAGCGCTCGCACAATTGCTCGACGCCGTACGGGACCGCACCACCGAAGTGATCGACGCCGTCGCTGAGAAAGGCGAGTGCGACTTCGTGGCCGAAATCGCGGCGCCGATGCCGCTCGCCATCGTGTGCGACATGGTGGGCGTTCCACCGTCGCAGCGCCAGGCGATCTTCGAGGCCAGCAACCTGATCCTCGGCGTTGGTGACCCGGAGTACGTGCAGTCGATGGAACAGCTCATGGCCGCGTTCATGTCGGTCCACCAGATCGCCATGGAGATCGGCGAACATCGCCTCAAGAATCCCGCCGACGACATCACCACGATCCTCATGAACTCCGAAGTCGACGGCGAACGCCTCACCGTCGCCGAGTTCGCATCGTTCTTCATTCTCTTGGTGGTGGCAGGGAACGAGACCACGCGCACGGCGATCAGTCACGGCATGTGGGCCCTCCACCAACACCCCGACCAACGAGCGCTGTGGTCAGGCGACTTCGAGACCCACGCGCAGAACGCGGTGGAAGAGGTGGTGCGCTGGGCGACCCCCGTCATTCATTTCCGTCGGACTGCCACCCAGGACACCGAGATCAGCGGACAGAAGATCGCGGCGGGCGAGAAGGTCGTGATGTGGTTCAACTCCGCCAACCGCGACGAGCGAGTGATCGCCGATCCGTACACCTTCGACGTCACCCGCTCGCCGAACCCGCATCTCGGCTACGGCGGCGGCGGACCGCATTTCTGCCTCGGCGCCAACCTGGCCCGCCGCGAGATCCGGGTCATGTTCGAGCAGTTGTTCCAGCGCCTGCCGGACCTCCGCATCACCGCGGAACCGGCGATCCTGCAATCGGCGTTCATCCACGGCATCAAGCGCATGCCGTGTGAGTTCACGCCCGCGTAGCACCACGAACAACCGTCTCAGGCGCGCACAATCGAGATTTCGGACCCCGCGGCTACGGGGAGAGCCCGGATCAACCGGCGGATATCGGGGACGTCGCTCGTGACGATGACCGACGTTGCGCCGATGGCGTTGAGGACCACCGCCGCGTCGATCGGATCCGACGTCCGCGCCGCACGACACAGCTCTCCTGCGTCCCGCGCATTTCGATCAAACGGTCCGAGTCGCGTGTGCTTCAAGGCTTGGGCGAGGCGTGCCTGGTTCGGCGATCCGCGCCATACCTGGGCCAACGCGCCCGCCGGGACCACCATATCCATGCTCGCCTCCGACGCGGCACCAAGCCGAGCCCACATCATGCGGTCGTCGCGTTCGAGAGCGATCAGTGCGCCCGCGTCGAGCACGAGGCGGTCGGTCATCAGGGTTGAAGTTCTCGACGCGCTCGACGCCGTTCGGCATCCGTGAACGCACCGTTTTCGTCCTCCCATGACGCGACGACCCCACGCAGGCCCTGGGCGCGCAGTTTGCGCTCGGCCGCGTCGGCGATCCAACCGGAAATGGTTTCACTACCCGCCGCGTCCCGGATCTGCTGCGCGAGATCGGTTTCCAGCGAGACCGCCAGTCTGCTTGTCGTCATACGATGATATTACTGCAAGCGCCCGTCCGGAAACGGTTCAAGACCACCCCAGCGCGCCAACGTCGCCAAGCCGTAGATTGGCTGGTCATGACCACTCTCGAACCCTTCGACCCGGGGTACGGGCCGCTCGTGAACAC
This sequence comes from Acidimicrobiia bacterium, assembly GCA_046598395.1. GTDB lineage: Bacteria > Actinomycetota > Acidimicrobiia > IMCC26256 > JAENVU01 > JAENVU01. The sequence continues at coordinate 82,699 of JBKJIQ010000003.1, forward strand.
CACCGTGCGCGTGGCCGCGTGGAACATCTGGGCGCGGTACGCGGCGTGGGAAGTTCGCGGACCGATTATCGAGGCGCAACTCCGCGCCGCGGCGCCCGACATCTGCCTGCTGGTGGAAGTCTGGGACGAACCGGGCGGGCGATCCCAGGCGCAGGAACTCGCCGATGCACTCGGCGATTTCGATCACGTGTACGCGTCGAACCTCACGTTCGCCGACGGCGTGCGCGCGGGAAACGCGATCCTCAGCCGCTGGCCCATCTCACGTTCCGAGGTACGCACGCTCCCCCTCAGCGCGCCCAACGGCTCGAGCGATGCCGACGATGAGGAACGTCTGTGCGTGTTCGCGGAAATCGACGGACCGCGCGGCCCGATTCAAGCGTTCGGCGCGCACCTGTCGTGGCGGGCGGATCACGGCGCCATACGCCAGGAGCAGACCCGGGCGATCGCCGAGTTCGCCCGGGACACACGACCGCGCGACTTCCCCGCGGTGCTGGGTGGCGATCTCAACGCGGCTCCCGACACCGACGAGATTCGGATGCTCACCGGGCATGCGGCTGTCCCCGTCCCGGGCATCTGGTTTCGAGACGCGTGGGTCCACGGTGGCGACGGGCCCGGGTTCACATGGTCGAACACGAATCCGTGGGCCGCAACCAGCCTCGACATCGATCGGCGCATTGACTACGTGCTCGTGGGCCACCCCAAGCTCGGTGGGGTGGGCGACGTCGTCCACACCGAACTCCTCGGCGACACTCCCGTCGGCGGCGTCTTCGGTTCCGATCATTTCGGTGTCGTCACGGACCTGCGGTACTGAACCGCCCAACTTGCGTCACTTTCCCACCCCACGGGTGGGAAAGTGACGCAAGTTCGAGGTAGGTCAGGCGCGGAACCAGGTGCGCGCGGCCGCTTCGAATGCACGCTGGTAGGTCACGTAGCGAGCGCGCAACGTGGGTCCCGGCCACGGCTGTGACACCAACGCCGTGGGGAGTTGGGCATCCGCGCGGATGTGGCGCAACGCAGCCGCGCCAGTGAGAAACGCGGGCGCGATCGCAGTCGACGGATCCGAGCGAAGGTCTCGGATCGCCATCTCGACGCGCTCCACCAACGACTCCGCAACCACGCTCCACTGACCCGGAGCGAAGAGCCGGGCGGCGAGCTCCACCGGATCATCCTCGGGACGGGCGTCGAGCCATGCGCACCGTGAATCTTCGTCGGTGTCGAGATTGGCCGGTCGAATCCATACTCCTTCGCGCCATTCGGCGAGCCGCGCGCGCAACAAAGCGGCGCGCACATCCGCGCGCACCGCCGCGGGCCGAGCATCGCCGACGACGACCGCCATCCGCCACGTCCCGGTCCACCGCCGGCGGTGCGGCGTGAGACTTGCAACCTGTTCGCGTTGACGCCGGGCGAGGCCACCCACTAGTTCGTAACCAGATCCCGCGCGCCGCAGTTCATTCGCCGCGGTCATCCGGTGCAACGCCACTCGTGCGGTCCCGGCCGAGATGCCAAAGAGGTCGCACCAACGCACCAGATCCCGAGCGGACGCGCGTGCAGGATGGCGACCCAACAGCAGGCTGGCCATCACCGACCGCGCGGACAATGACCATTCCTCGGGCGATTCGACGGAGATGACGTTACGTGATGGCTCCATATGTTGTAATCACGGTAACATTCTCGGCGTGGCAACCACCGTGATACCGCAGCCCGACCTGCTCGTTACGCCGGACCCCAAGGGGCTCATCGGGCCGAACGGAAAGCCCAAGCCGAAACTGCGCGAAGAACTCCGCAAGATCCCCACGTTCCATAACGTGATGAACGCGATCGTCCTCTACGCGGTAACCATCGGGATCTTCGTCACCGTGGCGTGGGTCAACAACATCTTCGTGTGGATCGCCGCCTTCCTTGCCATGGGTCCGATCCACGCACGGTTCGCGATTTTCATGCACGAAGCTGCGCATCGTCTCCTGTTCTCGAACCGGAAGGCCAACGATTTCTTCGGCAAGTGGTTCATCGCGTTCCCCGCGTTCGTGCCGATCGATCTCTACCGGCGGGGACACATGGCGCACCACCGCGAAGAGTTCGGACCCAATGAACCCGACATTCCGCTGTACCGCGGCTATCCGATTCCACGAGACTCGATGCTGCGCAAATTGCGCCGGGACGCGCTGGGGATCACGGGCTGGAAGTTGACGAAAGGACTCTTCCGCGGGGTGGTGGCCGAGGATGCCAAGGTCCGGGATCAAGCTCGTGGCATCGTGGCCGTGCAACTCATCATGCTCGGTCTCTTCACCGCGTTCGACCACCCGTGGATGTACTTCCTGTTGTGGTTTCTCCCCCATCTCACGGTGTGGCGGGTGATCAACCGGCTTCGCGGTATCGCCGAGCACGGCGGGATGAAGCACTCGTCCGATCGACGCGAGACCACCCACTCGGTCCGCCAGCATTGGCTCGCCCGCCTCACGATCGTGCCGTACTTCACGGGCTGGCATCTCGCGCATCATGTTGACTCAGGGATCCCGATGCGCAACCTTGCGCGCCTGCACGATGAACTCATCGCCGCGGGATACGTGCAACCCGAACTCGAATACCCGAACTACCCCGCGCTCTGGCGCGCCCTCGCCTCCGGCTGAACTAGACCATCGTGAATGGGACGGCTTGGGGTCATCGCCGGCAGCGCGCTGCGCGAGAGTGCTTTTGCACAACGGGGAGTGCGCATCGAGCACGCGGGTGTGGCGATGACCGACGTGGACGGTGCGGTCGTGCTGCAACGGCATGGCCTCGACGATTGGACCCCACCGCATCGCATCGATCATCACGCCCACATCCGGGGGTTCCTCGATGCGGGTGTCGATCGGGTGGTAGCGCTCTCATCGGTCGGCAGCCTGCGCACCGACTGGCCCGTGGGTACCTGCGTAACCATCGACGACTTCTACGCACCCGCCGAAACCGTCGCGTATTACGACGACCCGCGGAGCCACACGGTGCCGCGATTCGATCCCGGTTGGCGGGCCCAGGTGCGCCAGGCGTGGAACGACGCGACCACCACCCAACTGATCGACGGCGGGGTGTACGCCCAGACGAGTGGACCACGATTCGAAACGCCCGCCGAGGTGCGGGCACTCACCACCGTCGCCGATCTGGTGGGAATGACGATTGCCTCTGAGTGCATCTTGATGACCGAGGTCGGTCTCCCCTACGCCGCGATCTGCGTGGTCGACAACCTCGCGAATGGTCTCGGCCCGACCCCGCTCACGATGGACGAGTTCAATGCGGGTGTCGCGGCGAACCGAGTTCGGCTGATCGAGGATCTCGACGCCATGCTCCCTGCGCTCGCCCGGGGTATCGAGTGAGCCTGTGTATCACGAACGCCCAGTTCGAAGACGGCGTGGTCGGACTTCGGGCCGAGGCGGGGGTCATCACCGCGTTGGGACCAGATGTGGTACCCGTCGCGGCCGATGAGGTCCTCGACGCCCACGGACTCGCGCTCACGCCCGGCCTCGTGAACGGTCACGGTCACGCAGCGATGACCCTGCTGCGCGGCTACGGCGACGACCTTCCCCTCATCGAATGGCTCGAGACCCGTATCTGGCCCGCCGAAGCCCACATGACCCGCGACGACGTGTACTGGGGGACTCGACTCGCGTGTCTGGAGATGATCCGTTCGGGTACGACCAACTTCTGGGACATGTATTGGTTCCAGTTCGATATTGCGCGAGCGGTGGTCGACAGCGGGATGCGCGGCACGGTGAGCCAGGTCTTTCTGAGCTTCGCCGGTGCGCCCGATGACGCGCGCCCCGAGGCGGCAAGCGACGGCCTCGACCGCCTCGCCGAGTTCGGGCCGCGGGTCACGCCGTGCCTCGGACCGCACGCCATCTACACCGTGGACGAACCGGTACTCCGCCTCATCGCGAACCTCTCCGGCGCGCGGGGTGTGCCGGTGCAGATCCACCTCTCCGAGACCGAGGGTGAGGTCACCGATTGCATCGCCGCCCACGGGTGTCGGCCGGCCGAATACCTCGACCGTGTGGGCCTGCTCACCGAACGCTCGGTGCTCGCACACGGTGTGTGGCTCGATGACGCGGAGCTCGACCTCATCGCACAACGGGGTTGCACCATCGTGACCAATCCCGTGTCGAACATGAAGCTCGCGGTCGGCCGCGCCTTCCCGTACGTGGCAGCGCACCGCGCCGGGATTCCGATCGGCATCGGGACCGACGGTGTGGCGTCGAACAACTCACTCGATCTGCTCGCGGAGCTCAAGACCCTTGCCCTCCTACAGAAGCACACCGCGCAGGATCCCAAGGTGCTCCCGGCGGCCGAGGCATGGGCGATCGCGACGGGCACCGCCGCGCCGATCCTGGGAGGCACGCCAGTGGCGATCGGTGAACCCGCCGACTTTCTGCTCGTCGATGTGCAGAGCCCGGAGACCATGCCGGCGCCGCTCATCGATGCGCTCGTCTACTCCGGATCCGGCGCGGTCGTGAAGACCACCGTTGTCGACGGCGTCGTGCTCATGCGTGACCGCCACATCGACGGCGCCGACGAAGTCCAATCCCATGTGACGGAAATCGCCCACCGCATTCGCACGGCCGCCCCGTGATCCCGTTGACGTTCAGCAACGAATCACCGGAGACGAAAGGAACCCGTTGACCACCACCCCGAGCACCCTTCCCGACCCCACCGCGGCATACGCAGCGCTGCGCGAACGTGTCAGTGAACTCGTTCACACCGCGGAGGAGGATCAACTCCAAGCGATCGCACCGGCCACTCCCGAGTGGCGGGTGCACGATGTGGTCTCACACATGGTGGGCGTGACCTCCGACGTGCTCGCCGGGCGGATGGACGGAGTCACGACCGACGGGTGGACCGCCGCGCAGGTCGATCCGCGCCGTGACCGGTCGACCGAGACGGTCATCGAAGAATGGAATGCGAACGCGGCAATATTCGAGCCGATGATCCCCGACTTCGGGCCCATCGCGGGTCAGGCCGTGCTCGACGCGAGCACGCACGAGCACGACATCCGCCACGCGCTCGATCGACCGGGCGCCCGCGACTCCGACGCGGTGCACATCGGCAGCGCGTGGATCGGTGACCGCATCGGCGAGTTCCATACCCAGGCCGGTCACGGCACGTTGCGCATCGAGACCGACCTCTGGACCCGGACCTACGGCGAGGACGACCCCGCGACCACACTGCGAGTTTCCGCTTTCGAACTCATGCGCGCATCTACCGGGCGGCGGAGTCGGGCCCAGATCGAGGCGTGGGAATGGACCGGGACCCCCCGGCCGGAACTGGTCGTCATGCCGATCTTCGTCCCACTCGCCGAGCCCTTCGACAGTTAGGCCCTTCGAGGATTAGTTCGCCGATTGGTCGCCTTCGGACGCAACGTCGTTGGACGCGAGAATCTCGCGAGCGGCGTCAAGGTCTTCCTCGAAGACACACACGCGGAATCCATCGACCATCGCGTAGTAGGGCGCAGCACCGAACGCGTCGCCGAACTTGCCCATCGCCTGGATGTTCGCGGTCTCGAGAAAGCTGATCGCAAGCTGGGCTTCAAATCGGCTCGGGTAGTTCGCGACCTCAACGATCTGGCCATCCGGCCGGGGGGCACGCGTCACATACCCAACGTACTGCCTCGGCGTTCGCGCAAGATACGGTGCGCTCTCCGATGACGTCCCCGTTCGCGCCGTTCAAACACCGAGTCTTCGCCGCCTTCTGGACCGGCGCGTTCATATCGAATATCGGGACGTGGATGGAGACCATGGGCATCGGGATCTACGTCACTTCGGCGACCAACAGGTCAGCCTGGACCGGGTTGGTTGCCGCCGCGGGCTTTCTCCCTGGCGCGATTTTGGGACCGGTTGGCGGCGCACTGGCCGACCGCCTCCCGCGCAAGACGTTGCTGATCACCACGACGTCGATCCAGACGGCGCTCGCCACCCTGCTGACAGTCCTCGCTGCGACCGGATCGCCCAGCCCCGGGCTCGTCACCCTGATCGTCTTTGCGAGCGGGTGCGCCCAAGCAATTGGGTTCCCCACCTATCAATCGCTGCTCCCCGATCTCGTGCCGCCGGAGGATCTCGTGGGTGCGGTCGCGCTTTCGACCGCACAGTGGAATCTCGGACGTGTCGTCGGACCCGCACTCGCGGTCATCGTCATCGGCGTCGGTGGGTACGCGTGGGCCTTCGGCATCAACGCCTTCAGCTTCCTCGCGGTCATTGCGGCGATCATGCTGCTGAAGCTTCCGCCGCCACGACCCCACCACGGTCAAACCATTCGCGCCGCGATCGGCCAGGGAATCGGGTACGTACGCCGCGATCCTGGGCTCCGGGTCGTGATGGGATACATGTTCATCAACACGTTCCTCGCTGCTCCGTTCATCGCGCTCGTACCGGCTATGAGCCTCATCGTGCTCGAAGCCGGAAAGACCGGCACCGGAGTTCTCATTACCGCGCAGGGTGTCGGCGCAGTGGTGATGGCGCTCGGCCTCGCCAACCTCGCGCTTCGCTTTGGCAGCCGACGCGTCATGCTCACCGCGCTCTGGGTACTCCCACCCGCGATCGCGATCTACGCGGTGATGCCCACCCTTACGCTCTCCGCGATCGCCCTCTTCTTCGTGGGTCTGATTTACTTCGGCGCCCTGTCGAGCTTCATGAGCATCGCCCAAGTCCGCGCGCCGGCTGAGATCCGCGGCCGAGTCGTGAGCTTGCTCGCAGTGGTCCTCGGCTCACTCTTCCCGCTGGGTGCGGTGTTGCAAGGCGCGATCGCGGACGAAGTCGGGCTTCGGGAGACGACCGTCGGTTCCGCGGTACTCATGCTGCTCGCGCTCATCGTCATGAAGCTCAGGAGTCCGCGCTTCGCCGACGCCCTCGACCTTCCACCGACCCCGGTTGCAGTACCGTCGCCCACTTCATCCGAGCAAGGAGACCCCTGATGGCCGCAGTCGAAACCGAACGTCGCGATCGAGTTGGCATCATTCGACTCAACCGGCCCGAGGCCCGCAACGCCGTCAACGGCGATCTGGCCAACGGCATCGAGGCCGGGCTCGACGAGTTCGAGGCCGACTCCACCATCCAAGCCGTGGTGCTCACCGGTAACGGACCGGTGTTCTGCGCCGGCGCCGACCTCAAGCTCGTCGCGGTGGGCAAGGGCGCCGAGATGGCGACGGCGCGCGGAAACTTCGCGGGCATTGTGCGGCGTGATTACTCCAAGCCCCTCATCGCCGCCGTGAACGGGCCGGCATTGGCGGGCGGATTCGAGATCATGCTCGCATGCGATCTCGTGGTGGCGGCAGAAGATTCGCGGTTCGGTCTTCCCGAAGTGAAGCGCGGCCTCTTCGCCGCGGCGGGTGCGTTGGTCCGGCTTCCCAACCGGGTGCCGCTGGCCCTGGCTACGGAGATGGCGATCACCGGCGATCCCATCGACGCTCCGCGCGCACTCCAGCTTGGTCTGGTCAATCGCGTGGTGCCCGCCGACCAAGTGTTGGACGAGGCGCTCGCCCTCGCGGCCCGCATCGCCGCCAACGGACCCCTCGCGGTCAAGAACACCTTACGGATGGTGAGAGAAGCCGGCGACCTCGGTGAAGACGCGGCATGGACGCGCAACTTCGAACTCGCCATGGAGGTGTTCGCCTCCAAGGACTCCATCGAAGGCGCCACCGCGTTCGCAGAAAAGCGCGAGCCGAAATGGACCGGCACCTGAGTCGGGCCCAGCAGCCGAGCCGCCGCCGGACGCGAGCCCAACCCAGCGCGGCCGGGTAGGTCCCGTGGCCCGGACCGCTAAGGAATGAGTTCGAAGGCGGTGCAATGCAAGGGGCGCACGACCGTGAAGTCACGGTGGTTCAAGGTCCCAAGCGTCATCACGTTCAACCGCTCCGCGACCGCGACGATCGTTGCGTCGACGAATCCGAGTCCCAGCGTCTCGTAGGTCTCGATCAACGACGCTGAGCGTTCCCAGTCCGGGGCGACGGGGTCACAACGGTCAACTCGCCAACCGTAATCAGACGCACGAATGCTGCTTCCGAACGCGGTCCGAGGTTTCGTTCGATCTGCCACGCGGTCTCGGCCACGACAAGTGACACAACGTGCAGGTTTCCTCGATGCTCCGCGAGCACTTCGGCGCAGCGTCGATGATCGCGGTCGGTGCTGTCTGCGGCGGCGAGCAACACGCCGGTATCGACCAGAAGCAAGGTCGTTTAGAAGTCGCGGGCGGCCATACCCGAGGTCTACTCCGCTCGGATCTCACGATGTCGTCGGCCAAGATCGCCGCGTCCGGACGCGCCAGACCCGATGAACGCGGCGAGCGGATCGTCAGTCTCTGCAGGGAGCTGCGCAGCGAACTCAGCGATCACGGTGTCGATCTTGACGCCACGGCGGGCGGCTTCGGCTTCGATGCGGGCAAGCAGCTCGGCATCGAGTTCGACGGTCACAGACATGTCCCAAGTGTAGGACCCGTCCGCGGCCATCGGGGCCGTCACGGGGCCCGGCGGGCGCAGACAACTTCGCGTATGGCCTAAGCGGTTCTCACGAATACGCGATTTCAGAACGCGGTTACGCGAGGTCCTCGTGAGCTGAGGTCACGAAATCGACCATGGCGCGCGCGGCGAACGCGGCACCGATCATGGCCGCCGCACCAACCCCACCGACGACCCGTGCCGCGGTTTCGTTCAGGAACGCGGCGGGATAAATCATCAGGCCGCACAGTGTTGCGAACAACCACAACGCCCACCAGCGGCGAATGACCGATCGCCGCGCGTCGTCGGCCGGCACCATGTCGAGCGCAGCTTGGTAGGGCCACCAGAGGTTGAGGACCGGAATGATGAACGACAAGGTTGAGAGCACCGGACCGCGCCGGGCCGGAAGGCGCGACCACCCGGTGGTCGCCGCTCGGTAGAACCAGAGCAAGAACAACACTGCAACGCTCACGCCGATCAGGAATGCCAACTGACCGATGTTCCCGGCGGTGCTCACCGGCGGCGAAGTCACGCGAGGATTCGGACCGGTGAGTTCGTCCCAATGCGCGACGAACCACTTCGATTGCTCAGCCCCGGCGATGAGGCCCGCAGCTTGCGCAAGTCCGCCGAAGATCAGTGCCGGGCGAACCCAGCGGGCCAATGCGCGCTCACCTTCGAGATCAATCGTGCCGGTGCGAGGTGTGGGCGGCCCGCTGATATGGCCGGTCCACGTGGCGCCATCCCACCAGCGCAGGGCGGCCAGTCCCCAGGGATCGGGATGCCAACCGGCCGGGATCGTCGGCGGTTCGCCTACCTCCACGCCACCACCGTCGGACTGGCCGACCGGTCCAGGGGGCGCGGGCGGCGCGGCTCCCGGCTCCGGCGAGGACGCGTAGACCTCGACGGCATCGGTCGAACCGACCACGCGCGTCTGGCGGTTCCAGGCCGCGCCATCGAAATGTCGTTCGTCGTCAGTTCCCCATGGATCCGGGTACCAACCCGCATCGCGCGTGCCTTCGGCCACTCCAACTCCCTCTCGTTGCATGTCATGCTCGCGCACATGCACCCGTGCGCAGCACCTGGACCAAACCACAACCCGCACAGCCCTCATGTTCCTCGCTGATCTGTCGACGCCGGCCCTCGTGGTCGACGGTCACATGCTCGACCGAAACCTTGCGGTGATGGCCGCAGCGCTCCCGGGCGCTCGGTGCCGGCCGCACGTGAAGGCCCACAAGACCACCGCGCTGGCGCAGCGTCAGGCCGCGGTTGGCCATCTCGGGTTCACCGCCGCGACCCCTCGCGAAGTGCTCGGCCTCGCCGCGGCAGGTCTGGGCCACGATCTCCTCCTCGCCAACGAGACGCTCGACGCGCACCGCATCCGGGCCATGGCGGAATGTGATGGGCGAGTGACCGTTGCCGTCGACTCGATCGAGACCATCGATGCCGCCGCCGCGCACGGAATCAACGAGGTCGTGATCGACGTGAACGTCGGGCTGCCGCGGTGCGGTTGTGCACCGGAGGACGCGGGAGCCCTGGCCGATCACGCGCGCGTCCGGCGCCTCGAAGTGCGTGGCGTCATGGGATACGAAGGCCACGTGTACCTCCACGAGGATCGCGACGCACGCGCAGCCGCCACCAACGCTGCGATGAAACTGCTCCTCGGCGCGCACGCCGCGGTGGGCGGCGACATCGTTTCCGCGGGCGCCACCGGCACGTACGACCTCAACACCGCGGCGACCGAGATTCAAGCCGGATCGTACGCACTCATGGACACCACGTTCGCGCCGATGATTCCCGCCTTCGCCCCCGCGCTGTGGATCGAGGCCACGGTCATCAGCGTGTCGGCCAAGTTCGCGGTCGCAGACTGCGGGCTGAAGTCGCTCGGCATGGATCACGGCAACCCGTCGATCCATGACGCGAAGACCCTTTTCGTGTCCGACGAGCACGTGACGTTCCAACCCGACCACGCGGCGCGCGTCGGTGACCACATCCGAGTGTGGCCTGCGCACGTGGACCCGACGGTCGCCTATCACGAGCGGATGTACGTAGTGAACGACGCTTTGGATGCTCCCGAGGTCGTCGACGTCTGGAACGTCGACCTTCGCGGCTGGTGAATCGCCGCGAAGCAGCAGCCCGAGCACGTTGCACCAGGGTCGCCTAGTTTGGCCGGATGGCGGAACCCTTCACTGATGCCGTCGCGCTCGCAGACCTCGTTCGGCGCGGCGACGCATCACCCATCGAACTGGTCGACGCTTCGATCGCGCGGATCGAGGCTCTGAACCCTGCGCTGAATGCAGTCATCCGGGAGCGCTTTGATCAGGCCCGCATCGAAGCCGCGGCCGCGCCGTCAGATGGGCCGTTCCGTGGCGTGCCCATCCTGTTCAAGGACCTCGGCTGCGAAGTGGCCGGCGAGCCATTGCACGAGGGAATGCAATACCTCAAGGATGCCGATTACCGACCCGCCCGCACCGATGTCCTGGCGCAACGGTTCATCGACGCCGGCTTCATCTGCCTCGGTCGCACCAACACACCGGAGATCGGCCTCCTTCCCACGACCGAGCCCGATGCGTACGGCGCTACCCACAACCCATGGCAGAACAAGTACACCTCCGGCGGATCAAGCGGTGGATCAGCCGCCGCAGTGGCGAGCGGAATGGTCGCGGTAGCGCACGCCAACGACGGTGGCGGGTCGATCCGCATTCCGGCATCCGCGTGCGGACTCGTGGGGCTGAAGCCCACGCGCGGCCGGGTGCCGATCAGTGGAATCGGGAACGAGATCTCGAGCTTCTTGATCGCCGAAGGCGTGGTCACTCGGACCGTGCGCGACACCGCGGCGATACTCGACGCTCTCAGCGCGGCGCGGCCGGGAGCACCGACTCAGCCTGCACAGCCAATTCGCGCCTACCGCGATGAGGTTGGCCGCGATCCAGGATCGTTGCGAATCGGGATGCTGACCCATGATCCGATCGACATCGCCAATACGCACCCAGAGTGCGTGGACGCCGTCGAATCCACCGCGCGCGTGCTCGAGGGTCTGGGGCATCACGTGGAGCCTTCGTTCCCCGAAGAATGGTCCCAGTCCGAAGCGATGCGCCGATTCACCGCGGTGTGGGCTGCCGATTGCGCGTACAGCCTCGACCATTGGGCGGCCGAGGTTGGTCGACCGGTCACCGAGGACGACGTTGAACCGCTCACCTGGACGTTGGCCCAGATAGGGAACCGGGTCACCGGTCCGAAGTTCATCGCGACGATCGCGGAGGCGCTGGCGGGATCGGCGCGGGCGGCCATCTGGTGGCGCGATCCTGACCATCCACCCCAGTCCGGATTCGATCTCCTGCTGACTCCAACGTTGGGTGAGCCACCCGTCCCCCACGGAACATTCCCCTCCACGCGTGAACGACCCCTCGACGGGTTCGGGCGCGCGGGCACCTTCGTCCCGTTCACCACCCAAGCCAACGTGTCCGGTCAACCGGCAATCTCGCTTCCGATGCATTGGACTCCGGGCGGCCTGCCCGTGGGGATCCAACTCGTCGCGGCGTTCGGCCGAGAAGACCTGCTCATCCAAGTGGCCGCTCAGCTCGAAAGCGCAGCACCGTGGGTCGACCGGACCCCGCCGATCCACGCCTAAGTGCCACTCCCAGATCGCATCCCAGGATCTCGTTCGAACCCGGAGGCCTTGTGACCGACCAACCTCTCGCTGCGCTGGATGCCACTGCGCAAGCCGCACTCATTGCCCGCGGCGATGCCACCGCGGCTGAACTGGTGGACGCCGCGATTGCGCGCGTCGAGCAGGTCAATCCGGAGCTCAACGCGGTGATCCACCCGCTCTTCGACCGAGCCCGGGCCCGAGCCGCGAAACCCTTGAGTGGCCCCTTCGCCGGGGTACCGATGGTCATCAAGGATCTCGACGGCGAGCTCGCGGGCGCGCCGCTCCACCTCGGCAACAAGTTGTTGAAAGAAATCGGCTACATCGCGACCGAGTCGTCCCACCTGTTCGACAAGCTCGAACAGGCGGGCTTCGTGATCATCGGTAAAACCAACACGCCCGAGTTCGGACTCCAGGTCACCACCGAACCCCACGCCTACGGCGCCGCGCACAACCCGTGGAATGTCGCCCACAGCACCGGCGGATCAAGCGGGGGATCGGCGGCGGCGGTCGCGAGCGGCATGGTTGCCGTTGGCCATGCCGGTGACGGTGGCGGATCGATTCGAGTCCCGGCTTCGGGATGCGGACTCGTCGGACTCAAGCCGTCGCGTGCCCGGGTGTCCGTGGGACCCCAGAACGGCGAAGTGTGGAACGGGCTCGTGGCCCGCGGTGCACTCACTCGAACCGTGCGCGACACCGCGGCGGTCCTCGATGCCATTTCCGGGGCGATGCCGGGCGACCCGTACACCGCGCCACCCCCGACCCGACCGTTCCTGTCCGAGGTCGGCGCCGACCCAGGGCAGCTGCGCATCGGAATCAAAACCACTGCTCCGGCCGGGTTATGCGAAGTTGATCCTCAATGCGTCACAGCGGCCATCGACGCCGCCCGCTCACTCGAAGCGCTCGGCCACATCGTGGAGGAAGCCTCACCGCCCGCCCTCGACGACGGCGAACTGATCGGAATGTTCCTCAACGTGGTGGCGGCCAACACCACGGCCCTCATCGACGAGCTTGCGGAAATGGCCGGACGGCCCATCACGCCCGACGATGTGGAGCCCGGAACGTGGGCGCTCGCCGAGGCGGGACGCGCAGTTACCGGTGCCCAGGTGCTCCACGTGATGAACGCCGCGCACGCCTGGACCCGAGCGATGTTGTCGTGGTGGCATGACGACGGGTTCGATCTCCTGCTCACTCCGACCCTCGCGGCGCCACCGCCGTTGCTCGGCGTGCTCAACGACCCCAACGGCGATCCCGCGATGGGGCCCATCCTCCAGACTCCGTACGCCGCGTTCGTGGCCATGTACAACGTGACCGGCCAGCCCGCGATCTCGATCCCGTTCGCCACGAGCACCGACGCCACCCCGATCGGCATTCAGCTCGTGGCGCGCGCGTACGACGAAGCCACGTTGGTGCGCGTTGCCAGCCAACTGGAAGCGGCCCATCCGTGGGTGGACCGGCGCCCCGCAATCTTCGCGAACTGAGGAGACCCATCGATGTCCGATCCATTCGCGGCGTTGGACGCCACCGCCCAGGCCCACCTCGTGCGTGCCGGTGAAGTCTCGCCGGGTGAACTCGTCGACGCGGCAATCGCGCGCATCGAGGCGATCGACCCCACGATCAACGCGTTCACCACGACCCGTTTCGACCGGGCTCGTTCCGAAGCCGCGAGCGACCTTCCCGCCGGACCATTTCGCGGCGTGCCCTTCGCGCTCAAAGACCTCACGTGCACGTTGGCGGGCGAACCGTCCTACGACGGGGTGCGCGTGTTGAAGGAGACCGACTTCCGCGCACCGATCACCACCACCCTCGCGGCGCGCTTTCAGGCCGCGGGGCTCGTGATCATGGGGCGCACGAGTTCCCCGGAACTCGGCATCATGCCCACCACCGAGCCGCTCTGCTTCCCCCCCACCCGCAACCCGTGGGACATCACGCGCACACCCGGCGGGTCGAGCGGTGGCTCTGCGGCAGCCGTCGCCGCGGGCATGGTGCCGTTCGCCCACGCATCCGATGGTGGCGGATCGATTCGCATCCCCGCCGCCTGCTGTGGACTCGTGGGGTTGAAGACGTCGCGCGGACGCACGTCGGTGGGCCCCACGAGTGACGACATCGCTCGGCCGCTGTCGGTGCAGTTCGCGGTGACGCGTTCGGTGCGGGACGCGGCGGCGTTGCTCGACGCGGTCGCCGGACCCGCGGTCGGCGATCCCATCACGCCCGCCGCCCCCGCGATGTCGTACCTCGATGCGCTCACCGCGCCGCTTCCGTCGTTGCGGATCGGGATCATGACCACGATTCCCGGCACCGCCGACCTCGCCGATCCCGAGTGCATCGTCGCGGCCGAAGCCGTGGCACGAGTGCTCGAAGCCGCCGGTCATTCCGTGGAGGTCGCCCATCCGGCGGCGTTCGACGAGACCGAGCGGATGACCGCGTTCATCCCCATCTGGTCGGCGATGGCGGCGGCGAACCTCATCGCGATCGGCCGCAAGATCGGACGCGACGTCACCGAAGCCGACGTGGAACCACTCACGTGGATGCTCGCCGAGCAGGGACGCACCACGAACGGCGGAGAGTTGATGGACGCGTTCAGCGCAATGGGTGCGTTCACCCGGCGGTTCATGCAGTGGTGGGACGACGGTTGGGATCTTCTCCTCACCCCCACGCTCGGCGAACTCCCGCCGGAACTCGGGGTGTTACAAACTCCGGAGAAGCCCTTCGTGGGGTTCGGGCGCGGTGGCACCTTCACCCCGTTCACACCGGTCACGAACCAGACCGGCCAGCCCGCGATTTCCTTGCCCGTAGCGCAGAGCGCAACCGGGCTCCCTGTTGGCGCCCATCTCATCGCGGCCACCGGCCGCGAGGACCTGCTGCTCCGCGTGGGCGCGTTGATCGAAACCGCGCTGCCATGGGCCGATCGTCGGGCCGGGGTCCATGCCTGACGCGTCTCGTCCGGTTCGCCTCGGCGGCGGCCAAGGTTTCTACGGCGACACACCGCGCGCCGTGGAGGGTCTGATCAACGCCGGGGTCGACTACCTGTGCCTCGAAGCGCTCGCCGAACTCACGCTCGCGATCTTGGCCAAGGACCGGGCGAAAGACGAGTCGCTCGGATACACGCGCGACCTCCCGCGCTATCTCGGCGCGGCCATGCCGGCGATTCTCGATGGACGGACCAAGGTCATTACCAACGCCGGTGGCATCAACCCCCGCGCCGCAGCGCACGCGGCCGTGGAGACCGCGAAGCAACTCGGCGTCTCGGGCCTCAAGATCGCCACCGTGCTCGGCGACGATCTCATGGCCCGGCTCCCCGACGTACAAACCGCGACGGCAACCGGGCTCGCGAACGTGGAGACCGGCGCGGCCTTCCAAACCATGGGTGGCGACGCGTTGTTCTTCTCGGCCTACATCGGCGCGTTCCCGATCGCCGAAGCGCTCGCGCAAGGTGCCGACATCGTGATCACCGGCCGGGTTGCCGACGCCGCGTTGTTCCTCGGACCGCTGATTTATGAGTTCGGTTGGACTCGCGACGATTGGGATCACCTCGCCGCGGGCATCCTCGTGGGCCACCTCTTGGAGTGTTCGGGTCAGGTGGCCGGCGGCAACTTCAGCGGCGAGTGGTGGACCGTCCCCGAGCCGTGGAAGCTCCCGTACCCCATCGCCGAGGTCACCGCGGACGGCACCGCGGTCATCACCAAGCCGAGCGACTCCGGTGGCCGCGTGGATGTGGATACCGTGCGCCACCAACTCCTCTACGAGGTACATGACCCCGCGGCCTACCTCTCACCGGATGTAGTCGCCGACTTCACCTCGGCCACGATCACCGACCTCGGCCACGATCGCGTGGAAATCCGCGACGTGCGCGGCCTCCCGGCCACCGAGAGTTACAAGGCGTTGCTGGCCTACCCCGCGGGCTGGGCGGGTGAGACGCGCATCGCGTTCGCGTGGCCGGACGCGCCAGAGAAGGCCAAGGCACTCACTGCGATCTTCATGCAGCGAGTGGAGTTGGCTGGCCTCGCCGTGGAGGAGTGGGAAGTGGAGCTGTGGGGCGTGAACGCGCTCGGCGGCGCCACCGTGCCGCCCACGGATGCCGAGCCGCCCGAGGTCGTGGCGCGAGTGGCGTGGCGGTGTGCCGATCAGAAGACCGCGGCACTCGTGGGACGGGAACTCGTGCCACTCGCGCTCGGCGCACCGCCGGCGGGCATGACCGGAATGGGCCGCGGCATGGGCGGCAGTGGCAGCGAGCTGCTCGGCATCTGGCCAACCCTGGTGGACAAGACACTGGTTGATCCGGGCATATCCGTGACCGTCGAGGAGATCTGACGATGGCCCGCATACAACTCCGCGAGTTCTGTGGCTACCGCGCCGGCGACAAGGGCGACACCTCCGACGTTGCGCTGTTCGCCTACGACGATGCCGGATACGCGCTGATCGTGGCCGAGGTGACCGCGGCACGAGTCAAAGCGCATTTCGGTGCGTTGGTGCAGGGCGAGATCGTTCGTTACGAAGCCGCGAACATGCACGCGCTCAACTTCGTGTTGCGGGCCGCGCTCGGCGGCGGCGGTCCGAAGTCATTGCGCTCCGACAACCTCGGCAAGACGATGGGCGGCGCGTTGGTGCGCTTGGAGATCGACGTGTCCGACGATGTGGCCGGGCGTTTGATTCGGCGTGCCCGCCCCGACGTGAGCTGGGCCGACACCATCATCGCCGCCCACACGTCTCGCTGAGACTGATCGATGGAGTCAACGCCTCGCGCGCGTGACCTCGACTTCGTACGCGTCAAACGCGCGGTCCACCGTCACGATGGGAATGTTCTCGATCTGCGCCTGCGCGATGAGCATCCGGTCGAACGGGTCGCGATGATGCAATGGGAGCGTTGCAACACGGAGAGCGTGGTCGCCACGCACCGGCAGCACATGGATGCTTTCATCGCGTAGGTACGCCGGAAACCATTCGTCGACCTTCTCGGGCAACGGGAGCTTGCCGTTCGCATGCTTGATGGAAATCTCCCAGAGACTCGCAGACGAGAGCAATACCGTCACGCCCGGGTCTGCGATCTGGTCGAGTACCTCGACCGCGATTCGCTCCGGGTCGGTCTGAAGCCACAAGACCACGTGGGTATCGAGCAGGATGTTCACGAGTAGAAGAGGTCGAGAATCTCGTCAGGCAACGGCGCGTCAAAATCGTCGGGGACCACAAACACTCCCGCGTATTGCCCGAAGACGCGCCGGGGTTTGACCACCGGTTCGGTGGCGACCAAGCGCGCGACCGGCTTGCCGGAGCGACAGATCACCACTTCCTCACCTGCCTCCACCTGCGCGAGCAGCTTGGAGAGATGAGTTTTCGCTTCATGTACGCCAACCGAAACCATGGGCAAAAGACTAAGTCATCTAGCTAAGTCCGTCAACCCCGCATCCGTCAACCCCATATCCGTCGACCCCTTATCCGCCAGGCGACACCGACGGCCAAAGCGTTACCGTCAGGCGATGGTGCCGGACCCCCTCGTTGCGTTCTCCTCGCCGGCGCGGGAGTGGTTCACCACCACGTTCGGCGCCGCTACCGATGCCCAAGCCCAGGGTTGGCCGGCGATCGCCGCGGGCGACCACACCCTCATCCTTGCCCCTACCGGTTCGGGCAAGACGCTCGCCGCGTTTCTCTGGGCCATCGACCGCCTCGCCATCGACCCGGTACCGCCCAAACTCGAACGCACCCGGGTGCTGTACCTCTCACCGATCAAAGCGTTAGCGGTCGACGTGGAGAAGAACCTGCGCGCGCCGATCGCGGGCGCAACACTCGCGGCCGAACGCCTCGGCATCCCGTTGCACACCCCCACCGTGGGTGTGCGCAGCGGTGACACGCCCGCCAAGGAACGCGCCGCCCTGCGCCGCAATCCACCCGACATCCTGATCACCACTCCCGAGTCGCTCTACCTCATGCTCACCTCGGGGGCGCGCGAAACATTGCGCGACGTGCAATGGGTGATCGTCGACGAGATTCACGCGGTGGCGGGAACCAAACGCGGCGCCCACCTCGCGTTGTCGCTCGAACGCCTCGACGCGATCTCGCGCACACCACCGCAGCGCATCGGACTCTCGGCCACGCAACGTCCGCTCGACGAGATCGCGCGGTTTCTCGGTGGTCGAAGCGACGGTGAACTCCGGCCGGTCACGGTGGTGGACGCCGGCATGCGCAAGGTGCTCGACCTCGAAGTGATCGTTCCGATCGAAGACATGGGTGCACTCGGAACCAAGCTCGCCGATCCGCCGAGTGGGCCGCTCGATGGCGAGACCCGGTCCAGCATCTGGCCGCACGTGCACCCGCGCATTCTCGAACTCATCCGTGCCCATCACACCACGTTGATCTTCTGTAACGCGCGTCGCCTCGCCGAACGGCTGGCGGCGCGCCTGAACGAGCTCGCCGGCGAAGAGCTGGTAAAGGCGCACCATGGTTCGCTGGCGCGCGAACAGCGACTGATCGTGGAAGACGAGCTCAAGACCGGTCGACTACGCGCCCTCGTCGCAACGAGCAGCCTGGAGCTGGGCATCGACATGGGAACCGTCGATCTGGTGATTCAGGTGGAGTCGCCAGGAGCGGTGAGCCGCGGATTGCAGCGCATCGGGCGCGCCGGCCACCAGGTAGGCGAGCCGAGCACCGGCAAGATTTTCCCGAAGTACCGCGGCGACCTGCTGGAAGTGGCGGTCGTGGTGGAACGCATGCGCGCCGGCGCGATCGAATCCACCCGGATCGTGCGCAACCCGCTCGACGTCCTCGCGCAACAGATCGTGGCGATGTGCGCCGTCGACGAGTGGAACGTGGACGAGCTGCTCGCGCTGGTACGACGATGCGCGAACTTCTCGGAGCTGGGCGACGACTCGTTCACCGCAGTGCTCGATCTGTTGTCGGGGCGCTATCCGTCGGACGAGTTCGCGGGGCTCCGACCTCGCCTGGTATGGGATCGCATCGCCGGAACCGTTCGGGCGCGCGACGGTGCGGGCCGGATCGCGATCACCAACGGCGGAACGATTCCTGACCGCGGCCTCTTCGGCGTCTTCCTCCCCGAAGGCACTCGCGTGGGCGAGCTCGACGAAGAGATGGTCTACGAGAGCCGGCCCGGCGAGACCTTCGTGTTGGGCGCGAGTACCTGGCGGATCGATCAGATCACCCACGACCGAGTGGTGGTGATCCCCGCTCCGGGTGAGCCCGGGCGCCTGCCGTTCTGGCACGGCGACCAACCCGGCCGTCCGATCGAGCTCGGGCGGGCGATCGGCGCGTTCACTCGGGAGTTACGCGCTCGGACCGACGACGATGCGGTTGCGCACCTGCGTGCGGTATCGGCGATGGACCAACTCGCCGCGCAGAACCTGGTCGCGTACCTCGCCGAACAGACCGAAGCCACGGGTGCAGTCCCGGACGACCGCACGATTGTGGTGGAGCGCTTCCCCGATGAACTCGGCGACTGGCGGGTGTGCATCCTGAGCCCCTTCGGCGCGCGGGTCCACGCTCCGTGGGGCATGGCACTGCGCGCGTTACTGACCGAGAGCCTCGGCACGGATGTACAGGTCCTGTGGAGCGACGACGGCATCGTGTTGCGCCTCCCCGACGCGGTGGAGCACTTCCCCATCGAAGACCTTGCACTCGATCCCGATGCGATCGAAGACCTCGTCATCAACGCACTGCCGGGTTCGTCGCTGTTCGGCGCGCGCTTTCGCGAAGCCGCCGCCCGAGCGCTGTTGCTGCCGAAACGCCGACCCGGCGAACGGACTCCCCTCTGGCAACAACGTCAACGCGCCGCCGGGCTCTTGGAAGTGGCTGCCGGTCATCCGAGTTTCCCGATCATCCTCGAAACCACGCGCGAGTGCCTGCAGGAAGTGTTCGATCTCCCTGCCCTGATCGAGGTGCTGCGCGATCTGCGAGCCCGGCGTATTCGCATGGTCACCGTCGACACCACCCGAGCGTCGCCGTTCGCGCAGTCGCTCCTCTACTCGTGGATTGCCACGTTCATGTACGAGGGCGATGCGCCCCTCGCCGAACGGCGCGCGGCGGCACTCTCACTTGACCGCAACCTGCTGCGCGAACTCCTCGGGACCGACGAACTCCGGGAGCTCCTCGACGCCGAAGCACTCGGAGAGCTCGAACTCGAACTCCAGCGACTCACCGCGTCGAGGCGCGAACGCATCCGCACCGTCGACGATATCCACGACCTGCTCCGCGATCTCGGAGACCTGTCCGAGATCGAACTCGAGGCCCGGTGCGATCTCGATCCCGCTCCGATGCTGAGCGAGCTGCGGGCCGTGCGCCGGGTGATCGACATCACGATCGCCGGCGAGACCCGAGTCATCGCGGCCGAGGACGCGGCGCGCTACCGAGACGCGTTCGGTTGCGCGCTCCCGCCCGGCCTCCCCGTGGCCTTCACCGATCCGGTACCGGAGCCGCTCACTGATCTCGTCGCACGGTTCGCGCGCACCCACGGCCCGTTTACCACCATCGAAGCGGCCCAACGATTCGGCGTAGCCGCCGACCGTCTGGTCCCCACGCTCCGGACCCTCGAAGCGGCGGATCGGATCGTGCGCGGCGAGTTCCGGCCCGATGGTCACGACCGCGAGTGGTGCGACACCACCGTGCTGCGCCGATTGCGGCGGCGCAGCCTGGCGAAGTTGCGCCACGAAGTGGAGCCGGTGGAACCCGAGGTGCTCGCGCGGTTCCTGCCGGCCTGGCACGGCATGGACGCACCGCGCCACGGTGTCGACGCGCTCCTCGACGCGCTGTCCCTGATCCAGGGTGCGCCCATCCCCGCGTCGACGTTGGAACACGATGTGCTCCCGGCGCGCGTCGGTGGATACGGACCCGGCCTCCTCGACGCAGTCCTCAGCAGCGGTGAGATCGTGTGGGTTGGTGCGGGCGCGATCGGACCGCGCGACGGTCGGATCGTGCTCGCGTACCGCGATCGGGCGCACCTGCTCCTCCCGCCGGCGCTGGAGCGTCCCCGGGGCCCCGTCCACGATGGCATCGTCGACCACCTGGAACGCGCCGGCGCATCTTTCTGGCCCGACGTGCTCGGCGCGGCCGGCAACGCGCCCGAAGCGGAGGTCCTCGCGGCACTGTGGGATCTCGTGTGGGCGGGATACGTCACCAACGACAGCTTCGCACCGCTACGCGCCCAACTCGGCCGGGGCAAGCGACGCGCCAAGACCACTGCTCGACCACGTCCCGGCAGTCTGCGGCGCATCGGACCGCCTGCCGGTGCGGGACGCTGGTCCCTGCTGCGCACGGAGTCGGCCGCACTGGCGTTCACCCCCACCGAACGCGCCCATGCGCTCGCCACCCAACTGCTCGAGCGCCACGGCGTGGTGACGCGCGAAGCCGTGAGGGCGGAAGGAATCTTCGGCGGCTACGCGGCGGTGTACCCGGTGTTACGAGCGTTGGAGGAGACGGGGAGAGTCCGGAGGGGCTACTTCGTGGCCGGGCTGGGTGCCGCCCAGTTCGCGCTGCCCGGCGCGGTCGATCGCCTCCGCGCGTTTCGCAGCGACGTTGCCGACGCGGAACCGCGCGTCCTCGCGGCCACCGACCCGGCTCAGCCTTACGGCGCCGCCCTGGCATGGCCGGAGAATCCCGGTCGACCCAGCCGCGCGGCAGGTGCGTACGTGGTGATCGGCGACGGTCACCTCCTCGCCTACTTGGAGCGAGGGGCCAAGACCCTCACCACGTTCACGGAATCGGATGTTTGGGCAACCGCGCTCGTGCGTCTGGTGAAGGACGGCCGCGTCCGCAAGATCGAACTCACACACGTGGACGGTCGGCCCGTGCGCGAGCATCCGAGCGCCGAGGCCCTGCGCGCCGCCGGCGCCCACGACACGCCCAAGGGACTCGTCATCCGCGATTGACCAGGCCGGCGCCCTTACCCCCGCGGCGCTTGTCGGATTGTGTGCGCTGAGCGCCACTACGTCGACAAACGCTGCTGTTCTGGGACGCACCGCCGGGGGCGATGCGGAAGATGTCAGAGGGTCGCTAGCGCGGAGGCGCAGCCCAAGAGCGTGCGCCCCAGTGCCTGGTCCCCGTCGATCGCCGCGCCACAATTCTCGGGGTTCAGCCGTTCGGCCACCACCCGGCAGTAGTCCACCACGTCCAACGTGAGGGTCACGTCGACCGTGTCGTGTTCGTGTCCATCGAGAGAAACCGTCCAGTCGCCGCCACCCTCACCGGTCAACACCACCCGCGCCGCCGCGGCGACCTTCTGGCCCTGCGTGGCAAAGCAGAACGGGAGAATGCCCACGGCGACGTCGGACATCAGCGCCAGTTCCGGCACCAGCGGCGTCTGGCGATCCTGGCCGAGCGCGACGCGAATGTCATCGTCGTGGGTCCAGAGTTCGAATGCGCGCGTGGCCAGCGCCGTGCGCCGCGAGACCTCGGAATCGGCCCACGGCAGGCGAGCGTTCTGGTTGGGAGCGCCGGCCCAGCCCGCAATGGTGACGGTCGCCGAATGCCAGACCGCGCGCCCGGCACCGAGCGGGTCGTGGCCGAAGGCCGCGAGAAACTCGTTCGTACGAGCCTCGACGTCGACCTCGGTGCTCACGTCACACTGATGTCCCACCGTCTCGGCGACCGCAGTCTCCATCGCGGCGAGATGGACAACGAGATCACCAATCGACAGCCCGTTCTCGGTCGGAAGCTCGAGGTCCGATTCCGAGATTGCATCGAGGAGCTCTTCATGACGTTCGATCGCGGCGCGGTACACGCGCAGCTCGACCGGCCTCGCCGCGGCGGCCTCGAACAGATGACGCCGCAGATCACGCGGTGGTTGCAGCGCTTCGGTGGCACCGATCCAGGCCGCGGCGCTCCGAAGCCGGTGAAGTTCTTCTGCCGCTTCGGGATCGCTGCTGATCAATGCTTCCATCGCGACCACTTCATCGTCGTCGAGCGCGTCGAGCGCGTAGGCGCCCAGTAACTCTCGGCCACCTTCGGTCACGTCCACTGCGTTACTCCTTCTCGTTCCAAGACCGTCGCGATTCGGGCCAGCCCGAGCCGCATCCTCGACTTCGCCGTACCTTCGGGAATCTCGAGCTGCACCGCAACTTCGCGGTAGGTCTTGCCCCCGAAGTATGCCAACCTGATCGCATCACGCTGTTCCACCGGCAGCTCGTCGAGCGCGGCACGCACCCGTTCCGCCGTCACGATCGCGACCGCGATCTCTTCAACATCCGGCGTGACCGAGGCCTCGGCACCGACCCGCTCGGTACGCCGCCGAAGGGCTTCTTCTCGCCGCACATAATCCACGGCCCGGCGATGCGCGAGCGTGCCCAGCCACGTACGGAGTCCGCCCCGCGCTGGATCGAATGCGTCGGCGCGTTCCCACAAGTACAGGAACACGTCTTGGCTCACATCCTCGGCGGCCCGCTGATCGCGGATGACCCGCAGCGCAAGCCCGTACACGAACGAGGAAAACTGGTCGTAGCAGTCTCCGAGGGCGACCTGATCCCCGGCCAGGAGTCGGCGATGAACGTCGTGCTCCCAGTCGGTTGCCGCGGTCATGTTTGAGTCCCTGCGCAGTCCTTCACATCAATCATTCGCTCTGCCTCCTCTCCCGGATCACAACAATCCCAATAATCTTGGCGATCCGCCTGACCAGCACCGACACGGAGTTCTTTCGCGCCTGACCCCGTGTCATTTCGTGGCTTGGCCCACCAACGCAACGACGAGCACGATCGTGAAGATCGCACCCATCACGATTCCAAACCAGGCGCGGCCACGACCCATCAGCTCAGGCTTGCTGCCGATTTCGCGCAACGCGAGCCCACCGGTGGCCAGTGCGAACGGAGCAAAGATGCACAGCACCGACACCAATCCGAGATAGCCCGCCGCAATCGCCCAGCCCGATCGGCCGATCGGTAGGAGCATGCGGAGCGGGTCGTCCTTTGCCGTCGTTGCGGCCACCGACGCATAGGCGGAGGCGGTGTCGGTGTGGTCCGGTCCACGCGACACCGTCCCAATATCGGCGCGGCGCCGCGTGCCACGGATCGGGATACCAACCGGGCGGGACCGGTGGCGGTGACGGACTCGGTGGTGGCGTCTCTGATGCGCCGGGAGGCTGTTGGGTCACGGAGCGTCCGGTGCAAAGAAGCAGGCACCGACGGTTCCGGCGCCGGTGTGGGCACCCACGGACGGTCCGATCTCGTAGTGCACCAGCTGCTCGACTTCGGGCCGAGCCTGGAGCGCAGTCGCGAACGCGCCGGCGAGTTCCGGTGCGAGCGCGTCGCCTACCCCCGCCCGGATCGTTCGGTCTGCGGCGGAGTCAACCACGTACGCGATCATGACCTCCACCGCATTCTCCACGTCGTGCACCCGAGCCACCACCTCCATACGACCAGCGGCCAACGCGAGAACGGGCACGCCGTCGGCATCGTCGACACCAGCCGCAAGGCGACCGCCGCGACGCGCAAGATCGAGTGCGCCAACGATAAACACGTTGCCCACGCCCGTCGCCGCGGCACGCGCCGCCGCCGCGGCGACCTCCACACCAGCTCCATCCGCGAGCGCTTCGCCGGCGGCCCAGACACAGCACGAAATCGCGAAGGAGGCCGTACCGGTATCCACGACCTCCACCGGAACCGCGCACGAGCTCGCCGCGAGGGCCACTGCTCCGTACGTGGCGGAGGTGTTCGACCCGATGTGGATGGAGAGAATCTCAGTTGCACCCGCGTCGATCGCGGCTTGGTACACCGCGAGCACTTCGCCCGGCGACGGCGCAGCCGTGGTCACCGTCGCGCCGGCGGCAAGACGGTCGTAGAAGTGGGCGGTGGTGAGGTCGACGCCCTCGCGAAACTCTTCGCCGTCGATCACGATCGCCAGTGGCACCACGCTCACGTGAAACCGATCGCGAAGCTCGGCCGGCAGCTGAGCATTCGAGTCCGTCACCAGCGCGATCGTCACGCCGAGTCCTCCGGCGAGCCCTCGGCGGCGGCCTGGCGCGCCAGTTCGCGATTGCCGTGCCAGAACGCCCACATGATCATCGCGGACCCGATCATGGAGAACGCCAACATCCCGCGGCTCGGCGCCGGTCCCCACAGGTTGGGCCAATCGAATGCCCACCAGAGCAACGACGCCGCCATCCAGATCACACACCCCATTTGGGTGCCGATGGTGGCCCGCTTGGACTTCACCGCGCCCAAATACGCCACCACCACGTCGAGCGGCACGTACACCGGAAACACGGCGAGGCACGCGCCCACCGATGTGGCCACTCCCTTGCCCCCACGAAAGCGTGTCCACACCGGGAAGATGTGACCGGCAATCGACGCGGTTGCGGCCGCGTACGCGCCGTCACCACCACCGAGTTCACGCCCGATGAGACCGGCGGCGGTGCCCTTGGCCACATCGAGCGCCATCACCACGATGCCCCACTTCGTGCCGACCGACCTCATGGCGTTGAGTGTGCCGGGATTGCCGGTGCCCACCGTTCGAATGTCGACCTTGCCGCGCGTGGCGATGCGCGTCACGAGATCGGCCGACGGGAAGGTGCCCAGCAGATACCCGACAACCACGGCGATCAGGATCACGGCGTCACTCTAGGGAGCCCGCAGACTCCCCGGGGGTTAGGCGCAGGGTTAGCCGCCGGAGACTTCTTGCGGCGTGGCTTTGCCCGCAGAGATCCACGGCATCATCGCTCGCAGTTCGGCGCCCACTGCCTCGATCGGATGCGCGCGCCCAGCTTCTTGGAGCTTCTTGAAGTTGGGACGGCCCGCTTCGTTCTCGGCGATCCATTCCTGCGCGAACTCGCCACTCTGGATCTCACCGAGGATCTTCTTCATCTCGGCCTTGGTCTGGGAGGTCACGATCCGCGGACCGCGCGTCATGTCGCCGTACTCGGCGGTGTCCGAGATCGAGTACCGCATGTTGGAGATGCCACCCTCGTAGATGAGGTCGACGATGAGCTTCACTTCGTGCAATGTCTCGAAGTACGCCGACTCGGGCTGGTAGCCCGCTTCCACCAGCGTCTCGAACGAGTTCTGGATGAGCTCCACGAGTCCACCGCACAACACCACTTGCTCGCCGAACAGGTCGGTCTCGGTCTCTTCCTGGAACGTGGTGTCGAGCACGCCGCCGCGGGTGGCGCCAATCCCCTTGGCGTATGCGAGCGCCGTGTCGCGCGCGTGGCCGGATGCGTCCTGGGCCACCGCCACCAGCGCGGGAACGCCGCCACCTTCGGTGTAGGTCCGGCGCACGAGGTGACCCGGCCCCTTGGGCGCGATCATCCACACGTCCACGCCCTCCGGCGGTTGGATCTGGTCGAAGTGGATGTTGAACCCGTGCGCGAACGCAAGGGAGTTACCGGCCGAGAGGTTCGCTTCGATGTCGGCGTGGTAGATCCGCTTCTGCTCCGTGTCGGGCAGCAACACCATCACCACATCCGCGGCTTGCACGGCTTCGGCGATCGTGAGGACCTTGAGGCCCGCACCTTCGGCCTTGGCCGCACTGGCCGAGCCTTCGCGCAGCCCGACGATCACATCGACCCCGGACTCCTTGAGGTTCAGTGCGTGGGCGTGACCCTGCGAGCCGTAGCCCAAGACCGCGACGGTTTTGGCGTCGAGCAGTCCAAGGTCCGCACCGTCGTCATAGGTGATCGTGGCAGCCATCTGTTCCGTTCCTCTCGAAGACCCGATCCCAGCCGAACTTGCGCCACTTTCCGACCGTGGAGGTCGGTTTCTGACGCAAGTTCGCGGGTGGGCGAAGGGTAGTTACGCAGACTTGTTCTTGACGACCCGAAGCTTGGTGGGCTTCCGGGCCAACTTCGGTAGGGCGATTCGGCCCGTGCGCTGCAGTTCGACGATGCCGAACGGCTTGAGCAGATCGGTCATGGCATCGAGCTTCTCGGGCTGGCCGGCGACCATGAGGGTCAACGACTCGTAGCCCACGTCGAGAATCTTCGCTTCGAAGATCGACGTCAGCTCGGTGACCTGGGACCGGGCATCGCTGCCGGCCTTGACCGTCACCAACATGAGTTCCCGCTCCACGGCATCCGAGTCGGCGAGTTCGCTGATGCGAATCACCGGAATCAGCTTGTTGAGCTGCTTCGTGATCTGCTCGATGAGGTCCGGGTCGCCATCGACCACGATCGTCATGCGCGAGTACCGGTCGTCCTCGGTGGGCGAGACCGCAAGTGAGTAGATGTTGTAGCCGCGCCGCGAGAACAAGCTCGAGACGCGCGTGAGCACACCGAACTTGTTCTCCACGAGCACGCTCAAGATGTGGTGGTTGATGGTCATCTCAGCGTCCTCCACGCTTGTCGGCCTCGGGGCCGAGGATCACGTCGCTATTGCTCGCGCCCGATGGGACCATCGGATACACCTTCTCGCGGTAGTCGGTCCGGAAGTCGATGACCACGGGGCGATCGTCCACCTCGTTGGCCTTCTCGATCGTGGGAACCACATCCTCGGGGGTGTCGACGCGAAACGCCACACAGCCCATCGCCTCGGCCCACTTCACGTAGTCCGGCAGGTCGGGCGAGAGGTACACCTCGCTGTAACGCTCCTCGTAGAAGAGCTCCTGCCACTGGCGCACCATGCCGAGGTACGCGTTGTTCAAGATCGCGATCTTCACCGGGATCTTCTCGGCGCTCGCGGTGACCATCTCCTGTGCCGTCATCTGGAAACAGCCATCACCATCCACGGCCCACACCATCTTCTCGGGGCAACCGACCTTGGCGCCGATCGCGGCCGGCACGGCGAAGCCCATGGTTCCGAGGCCGCCGGAGTTCACCCACGAGTAGGGCTGCTCGAAGCTCCAGTGCTGACTCGCCCACATCTGGTGTTGACCCACACCGGACGCCAGGATCGTGTCGACGGGCGTGTTCGCGCGCAACTGTTCGATCACGTATTGCGGCTTGAGCGGGCCACCCTCGGGCTGGTCGTAGGCGAGCGGGTGCTCCACCTGCCAGCCCCTCACCGTGGCGCGCCAGTTCGTGAGGTCAGGCCATTCACGCTTGGCTTGATCGGCCTTGACCGCGACGGTGATGCGCTCGATCACGTTGCGGCAGTCGCCGACGATTGGCACGTCGGGCCGGCGGACCTTGCCGAGTTCGGCCGGGTCCACATCCACGTGAATGATCTTCGCGTCGGGCGCAAAGGCATCGACCCGGCCGGTCACGCGGTCGTCGAAACGTGCGCCGAGCGCGATGAGGAGGTCGGCCTGCTGCATCGCGGTGATCGCGGTGTAGTTGCCGTGCATGCCCGGCATACCGAGTGCGAGTTCATGGCTGTCGGGGAACGCACCGCGCGCCATCAAGGTGGTGACCACCGGGATTCCGGTGGCCTCCGCGAGTTCGCGCAACGCTTCGGCCGCGCGCGCCTTGAGGATTCCGCCGCCGGCGTAGATCACCGGACGCTGCGCCTCGCCGATGAGCTTGGCCGCGTCCTTGATCTGCTTCGGGTGGCCCTTGAGGTTCGGCTTGTAGCCGGGCAGGTCCACGCCCTCGGGCCACTCCCAGTCCATCGTCTGGTTCGCGATGTCCTTGGGGATATCCACGAGCACGGGACCCGGACGGCCGGTGGTGGCCACGTGGAATGCCTCGCGCACGATGCGCGGGATGTCCTGGGCGTCAGTGATCAACCAGTTGTGCTTCGTGATCGGCATGGTGATGCCCACGGTGTCGCACTCCTGAAACGCGTCGGTCCCGATCACCGAATACGGCACCTGGCCGGTGATGACGACGATTGGAATCGAGTCCATGTAGGCGTCGGCCAACGGCGTGACGATGTTCGTGGCCGCCGGACCGCTCGTCACCATGGCCACCCCGGGACGACCGGTGGCGTGCGCGTAGCCCTCGGCCATGTGGCCCGCGCCCTGTTCGTGGCGCACGAGGATGTGGCGGATCGACGAGTCGATCAGCGGGTCGTACACCGGCAGGATCGCGCCGCCGGGCAGCCCGAACATCACTTCGGTGCCTTCCATCTCCAGGCTGCGGATGAGCGCTTGGGCTCCGGTGAGTTTCATGGGTGCTCCAGGGGAAAGGTCCGGATCGATTTCGGGTCCGGACGCGAAAAACCCCCCGCATGTGCGAGGGGCAGGCGTACGGACGCGAGAAAGCCGTACGCCTAAGTAACTACTACGAGGAGTTCGGCGGTCCGGTTCATGAGGACGGAAGTATCGTCGCTTCGGCGCCGCGAATCAAGTCTTTCTCGGATCAGCCCGTCGTGTGGACCCGACGAGTCACCGGGGACCAGCGTCTGGGGCGCGTCAACCGCCCTCGATGCCGGCAACTATGGCCGAGGGGATTCGGGCAAGTTCCACCTCGGTACATGGCGTTCCCTCCATGAGAGCAACAAAAACCAAATCTTCGTCTTCTTGCGAATAGGCATGTGCAGAGAGATGTATGCAGCCGCCGGCCGTCAACGTGAGATGGTGTTTGTTGCCGCGCCGGCCTTCAAGGTCAACAGGCGATTGGTGATCGGCTCGTAGGTCAACGCCCGCGTCAACGCGAGCGGCGTTGGACCGCCGAGGGTCTGACCCGTCAACAACCCTTGCGAGTTGTAGGTGGAGCCATTCACGTACGTACCACTCGGACTGGTGAGCGTGGCCGCGATCCCTGCGTTGCTGAATCCCGCGGTGACGGTCTCGCCTGCGCTGCCGTTCGGGCCGCCGGGCAACGTGACTGACTTCTGGTGACCGGCAAGGTCGTACGCCGCGCCGAAGACGTACGTGCCAGCGAGGCCCGTTGCCGAGTTCGGTACCGTGACCTGCGAACTCGTCGGACGGTTCTTGGTGTCGTAAGCGAGCGCGGTCTGGGTATAGGCGTTGCCGGACTGGTCGTAACTCGTTGCGTCGTGTGCCAGGCCAAGTTGGCCGGGCGCGTCATAGGTCGCGTGCGAGAGGTGCACCGTCTTCGCGAGGTCACCCGACGTGTCGGTCGGACGATGCAGCGCGTCGTAGTCGGTCAACACCACTTGACCGCGAGCATCAACTTGGCTGGTCTGCTTACCGATCGGGTCGTAGCCGAACGACCACGTACCCGTGTCGGGGTCGATGGAGCCGGTCTTACGCCCGCCAAGGTCGTACGTGGTGTGGGTCTGATTGCCCACAGCATCACCGATGTCGGTGAGCCGATTCATCGTGTCGTACGTACAGTTCGTGGTCGCGTTTCCGGTCTGCGCGTTGTACTCGAGCACCGTGGCGAGGTTCCCGAAACCGTCGGTCGCTCGCTAGGTGTTCCCACCAGTGGGAGGGTACGAGAACGTGGACCATTGGTCGTAAGCGGTCTGGTTCGTGATCTTCGCAGTGCTCGCGGACCGCAGAATGTCCTTGGTCGTGCGTCCGAGTTCGTCGAAGCTGTACACGTGGTACGACACGCCGGCGAAACCGTTCGTTGCCGTTGCCGTGGCGGTGGTCCAACCGGGCGCGGCGTACGCGATCATCGGCTGGTGCTCTCGAACGGCGCCGACACCTGGTACGCGCGGCCCGATGCATCAAACGCAGTCGCCGCGCGCACACTCACCCCCGAGGGTGTGGGCGATAGGGAAGAGGACTGCACCTTGCGCCCGAGACCATCGAGGAAGTCGTAGCTCGTGAGCCACACACTGGAGGCCTGCTTCTGCTCGGTCTTCACCACGCTCGGAGGACTGCCGCCCGCCCCGCCACCCCACGGGTAATAGGAGTACTTCCGCGCGGGTATCGCTCTTTAAAGGCTGTTTATGACTTTCGGGAAGTTTCCTCACGGCGTGTGAACTGGGTTGGGCAACGTTGCGGATCTGAGGATTCCAGATACGCACTGCATCGACGCGTCTGTTCAACGGCGCGAATCCTTTCTCGGATCGGCCCGCGCGATGACCACGAATTCGCCGTCGCCCTGACCGATGGGTTCACGATTCCAGCCCCCATAGATCTGCTCGACGGTGAACTTGGCGGCGCGCAGCGATTCGCGTAGTTCGTCCGCTGATCGGAACCGGAGCGTTGCCCTGCTGACGAGCTCGGCGTGATCCGGGAACCGGTAGTGAATCGCGAAACTCACCGTGTCGTGCTCCACCGCGGTCACCTCGGTCCACTCCTGCACCACGCGACCGTCGGGCAAGGTCACGCTCCGCCGGCGGTAGGTGGACCACCGTTCCCATTTGCGCGCGTCCGGGTCGCGCGTGTCGAAGACGAGGTGGCGGCCGGGGACGAGCGCTCGGTGTACGTCGGCGATCGTGCGCACTGAGGCCCAGCGCGAGCCGACCGGTTCCGCAGCCGAGATCGAGGACGCGGGCTGCGGGCGTTTCGTTGGCCACCGCGACGAAGTCGTGATCTCGAACCCGTCTGCGGCGGCGCCGCGGACGCCCCAACCTGGGGGCACCCATCCGTATCGATCCATATGCTCCGCAACGGCCGAACGCACGTCTTCGGTGAACTTCACAGGTGGACCGTCCAAGGCTGCGACGAACGTCCAGTCAACCCGCTGCTCCCAAACCAGCACTCTCATAGCGCGCGGACCACCAAACGGGGGCAGGCCAGGTGAACGCGTGTGCTCGTGCGCTCGAGCAGTGGCGAGATCGGGCACGGCAGGGAGTCTTCCACGCCGCAGGACAGCTCGAACATTTACGGGATGAGTTCGAACGCGTCGCAGTGAGCGGGACGCACGACCGCGAAGTCTCGGTGATTATGGGTCGCGATGTCGGTGAGATTCAGCCGTTCCGCGATCGCGATGATCGACGCGTCCACGAACCCAAGACCGAGGTCTGCATACTGGCGGATCAGTTCAATCGAACGTTGGGAGTCGACGAGTCGGAGATCTTGGATCTGGAACCGATCGCTGGTCACGAGGGCCAGGAACCGCGCCTCCGCGTCGGGACCCAATCTCGTCTCAATCATCCATGCCGTCTCTGTGATCACCGGTGCGGCGACCGCAAGGTCACGGCCGCGCAGAACGTCGGCCGAAGCAATGTGGTGAGGCTCGTCTCGGTCCGCGGCCGCGACGAAGATTCCGGTGTCGATGAGTAGCACCGTGGACTCAGATGCCTTCGGCGTACTTCTTCGCGGCGAGTTCTCGGCGTTCGCGGTGAATGTCGAACGGTTCGGTGCGACCCGACGCACCACACCCGATGAACGCTGCGAGTGCGTCGTCGGTGTCGGCCGGGAGCTGCGCGGCGAACTCCGCGATCACGGTGTCGATCGTGACACCGCGGCGAGCGGCTTCAGCTTCGAGGCGGGCGAGCAGCCCAGCCTCAAGTTCGACGGTGACGGACATGTCCCCAAGTGTAGAAACCCGCCTGCGACCATCCGTCCCGCGTTCAGGATCGGTACCCGCGGGAAGTCGATCGTGCCCTTCACGGGGACACCTAGCTTTTTGTGACTCTCGGGAAGTTTCCTCACGGGTCTGGACCGGGTTGGGCAACGTTGCGGTCTGGGGATTCAGATACGCACTGCATCGACGCGTGTGTTCAACGGCGCGAATCCTTTCTCGGATCGGCCCGCGCGATGACCACGAATTCGCCGTCGCCGTGGCCGATGGGTTCACGATTCCAGCCCCCATAGATCTGCTCGACGGTGAACTTGGCGGCGCGCAGCGATTCGCTTAGTTCGTCCGCCGATCGGAACCGGAGCGTGGCTGTGCTAACGAGCTCGCCGTGATCGGGAAACTCATAGTGAATCGCGAAACTCACCGTGTCGTCCTCGACCGCGGTGACCTCCGTGCGCTCCTGCACGACGCGACCGTCGGGCAAGGTCACGCTCCGCTGACGGTCGGTGTCCCACCTTTCCCATGCCCGGTCCGACGGGTCGCGCGCGTCGAACACGAGCCGCCCGCCAAGCACGAGCGCGCGTCGGAGGTCGGCCAGCACCCGCCCCCACTCGTGGTCGGTGACGAAGAACTGCGCAACGTGACTCGTCATCACCGCTAGGTCGAACTCATCTGCACCGAGTAGTGCCGACGTGCCCTCGGCCCACGTCACCCTCTCCGCTCCGGGCTTGGCGCGGGCTGCGTCGAGTGATGCGCTCGCGGGATCGACGCCAGTGACCGAGTGACCGTGCGTACTGAGGCCCAACGCAAGCCGGCCCGTTCCGCACCCGAGGTCGAGGACGCGGGCACCGGGAGTTTCGTCAGCCACCGCGACGAAGAAGTCGTCGTCGCGCGACCACGGGCACTCCGCGTCGTAGACGGCGACGAGGCGCGGGTCGTTGAACTCGGCATGATGCATCAGAACCGCGCGATCAACGGACGGCGAAGAGCTTCCAGTTACCGTCGATGCCCTTCAGTGCATACTCGCCGCGCTCGTCGAAGCCTGCAGCACCACCGAGCATCATGTCCCGGACGGTCGAGGAGACCCACAGCTCACCGTCGGCCGCGGCCTGCTCGACCCGCGCCGCGAGGTTCACCGCAATGCCGGAGATGTCGCCGTCGTCGTGGACCTCGATCTCGCCCGCGTGCACGCCGGCGCGGATCGGCAGGTCGATCGCCGAGAGCTCACGACACAGGTCGATGCCACACCCGACGCCTTGGGACGGGACGTCAAAGATCACGAGCAAGCCGTCGCCGGTGCTCTTCACCACCCGACCGTTGTGTTGCTCGACGATCTTGCGGGCGATCACGTCGTGCTGGTCGAGGATCTCCCGCCAGGCGGTGTCGCCGAGCGTGGCCGACCGATGGGTCGAGCCGACGATGTCGGTGAAGAGCACCGTCGCGAACCGGCGGGTGGTGATCGGCTCCGGCACAGTGCCGGTGCAGAACTCGACCATGACGTCGTTCATCTCGCGCCAGGTAGGCATCACCCAGCAGAAGTGGTCGTCGCCGGGGATCTCGACGTAACGCGCCCCCGGGATCACGTCCGCGAGCACCCGGCCACCCGCAACGTTGCACACCCGGTCGCCTTTCACGTGCATGACCAGTGTCGGCGCGGTGATGCGCTCGGCGGCATCGCCGGCGTCGAGCCCCATGATGCTGTGCACCTGGCGCTCGATATCACGCGGACTGGCCGACAGGCGTTCGAGCCGGCCACCCCACCGCACGAAGGATTCGTTCTCGCTCTGGCTCGGCACGAACCAGTCGACGAAGTACTGCGGCTCCTCCCCCCAGGTGCGCACGAGATGGTCGAAGCGCTCGGTGATCTCCGTCGACGGCAGCATCGGCGGGTCACCGGGCTCGACTCGGTCGAACATCCGCGACCAGTAGCGCGGCGACGGCATCGTGTCGATCAGGATCACGTGGTCCACGCGCTGGGGATAGTTGGCCGCGAAGAGCTGGCTCATCAAGCCGCCTTCGGACAGGCCGAGGAGGTGGGTCCGCTCCCAGCCGAGCGCGTCCATCACCGTCACGATGTCGCCGATGCGCTGCTCGAGGGTCGGCATCTCATCGGGCCGATCGGAGAGGCCGACGCCCCGCTTGTCGAAATGCGCACATGTCATGTACCGGCCGAGGTACTCGTCGACGCGCTGCCAGTACTCGTGTTCCCAACCGACCTCGATGTTCGAGATCAATGCCGGGACGATCAACAGCGGCGGTCCGGAGCCCCATTGCTGGTAGGCGAGCCGGAGCCCGTCGGCGGTCCGCGCGTAATGGGTTTCGGGTACCTGCACCGACGCATCCTCGCATAGCCGCAGGCACGGCGTCCCGGGTCACCGGTCGCGGCGAGCGAACTCCTCGAAGCGGGCACGCGCCCGGGCGGCATCGTCGATGTCGAAGTACTCCATACGTGCGATCAACCCATGCGCATCGATCGCAACCACGGAGTACCAGGCCCAGTCGGCGGCCACGCCATCGGTCGACGTCCCGACCTGGTCGACCACGGCGAGCACGGCGGGTCCCGACACCTCGATCGCCCGGACGATCGCGACGACGTCGGGGACCTGGACGACGAGGGCCTGCAGCGCTCCGATCAGATGCTGCTTGCCGGTGGCCGGTGGGAACCCGAGCCGCCGGTGGTCGACCACGTCGACGTCCGGCGCGAGCACGGCGTCGAGCTCGCGCCAGCGTCGGTGGTTGAGACCGGCACCGACCAGGAGGACCTGACGCACGGAATGGGTGAGGGTGCCGGAGCGCGCGTAACGGAGCTCCAGCTCGTCGAGCGCGGGGACCAGTGCGTCGGCATCGAACAGCGTGATCGCCGCCATCCGGCCGTCGGCCTGCGACTCGATCACGACGAGCATTTCGAGTTCGAAGCCGGTCGCGGACCGGTACACCTGTCGGACCAGGACCAGGTGTTCGCCGCGTGACGCCAGCTCGATTTGGTCGAGCGTCTCGAAACCGACATCGGCGAAGCCCCGGAAGAGTTCCCCTACCTCTGCGCCGACCGCGCGAT
>JBKJIQ010000015.1:0-72002 GCA_046598395.1 Acidimicrobiia bacterium
CGCGACCACCACCACCGCGACCACCACCACCGCGACCACCACCACCGCGACCACCACCACCGCGACCACCACCACCGCGACCGCGACCGCGAATGATCAACTCGCCGGGCCTGACCACGAATCGGTCGGGGAATCTGCTCGTCTCACCATCGGCTCCGCGAACACCGCGGCCGGTCACTTGGTACGGTCCCCGGCTCATGGGCGAACCCAGACGACCAGCCGAACGCTCCCGCCGCCGGGGACGGTGACGTTCCTGTTCACTGACGTCGAGGGGTCGACGCGCTTGTGGCCGCCGGCACCGACGCGATGTCGGCTTGGCTGCGGCTCCGCGACCGCATTGTGTGGGTTGCTGGCTGCGATGTTCATCACTGACATCCTCGGCGAGGTCGACACCTGGGCCGATCTGCGTGATCCCATCGCCGATCCGATCGCACCCGCGTGCGTGACGGCCTACGTACTCATCCCGGTCGGGATGATCCACGCGACGAGTCGAGCGTTGACCGCCGCCTTCGTGGCGCCGTAGACCGCGCCGCCGGCGTTCGGGAAGTTGCCGTAGATCGACGAGATGTTCACGATCTGGCCGCGGCCTTGGGTGATCATCTGGTCGTACACCGCAGTGATGCCGTTGAGCAAGCCCTCGAAGTTGATGTCGATACAGCGTTCCCACGCGTCGGCCGCCAGCCCATGATCCGAGAAGAACGCGAGCGGCATCGCTCCGGCGTTGTTCACCATCACATCTGGGGATTGCGATCGTAGGGGTTTGCGACCAGGTTCCGTCGCCGCAGCCGTAGAGTCGGGCCATGAGTTCGAGCAACGCTCCCACCGCCCCCGGAATCACCGACCAGTGAGCATCGCGATGGAGACCGCGGTGCGTCACGAACCCGATCGGCGTCGGTTCACGATCGCGCTCGACGGTGAGGACATCGGCTTCGCCGAGTACGTCGTCAAGGGCGGTCGGTACCTCTTCGTGCACACGGAAGTTGATCCCGAGTTCGGCGGACGTGGGCTCGCCACGTTCGTGATCCAGAGCGCGATGGACTCGATGCGCGCGGAGCACGCCCGCATCGTTGCGCTCTGCCCGTTCGTCGCCACCTGGATCGACAACCACCCCGACTACGCAGAACTCGTGGACACCGAACTCATGGCTCGCATCGACGCGCCCCGCTGAAACTGGCGGAACCGGACCCGGCCCTCTCGCGTCCTACCCCGCGGTGGGCATCCAGTTGCCGTGTGCGCCGAACGGAACGCGCTGCGGCAACGCGACCCGCGCCACCGGCGGCGCGGCGAAGTCCCGGACGTCGAGCACGTTGAAGGTGGTGACATCGGTGGTGTCGTCGTGGCTGAGCACCAAGACCCAGCCCTCGTCCTCGGCCGCGTCCGGTCCGGCCGGCGCGAACACCGGCTCGAATACGTGCGTGCCTGCTCCGCCGAACGAATGCACCTGCGCGGTGCCCGCCTCGAGGTCGTAGCGGAAAATCTCGGACGTGAACGTGGGTGACACTCCCGGGATCAGCCCGGCCACGTAGCCGTAGCGGGCCGGGATCCCGACCCGACGGTCATCGACGCGAGGGAAGTCGCCGGTGCGGTCGTCGAGCTGAACTTCGGTCACCGTGCCCGAAGCGGTGTCGATCGTCCACTGCCACAGCGTGGACGCGTCACCGAGGTCGTCCATTCCCCCGGCCATGATCGAGCCTGCGCGGCATACCTGAATCACGATCTCGCTACCGCGCTCGTACGAGTTGAGCGCGTGGAACACCGTGCAGGGCTCGACCTCGTACCACGTCACGTCGGCATTCGATCCCGTGCGCGGCATCACACCGATGCGACCACCGGCCTCCCGATCGAACGCAAAGCCACGGTCGGGTGAAAACACGATGGGAAGGTCGAAGAAGATCGCGTAGTGCTCAGTGATCGTGAAGTCGTGCATCATCACCGGGCGCGGAATGTCGATCACTTCGGATTGCACGAGCTGACCCTGCGCGCTCACGCGGTGATAGGTGAGATAGGGCTCCTTCAGGAACTGGTACCCGAAGAACAACATCTCGCCGGTGATCGGACAGATCTTCGGGTGCGCGGTCATCGGCGTGGTGAGGCGGCCGTCGAAGTCGACGCTGCCGATCGTTGCGAGGTCGGTACCGATCTCCCACGGCAGGTGCGCTTCCTCCACTGCGAGCAGTCGACCCGCGTGGCGGACGATGTTCGTATTCGCGGGTGACGCGCGCAGGTCGCTCACCGCAGCAATCAAGTCCATGTCCTGCTCGAGGTACGGCGTGCGAACGTACCGGTTGCAATACGACACCTGTCCGTCGGCCAGCTCGAAGCCGTGCACCATGCCGGCGCCGAAGAACCAGTGGAACGGCACCGCGCCCCGCGGGTTGAATCCGTTTCGCAGGTAGCTCCCGTTCAGCTCGGCGGGGATGCGACCCTCCACGGGGAGATGTTCCACCGTCAGCTCTTCGGTGATCGGGGCGTAGTTCCCGGTCATCCACCACACGGTTTCGGTTGCTTGATCAAGCGCCACGGTTGCTCCTCTGATGATCCGGCCGGCCGGCCGGAACTTAACACCGTTTAGTGGGGTTCGGAGGCCTCCGACCCGGCTCAGTCGCGGCCGAGGATGAGGCCACTCGTGGGAACACCGGTACCGGCGGTGACGAGCACGTGTTCCACATCGGCAACCTGGTTGCACGACGTGCCGCGGATCTGGCGCACCGCCTCGGTGATGCCGTTCATGCCGTGGATGTAGGC
Organism: Acidimicrobiia bacterium; assembly: GCA_046598395.1. GTDB lineage: Bacteria > Actinomycetota > Acidimicrobiia > IMCC26256 > JAENVU01 > JAENVU01. The sequence goes on from JBKJIQ010000015.1 coordinate 2,746, forward strand.
CTCGCCCAGCAGGCCGCCGCTGGTGTTGATCGGGAGCGTGCCACCCACCGAGAGGTTCTCGACCGTCGCAAAATCCTTCGCCTCCCCCCGCCCACAGAAGCCGAGCTCTTCGAGCTGCATCAAGACGAACGGCGTGAAGTGGTCATAGAGGAACGCGGTCGAGATGTGCGCCGGCGTCAATCCGGAATCGGCCCATAGCTTCCGCGCGACCTCTCCCATCTCGGGGAGGCCGGTGAGCTCGTCGCGGTAATAGCTGGTCATCATCTCGGAGTCGAACGTCGCGCCCTGCGCCGCCGCGGTGACGAGCGCTGGCGGCTGACGGAGATCGCGTGCCCGCTCCGTCGTGGTGACCACGAGCGCCACTCCACCGTCGCTCTCCTGGCAACAGTCGAGGAGCCGCAGCACCGGTTCGATGATCCAACGCGACGCTTGATGGTCCTCCACCGTGATCGGACGTTCGTAGAACCACGCGTTCGGATTGTTCGCCGCGTGCTTGCGATCGACCACGGCGATCGGCGCGAAGTCGGCGTTGGTCACTCCGTACGCGTGCATGTAACGGCGGGCATGGAGCGCGACCCACGACGCGGGCGAGAGCAAGCCGTAGGGCGCGTACCAGGACAGCCACGGAGGCATCGCGGTGATCGAGCCTCCAATGTCGCCGAAGCGCATACCCGAGCGTTCGTTGAAGGCGCGATAACAGACGACCACGTTCGCGGCACCCGCCGCGGTGGCGGTGGCAGCTTGGGCCACCGTGCCCGCCGACGCGCCGCCGCCATATGGCACGCGGCTGAACATCGAGAGACGCGGAATCCCGAGGTTGCGCGCGACTTCCATCTCCTCGCTGGTGTCGAGCGTGAACGTGATGAGTCCGTCGACATCCGCGGGGCGGAGCCCGGCATCGTCGAGCGCAGCCTTGATCGCCTCGCATGCGAGCTGAAGCTCACTGCGCCCGGACTCCTTCGAGAACTCGGTCTGTCCGATGCCGACGATCGCGGTCCGGTCCTTCAGCCAGGCGGTCACCCCATTCCTCCGCGTCGCGGCAGACTCAGCCGGGCGGTACCGGTCACGTGATCACCGAGATCATTCGTGGCACGGAGTTCGACATCGACCGTGCCCACGCCGTCGATCAGTTCGGTGGCAGTCACCCTCCCGGTATAGGTGAGCACCGAGCCCGGGAACACCGGCACGCCGAGCCGAATCGCGAGTTTCTTCACCATCGCCTCCGGCCCGGCCCAATCTGTGAGAAACCGCGAGCAGTAGCCGGTGTCCGAGAGGATGTTCATGAAGATATCCGGCGCGCCTTGCGCGTTCGCGTAGTCGCGATCGTGATGCACCGGCATGAAGTCGCGCGTGGCGATCGCGCCCGCAACGATCCGAGTCGGCGTGACGTCGATCACCAAGGCGGGGAGCTCGTCACCGACCGCAACCTCGTCCCACGCGAGGGTCTCGGTTCGCAACGACGCGCTCATGACCACACCGCGGGCCGGAACTGCGGCAACACCAAGCCGTCGTCGAACTCCTCGTAGTAGACCTCGACGGCCATGCCGATCGTGACATCCTCCGGCGCCATCTCCGTGAGGTTCGAGACCAACCGGATTCCCTCCTCCAGATCGACGAGCACCACGATGTAGGGGTACTCGAACCATGGGTACGGGGGATGCTGGGGCATCACGAAGCTGAACACTTCGCCGCGACCCGTTGCCGTAAGGGTGTCCCACTCGACCGAGTTGCACTGCGGACACATCGGCCGCGGCGGGTGCCGGAGCAATTGACATCCGGCGCACCGTTGGATCAAGAGTTGGTGCTGCTTCACGCCATCCCAGAAAAACTGCGTGTCATGGGTAACCGCCGGTACGAGTCGCGAGGTCATGTGGGTACCGCTTCCGGCGCGAACTTGAGAATGCGAAAGAGTTGGCGCCCCACCGTCTCGCCGGCTTGATCCACGTAGGTGGTCACCCACGTCACGAAGTAGCCGCGCCCGATGCGGGTCCGCTTCTCCTCCGATACCGATTCCAAGATGGTGGTGGCCGAGATCACATCGCCGAGGCGCAAGTAGCGCTCGATTTCGAACTCCGAGTTCGACGCGAGCGTGCCGACGAACCCGGCGCCGTCGAGCAAGGTGAGCACCGCCGCGCCCTCGGACTTCACCGGCGAACCGCCCCGCTCGCGGATCCCGGTGATCATCGGCGTGCTCATCGTCCAGGTTTGCAGCATGAGCGGTGGGGCAACGACCTCGCGAAACGCGGTGCCCGCGGCGAACTCCGGATCCGAATAGACGGGGTTGTCATCCTCGAATGCGGCCACCCAATGACGAATCATCGGCTGGTTCACCGGGTCGGGCGCGACCGCCGGCCCACCCCTCCCTATTGGCGCGCCGACCAGCACATCCAGTTGCGCTCGCAGGACCGTGGCTTCATCGTGATGGCCGCTCATCTCCAAGGCTTAGCGCCGGAGAATCGGAGGAGGGAAATCTGCACGGACGTGTGCAAATATCTGCACGTCCGTGATATCCTGATGACATGCGCACGACGGTGGAGTTCGACGAGGACACCGGTCGGGAGATCGAAGCTCTGCGCGCGGCCGAGGGATTAGGGGTGAGCGCGGCAGTCAACGAACTGATCCGCAGAGGAATGTTGCCCCGCCACGACGCGGCCCGTTTCCAGCAGCGGTCTCGTCCGCTCGGACTCCGCATCGATGTGTCGAACGTTGCCGATTCGCTGGAAACACTCGAGGGCCCCGGGGCGCGGTAGTGCTGGTGGACGCGAACATTTTGTTGTACGCGGTCGACGCGTCGAGCCCATTCCACGATGCCGCGCGGGATTGGATGAATCGCGAACTCAACGGAGCCCGTCGGGTGGGAATTCCGTGGGTGTCGCTCACGGCGTTTCAACGCATCGCAACGAACCCGCGCGCGCTCGCCAATCCGCTATCCCCTCAGGAGGCATGGCACCACGTTGAGGAATGGCTCGATGCGCCGGCCACGTGGATCCCCACACCGGGCCGAGGGCACCGCGAGATCCTCGGACGGTTGATCCGGGATCTCGACCTACGCGCGAATCTGGTGCCCGATGCCATCCTCGCCGCGCTCTGTATCGAGCACGGGCTCCAGATGGTCTCGGCCGACTCCGACTTCGCTCGCTTCGGCGAGATCACCTGGCTCAACCCCATCGCCCACTGAGCCGTCGGGCATCGGATATCGGGCATCGGAAATCGGGCACCGGGCACCGGGCACCGGGCCACAACCTGACTACTTCCGGATGAGTCGAAGCTTCGCCCCGACGTTCGGGAGGGTGTCGGGCGGCGCGGACTCGCATCGCACTCCCGGGGTTTCCACCAGGATCTTGATCGTGGTCGTCCCGGGAGCGACCGTGATGGACCTCGCCTGCGACGACCCGTCCGCCGCGATCGGCACGGAACGGTGCCCGATGATCACGTGACCACCCGACGCGTAGGACAAACGGCCGTCGAGTTTGACAACGAGACTCCGCGCTACCGCCCTGCGGCCCGGGTTGACGAGCGAGAGTGCACCGCGCGCACAGATCTCTGCGGCTTGGCCTCGATTGACAATCGGGTGAGCATCGGTCGCCAGGTAAAGCCGCGGTGCGTCCAGCATCTGTCGCACCAGCCGGCGACGGGCAGTGGAGCTCGTACCACCGAGCGATGATGCCGCGGCTGACCGCAGGTTCCACGCGACGAGACGACGATCGCTCGTCACGATCGGTGCGCCCAACAATCGCCGGAGCTTCTTCACCTCCACGGCACCGTTGTCCGGGAACCCCGATCGATCAACCATCAAGCCCGAGAACCCCATGGCCGAGAGACCCCGCACCAGTTCGTGCGCGTGGAGCACCGAAGCCGGCCATTGCCACTCCCCACTCCGGCCGCGGATTCCACCCGCGCTCCAACCCAAACTGCGCGAGTGCAGGTACCCCTCCTTGATCGGATCATGTGCCGACATGCGTTCAACCACACCGTGCTCCGGGAAATCAGCCACGGGAAGTTGGAACACCATCGCGCCGCGCGGCAGGCGTCGTTCGAGTCTCGCGACGAACGCGGCATCGGCGTGCCAGCGATGTTCTCGCGCGGCGGCGTTGGCCATTGCCGCGTTCGAGCTGGTCGGATTCGGCATCAGCGCGGGCGACGATTGATCCAGCACGCAGCCCACCAACACCACGGCGAGGATCGACACCCACGCGAGCCGGGGGCGACGCCAGGATCGACCCGTTGCCCGCCGCACGATGCCCACCCGAACTCGGTCCAGCAGTCGGGCGAACACCACGATGCACGCGAACGCGACCACGATCGCTATTCGCGTCCAGGCGCGAATCCCCCCGAGCCCCGTGAGCTCCAGCGCCCGACTCACACCACCCTTCGTCGCGAGGATGAGTGATGCCAGGATGACAACTCCGAGCCGCGCTTCGTACGTCCACCCGCGACGATCTCCCCTGTGCACCACGCGCACGAGGAGCGCAACGATCGCAATCACGAAACCAATGGCCGCCGCGAGTCCGAGTTGCGCGGTCCCGAGCCCTTGGAGGCCGGGCTCGTACAGCCGATCCGCCAGCGCGGCGAAGGGACCAAACCGATGCGCGGTGACCGGACTCAACAGCTCGACGATCCGCAGCGGATAGAACTCCGCAACTCCGCGTTGACGATCCGGAACGCCGAGAATATTCGGCGCGTGTTGGGCGCGGAACAGCAGCGTGGGCAGGTTGGCCAGGACCGATGCGCTGAGCCCAACCGCACCGAAGACCAGGGCCATCACCAACCGACCGGGACGCCGATGAGCCAGCGCGCCCACCGTGGCGCAGATCACGAGCAGCGACAGGAGGAAGGCGAGGTAATAGATCCCGGTCACCCCGATCAGCACCGTCCCGAACAGCAACCATCGGATCCGCCACCACGCTTCGCGGTGGCGGAACGCGCGCACCGATGGCAGCCCCGAATCGGGGCCGAGCACCTTCATGCAGAGGAGCACGACGATCGGGATGCCCACGTAGAAGGCCAGGTTCTCGTGCGCCACACCATTGCGAAAGTGATACGGCGCGAGCGAGAAGAGCACCGCGCCCACCACGGCGGCGGACCACGAACACCGCAGCGAGCGCAGAACGGGAAATGCCACCAGGGCGATGAGCGGGAAGGTCAAGAGCCAGAACAGATTGAAGGTGAGCGGGACGTCATCGGTGGTGTCGACGATCCCCTTCTTGATGCCATAGGCGAGCAGATCCCCACCCATCGGCCACTCGGCCCACTCTTGTTTGAACGGCGCGTTGAGCTTCGGGTTGCGATTGAACCAGCCGGCCTCGTGCACGTTCTTGATCAACATCATGTCGAGCGTGGCGTCTTGCTCGTCGTCGCGCGGCGCGTGCGCGTACTGGAACGGCACGTGGAGATCCACGTTCCAGAGTTGGGTCACCGCGGTGACCGCGATGGTCGACAGCAGTGCCGCAAGCAGCGCTCCGGCAACGATCGAACGTCTGCGACTCATCATGGTTTCGGCTATGGCACCGCCGGCGATGCCGGGGCTCCGGTGAGGGTCACGGGGAGGTGCCGCGGTCCGTTGGCCCAGAACACCGGGACCGGTTCGCGCTCGTAACCGTCATCCACGTTCGCGGTCGCGACGCGGTCGAGAAACACTTCGAGTGCGATGCGGCCTTCGAGCCTCGCCAGTGATGCACCCGGGCACACGTGGGGCCCACCACCAAACGCGAGGTGATCCTTCGGACTCGAGCGATCAATCCTGAACGCGTCCGGCGTCTCGTACGTCTGCTCGTCGCGGTTCGCGGACGCCAGGCCGAATGCAACCTTCACCCCCACCGGGATTGCGACGCCCGCCACGGTGGTGGCCGCAATGCAATCGCGGAGCAGCACATGGATGGGTGAGTCGTGGCGCAGCGACTCCTCGACCGCGATTGGTATCAGCTCCCGCTCGGCCCGGAGCGCGGCGAAGAGATCGGCATCGCCGCACACGGTTTCGAGCAGGTTGCCGATGAGATGCCTGGTGGTTTCGTTGCCCGACATGAGCAGGAACGCGAGCTGAGTCCGCATCTCGAGGTCGGTCAACCGGACACCATCGACCTCGGTGTGGATCAGCCGCGTCACGAAGTCGTCTGGCGGCTGCGCCGCAGCTTTGCGAGCCGCGATCATCGAGTCGAGATATTCGGTGAACTCGGGAGCAACTCCCGCAAGCCCTTCGCCGTCGACGCCAACTTCGCGGCGATTCTTCGTGGCGTAGGTAGACTGCACGACGAAGTCGGACCACTCGGAGAACCGCCAGTGGTCATGAGGGTCGACGCCGAGCATGTGCGCGATCACCGTTGCCGGAATCGGCGTCACGTAATCGGCCACGAGGTCACCGCCACCGCGAGCGACGATTCCGTCCAGTAACTCGTGGCAGAGTCGGTGAACGAACGGTTCGACCCGACCCACGCGATGTTGGGCAATGGCCGAGTTGATGATTCGGCGGATCTCACTGTGACGCGGCTCGGGGATCTCGTTGATGAGCTGCTCCTCGGCGGGTACCACCACGCCCGGCTCACGGAAGCTGGCCTGGAACGCCTCGATGTTCTTGGTCGCCGCGAGTACGTCGTCGTGGCACGCGAGGTACACCGCTCCCGACAGGGTCGTGGAGACCGGACACGCCGCGCGCCGATCGGCAAGCACCGCGTAGGGAACCCCGGCGGTGGTGTCGAGCGGGTCCGTGGTCACAGGCCGCAGCCTGGCACGACTCGCGGGGTCGGGCGCGGGATCAGGAGCTGATCGGAGCGGCGTCGAACGTGGCCGCGAGCCCGCCGAGCGCCACTCGCCACTCGGGGGGAGTTGCCGCCGGCAACGGCTCCCGCAGGCTCAGCGCTTCGACCAAGCTCACCGATCCGCCGCGCAGACACGGCGACCCCGCCACAGCGGGACCGGCGTGCAACGCGACCGACTCGCCGACCTCGAGGACGAAGTCCGTGTCCGGATCGGTCGCTTCCACCGCGAATCGTTGAGAGGCTGGGACCGTCGATTCCTGCGCATGACTCAGCGCCAACGCCGGACTCAACGCGGCGGCGTACCGCAGTGAGATGCGGACCTCATCGGCATGAACCACCGGATCGAGCCCCAGCGGCCGCGCAATATCTCGTTCGTGGATCCAGCAGTCCCACAACGCGTGGCTGGCGAGCAGTCGAATCGGAACATGACCTGCGGGCGACTCCGCAGTCATGGACCACCCTCGCTCGTCGAGCCCGTCGATCGCGCCGAGGAACCCATCGTTCGAGGCCACGAACTGAGCAAGCACGTCGTCGGGCGTGAGCGTCCGCATGGGCTCCACCATCAACGGTGGCGTCGCGGCTGGGTCGAAGGCCGCAAGTAAGCGGGTCGGGCTACCGGCCAGGCCGGCCACCACTGACGCTTCCCAGAACGCGTTCACGCCAATGAGATGCGCCACCACATCCTGGACGGACCAACCCGCACACCGGCTCGCAGCCTGCCACTGCTGCTCATCAAGTCGGGCCAACATCGCCTCGAACCGGCGGCGCTGACGCGCGACCGGCACCACGTGATCGTCCCAGTTTCCGTCGATCGAGATGATGGGGAGTCCGTCGTAGCGCGGTGACAGTTTCATGACCGCCGACGGTACCTGCTGGACCCGGTCCGGGACCAAGGGTCAAGGCTGTGACTTCCGGCGCCGAAACAACCCCCATGTACAGCCGACACTCTCACGCTGCCGAGCACAACGGCGAGCACGTCATCGAATCCAACGCCCGCGGTTACGACGTCCTCCGGGACCCGGCGCTGAACAAGGGGATCGCATTCCCCGTGGCCGAACGCGAGCAACTCGGCCTCGTGGGCCTGTTGCCGAACGCCAAGCCCATGGAGCTGGCACAGCAGGTGGACCTGGCGTTCACGCACTACGAAGCGCAGGCCACCGACCTCGAGAAACACATCTTCATGTGGACGTTGCACGACAACAACGTCACCTTGTTCTATGCGCTGATGCAGAAGCATCTCCTCGCCATGTTGCCAGTGGTGTATGACCCCACGGTCGGCGAGGCCATCGAGCAGTTCAGCGAGATCTCCACGCGCCCACGCGGTGTGTTCCTGTCGGTGGATGACCCCGACGGCGTGGAAGCCGCGCTCGTAGCCACCGGAGCCGGCGCGGATGAGATCGACCTCATCGTGGCCACCGATGCCGAAGAGATCCTCGGCATCGGCGACTGGGGTGCCAACGGCATCGACATCTCCATCGGCAAGCTCGCGGTGTACACGGCGGCCGCAGGCATCGATCCTCACCGGGTCCTCCCCGTGGTCCTCGACGTCGGGACCGACAACGCGGCGTTGCTCAACGATCCCCTCTACATCGGCAACCGTCATGGCCGCGTTCGTGGTCAGGCCTACGACGACTTCGTGGACGCATACGTGCAGGCGGTGCGCAAGGTGTTCCCGAACGCGGTCCTGCACTGGGAAGACTTCGGCTCGACGAACTGTCGGCGCATCCTCGATCGCTACCGCGACACGTGTGCGACCTTCAATGACGACATGCAGGGTACGGGCGCGATCGCGATGTCCGGCCTGTTCAACGCACTCAAGGTCGCCGACACCCTGTGGCGCGACCAGCGCGTCGTCTTGCTCGGCGGTGGGACTGCCGGTTGTGGCATCGCCGATCAGATCCGCGACCAGATGGTGCGGGACGGCCTGACCTCGGAGGAGGCCATCAGTCGAATCCATGTCGTTGATCTGCCTGGTCTCCTCACCGACGACATGAGCGACGGACTGTTGGACTATCAGCGTCGGTACGCCAAGGCGCAGGCCGATGTGGCCGGTTGGGAACGCAGCGCGCCGACGGTCGACACCGCCGCCGCGGCCCGCTGGCCCGCGATGGCTGCGTTGCAACAAGAACGCGCCAAGACCGGGATCATCGATCTGGCAGCAACCGTGGCCAACGTGAAGCCCACGATCCTGATCGGCACCTCCACCACCCCCGGCCGCTTCACCGAAGCGATCATCAAAGACATGGCCGCGCACGTGGAACACCCCATCGTGTTCCCGCTCTCAAATCCCACGCCGCTGGCCGAGGCCACCCCCGCTCAGATCCTCACCTGGTCGAAGGGCAAGGCACTGGTGGCCACCGGTTCGCCGTTCGACGATGTCAACGTCAACGGCGTTACCCACCGGATCGGCCAAGCGAACAACGCGGCGCTCTATCCCGGTCTCGGACTCGGAACGATCGTGGCCCGCGCCACCAAGATCACCGACGAGATGATCCTGGCTGCGGCACTCGCGGTTGCGGGTCGGGCCGATCTCACCGCACCGGGCGCGGCGTTGCTTCCCTCGAACCGCGACCTGCGCGCCACTTCGAGCGTGGTCGCAGTGGATGTCATCAAGGTGGCTCAGGCGCAAGGCGTTGCCGGTGCCGACATCGACAGCCCGGTGGAGGCAGTTCGGCTCGCCGAATGGTGGCCCGAGTACCGCCGCGTGATCGCGGCATAGGCGATGACCGCAGTACTGGCGGACACCCACGACGGTCCCCCCGAAGTGCTGGACCTCCCGATCGGTCTTTGCGCCACGGGCCAACGCAACGAGTTCGACAGCCTGGGAACGGTCGCGGTTCCCGCCGATCGCTACTGGGGCGCGCAGACCCAGCGCAGCCTTGAACACTTCAACATTGGCAACGACCGCATGCCGTCCGAGGTGTACCACGCCTACGGGTACGTGAAACAGGCCGCGAGCATCGTGAACGCGCGCGCCGGTCGGCTCCCGGAATGGAAGGCTGCGCTGATCAAGCGGGTGACCGACGAGATCATCAGCGGGGCCCTCGACGCCGAGTTCCCGCTCTACGTGTGGCAGACCGGTTCGGGCACCCAATCCAACATGAACGTGAACGAGGTGATCTCGAACCGTTGCATCCAACTCCTCGGCGGCGACCTCGGATCCCAAACGCCGATTCATCCCAATGACCACGTGAACATGGGCCAGTCGAGCAACGACACCTTCCCCACTGCGATGCATATTGCGGGGTACACGATGGTGACCGAGCAGACGTTGCCCGCGCTGCGAGCGCTGCGCCACGCGCTCGACGCGAAGTCGCAACTGTGGTCTGACGTCGTGAAGATCGGCCGGACCCACCTCGAGGATGCGACACCACTCACCGTGGGCCAGGAGTGGTCGGGCTACGTCGGCGCGCTCGACGACGCGATCGCCGATCTCGAACACGCCACCGCCGGACTGCTCCAGGTCGCGATGGGCGGCACCGCAGTCGGTACCGGATTGAACTCACCCGCCGGATTCGGCGACGACGTTGCCGCGGCGTTGAGCGAGCTGACGGGCTTCGCCATCACCACGGCGGCGAACAAGTTCACCGCGCAGGGCACACTCGATCGGATGGTGCGCGGCCACGCGAGCCTCAAGGGCGTCGCGGTCACATTGTTCAAGATCGCGAACGATCTCCGTTGGCTCGGGTCCGGCCCCCGCACCGGTCTGATGGAACTCGTGTTACCCGCGAACGAACCGGGTTCGTCGATCATGCCCGGCAAGGTCAACCCCACCCAGGCCGAGGCGATGCTCATGGTCTGTATCGAGATCATGGGTTCCGACGTGGCGGTGCAGATGGGTGGAGCAGAAGGCAACTTCGAACTGAACGCGTTTCGCCCGATCATCATCAGCAACTACCTGCACTCGGCGCGGATCATGGCCGACATGTGTGATCGCTTCCGCGAGTTCATGGTGGAAGGCGCCGAGCTGAACCGCGACCGCATCAACGACAACATCGATCACTCGGTGATGATGGTGACCGCGCTGTCTCCCATCATCGGCTACGACCAGGCCTCCAAGATCGCGCATTGCGCGATCGACAACAACACCACGTTGAAGACGGCCGCGTTGGCCAACGGTGTGAGCGAAGCGATGTTCGACCGAGTGGTCGTGCCGATCGACATGACCCGCCCTGCGCCTCCCGCCCCGTCCTGACCGGGCGATCTGCTCCTACGATGCCGCCATGGCGCTCCGCAACGAACCGCTGCGAACGCTGCGCCGACACTCGGTTCCGGCGTGGTGGCGCGATGCCAAGCTCGGGATCTTCGTGCACTGGACGCCCGCGTCGGTACCCGGATTCGCGCCGACAGAATCGGAAATCGGTGAACTGTTCCAGTCCTCCGAACCCAACCCATTGGCCCGCTCGCCGTATAGCGAGTGGTACGAGAACTCAATGCGCTTCCCGGACAGCGCGGTGGCGCGCCACCACCGCGCCACGTATGGCAACCGGCCCTATACGGCGTTCGCGAAAGACTGGCAGGACGGCCTCGCGCAGTGGGACCCCGACGAATGGGCGCAGCGCTTCGCGGCCACCGGCGCGCGATACGTGGTGTTGGTGGCCAAGCACGCAGACGGATACAGCCTCTGGCCCACCACCGTTGCCCACCCCCACCGAGCGGCGTGGCACTCGCCGCGCGATGTGGTGGGCGAGATGGCCGAGGCCGTCCGTGGCGCAGGGATGCGCTTCGGCATCTACTACTGCGGCGGGCTCGATTGGAGCTTTGAACCGCGCCCGATGGGTTCGATGGCCGACGCCATCGCCTCGATACCCCGCGGGACCTACCCGGCCTACGCAGAAGCCCAGATGCGCGAACTCATCGAGCGATACCGGCCGAGCGTGGTGTGGAACGACGTCGCGTGGCCCACCGAGGCCAACCGCCTCTGGCCGTTGCTCCAGACCTACTACCAACGGGTCCCCGACGGCGTCATTAACGACCGGTGGATGCCATGGAACCCGCTGTTCGCCGCGGCGCGCACCAACCTCGGCGCCCGGCTGATCGACGCGGGCTCGCGACGGCAAGCGCGTCGCGATGCCGGGCTCCTCCCCCCGAGACCTCCCCACTTCGACGTCCGCACCCCGGAGTACCTCACGTTCCCGGATATCCAGCGCGAACCCTGGGAAACGGTGCGCGGGATGGACCGCAGCTTCGGTTACAACGCCAACTCGCGGCCCGAACATTTCGCCACCCACGATGACCTGCTCTGGATGCTCACCGACGTCGCAGCCAAGGGCGGCAACCTGCTCCTGAACGTGGGGCCACGCGGCGTTGACGCCCAGATTCCCGAGAAGCAGCTGAGCCGCCTCACCTGGCTCAGCGAGTGGGTCGTTCCCCATCGCTGCGCCCTCACCGGCACCCGCCCCTGGGTCACTCCCGGAACCACCACGGTGGAAGGTCATCCGCTGCGCTACACCGCACGTGACAGCACCGTGTTCGCCTTCGTTCAGGGCGCGCGAGATCAGATCACACTCCCGGATATGCGCGCCACCACCACCACCGCGGTGACGACCGTGCAAGGCGCACCACTGCCGTGGCGCGACTCACCTGAAGGCATCGTCGTGGATCTTCCCGAATCCGCGCTTCGACCCGAGCCGACCGTCGTGGCAACGTCTCCAGTGGACGCTCGATACTGACCGAGCGCCACCGAGGCCTGATTGCCGCGGCCCGGTGAACGCCGTTAAGGTGCTCCGTCCAGCTTCTGATTCGGGGGATCCGTTGCGTCACTACAAACTCGTCGCGTCCGTAGGAATCGTGCTTGCTCTGTTCGGGGCCGGCTGCAGCGAATCGGCGAAGCCGACCGCGAAGGCAGGGAGTTCGACTACGACCCTGGGCAGGACCGCGACCGACTGCAAGCAGGCCGGTTCGATCGTCGCCTGTGCGCCTCCGGGCACGATGCTCACTCCCTACCTGCCCAAGACCGCCACCGCGGCCACCGGTTCCCCGATCGTGATTGGCACCATCAATCAGGACACCGGCGCGGCTGGGGCGTTCCCGGAGCTCACCGCCGCCGACAAAGTCGCGGTCGACTTCATCAACACCGAACTCAACGGCGTCGATGGTCATCCGATCGAGCTGATTACCTGCAACACCAACTTCAGCCCGGACCTCTCCCAGAGCTGCGCACAGGAAATGGTGTCGAAGAAGGTCGCGGCCGTCGTCGGCGGTATCGACATCTGGGGCACGGGCATCCAGACTCTCGAGAACAATGGCATCCCCTACGTGGGGGGTATCCCGGTCAGTTTCCAGGCCGCGAGGAGCAAGGTGAGCTTCCAGTTCAGCGGGGGTACCTGGGGCGCGGCGTTGGGCATGGGTCAGTACGCGATCGAAAAGCTCAAGGCCAAGAACATCGCCATCATCTATGCCGACTTCGGGCCCATCACCGACTCGGCCAAGTTGGCCGAGACGGTGTTGACCCGCCACGGAGCAAAAGTCACGCTCGTCGGTGTGAGCGCCATCAATGCCGACATGGTCACGGCGATGAACGAAGCGGCGCAGTCCAAGCCCGATGCGGTCATCGCGCTGACGGCCGACACCGGCTGCAAACCCACGATGCTCACCGCGCAACAGATCGGGTTGAAGGTGCCCATGCTGTTCACTGGCGCGTGCGCAGCCCCCAAGATCACCGATGCGGTCGGTGACGCGGCCGAAGGATCGATCTTCAATCTCGAAGCCGACCTCAACCCCAAGAATCCCGACAACGTGACCTATCAGGCCATCGCCGCGCGGTACGGCCCCAAGTACAACTACGAGGCGCGGGGCGCGGGCACGGTGTCGTTTCGGGCGATGATCAATCTCTACGCGACGCTCCGCGATATCGGAGCCGACAAGATCACGCCGGACGCGATCACCGCGGCGTTCCGCGCCGCCAAGGATGCCCCGAGCTTCTTCGGCCACCTGTACACCTGCGACGGTAAGCAGCTTGACGGCTACCCGGCGCTGTGTTCACCGCAACAAACACTGGGCCAGCTGAAGAACGGCGCGATTACCCAACTCACCGATTGGATCGACGTCGGCAAGTTCGCGGCGTAGCCCCGAGCGCGAACGCGTCGCCCCATGACCGACTACCTCCAGCAATCGTTGACCGGCCTCGGCGCCGGCGCGGTGATCGCGGTGTTGGCCATCGGTCTGGTGCTGACGTTTCGCGCTTCGAATGTGGTCAACATCGCGCACGCCGCGATGGGCGTGTACGTCGCGTACGTGTACTACACGCTCCGCAATTTCACGCTGGGAAGCACCGAACTCGGCGGCGATCTCGTGGTGCCGATCATCGGACTTCCGACGCGCGTCCACCTGGTGGATCGACCAACGGTCGTGACCGCGCTGGTGATCGCGTTGGTCGTTGCGGCCGTGGTCGGCGCGGTGATCTATGCGCTGGTATTCCGCCCGTTGCGCAACGCGCCACCGCTCGCACGGGTGATCGCATCGTTGGGCGTCTTTCTCTATCTCCAGTCGGTGATGCAACTGCGGTCGGTCGAGACCGGGGCCGGATCCGCATCGTTGCAGCTCACTTCACTCCTGCCGAACGGTGTCGTGCATCTTCGCAATGTGGTCGTTCCGACCGCGAGTTTCGTACTCGCGGGCCTCGCGATCGCCGCGGCGATCGTGCTCGGCCTGGTGTTCCGCTTCACTCGCTTCGGCCTGGCCACCCGAGCCGCGGCGGAGAACGAGAAGGGCGCGATCCTCACCGGATTGTCGCCCGATCGGCTCGGCTTTCTCAACTGGATCATTGCATCGGTACTCGCCGGTGGGGCGATGATCTTCGTCGCCGGCATCTCCAGCAAACTGGACCCCACGGAGTCGAGCCTGCTCGTCGTGCCCGCACTCGCCGCCGCGCTTCTGGCCCGCCTCGACGGCTTCGGCATCGCCACCGTCGCCGGTTTGGCCATCGGCATGTCCCAGAGCGGGTTGTCCACGTTCCAAACCCGGGCGCACTGGCTGCCCGATTGGCTGCCCAACGGCGGACTCCGAGACGCGCTCCCGGTCATCGTGATTCTCATCGCAATCACCGCGCGCGGATCGCAGCTGCCAAGCCGTGAAGCACTCGTCGACGGGCACCTCCCGATCGCACCGACACCTCGTCGACCCGTGATCGCCACCCTGGTGCTCGCCGCGGCGGGGGCCGTTGGTTTGTTCACGCTCGACGCCCAGTGGCGACTCGCGATCGTGGTGTCGATCATCGCGACGCTGATCGCGTTGTCGTGCGTGGTGCTCACCGGGTATGTCGGCCAGATTTCCCTCGCGCAGTATGCCTTCGCGGGACTCGCCGCGTTCACCACGGCCAAGCTTGCGGTGAGTGGGATCGGGTTCCCGTGGGCTCCGTTGCTTGCGGTTGCACTTACCGTGGCCGTGGGGATACTCGTGGGTGTCCCTGCGGTGCGCGTACGCGGCATGACGCTGGCCGTAGCCACCATCGCGGCCGCGGTCGCAATCGAGGCGCTCGTGTTCAACTCGCCGTCGCTGAACGGTATTAGCGACGTTCCCCGGCCCCGCCTGTTCGGGCTCGATCTCGGATTCCTGGCCAAAGGCGACGAGAACTTCCGAGCCGCGTTCGGAGTCGTTGCGCTGGTAGTGCTCGTTGGCAGCATTCTGGCCGTGGCCAACCTGCGTCGGAGCCCCACCGGGCTGCGATGGCTCGCCGTGCGCAGCAACGAGCGTGCCGCGGCCGCCGCCGGCATCAATGTGAGTTCGACCAAGCTGAATGCGTTTGCCGTTTCGTCGCTCTTCGCCGGGTTGGGTGGAGCACTCCTGGCCTACGAGTTGCCGGCGCTCTCGCCCCAACAGTTTCTCGTGGTGGGAGCGCTCGCGGTTCTGGCTCTGTGTTACCTCGGCGGTATCGCCACGCTGAGCGGAGCCGTCATCGCCGGCGTCCTCGCTTCGGGTGGACTGCTGACCCAGCTGCAGGGCGGAGCAACCGGCGCGGGATCGAGTTATCAGTTCGCACTGAGCGGCATCCTGCTGATTGTTGTGGTGATCTTCTATCCCGACGGTCTGAGCGTCGCGGTCCGCCGCGGCATCGCACGCGTGCGGGCGGCCCGATGAGTCCCGTCCTCGAGGTCACCGAACTCACTGTTGAATTCGGTGGACTGCGCGCGGTCGATGACGTCTCGATTCGCGTAGATCGCGAACACATCATGGGATTGATCGGGCCGAACGGTGCCGGGAAGACCACCACCATCGACGCCTTGTGCGGTTTTGTCACGCACATCCACGGTCATGTCGAACTGGCGGGCCAGCAGATCGAAACCCTTCCGCCCCACCAACGGGTCCGGGCCGGGTTGGTCCGGACCTTCCAATCGGTTGAGCTGTTCGATGACCTGACCGTTCGCGAGAACCTGCTCGTCGCCGCGACTCCCACGCGCTGGTGGTCGCCGATGATCGACGCGATTGCACCTCGACGCAGCGCGCGCGATATCGATGTCGACGGTGCGCTCGACATCGTGGGGCTTCGACTACTGGCAGAGGCTCGCCCGATCGAACTCTCGCACGGCCAGCGTCGCCTGGCCGGAGTGGCACGCGCGCTTGCGACCCAACCGAAGGTTGTGCTCTTCGACGAGCCTGCGGCCGGACTCGACCCCCACGAGACCGCCGAACTCGGGAACGTGCTGCGCGCCTTACCGGGAATGGGAATCGGTGTCTTGCTCGTCGACCACGACATGACCCTGGTGCTCGATGTGTGCGACGAACTCACGGTGCTCGACTTCGGTCGCGTCATCGCAACGGGCTCTCCGACCGCAGTGCGTGACGACCCGGCCGTCATCGCGGCATACCTCGGAGGTGTCACGTGAACGCGACGACTTCGACCCCGCCGGCGGCGAGCACACTCGTCCTCGAAGCGCGGGGACTGACCACCGGTTACCAGGGGGTGGCGGTCGTGCACCAGGTCGATTTCGAGGTTGGCGCTGGCGAGATCGTCGCCCTGCTCGGAGCCAACGGCGCCGGCAAGACCACCGTGTTGCTCACGGTTTCCGGTTTGCTGGCGCACCTGGGCGGAGATCTCACCGTGCTCGGTGAAAAGCAGAGCGCGCCGCGGCGGACATCGGTCGGGAACCGCGCCCTTGCGTTGGTCCGACGCGGCGTCGCCCACGTACCTGAGGATCGGGCGCTGTTCTTCGGGCTCACCGGCCGCGAGCACCTGCGGCTTGCCGCGCGGCGCGGCGACACCGAGGCCATTGAACAGGCTCTCGCGCCGTTTCCCGCGCTCGGCGCCATCATCGACCGACGCGCGGGATTGATGTCGGGAGGCGAGCAGCAAATGCTCGCCATCGCCCGCGCCCTGGCCGGCCGGCCCAAGTTGTTGATGATCGACGAACTGAGCCTCGGTTTGGCGCCGATCGTGGTCGAGCAACTCCTGCCGACCGTCGCCCGGATCGCGCGCGACGCCGGGGTGGGCGTCCTGCTCGTGGAGCAACACGTCAACGCCATACTCGCGGTGGCCGATCGCGCGTACGTCATGGTTCAGGGCCGGATCAGCGCGTCGAGTTCGGCGAGTGAACTCGCCGCGGATCCCGCCAAGCTCGCCGCCCGGTATCTGGGCGGCACTTCAGACTGACGCGGGCAGCCAGTTTCCGTGGAAGCCGAACGGAACCCGCTCCGGCATCTGGACCCGAGCGACCTCGCTCAGGGTCGCGGCATCCAGCACTACGAACTCGGTCATCTCGGTGCGGCGATCGGTGACGAAGTTCAGGAGCCACCCTTCGTCCTCGCCACCCGTGCCGGCGGGGTCCGGCGCGAACACGGCCTCTCCGGCTACCACCTGCGGGCCGTAGCAGTGGGTCGACTCCGTGCCACCCGTGAAGTCGACCTTGGTCACAGAGTCGAAGCTGCCACCCTCTGGACGACCGGACGAGAAGGTGGCGTAATAGCCGTAACGGTGTTGGCGGCCTTCCATCGCCGCCGGCACGCGCGGGAAATCACCGGGCAACTCCGCCACCTGCTCGTAGCGCACCTGCTTCGTGGCCACATCGATGGTGTAGCGATGAAGCCACGCATTTGCGTCCGCGGCACCGCCCTCACTCTCGAGGCCGATGTCCATGCGCGGGAGCCGACACGCGTCCACCACCACTTGTCCATCGGCCGTGGAGAACGCGTTCAAGAAATGGAACGCGAAACACGGGTCGGTTTCGACCCACACGACGTCTGACCCATCCCCCGTTCGATCCAGCACACCGATGCGCATGCCGTTCTCCGGTTTCCAACTGATGATCGGATCGCCGGTCGCGAACGACCCCAGGTCGAACACCGCCGGCGCATCGAAGAACACTGCGTGCTGATCGGTGATCGCAAAATCGTGCATCATCACCGGCGCCGGAATGTCGATATCCACGCTTCGTACCAATCCGCCGTCGGCACCGATCACGTGGTACTTCAGAAACGGTGCGAACCCCGAGTACCCGAAGGTGAGCATCTCGCCGGTGACCGGATCAATCTTCGGATGCGCGGTGAACGCGCCGGAGTAGGCGCCGTTGAAGTCGTACTCCCCCACGGTTTCCAGCGTTGGGGTCACCTCGGTCGGCAGGCCCGCCTCCCACAAGGCCAGGATCCGGCCCGCGTGGCGGATCACGTTGGTGTTCGCCACGTTCTTCACCGGCGGTCCATCGCCGATCTCTTCGCGCGTCGGAAAATCACCGTTGGCTATCCCGCCGTAGATCGCGCGCCCGGCGAGCTGTTCCACCGCCAGGCCCTCGGTTCGTACCCAACGATTGCGGTAGCTCGCGTTTCCTTGGCCGTCCAGAGTGAGCGCGTGAAGCATGCCGTCGCCGTCGAAGACGTGGTAACGGCCCTTCGGCTCGAACATCGGATTCGGCCCGTTCCGCAAGTACATACCGGCGAGACCGTGGGGGAGTCGACCAACGACCACGAGGTCTGCGTCGTCACGCTCAGACCCCGCGGGCGCATACACGCCGGCGAGGAACGGCTCGTTTCGGGTATTCACAATGGCGGTCATGGCGTCCTCTTCTTGGACAACTGAACGCTGTTTAGCTTACGGTACTCGGCGATGAGGCCCGAACGATCAGCGTTGAGTCGTGAAGCAATCGTGGCAGTCGCGCGCGAGATCGTGGCCGCCGACGGTCTCGATGGACTCTCGTTGCGGCGCATCGGTGCCAAGCTCGGCGTGACCGCCCCCGCGCTGTACGCCCACGTGGATGACAAACTCGACCTGCTCCGAGGCGTCGCCGAACTCGAGTTCGAGCGCTTGGCCGCACGATTCGACGCCATCAAGGCGCCGGACGCCATCACCCGGATTCGTGAACAGTCCATCGCGTACGTTCGGCACGCGCAGGAAGACCCGGCGCTGTTCCACGTGATGTTCCTGTTCCGACCCGATTGGGCACAGCAACCAGCGGCCGACGAGTTGCCCGCCGCCTCCAAGACGTTCGCGCTCGGCGCAGCCGCGATTGAAGATGCGATGAACGACGGCACGCTCCGCGTCGATGATCCACTCCTGGTGGCCATCACCATTTGGGCCGCGGCCCACGGCACTGCCAACGTCCTCCTCGCCGGACTCAATCTGGGCACGGAATACGAAACGCGGGTCATCGCGACGGTCATCGACAACCTGCTGCGGGGCCTTGCCGCCCCACTCGACTAATTACTGCGAAAGGTCGCCATGCCACTCCCCCGCTCCATCCTCGCCCCGGTGGTGCCCGAGGATCGCGACCTCCGAGTGGTTCAGGGGTCGATGCCCTCAGGAATCGCGGGCGAGATCATCATCAGCGCGCCCCACGCGACCACCGTGGGTCCTCCGCACGCGTTCTTCGGCGCCGGCATGACCTATCGACTCTCGTTGGAGAGCGAGACCTTCGGCGCCGCACCGGACAGCTACGCGTGGCGCCAAGCCTGGATCGATTCACCCAGCGCACGGTTGCAGCACAAACGCCCGGACGTCTTCGAGGCCACGATGCTCGGCGTGCAGTCACCGTTCGGTTTGGTCAACGCGGCCAACACTGCGCCGCTCCCCTGGGGTGACCGGCTCTTCATGACCTGGGATGTCGGACGCCCCGTGGAGGTTGACGCGAGTTCGCTGCAGTTCTTGGGTGAGGTCGGACGCGCGGACGAGTGGCAGGTCTTCGACCTCATGCCCGGTCCCGCCCTCCCCATGATTACCAGCACGGCGCATCCGGTGATCGACCCGGAACGCAACTGCTTGTGGACGGTGAACACCTACTTCGGTCAGCTGTTCATCGTGCGCTGGGACGGCGAAGGACCGATTCAGCGGTGGCCCGTCGCCGGCGCAGTGATTCCCCAATCGGTGCACACGATTACCCAAACGCGCGACTGGATCGTGGTGGGCGACTGCGCGTTCAAGGTGGAGCCGCAGGTGATGTTCGGTGGTGATCGGACCGAGCCGGCCAACCCCGACGAACCGATCTATCTCATTCGCAAGCGCGATCTCGAAGCTGCCCGGCCGGGCACCGAGGTGCCGTGTCGCACGTATCACCTGGCGCCCGAGATGAACCACTACTACGCGGCCTACGACGACTCCGACGGCGTGGTGGTGATGTTCGAGCACACCGAGAACGCCGACATCGCGATGGCGGCACGGGTCGGCGACACCGACGCCTGGGGTCGACCCGTGGACCCCGCCCTCGCGGGTCTGTACGGCTTTCCGATGACACCCACGAAGAGTTCCATGCATCGCTTCGACCCCGAAACCGGCGAACAGCACGAGATGGCAATGCTCTACGAACCGGAGCGCTTCCACTCGCGCCAACTCAGCGCGTTCGACTGGTCGCACGAAGGTTGGCTCGCGCCGGAGGCGTTCCACAGCGTGTACCACGGTTTCCGGCCCGAAGCGATCGTGACGCGGATGCTCGACCTCTACCGCGATCGCGTCGACCGTAGTCTGCTGCCCACCGAAGAGACGCCGGCCTCCATCGCCAGTCACAGCTGGGATGGCCTGCAGACCATCTCCGAATACACCTATTCCGAGTTGGGAGATCTGCCGTCCTCGCCGATCTTCGTACCCATCGCGGCGGGCGCCGACGGCCGCACCGCGCACGGCGGACGCCAACCGGGCGGGCTCCACGGCTGGGTGGTGGTCCCGGTGATGAGCGACGACGGATTCCGGGTCGAGATCTTCGCCGCCGACAACGTGGGAAGCGGACCGATTTGTACCCTGGCGGCACCGAAGCACGCGGTGCCGTTCATCCTGCACTCCGCGTGGATGCCCCGCGCCGTTGCCGCCCCCGATCTCGAACGCAGTCGTTTCGCCGATGATCTTGCTCGCGTCGACGAGCTTCCCGACGACCTCGCGCGGGCGGCGCGTGATGTGGCCGCGGAACTCGACCACGCGGTTCCGATGCTCTGAGACGCACTCCCGCGGTCGCGACCGGCGCGCGCAACGGCCTGGGTGCGAGCGCTACCGGACGCGTTCGAGGCGTGCGGTGAAACCGATGTACGTCCAGACGAGTTGGTCGCCATCGCGCGCCCGGGTAACTTCGATGGGGAACCCGACTGGCCGCAACACGTGCACGCCGTCCTCGTAGGTGGCCACGACGGTGATCGGCGTCGTGTAATCGAACTCGGCAACGTCGTGTACGCCGTTGGCTTCAGTGCCGTCGCACCGCATGTCGTGAATGACGCCACCGGCGGTCACCACCACCCGATCACCGCACTGCTCGATCCGCTCGACGTGGTGATACGCGCGGTGATCCGGCGGCGCGGGCACACCCTCGACCTCGACCGCCACCGTGCACCAAAGGCCGCGCAGATCGGGCGCGCCGGGGATCAACGCCGCATCGCAGCCGGCCATCGATCGGCATCTGGACGGCGTGTGGCACCTCTACCTGATTCAGGCGATCGCACAGGGCGACAGCGAGGATCGAATCGTGCGCTTCGTCGGCTGTCGGATCCAACTCTACGAAGCGATCGCCGCGAGTGCACGCGCGACCCGAATGAGCGCGACGACCGAGGAGATCATGCGCGAACAGTTGGAAGCCACCCGCCGCGCGCTGCGCAACCAAATCGAGTACCGGATGTGCGCAACGGCCGACACTTGCCGCGTCATTTGATACTGGATAGGTTCCGGGGCAACACCTGACCGAACGGTCACCTCACCACCACCCTCCGGCAGGACCAAGCCCAAGAGACCCTCGGAGTTGCTCATGCACGCTCGCTTGCCTCGTTCGATCCTCTCCGGGTTGGTTGCCGGCCTTTGTACCTTGGCAACGGTCGCCATCGGGCCGGACCCTGCCGGAGCCACAGCCCCATGCCCACCGCAACTCGACGGGACGTGGATCGGAAGCTGGACCAGCACCACTGGGCTGTACAGCGGAACCGACCAGGGCACCATCAACTTCCACGGAACGACGTTCGATGGGCTCCTGACATTCATCACCGGTACCTCCGCGATCTCGAACAACACGCCGTTCGCTGGAACGATCAACTGCGACACCTTGATGAGCAACGTCAACAACATCGCGGCCACTCAGACGCTCAGCCCCGATGGCACCGAGCTGAGCGGGTCGTATAACTACGCAGCGGGGGCCGACGTCGGCACCCTCCATGCCGCCCTGGCCCAAACCGCGATTACCAGTCCCGGCGCGCTGCTGGAGACCGATCCCGGCGGCGTCGCCGGAGCGACCGCGGCACAGCCGTTGCAGGTCGGGGTGTCGTCACCCGTCCCGGGCAACCTGGCGATCGCGGAGGCAACGTCCAACGGTGGCGTGGCGGCCGGGTATCAGCTCTTCAACAAGATCGTTCAGATCCAGGCCCCCGTCGCGACGGCCGGCAACCCTTTGCACTTCTCCTTCACGTTGGACGCGTCGATGACCGGTGGCGCCCCGGCCGCGACCATCGCGATCTTCCGAAACGGCCTGGTCGTCACGGACTGCACCGGACCGGCCGGCGTCGCGTCTCCGGATCCCTGCGTGGCTGCCCGCACCGACGTCGGCAACGGCGACTCGAGCATGGGGATCCTGACCAGCGCCGCGAGCGTCTGGTCGTTCGGCTCAGCCAAGACGGCGTCGGTTGGCTCCGCAAGTGCGCCCGAAGGCGATACCGGCTCCCCGCGCACCATCAGGTTCCCCGTGGTGTTGTCCACTCCGTCGTCGACCCCAGTGGCCGTGAGCTACTCCGTCGTCGCCGACGGGAGCGCGTCGACACCGGCTGACCTCGTCGTCAAGACCGGCGCCATCACCTTCAAGCCCTCCATCGCCTTGGCACTCACTGGGACCAGCGCTCAGATTGCGGTGAGGATCACACCGGACACCGTCCCAGAATCGGATGAGACATTCCACGTCAGGCTCACTGGGGTGACCGGGGGGTACGGCCTCGCGAGCGCCAATGCCGTCGGGACGATCCTCGACGACGACGGCGGTCCTGGGTTCACCATTGGCGTCGGCGACGTGTCCATCACCGAAGGTGACACGACCAGGACGGTCACGGCCTCCAATCGCGCCCAGGTGACGTTGGCGCTTTCGACGCCGTGGACGGGCCTGACACCCGGCCAGGTCGTCGTGACCACAACATTCGGCTCGGCAACAGGCACCGACGCTCGAATCATGGTTTCGAGGATCGTGAAGTTCACCAGCGGTCAGTTCCAGAAGACGATCGCCATCCCGATCTTCGCTGACACACTTCCCGAGTTGAACGAGACGCTCACCGTGACGGTCAGCGCCCCGTCCGGTTATACACAGGGTCACGCGACCGGGACATTCGTCATCGCCAACGACGACTGAACCGATACGGATTTCCCCCGGCCGGCGCCACCGGACCTTCCGTCCGAGCGGTGCGACTTGCTGCTCCGCGCGTACACCGCTTCCTCGGTAAGGTGCGCGGGGTGCGGCGACTCTGCTGCCGGTAAAGGAGCACACCATGGCCACAGGTTCAGCGCATATCGAGGTCGACCGGGACCCGGCAGTGGTGTTTTCCACCATCGCCGACGTCACTCGCATGGGTGAGTGGAGTCCCGAATGTCTGGCCTGTCGGTGGGTAGATGGAGTCACGGGTCCGGCGGTCGGCGCCAAGTTCGAGGGGGACAACCGAGCGGCCGTCGCAGGGATGACGTTGAAGAAATGGACGACGACTTCGGAGGTCACGGCCTGCGTCCCCGGCGAGGTCTTCGAGTTCGTCGCCGAGGGCTACACCACCTGGCGCTACACCCTCGAACCGACTGCAACCGGAACCAAGGTCACCGAATCGTACGAATACGTCTCGAAGCCCGGGGCGCAGACCTTCATGTACGAGACCGTCATGCGCCGGCCGGCCGCGATGAACAAGGGCATGCAGAGCACGCTGGAGCGGATCAAGGCATCGATCGAGTCCCAGTAACGCTTGTCGAATCCCCATCGATTTCGGATACGTTCCGGTCATGCGTGTTCTCATTCTCGGTGCCGGCTTTGGTGGTTTGGAACTCATGAGCAGGTTGTCCGATGAGTTCGGCTCCGACATCGACGTCGTCCTCATCGACCGAAGCGATGGTTTCGTCTTCGGGTTCTCCAAGCTCGATGTGATGTTCGGTCGGGCCACCGAAACGGCCGTACGCCACCCCTATCGTGACCTCGTGAAACCCGGGGTTCGGTTCGTACAGACCACCGTGCGCTCAATCGATCCAATGGAAAAACGGGTCGAGACCGATGCCGGGACCTTTGAAGCCGATGTTGTGGTGGTTGCGCTCGGAGCCGACCTGCATCCGGACGCCACGCCGGGACTCGTCGAAGGTGGTCACGAGTTCTACACCGTGGCCGGCGCATTCGCGTTGCGGGAGGTCTTGGCGAACTTCGCCGGTGGCCGCGTCATCGTCGGCGTGACGTCCACGCCGTTCAAGTGCCCGCCGGCGCCGAGTGAGACCGCGCTCTTGATGCATGACTTCCTCACCCATCGAGGACTCCGCGCCGCTTCCGAAATCGCGCTCGTCATGCCGTTGGGGGTTCCCGTTCCACCGTCGCCCGCGGCCTCCGCGGCACTGCTCGCTGCCTTCGCCCAACGGGGGATCAACTGGTGCCCGGAGCAACTCGTGCGCGCGCTGGATCCGGCTCGCTCGGTCGCGCTCCTCGGTGACGGCAGCGAGATGCCCTACGACCTGTTCCTCGGCATTCCGGTACACCGCGCCCCGGCCGTCGTCGAGGCATCCGGGCTCACCGTCGACGGTTGGATTCCCGTGAACCCCCTCACGCTCGAAACGGCAGTCCCAGGAGTCTTCGCCGTCGGTGACGTCACGAGCGTCGGAACTCCCAAGGCCGGTGTCTTCGCGGAGGGGCAGGCCGCAGTAGTGGCCGACGGCATCAGTGCGCTGATCCGCGGCACCACATCGGTCACCGAGTACGACGGGAACGGAATCTGTTACCTCGAGTTCGGCCACGATCAGGTCGCGACGGTCAACGTCACATTCGTGAGCGGTCAGGCTCCTCGGGGAAACATGGAAGGACCGTCACCGGCACTCGCCGCCGACAAGGTGGAGTTCGGGTCGAGCCGCATCCGGCGTTGGTTCGCCCACGAGCGGCCAAACGGCGGCGCAAAGTGAACGACCGAGACCGGGCGCGCCCGGCTCCGGCTCCGGCTGCGGTCACGGTGTGAGGGGATACGAAGCCGCAAGCGTTGCGAGCCGCTCCAGACAATCGTGCGCACACTCGTCGATGATCTCGGCTACGGGTCGCACCGCGTCGATGCGACCTGCCACCTGACCGCACAACGCGATCGACGACTCCATGTCGCCTTCGAAGTAGAGGCTGCGCAGGTTCATCATCTCGGCCATGGCGTTGCGCTCGGTGTCGAACTCGTAGCCGCTGGTCTTCTCGGTGCGCAGCGCCCGCAGCGCGGGGCTGGTGTGCTGGTTGAGGAACACCGTGTCGGTCTCGGCCGCGTCGATGATCGCCTGTTTCCAATGCGCGTGGACCGGCGATTCCGTCGCCGAGACCATCCGCGTTCCGAGCTGGATGCCTTCGGCGCCGAGCGCCAATGCCGCGGCCATGGTCGATCCGTCGAGGAACCCACCGGCCGCGATCACGGGGAGATCGATCTGAGAGACCACCAGCGGCAACAACACCATCGACGCGACCGGTCGCGGGTTCTTGAATCCGCCCCCCTCGCCGCCTTCCACGATCAATCCGTCGACCCCGGCGTCGGCCGCTTTCTGTGCGGCCCGCAGTGTGGGCACGACGTGGAACACCGTGAGTCCCGCGTCCTTCAACTGCGCGGTGTACCGCGTGGGGCTCCCTGCCGATGTCGTCACGAACTTCACGCCCTGGTCGACGACGAAGTCCACGATCTTGGGGTCGGAGACGAACGCCTGCGCGATGTTCACTCCGAACGGTTTCTCGGTGAGGTCGCGCATCATGCGGATCTCGTCGCGGATCGCGTCGAGCTCACCGGACGATGTCTCGATGATGCCCATCGCGCCGGCATTGGAAACTGCTGATGCCAGTTGCGACCGGGCTATCCACCCCATCGGGGCTTGCACGATAGGGATGTCGACACCCAGCAACGCAGTGACACGATTCGAGAACAACGGATACTCCTGAAGTCGGGGCGCCGGAGCACCGTACGCGATCTGGACGAGCGGGCGTCGCGTCCACCAACCAGACTGTTCGAGACAGTTCGCACGTGATGCATCGAAGGGATCGCTCATGGAAGTCAAGGGAAGCGCGCTCGTCACGGGCGCGAGCCGCGGCATCGGGCGGGCCGTAGCAATCGAGTTGGCCGCACGAGGCTACGAAGTGATCGCGACGATGCGCGACCCCGAGGCCGGCGCCGACCTGCCGGACGCGAGCAACGGGCAGATTCGTGTCGCCCGGCTTGATGTAACTGATCCGAGGACCATCGAGATCCCTGGCGATCTTCAGGTCCTGGTGAACAACGCCGGCCTCGAGTCCGACTACGTACCGATCGAGCACACTTCGCTCGACGACTGGCGCGCGATGTTCGAGGTCAACGTCTTGGGGGTCGTCGCAGTGACCCAAGCTGCGATCCCCACCCTGAAGGCGAACGCACCCGCCGTGGTCGCAACCGTCACGTCAAGCTCGATCTTCGGCATCGTGCCGTTCTTCGGCGCGTACCGCGCCACCAAGGCGGCTGCGTCCTCCCTTTCCGAGACGCTGCGCGTGGAGTTGGCCCCGTTCGGAATCCGGGTCGTGGAGATCTTGCCCGGACCAATCGACACCGACATGTATCAAGCGAGCCTCGATCCAATGGCCGCGGAACAGTTCGACGACTACCGCGCGATGGCGCTCAAGTCGCAAGAGCTCAAGGCAATTCACGCTGACCCATTGGTCGAGCCGGTCCAACGGGCCGCATCCGCAATCGCGGACGCCATTGCCGAGGATGCAGGACCGATGCGTTACGGCTGTGACCCATTGGGCAACGGCCTGCTCGACATCTGGCGCGGCTCCGACGACGAAACGATGTACCAATACACCGGCCTCGGTTTCGCAGGCACCTGAACCACCACTTGTCACTCGTCGGGGATGGGCCCCGACGGTCTCGGCGAGCTCCCGGCGGCGGGGATCTCGAACCAGAACGTTGCCCCACCGGCTTCCGACGTAGCGACCACGCCGTAGCGGCCGCCGTGGGCGACGACGATCGATGCCACGATCGCGAGACCGAGACCGTTGCCGCCGGACTCTCGCGTCCGGCTCGGATCCGCTCGATAGAACCGATCGAAGACCCGGTCTTCATCCCCCGCCACGATCCCGGGGCCGTGATCGACCACTTCCACGCGCGTCGTCTCCGGCTGGTGAAGCGCGCGAATGGTGACCTTGGTGTCGACGGGCGTGTATCGCATCGCGTTGGTGGTCAGCGCGCCGATGACCTGCACGATCTGATCGGCATCTCCGATGATCGGGAGCTGATCGGGCACGTCGAGTTCGATCCGGCGTTGGGGCTGCACCACGCGCATGTCGGCAACGGTGTCCTGCAGTATCGGCACCAGGTCTATCGATTCGTGGACCCGTGCTCCGTGTTCGTCGAGCTCAGCGAGCAGCAACAGGTCTTCGACGATCTGCGCCATCCGGGTTGCCTCGCTGTTCATCCGACGCATGCCGTCGCTCACTGCCGCATCGTCGGCCAAGCCACCGGCGGCGTAGAGCGAGGTATACCCGCGCAATGTGGTGAGCGGCGTCCGCAGCTCGTGTGACGCATCCGCCACGAACCGACGGAGCCGCGCCTCGGATGCCTGGCTGGTGTCGATCATTGTGTTGAGCGCCACGCCGAGGCGGCTCGCTTCGGTCTTCCCGGCGGGCACCTCGACCCTCCGGTCGACTGCGCCCGCGCTGATGGCATCGGCGGCATCGGTCATCTCACGAATGGGTCGCAGGCCAAGCCGGATGACCCACCACACCACGAACGCCATGATCACGGCGACGATCAGGCCGGCGATCACGATCGCAGTCACGAGCCGACGCGCCGCACCTTCGGCGCGCGCCGTGGAGATCGCGAACACTGCCAGCGTTCCGTCGGGCAAGCGTGCCGAGAGGATGCGGACCCGCTCGGCCTTGCCGGCGGTGGTCGCCCGGGTCGTGGGGGCTGTGAGCTGATCCACGTTCGTCACGTCGGGGCGGAGCTGGGGATCTCCGTCCGGGGTGAGCACGGTCTCGAGCCGACCGTCGGATCCCACGCGACCCGCGTAAACGTCGGAGAAGGGCGCGACGGTGCCGGTGGGACCGCTGGTGGGACCACGAGCGGGGACGCCCGATGGTCCCCCAGCCCGACCGGAAAGCCGACCGAAGATTCCGGGCCCCGTCGACCGGAAGGCTTCCAATCGTTCGTCGAGCTGATCGAACAAGTAGTCCCGCTGCCCGCGGAAGACCACCACACCAGCCACGCCCAACGCGACCACCACCAGCAGCAACGCGGCCAGCAGCCGCGTCCGCAGCGTCATCCCGGTTCCCGGATGCTGTAACCCACACCCCGCACCGTGTGAATCAACTTCACATCGTGATGATCGACTTTCTTGCGCAGGTTGGAGATGAACGACTCGATGATGGCCGACTCGCCGTCGAAGTCGTACTGCCACACGTGATCGAGAATCTGCCCGCGCGTGATCACGCGTCCCGCGTTCGTGATGAGACACCGCAGCAGCTTGTACTCGGTCGCCGACAGCGCCACCTCGATCTCTGCGCGCCACACCCGGTGCGCGTCGTCGTCGAGCACCAGATCGTGTACCTGATAACGCGCCGGTCGCGCGTCCACGCCGCCGCGCCGAAGCGCAACCTGCACTCGCGCGACGAGCTCTTCCAATGCGAAGGGCTTCACGATGTAGTCGTCGCCGCCGGCGGTCAACCCACGCACCTTGTCGGCCGTGGTGTGCCGAGCCGTGAGGAACAGCACCGGCGCATCACACGCCTGGTTGCGCAGACGGCGCAGTACCTCGAAACCGTCGAGGTCCGGGAGCATGACGTCGAGCACGATCACATTCGGATCGAACTTCTCGGTCTCGCGCAGCGCATCGTGCCCGGTACCGACACTGCGAACGTCACAACCGTCGAGCCGTAGCGCCGAGGTCACCAGGAATGCGATGTTCTCCTCGTCGTCCACCACCAGGACGCGCGGTGCCGAGTTCGTGAAGCTCATGACCGTCACCCTGCCAGATTGAGCTGAGCGTTCGCTCGATGGTTCCTGGAGATCTCCTGGACACGCGCCCCTCAGGATCTCCAGCTGTTCTCCAGCTGACTTTGGAACGCACTCCAGCCCGCGAGTCCAGAGTGGGCGGTGTCCTCAACCGAGGGCATCAACCATACGAAGGGAATCAGTCATGAAGACCACCAAGCTCCGCACCCTTCTCGCCGCCGGCGGGATTGGCGCATTGGCACTCACGGGAGCATTCGCCGCGACACCGGCTGGCGCCGCGGACACCACCAAGCATCCGAGTCGCCACGCCGCGTTCGCCCAGCTGACCGACGCGCAGAAGCAGTGCCTCAGCGACCAGGGGTTGACCCGCCCGGCCACCCGCCCAACGAGCCCCCCGTCTCAGGAGCAGATCAAGAAGCTGCGGGCCGCAGCCAAAGAATGCGGGATCAAGCTGCCGCCGCACCCCGGACGCGGAGATCACCGAGGTCCCGGCGGCGAGCGATTCCAACCGCTGACCCAGGAGCAGCGTGACTGCCTCACGAACGCGGGCCTGACCCGGCCGAATGGTCGTCCCACGGCCGAGCAGTTCCAGAAGCTGCGTGGCGCGGCCGCCGAGTGCGGGATCGACATCCCGGCGGATGCCGGTCCGCCGGCGTAACCGAACCGTGACCCCAAACCCAGTGGCGCCTCCCCCGGGAGGCGCCACTGTCACATCTGAGGAGTACCTGCGGTGACGTCAGCCGCGTGCACCGCGGACGAGGCGACCGGGCCGCTCACCGGTGTCGGTGTCGTGCGACCGAGTCTGCACGCCTCCCACCAGGGTGGCGACGTAACCCGATACGGGCTGCAGGTAGCGCTGCCCACCCGCGGGCAGGTCGGAGTGGATCACGGGCCGACCCACGGAGAGGTGGTCGAGATCGATGACGTTCACATCGGCCCGCTGGCCGATCGCAAGCGTGCCGCGATCGCTGAAGCCATAGAGCTGGGCAGTACGACGGGTCTGCTGCTCGACCATGAACTCGAGCGGGATCGTCTCGCCGCGCGTGCGGTCCCTCGTCCAGTGCGTGAGCTGCGTGCTCGGACTCGATCCGTCACAGATGAGCTTCACGTGCGCACCGGCATCGGCGAGTCCCACGATGGTGACGGGATGCATGATCATCTCGCCCACCACATCGAGATTGCCTTCGGTGTATCCCGTGGCCAACAACGCCACAATGTTGGCGCCGTCGCCCTCCGCGAGGAAGTCGTACACCGCTTCGATCGGCTCCACGCCCCGAGCCGCCGCCCGCGCGCCGATAGTGCTGGCCACGGTCGGTTCGTAGTCCACGATCGGATCGAGTGCGAAGAGGAACGCGGCGGCGGTCTGCATAATGTCGCCGAACATCTCCATCGACCCCGCATCACCCGGAGGAAGATCGGTCTCGGCCAGCATCCGCGCTTTCACCTCGGGATCGCGCATCCGTTGGGCCTGCGCCGCGAGCGGGAGGGCCACGATCTCGCGGTAGGAGGGTCGCCGCATGAAGGGGTGATAGCAACCAAGACCGCCGAGGATGCCCACCGGTCGCGACGCCACCTGCGGAAAGAGCTGCGCGCCGCCCGCGTTCATGGCTACTGAGAACGCGAGCACCGCGCGCCATGCGTCGGGATCGTCCATGTGTTGCACGGTCGTGAACGTGATCTTCTGGCCGGTTGCACGAGAGATGTCGGCCAGGAGTCGAAGCTCCTGATCCTGGCTGAAGCGCTCGCCGCCGAGTCCCGAAAGCAGGCCAAGTGACGACGAAGTGATTGCTTCGAAGACGCCGCCACCACCGTCGGCCATGCCTTGGATCAGCTCGGTCAGTTCGACGTCACTCGCGTACGTACCCGGCACGGCCCCACCGCTGATCGACCGGTGAAAGATCGTCCGCGAGGTGGAGAACCCGACCGCGCCGGCCGCGATCGCCTCGGCCGTGAGCCGCCGCATCTCGGCGATGTCGGCAGCGGTCGCGTCCTGGTTCTCCATACCGCGTTCCCGCATCACATCAAACCGCAGCGAACCGTGCGCGAGCTGCGCAGCGATGTCCATCGCGTAGTGACGTGACCCGAGGAAGTCGAGATACTCGGGGAAGGTCTCCCACGCACCCCACGGCACACCTTCGTGCAGCGCGCTACCCGGGATGTCCTCCACGCCTTCCATCAGCTCGATCAGCGTGGCCTGCTCGCCGCGCGGGCAGGGCGCGAACCCCACACCGCAGTTGCCCATCACCAACGTGGTGACACCGTTGCTGAACGACGGGTCGAGTTGGTCGTCCCAGGTCGCTTGGCCGTCGTAGTGGGTGTGCACGTCTACCCAGCCGGGCGCGACGATCGCACCCTCCGCGTCGATGACCCGATCGCCGTCGAGCCGGCCGCCGACCGCGGCAATGCAACCGTTGTCGATCGCGACATCACCCGCGAACCGGTCGGCACCGGTGCCGTCCACAATCGTGCCCCCACGGATCACCAGGTCGTGCGCCATCACAGTCCTCCGAGCCGGTCGTCGCATTTTCGGTCCCCATCATGGCCGAGACACAGACATCGCGGAGCGGTGACCGAACGGACCACCGTTTCAGGGTATTGATCAGCGCGCCGATCACCTGATAGGACCATGCACAGTGACGAAATCGCCGCGTGACGTCGACGCCCTGCTCGCGCGGGTGCGGGCGTGCACGATCTGCGCGGAGCATCTGCCTCGTGGCCCTCGACCGGTGGTGCAGCTCGACCCGGCCGCGCGCATTCTCATCGTCGGGCAGGCACCGGGGCGCAAGGTGGATGAGTCGGGGATCCCGTTCGCCGACGCGAGCGGCGATCGGTTGAGGGACTGGCTCGGTATCAGTGCCGAGGTGTTCTACGACCCCACCCGAATCGCGCTGCTCCCGATGGGGTTCTGCTTTCCCGGTACCGGGCGCAGCGGCGACCTGCCCCCGCGTCCGGAGTGTGCGCTTGCGTGGCGCGCCGAACTCATGGCCCACCTCGCGAACGTGGCGCTCACCCTCGTCATCGGCAAGTACGCACACGCGTATCACCTGCCCGATCATTCCGGCTCGGTCACCGACGTCGTTGCCTCCTGGCGCGTTCACTGGCCGGCTGTGGTGCCGCTCCCCCACCCGAGCCCGCGCAACAACATCTGGCTGCGCCGCAATCCGTGGTTCGACCTCGAGTTGGTGCCCGCGTTACGCGAACGAGTGGCCACGGTGCTGGGCGAGCCGGACCGACGAGTATCGAGGAGTGTCGGATGAGAAGCAGCCGATGACAACGAGGAACGAGCATCGTGCTGGTGCGCAACGGTGACCGATCCCGGGTCCGCGTCCCAGCTGATCGGCGCGGTGGCGTCGCTCATCGTGCAGCGAACCGTTCTTGGTCAAGGGCCTCACTTCGGAGCCAGCGTTGCCGAGAAGATCTGCCAGGCCAGGACGGTCTTCGCCACCAACGACAGCGTGATGTAGGCGCGCTCGCCGGCCAGGTAGTCCTTCCACTTCCCCACCTTCTTGTACTGCAACCACTGATTGATTGCGAAGCAGTTGAAGAGGGCGAAAAGCGAGAAGAAAATGCCGTAGACGAAGCCCGGGGGGTTGTGCTCACCGCTCGAACCGGGGCCGACGAGGTAGATCGTGATGGCGATCCACGGAACGGCCCCGGCGATGCAACCAAGCCAGAACGGACCGCGTCCCGCCCCGGGCACCTCGTAGCGCTCCTGCATCCAGCCGAACCCGATCATCGACGCGTTCACACCCACCAAAGCCACCAGCGCGGCGATGTCGTCGATTCCCACCAACATCGCGATCAACACGATCATGACCGACGCGCTCAGCGAGTACTCGAGCCAGCGGAACGGGTTGCGACCCTTGCCGAGTTGGCGTTGATAGGACGCCCAGCCGGGACCGGCGACGCTGAAGTGCGCCAAAGCCGACAGCGCGAAGAACACGAAGATCGCCGCCGCGAACCCGAGGTTGAACAGCGTCGCGGCCTCGCGGCCCACATCCGGTCCGGGCGGCCCTGTCATATAAGTGGCCCGGACCGGCAGCGCGAAGCCGTTCGCCAAGACGAGCACCGCGACCGCTTGGGCCAGGTGGAGGGACCCGGCAATCAGGTTGTAGGGACGGAGCCGCGCCAGTTGCGCGGCGGGGTCGCTCATCCCGTCTGACTTTGCACTGGCGCCAGGCTCGGGTGATCCGCATCCGCGCGTGTGACAGCCTCGTCTTGGTCCTGGAGTTCACGGACAACCGCAAGGCCAAAGAGGAAGATGGCGGCGGCCACGGCGACGAAGATCACCGCACCAATTTCGAACAGCAGGGTGCGGCTCACAACCGACTCCGTTCTCCGGCGAGGAGCAGCGTGCCGAGTGACTGGATCGACGGGACCCAAATCCCGACGAAGATGCCTGCGCTCGTGTTCTCTTCGATGAAATAGAGGTACACGGAGAGCAGGAACGACAAGAATGCCGCGACGAGCAGCACGATCTTCAGCAGGCTGGCCTGCTCGGTTCTCGAACGATGGGTCAGAGCTTGCATGGGGTTCTCCTTGCAGTGAACCTGGGCAACACGGGGACGTTTTTCACTGGATTGTTGACACCCATTGTTTTAGCACTAAAGTTACCCGGAGTCAAGCCCCGCGGTCGCGGGTACACCCGTGACCACCGGTTCGCTCGTTGTGAGCGAGAGAGGAACATGAAAATGGCGAAATACCGCACCTCCGTTCGTACGCCATGGTCAGCCCAGACGGCGTTCGAGTACCTGAGTGATCTCGAACACTTCGCAGAGTGGGATCCAGGGGTGAAGCGATCGATACAGGTTGCCGGCGACGGAACGGGGCTCGGCGCGGAGTACGACGTGACCGTGTCGAGCCCGGGGCGCGATCTCACGCTGCGCTACAAAACTGTTGCTATCGACCCGTTTCGCAGGATCGAAGTCGTCGCCGAGACTTCGGCGTTGCGGTCCGTCGATGTCATCACCGTCGAGGACACCATCGACGGAGGCTGCGTTGTCTTCTATGACGCCGACCTCGTATTCAAGGGTGCGTTCGCGATCGCCAATCCGTTGTTGGGCCTCGCGTTCCGCCGGATCGGCGATCGCGCCGCCGCCGGACTCGAGCAGATACTCGAAGGAGTCACCGCCTGAATCCCACCGAGCGTCCCGCGATTCGAGCGCAGCGCGTGCTCGTTGTCGGCGCCATTGGCTACATCGGTCGGCGGTTGGTCGCCGAGCTGGTGGCGCGTGGTGCTCACGTTCGATGCCTCGCCCGAACTCCGACCAAACTCGAAACCGAGGGTGGGCTTTGTCACCCCCATCCCGTCCGACTTGGCCCGCCCCCTGATCGACAGTCTCGTCAGTGGTGGTGCACGACCATGCAATCGATCAGGTCGTACCCCACCGACCGGTGTCCTGTCTCGAGGCCCTCGAACTCGCCTTGCGCCGAGTCGGAGGGTTCGAGGTGACCACCCGTTGGACCGACGCCGAGCTCTACGGGCGAACCCCCGCCGATCCGATGCCAACGGACCCCGACTGGGCGGGCGTCACGTTCCTCACCGACGTCGAGACCGTCCGCACTCACGCCGCACCCGACGCGCTGTACGGCGAGGTCTGCGCGCTCGGCGGCGACCGGGGTTGGCTGGCCGGGAAATGGCTGTGGACCGCGCGCGGGTGGATGGATCGCATGGTCGATCACCCCCGACCCCGAGCGCGGCGACGTCGTTTTCATGCAACGAGCCGTGTTCCGCCCGCGGGGACTGTTCGGACGCGCCTACTGGTACGCGGTCGCGCCCTTCCACGGATTGATCTTCGGCCCGATGGCCAGGAGACTGGTGACGCACGCCGCGCACCAGGGTCACCGCCAGTCCGGACGCCTTTCGTCCTGACCGAGATTGCACCCACTACCCCGAGGACTACACCGCCCGCTCGATACCCTCTCGAAATGCGCATCATCGTTCGAGTCCTCGTCCCGCTCGCCCTCATCACCGCCACGACGGCCGGTTGCGGGAGCGACGGATCGCCCAGCAGTGTCGACCTCACGGGCAAGAAGCTCGAGAACGAGCAGGGCAAGCGAGCCGTCACCGTCGCGGCGGTCGACAACAACTTCGAACCCGGGTACATCACGGTCAGCACGGGGACGAAGGTCACGTTCGTCAACCAGGGTCACAACCGCCACAACGTGATCTGGGTCGACGACGCGTTCGCGCCATCCCGCCTGCTCGATGCCGATGACTCGGTGAAGGTCACCCTCGAAGACGCCGGCGATTACGCCTACTACTGCTCACTCCACGGCACCCCGACGAGCGGGATGCGGGGCGGAATCCGCGTCGTCAAGTAGCCGCGCCGAAGGTCACCGGGCTTGAAACAGCGGACTCTGTTGCCGGTTCGACGCGAGATCACAGACCGCATCGCGCCCGATGCACTGCGCAACCTCTCGCGCCAGGCCGGCGGGATCCCACGCGTTCAAGAAGTCGCCGTGGGCGGAGAACACCGAGCCGGACGCGAGCCGCAGGTCGTGGCCCGAGCCGTTGATCGGGAACGTCACCGACACCGTGAGCTGCGGGACGTGGACCTGGTGCGTACCGGGACAGCGGCCGTGGGCCGAGTACGCGACGTGCGCACGGTGATCCGGGCTATCCAGGCGCTCGCCGTCCCAACAGTCGGCGAAGGTGAGCAGCAGGTGGAGCGGCGCGGTGCCCGGACATCGGGGCGGGCTCGCGTGGAGATCCGATCGCGCACCGCAGACCCAACCGGCCGCGCTCCCATGCTGGGGTCCGGTCGCCGCCGCGTCCCCGGCGATCATCACGAGTCCGAACGGGAACGGACGAACCGCGGCGGGGCTCACGCCGGGTGCGGCGCGGTAATACGCCTGAAGGCTGCGCGGCAGGACGGCACGGCCGTGGTCATAGAGCGTGGGGTGCCAATAGGCGGCGGTGTCGACGGTCTTGTCGCAGGTGGTATTTCCGCGGACGAGCCCCCCCGCCGAGGACCCCGCGTTGGCACGGGTCGCACCATAGAAGTCGTGGCGGTGGGACATCCCCGGGTGGCCAGGACGCACGATCGGATCATCAGTGGCCGAGTGGCTGTACAGACACTGGACCACGAATTGGCCGAAGCCCCCCTGCGGTCCCGTGTGGCGCTCGGGGCCGACCGCGCGGCTCGCGGCGGCAGTGGCCGCGACCCTTTCGTCGTCGCGCTCATCGCGTGTGACGACTGCGGTCAACGCGATCGCCGTCACCGCCACCACCGCGACCGCTATCGCCGCCCGGGCGCCGCCGGAACGCGTCACGTGCCCGTCGGTGCCGCCGGGACCTGAATCGCAGCGAGGTCGAGCTTGCTCGGTCCGCGGAATGGCTTCGGCTTCGCCGTCGTCGATCCGGGCATGTTCCGCTGGGCCGGCGGCACCGGGGTCGTCTTCCAGCGGTTCGCCGGCGGCTGCGCGGGAATGTCGAGGAACACGCCCACGAGGTCGAGCACGCCGGCGTTCCAGTCGCCGCTCCCGGTGCCGTCGCACGGAGCCAGGGTTTCGATGTTCTGCGGTGCACTGGTACCGAAGGTGTTGTCGGAAAAACAGTTCCCGAGCTTGTCGGTGGTCTCGCCGGTCGCGAAGACGTCGATCGTCCCCACCGCGAGGTCGGCCACGCCGGAACCTTCCACCACGTTGCCGATGATCCGATTCTCTTTCGGCGGCCAGAGCACTCCGCACTTGTCCATAATCCCCTTGACCTCTTTGCAGGCGGCCGCGGGAATCGTCTTTCCCACACTCGCCTTCGGCCGACACGGCGCATCCCACTCGGTGACCGCGGGCGCCAGCGAGTTGGCATCGCTCTCCGGGTAGGGGACCAGGCCGATCCCGGTTCGCAGGTGATTCATGACTCGATTGCGCTCGATCACGTTGCGCACTCCGCCGGGCACGAGGATGCCGTTCCCAGTGGGGAGCAACTCGTTCTCGCCCGCCGCCGGTGCCTCCAAGTTGCTGTTGTCATAGATGAGGTTGCCCACGATGGTGCTCTCGCGCTCGGGGTAGCACTGTTCATACGATCCGGTGTTGGGCACGATGCCGGCGCGGTTGTTCCGGAACGTGGAGTTGACGATGTAGAGGTCGCCACCGGAGTTCGTACCTGAGTATCCGAGCCCGTTGTACTCCGAGACCACGGTGTCGATCACGACATCACACCGGAAGCATTCGCCCACGTAGAAGCCGGCATCGGGGCTGCCACCGCCGTAGCTGTGATCGAGCTGACCGTGGTGCGCGTCGAACGTGTACACGCCGTAATCCCCGTTGCGATACGCGGTGAGGTACGAACCGCGGTAGTAGTCGGAGCCGGTCCAGAAGAATCCGTTACTCGTGTAGTTGCGCGCGGTCATGTTCTCCACCACCACACCGTCGGTCTCGAGCACGCGGATGCCGTTCTCGAGCTTGAACCCTCCGTCGAGGATCACGGCGTTGCGATCGGTGCCGCGGATGGTGATGTTGGGCGTCGTCACGTCGACCGCCTCGCGGTAGGTCCCCTTGCTCACCAGGACCAGGTCACCCTCGTGTGCGGCACACACCGCAGCCTGGATCGTGTCGTGATCTTGGGGCACGCGCCGGGTCTCGACCTTGGTGCCCTTGCCGTTGGGTTTGCACGGCTCCTTGGCGCCCCCATTCGTCCCACTGCTGCTCCCACACGAGACTGTGCCGCCGGCGAGCACCGCGACGAGCGCGGCGGTAGCCATCCGATTCCGAACTGACATCATGAGTCCCCCGAGATTCGCCGGTCTGCGCGCACTCCTGCGCCCATCATGGTCGACCGGCGGCCCGCGTTACTGCTGGTCCCTTACGTAGGCGGCGGCGAGTTCGGCTCGCGTGGAGATACCCAACTTCGCGAACACATGGTTCAGATGGGTCTTGACGGTGCTGCGGCTCATGAACAGACGCTCGGCCACGTCCGGATTCGTCAACCCCTCGGCCACCAGCGCCACCACCTCCCGTTCGGTCGGGGTGAGGCTCGGCCATCCCGTCGCGGGCCGGAGCCGCGCGCCTCGGGCACGCAGCGCCGCGGTCACGGCGTCGTCCACACTCACGCCCGCGGCCGACGCTTCGCCGACCTCGGCTGCGGTCGTATCCGAGATTGCCGCGATCGCGGAACTGTGCCATGCCGACTCCGCGGCCGATACCGCCCAGCCGCGTTCGGCGCGGGTGCGGTCGGTGATCGCGAGCAGACGACCAGCGGTGGTCGAATCGCCCCCAGCCGCACTGGCCCACGCGACCACATCCAGCGCCTGGAGCACATGAATGTCGTAGGGCTGACCCCGCCACCGTTGCAGGGCGGTACGGGCCGCGTCCGCGCCCCGTTCCGGATCCCCGGCAAGCAGCGCGACCACACCCTCGAACAACGAGGCCAGCCCCAACATCAACGGACTGTCGAGTTCGAGGCTCACCTCGGCCAGCCGGGTGATCGTCGCCGTGGCCCGGGGATCGTCAGCCATGATCTCCGCGAGCGCGACATACTCGAGCATCCAGGCCACCCCGACCCACAGCGAAGCCTCCGCGTACCCGTCGGCCGCGACCCGAAGCACGTCGGCCACATCCCAGTTACCGGACCACACCTCCACCTCGGCCGCGACGGTCTCCACCATTCCCACCGCAACCAGCGACGCGCCGCGCGCGGTCAGGTCGGCACTGAACCGCTCGATCACTGCGACGGCCGCGTCGGGGTCCCCACGCCGGATCCGCTCCCGGGCGACACCGGCCGCCGCCCACCCGATCGTGAGGAGCTCACCGCACTCCTCGGCCGCGACCAGCGCCTGCTCCGCCATGCTCGCCCATGACGAGTCGCCGCTGCGCTGGCAGATGAACGCGAGCGCGTTGTAGTGCCAGGCGACGAAGAACGGGTTCTGGTCGCACAGTCCGCCGGCAAAGGCGAGGTCCAACCACTCGGCCGTCTCCACATGACGGTCGGCGTACAGATGCGAGAACCCGATCTTCTGGAGGATGTCCGCCTCGCCCCAGTCGTCGCCGGCGGCGCGCGCTAGGTCGACCGCGTGGCGCAACGGTTCCACGGACGCGAGCGGCGCGCTGAGTTGGCCGACATCGGCGCGCAGGTCGAAGCAGCGCGCGGTGCTGAGCGGATCGTCCGCGGCCTGGCCCGCCGCCAGTCCCTCCTCGGCCAATCCGTGGGCGAGTTCCCAGTTGCCGAAGTAGAAGTTGAGGAGCCCGCGTCCCCAGAGGACGCGGCCCAGTAGGGGTGACACCCGGTCGCCGAAGCGCTCGGCCGCGAGCGCGAGCCAGTGGTCGCCTTGGTTGAACTGCGCGGTCTGAAACCAGAACAGCACGAGATCGAACGCGAGCGCGCCGAACACCTCGGGGTTGTCATCATCGGCCGCGTGAACCAACGCGACGCGTAGGTTCTCCGCCTCGCGTTCGAGGACGGTCCGAGCCGCCAGCTGCGCGCCGGTGTGCAGGTCGGGCGCGAGGGCGGACGCGAGTTCGGCGAAGTGTGTGAGGTGCCGGTCGAGCACGGCCGTGATCTCACCGGACTCCTCCAACTGGGCTCGCGAGAACTGCTTGATCGTCTCGAGCAACCGGTACCGATCGTTGGTGCCGTCGTCCACCAGCCCGACGAGCGACCGGTCGACCAGGCTGCCGAGCAGGTCGAGAACGTCGTATTCGTCGAGCGGGTCGAATGCGCAGATCGCCTCGGCGGCATCGAGGGTGAACCCGCCGTTGAACATCGCGAGTCGCCGGAGGAGGACCTGCTCGTTCGGTTCGAGCAGTTGATGGCTCCACTCGATCGACTCGTACAGCGTCTGTTGGCGCGGAAGCAGGGTGGAGCTTCCCCCGCGGAGCAGGCGAAAGCGGTCATCGAGCCCCTCGGCGATACGCGCCACCGAGACACTGCGGACACGCGCCGCGGCCAGTTCGATCGCGAGCGGAATGCCGTCGAGTTGCTCGCAGATCATCGCCACGTGGGCCGCGTTGTCGTTGGTGACCGTGAAGTTCGGGCGGCTGCGTACGGCCCGGTCGATGAACAACCGGACCGAGTCGAACTGGGTGAGCGACTCGACGGTGATGTCGCCCGATGCCTTCGGGGAACCCAACGACGGCACGCGCCAGGTGACTTCGCCGGGCAGGTTCAAGGGCTGGCGGCTGGTGGTCATGATCTGCAGCGGCGGACACCCACGCAGGAGCGCCTCGACGAGCACGGCCGACTCCGCAAGCAGATGCTCGCAGTTGTCGATGAGCACGAGCGCACGCGCGTTGGCCAGGCGGGAGACGACGGCTTCAAGCAATGACTCCTCGGCCGACTCCTGCACGTGCAGGACCGCGGCGAGTGCAGCAACCACCGAACTGGTCTCCCCCAGGGGTGCAAGCTCGACGTACCAAATGCCATCGACGTGGCGATCGACGCGGTCGGTGGCCGCTTCGAGCGCGAGGCGGGTCTTTCCACACCCGCCCGACCCGGTGACAGTGAGCAGACGCGTGTCGTCGAGCAGTGCGTGCAGCTGTGACAACTCGGCTTCGCGGCCGATGAACGGCGTGAGCTGGGTCGGCAGGTTGTTCGTGACACTGTCGGGGCCGCGCAAGGGCGGGAACCCTGCGACGAGTTCGGGATGGGTCAGCTGGAACACCTGCTCGGGCCGGCCGAGATCCTTCAGGCGGTACGAGCCGAGATCGAGCCAGTCGCCACCCGCGGGCAGCGAGTCGCCGACCATATCCACGCACTGGCGGGAGGCGATCACTTGCCGACCGTGCGCGAGCGCGCGGAGTCGAGCCGTGCGAATGATCGTCTCGCCCGCATAGTTCCCGAAGTCGCGCAGCTTGGTCTCTCCGGTGTGCAGCGCCATGCGCACCGAAACCGAGATGCCGTCGGGCCACGGTTCCGCGGCCAGTAACCGTTGCGCTGCGAACGCGGTGGCGATCGCGTCAGAGCCGTTTCGGAAGACCGCCACGACGCTGTCGCCCTCACCCTGCTCGACCGGCAATGCTCCATTGTTCGCGGTCACGGCACTGTGCAGGATCTTGTAGTGCCGCGCGATTACCTCGGTCATCAGTTCCGGTTGGCTCTCCCAGAGCCGCGTCGATCCGGCGACGTCGGTCAGCAGGAAGGTCACCACGCCGGTGGGAAGCGGGGTGGTCGATTGGGTCTGGGTCATGGGATCCTCGGGTCGATGGGCGCAAGTGTGGCATCGCCTGAGTGGGCTCAGTCGAGCATCGCGATCGCGTCGACCTCGAAGCGCTGGCCGGGATGGAACAGCGCGGACACACCCACGAGCGTGGAGGTGGCCCGCGGGAGGTCGTCGCCGAAAACCTCGAAGGCGGCGGTGTAGATCGCGTCGAGCGAGTCAGGGCGAAGGTCCACCACGTAGAAGGTCGACCGCACGATGTCGGCGACGGTCGCCTCGACGGTTCGGAGGCAGGTGAGCAGATTCTGGAAGACGGCGACCGCCTGGGCGTGGAGATCCCCCTCGCCGATGAGCACGCCCTCGGTTGTCAACGGCGTCTGGCCGGCGATGAACACTTGACGGGTGCCGGTGGCGACGATGACTTGAGACAATCCGGGTAGTTCAAGAAGGCCCGATGGCTGAAAGTGAGTGATGGTCATGGCGCCATTCTCGGCCAGTTCGGCGCCGAGAACATCGGCCAGGTGGTTGAGATCCCCGCAGAAGGCGGTCAGGTGTGGATGTCCTCAGCCTGCATTTGTTCGACGAGGGCGAACACGCTCGCCTCGAGCGCGACACCGGGATCGCGTCCAGCCTTGCGCTCCTTCGAGCCGGCACTGAGACTCTCGGCGACGCGGACCGCCTTCTTCATCGGCAACACATACGTGCGCCGGGCCTTGTCCGGGAACAGCAGGGATTCTACGAATCATAAGGTACGATTTCCTTTTCGGTTGACCCTGGAGAGGTAAACGCCGTGAGCACGAGCGAGAAACCCGGATGGACCTTCCTCACCAACCACTGCCACGTGCTTCTGTGCATTGCCGCCGATCCCGATATTCGCGGCCGCGACATCGCCGTACGCGTCGGCATCACCGAGCGATCGGCGCAGAGCATCATCACCGACCTCGTCGACGGCGGCTACCTCACGCGTGAGCGTGTCGGCCGGCGCAACCGCTACAAGATCCACGCCCGCCGCCCGCTGCGGCACCCGATCGAACGTGAGCATCAGGTGATCGAGCTCCTCACCCTGGTCGACGAACCGGCGCCGCGTCGACACTGACGTCGCCGGCACCCGGGAGGGGCGCGGCCAGCGCGTGATAGCCATCGCCGGTACAACACAACACCCGCGCTCAGGGACGACGGTCCCTATAAATAAGGCCTGGAATTTAGTATATTTGACACACGAATTACTTTTCGTGTATAAGTGCGTATGCACCTACGGCGAGCGCACCAACCATGACCACAGACCTCCTGGTCGGAAAGCGGCTGCTCATCACCGGAGTCGTCACCACCGACTCGATCGCCTACGCGACCGCGGTCGCCGCCATCGAAGCCGGAGCGCAGGTCACGTTGTCGAGCTTGGGCCGCGACCTCGAGCACACGAACCTGGCGGCATCAACGCTTCCCGCCGAGGTCGATGTCCTCGAAGCGGACCTGACGGTCCCGGCCCAACTCGACCAGCTCACGCTCGAGTTGCGTGAACGATGGGACAACCTCGACGGCGCCCTCCACGCGGTTGCATTCGCGCCACGCGAGGCGCTGTCCGGGGACTTCCTCAAAGCCGCGATCGATCCGGTCGCTCGCGCCTTTCACACCAGCGTCCACACCTATGCGTCTCTCGCTGCACTCCTGCGCGATCTCGCACCGGCGGCGGGAGCGTCATTGGTGGGACTCGACTTCGACGCGTCGAGGGCCTGGCCCGTCTATAACTGGATGGGCGTCTGCAAGTCGGCGCTCGAGGCAACGAACCGTTACGTGGCACGAGACCTGGGAGCGCTCGGCATCCGCGCCAACCTCATCGCGGCCGGTCCGCTCCACACTCGAGCGGCCGGTGCGATCGGAGCGTTCGACCATCTCACTTCGGCATGGGAACACCAGTCGCCGATGCCGTGGGACCCCCGTGACGCGGCGCCGGTCGCCGACGCGGCCACCTTCCTTCTCTCGGACCTCGCGCGGATGATTACGGGTGAGATCCTGCACGTCGACGGTGGCTTCCATGCCATGGCGGGGCACCTCGCCCGATGATCCAGGTCCGACCCGTTCGAAATAGTCGGAAGCCAAGGACGTGCTCCCGCACCATCTCGGTGTCCCGCCCGTAGCAGTCGCTGGGCACACCGATCTCGAATCGTCTCGAGGTCCCGGATCGCTTTGAACACGGGCGTGGACGC
The DNA here is from genome assembly GCA_046598395.1 of Acidimicrobiia bacterium. Taxonomy (GTDB): domain Bacteria; phylum Actinomycetota; class Acidimicrobiia; order IMCC26256; family JAENVU01; genus JAENVU01. The sequence goes on from JBKJIQ010000015.1 coordinate 46,339, forward strand.
ACCGAACGCCGGCCGGACCACCAACGCGTGTGCGGGGAACTCGCCTCGTTCGAGATGCACCGTCATGTCGTCGTCGGCGCGCACGTCGACCCCGATCGCGACCAGGTCGTAGCCCACCTCGGTCTCCGCAAGAACGACCCCCCGTTCGTCGTCGACGAGCACGACCAACTCCCGTGCCGCACGGACGAACGGCATCCCCGTTGACGGCCCGATCGTGCTCTCCGACGCAACGCCCAGCGTGAGGCCGACCGCGTCCATGCCCATGCGGGCCTTGGCGACGGCGGTGTCCAAGGGCGAGCCGACGCGAACGATCTCGCCACTGAACGTCCCGAGCACATCGGTATCGACGACGGCCTCGAGCACCTCGAGTCCGAGTGCCTCGGTCAGGGCCGGGCCGACCAGCACCGTCTTGTCGTGCTTGGTGGCCATCGCGGCGACCGCTCCCGCGTAGGGCGACGAAAGGCTCGGCGGAACGGGTGAACCAGCCACTTCGAGATCGTTCGATCGTGTCATGCAGGTCATAATATACGAGTCTTGATTCGTGTGTTAGAACATGTGTATTGTCTACCGCATAACGAGCCTCGGCCGACCCGGCCCGTCGCCCCAGGAAGAGGAGCACCGCTTTGACCACCACCCCGCTCGCCTACGCGGTGCTCGCGGCGCCGGCTGCCTTCATCCTGACCTGGCTGGCTGCCGCTTCGGATCGGGGCCGTGATCCTCAGCGGACCAAGCGCGTCGGCAGTTTCGCCGGCTGGTTCGGTGTCGCCGTCGCGGTCGCCGCCGCGTGCGCGGTCGCCGTGCGTGGACCGATGGCCAGCACCACGATCGGCATCGATGGGCTGGGCCTGTCAGTGCGGCTCGACTCGCTGTCGATGGTCATGCTGACCATGATCGCCCTGTTGGCAGTGGTGATCTTTCGGTACAGCTGCACCTACCTCGAGGGCGACGCCCGCCACGGCGTGTTCCTGGGCCGATTGGCGATCACCGTCATGTGCGTCGAGGTGCTGGTGCTCGCCGGCAACCTCGCCCTGTTGGTCGGCGCCTGGATCGCCACCAGCCTCGCGCTTCATCGACTGTTGCTGTTCTATCCGGAGCGCCGAGCCGCCGTGGTGGCCGCTCGCAAGAAGTTCGTGGTCGCCCGGATCGGCGACACCTTCTTGATTGGGGCGGCGGTCCTGCTCTACCACCGTTTCGGGACTGGCGACCTCAGCACCATCTTCGAAGCTGCCCCCGCCGCGGCTCGCGGCGGCTGGGCCATCGGGACCGTCGAACTCGCGGCTCTGTGCATCGCGGTCGCCGCGGTGTTGAAGGCCGCGCAGTTTCCCACCCACGGCTGGTTGGTCGAAGTCATGGAGACCCCCACGCCGGTATCGGCACTGCTCCACGCCGGGATCCTGAACGCCGGGCCGTTCCTGGCCCTCCGGATGGCATTCGTGCTCGACCGATCGGACGCGGCCACCGCGCTGCTGATCGCGATCGGGGGCTTCACCGCGGTGTTCGCTTCGGTGGTCCTGCTGACGCAACCGTCCGTCAAGGTTGCCCTCGGCTACTCGAGCGCAGCCCACATGGGTTTCATGCTTATGGTGGCCGGCCTCGGGATCTACCCGGCCGTGCTGCTGCACCTCGTCGCCCACTCGTTCTACAAGGCCCACGCGTTCCTCTCCTCGGGCAGCGTCGTCGACGAGATCCGCGCGGCTCCCGTCGCGCTTCCACGCCGGCTCGGTCATCCGGCGCGACTGCTCGGCAGCGCGGCAATCGCGCTGGCCATCTATGCGGCCCTCGCACTGACCTGGGGGATCCGCCTCGACGACCAACCACTGCTGATCGCCATCGGCGCGATTCTCGTACTGGGTACCACCCAGATCATCGGGCCCGCCCTCGACTCCGACGGGCCGATGGCCGGGACGATGCGCGCCGCCTTCCTGGCGGCCGCGGTCACGGTGTCGTTCTTCACCCTCGAGTCGGGGATGCAATGGATCCTGGGTGAGGTGGTTCCCGACCATGGATCCCGCACCGGCATCCACGCCGCCCTCGTTGGGACGATCGTCGCCGCCTTCGCCATGGTCATCGGGTTTCAGCTCATGGGCCCGGCCCGGCCGCCCGGACCACGCCAACGCCGGCTGGCGCTGCATCTGCGCAACGGCCTGTACGCGAACGCCGCGTTCGACCGGCTGGTCGGATCGCTGCACGTCCCGACCTCGACACCGGGATCGGCCCGATGAGCACCACGACACCGGTCGACCCGTCAGCCACCGCCATCACTCACGGAGGCGACCCTATGCACATCACCGCGACCCCCGAGCCTGCGGTCACCTCGGGCGACGACATGGTGCAGGCGCTCCGCACCGCCGGGCAACGCATCGCGCCCGTGTGGCCACTGGAGCGATTCGTGGCCGTGAACCCGTACTTCGGCCTCGCCGACCTGAGCTTCGGCGACGCCGCCGGCCTGCTCGCACGGACCAGCGGCGCTCACTCCACGATGCCGATGTCCTACTACCTCGACGCGCTCGAGGATGGCCGAATCACTGCCGAGGCGCTCGCGGCGATCCTGGCGGCGAGCGGGACCGAGCCGTGCGACGCGAGCCGCTTCATCGAGCACTGTCGGTCGCTCGCCGCATCGACCGACCACGAACCAGCTCGGACACCAACCGTGGCGCGCGTCGCGACTGCGCTCACCGGCTCCGACTGGGCACATCTCGCCACCGACCGGATCTCGGCCTGGGCGGCCGGCTACTTCGACCGCGGCCAGGCCATCTGGCGACCCGGCCAGCCCGGCGAAGGAGCCTTCGCCGACTGGCGGGAAGAAGCGAGCATCGATCGAACCCCCGAAGTCATGGGCCTGGCCGGGTTCCGACGGGTCGTGCGGTCGCTTCCAACCGATTACCTCGCAGTGGCGGCTCGGGCCGCGCAGACCTTCGGCCTCAGCGAGCGCGAGCTCCCGATCTACCTGCACGCGCTGCTCATGCAGGTCGGCGGGTGGGCGGCCCACTGCGCGAGGATCGGGTTCGAGTCGTCGCTCTACGATCGCGACGACGCCACGCTGGAGGAGTTCGGGGCCATCCTCCTCGGCTGGGAGCTCGCGCTGTACGAGACGCTCGCCGATCGGGGTGTCGGCCCGGCGTGGGCGGAGGCACGAGCCACGACCGACTGGACCGGAGATCGGGCCGATCCTCGGCTGGCCGCCGGACTGCTGCTCCAGGAGGCGCTGGATCGCTCCGAGCAACAGCGGATCATCACCTCGATCGGCACGGGTATCGATCGACCAACTACCCAAGATGTTCGCCCGCAGGCGCAAGCCGTGTTCTGCATCGACGTCCGCTCCGAGGTGTTCCGTCGACATCTCGAGGCCACCGACGACCGGATCGAGACGATCGGGTTCGCAGGCTTCTTCGGTGTCGCGATCGAATACATGCCGATCGCGCATGAACGAGGCTCCGCCCAGTGCCCCGTTCTCCTGACCCCCACCCACACGGTCACCGAGACGGTCCCGGACCCCAAGGAGCTCCGGGATGCCGTCGCGCGCCGTCGCCTCTCGCACCACGTTCAGCGGGCATGGAAGTCGTTCAAGATGGGCGCGATCTCGTGCTTCAGCTTCGTGGGTCCGGTCGGACTGCTGTACCTCCCGAAGCTCTTCACCGACGGCTCCGGTCGCACCCGTCCGACTCGGCCTGCCGACATCGAGAGCCTCAACTCGGAGACCATCCACGGTCGAGGTCCGTCGCTCGCCGTCGCCGAAGGGCCGGGAGGTCCGACCGGCATCGGGCTCGAGGAGAGAGTGTCGCTGGCGGAGGGCATACTTCGTGCGACCTCGCTCAACGACCGACTCGCTCCCGTCGTGCTCATCGTCGGTCATGGCGCATCGACGGCGAACAACCCGTACGAGAGCGCCTTGCACTGCGGGGCGTGCGGCGGCAACACCGGCGAAGCCAACGCGCGAGTGGCCGCCGCGATCCTGAACGACCCCGACGTTCGCGCGGCGCTGACCGAACGAGGACTCAGCGTGCCGACCGACACCTGGTTCGTGGCCGGTCTCCACGACACCACCACCGACGAGATCACCATCTTCGACCGAGCACTGATCCCGGACCACCTCACCGTCGAGATGGGCGAACTCGCCTCCTCGTTCGCCTCGGCCGGTCACGCCGCGCGGGTCGAACGCGCCGAGCGGTTCAACCTCGTCGAGGGCACCGACGTGGACAAGGCAGTGCTGAGACGCAGCACCGACTGGGCCCAGGTTCGCCCCGAGTGGGGACTCGCCGGCTGTCGGGCGTTCATTGCCGCGCCTCGGCGCCGGACCCTTGGAGTCGACCTCGCAGGGCAGGCGTTCCTGCACTCCTACGACTGGCGGAGCGACGACGGCTTCGGCGTGCTCGAACTCATCCTCACCGCGCCGGTCGTGGTGGCCAGCTGGATCAGCCTCCAGTACTACGCGTCAACGGTCGAACCCCACCTGTTCGGCTCGGGCAACAAGACGCTGCACAACGTGGTCGGCCGCGTCGGTGTCCTCGAAGGCAACGCCGGGGACCTCCGGGTCGGGCTCCCGTGGCAGTCGATCCACGACGGCGAGGCGCTCCAGCATGAGCCGCTTCGACTGAACGTCATCATCGAGGCCCCCACCGCCGCGATCGACAGGGTCCTGGCGAACCACCAACACGTGGCAGACCTGTGTGACCACGGCTGGATCCAGCTCCTGACGATGGACGACGACGGGTCCATCAGTCACCGCTACGTCGGCGAGCACGTCTGGGAGCCCGTGTGACCATCGATACCCGTTCACCGTGCCTCATTGGCACCGCCCGGCGGACCTGGCATCCCGGGGACACCACCGCTCCGGAGCCTCTGGCCATGTGGGACCAACTGGCTCGTGCGGCGGCCGGCGATGGATCACCTCGGTACGACGTCCTCGGCGCGGTCGATTACCTCGGGCTCGTGCACTGCCAGAGCTGGGCCTACGACTCTCCGGTCGATCGGCTGGCCGATCGACTCGGCATCGGCGAAGCGCAGCGCGTCGAGTCGATCCTGGCCGGCACATCACCACAACGGCTGCTCAACGACGCCGCAGCTCGCATGCTGCAGGGCGCGACCTCGGTCGCGCTCGTGGTTGGCGGCGAGGCACTCGCAACCCGACGGCACTACGACCGAAACAACGAACGTCCGCCATGGAGCCATCCGCACCCGAGCCCACCCCGGCTGCCCGTCGATCTCGACGAGTGGTACCTGCCCACCGAGATCGCCCACGGCGTGCTCCCTGCCTGGCTGACGTTCGCACTGCTCGAACAAGCGCGATGGGTGGCCCGCGGCGGGAAGCCAGGCCCACGATCCGATCTCCATGCCGTGATCGGTCATCTCAACGATGTCGCCGCCACGAACCCCGACGCCTGGTTCACCCAAACTCGAACCCTCGAAGAGCTGACGACGCCAGCCACCGACAACCGCATGGTGACGACCCCGTACACGAAGCGGATGACTGCGTTCCCAGACGTCGACATGGCCGCCGCCAATCTCCTCGTGACCAAGGCGGTCGCCGACGCCTGGCAGGTTCCCGACGATCGACGCGTCTACCTCCGCGGTTGGGGCTTCGCGCGCGACGCCGTCCATGTCGCCGCGCGCGCCCAACTGGGATCGTCTCCGGGCATGCGCACCGCGACCACCGACGCCCTGCATGCCGCCGACCTCGAAGTCGACGACATCGACATCTTCGACCTCTACAGCTGCTTCGGATCGGCCGTGGAGTTCGCTCACGACGTCCTCAACCTCGCGGCCGACGACCCTCGGCCGCGATCGGTCACCGGAGGACTTCCCTACCACGGCGGCCCGAGCAGCAACTACATGAGCCACTCCATCAGTCACATGGTTTCGCGGCTCCGGGCCGGGACCGCGGACACCGCACTGTGTACCGGCATCGGCATGCACATGACCAAGCACGTTGCCGCAGTCTGGGCTCGCTCCCCCGACGCGATCCGGCAGTGGCACGACCACGGAACCCAGCATTGGGCCCACCCGCGCGGCTCCGACGATCAACACGTCATCGACCACGCCGACGGAACCGGCACGCTCGCCGCCGCCACCGTCGTCCACGACGCCACCGGCGAACCCGACCACGTCATCGCCATCTGCGACCTCGACGACGGTGCTCGGTGCTACGCCCGAACCGCGGACGAGGCCGTCATGACCGCGGTCCTCGAGGATCGCTGGGCCAACCAGGGAGTCCGAATCGAACCGACCGCTACCGGCACGAACACCATCCGTCTCTGACCGCGAGGGCAAAGTGCGGGTCCTGCCCGCCTCATCAGGACCGTTCGTGGTCTCAGGGTGGTGGCGGCGGGCTCACTGCGCCAGCCGGCGCGCAACCTCACGTCGACCCGCGGGAGATCCGGACGCAGTTGGCCCCTCGCGGAACACGACGGTTGGATGTGCAGGTCTCAATCGCGGCCGGCTTGGACCATCGACTCTGGGTCAGGCTGGTCCCGTTCGGCGGCGGACCGTTCTCTCCTCACGCTGACTGCGATCGCAGTCGCCAACATGGCAACGATGATCCCCAGCGACACGTAGGTGTTCAGGTGGTACCAGTGCGAGATCGTCATCTTGATTCCGACGAAAACGAGGATCCCGCCCAACGCGTGCGAGAGGTAATGGAAGCGGTTCTTCGCATTCGCCAGCAGGAAATACATGGCGCGCAACCCAAGGATTGCGAACGCGTTCGACGCGAGCACGAGGTACGGCTCTTTCGAGACGGCCAGGATTGCCGGCACCGAATCCACCGCGAAGATCACATCGGTGACCTCGACCACCACGAGGGCCGCCAGCAAGGGAGTGGCCGCGCGCCGTCCGTTCAGGCGGGTGAAGAACTTCTGCCCGTCGAGCTGATCACTCACCGGCATCACCCGGCGGAGCAATGCCATGCCCGGGGTCGCACTTCGCTCCCCTTCGTCGGCCCGGTGGCGGATCACCTTCGCTCCGGTGTACACGAGGAACACGCCGAAGACGATCAGTAACCACCAGAATCGGCCGAGCAACGTACTCCCCACCACGACGAAGACCGCCCGCATCGCGAGGGCGCCGAAGATCCCCCAGAAGAGCACGCGGTGTTGGTAGCGCAAGGGGATCGCGAGGCCCGCGAACAGCATCGACCACACGAACACGTTGTCGACGCTGAGCGACTTCTCGATCAAGTAGCCGCTGATGTACTCACCGAACGCCGCTTGGCCGTAGGCGACCGCGACGAACACCCCGAATCCCAAACCGCACGCCACCCAGACCACGGACTCGATCGCCGCTTCTCGAGGACTGGGGGCATGCGCCTCGCGGTGGCGATAGAGATCAATCGCCAACAAGAGGAAAACGATTGCGGCAAGGCCCAGCCATGCCGCGAGTGAGACATCGAGATCGACGAAGTTGGATGGGTTGGCCGCCAACATGGTCAGTTCCTCCGTTCGCTCAGTATCGACGGATGACGGCAACGCCATCACCCTCGAGGGAGCCGGGCTCCACGAAGGAGACGGTTCCCCGCTTCAACATCGCGAGCTCGATCATCTCGTCGACGAGGTCATCGGTGGCAGACGGCGTCTCTCGCACCGCGGCCGGTAACACGTGGGTTCCTTCGGACTCCAGATACGCCGCAAAGGCGAAGTCGTGCTCGACGACGAGGTGCACCCCGGACGCGTGGTGCAACGCGTGCCAGGCCGCCTCAACGCCACGATCCGCACGCCCTGCTCGATCGGCCCGGGCGAGTTGGTCCAACACCTCGCTTCCGCGCGCGGTGTGATGGGACGTGATCACCGTCTGGGCGATCTCGGCCAGGCGCTCCGGTGAATCGTTCAGCCGGTTTCCCGGGATGCGACCGGCGATTCGAGCACCGTGACTCGGACGATGCACGCGCTGGAACCGCATGCCCAGGTGGTCGGGCGCGACGATCACGAGATCGAGGGACCGCAGCGCCGGCTCGGCGTTGACGCGATAACTGATGCGGCCCATGAACGCGTCGACCTGGCGTTGGTCGCGCCCGGCCCGTTGGGGCTGGTGCAGATGCCCGCGGCGATCGGCCGTTTTGCGCTGCGAGTCGCGTTCGTCGATCTCGGCAGCAAGACGCGCGCCCTCGGGTGTGACCACCATGAGTCGCGCGCGATCTTTGGCCAGCACCACGACGCCGTAGGGCTCGGACTCGGCGAGCGAACGCACCAGGTCTCGCGTCGCGAACGTCGGATCCACCACCACGCGTTCGGTCGGCGTGATCCGGAGCCGGAACGCATGCAGCTCACCGGCTGCGCGCAGGAGCACCACGCCGCCGTCGACCCGAGCGCCCACCATCTCGGCCAGTACCCGCGGGAGCGGGTCCACGATCGCTGCGACCACACTGGTTCCGAACTCGTAGGCGAGCCGATCGGCCGCCTCGTCCACGAGCACCTCGCCTCTCGCCCGATCGCCGGAACTGAACGTGGGTCCGGCAACCGCTAGGACGATCGATACCGCGGGGTACTCCCGCGGCTCCTGGATCGACGGGAGCATGCTTGCGGTGATGTCCACCAGAGAACGTTCCGGTGGCTTCAGCGCGCTCTCGCGCGATTCGGGTACGAGCGAGAGCGCACGACGGGAGCGGGTTGTCGACATAGTGACCTCCGTGAATCGGGCCCCGGTTCGGGGCCGTTGATGGATTCTCGGAAGGTCTCTCCGCTGTAATCACACAGCTGGCCGCGCCGGGTGCAGAACACCGTGATGACGACGGGCCTCTTGGGATACTCCCCTTCTTAAGAACAAAGACTACAGAAACCTACTTCGGGTGTCAAGCCCCCCGATCTCTACAGCTCGGGCCCGGTCGTCCGGAGCTTGTCCACGTCGGCCAGCCACCGGGCTGTGGAGGCCTGATTCCGGTGTCGCTGCGTTGGTCCCTAAAGTCCTCACCATGATTCGTCGAAACCGGCGCCACGCCGCACCGCCCTCGCGGGCCATCCAGCGACGGCCGGGCCTACGCGTGGCTTCCACGTTGCTCATCCTCAGCGGAATCCTGCTCCTGGCAACACCGACGTTTGCCCACCAGCCGGTGTTTCTCACCGCCGAGGACGCCGATCCCGCCAGCGGGCCGCTGCTCGACAACGGCAAGGTCTCATTCGCGGTCTACGCCACGCTCGACCGTCCCGACGCCACCCGCGGACTGCGCGCCAACCTCGCGGCAGGTGACCCGCTCGTGGCGGAGTTGTTGATCCCCGCGCTCGAACCCGAAACGTCGCTCGACGCCAACGCACTGCCCACCTTGACCCTGACCATGCCGGATGGCACCAAACGTCGTATCCGATCGACGCTGCGAGAACGCTTTGACGAGCCGTTCTCAAGTACCAGCTACGTCCGCCTCGCGTCAGTGCGCGAGACCGCACCGACCGCAGGCGTCTACCGGTATGAAGTGACCGGCGCGGCGCCCGCACGGTTCACGCTCGCAGTCGGAACCGACGAGGTGGCCGGAACGGTCACCGGAGCGGCGACCCCACCGGCCGGAGGACTCGCGGGGTGGTACGCGACTCCACCCCCCACGACGCCACCCACCTCATCCACCTCCCATCCCTCGAAGCCGTCGGCTGGGGACGCTCGCTCCGCAGCCGGGTCGCCGCGCACGAATCCCTCGGACGAGACCTTCTGGGGGATGTCGCCGCTCCTCGTCGGAGCAGTCGCGGTCGGCGCGATCGGCGCGGTCGGTATGACCTTCGTGTACTTCCGCCGTCGACGGGCCACCACCGGTTGACCTGGTTAGCCGTGTGAATCGGCTCGGACCAGGGCGAAGACCTCATTGTGGTTCCTCGAACCCTTGAGTTCGCGAGTGCCCACCGCGTGCGCGTTCATCCCGACGTTCGTCAAAGCAGTCGCCACCGCGCCCGTGGTCAGGATCTGGCCGCGCTCGGCGGCCGCGGCAACACCAGTCCGCCGGACTCGGAGCAGCTTCGAGCACGTCGCGTCGGATGGTCCGACTTCTTGACAGAATGTGCGAAAGTGCAAAATTGCGATTTCACGGTATCGACGCTCGCGCAACACCGACAACGGGGTTCACCGACCATGACACCTGACGCCACCCGGAACGTGCGGCGCACCGAGGCCGGCGACACCTCCCCCGATCTCACCGAAGCGGGCATCGAGCACTACGAGGTCAGCCAGGCCACGGAGGCCGCCCGCGAGTCGAAGGTCAACGCGGTGCGTGACGTGCTCACGAACGCCGCGCCCGACGAGATGGCCGCAGTCGCACGCTGGCTCGACGCGATGCTCGCCGGCACATCGCCCGACGACCTGGGCACGCTGCGGCGCGTCATCCTCGAAGAGGACCAACCGATCTACGGCACGATCCCGATGAGTTCCGACGACGAACTCGTCGAGCACTGGCGCAGCGGTGTGTACCCGTACCGCAACCTCATGTCACGCAAGGAGTACGAGAAGCAGAAGTACCACCTGCAGGTCGAGCTGCTGAAGTTGCAGGCTTGGGTACGGGACCGCGGAAAACGAGTAGTCATCGTGTTCGAAGGTCGAGACGCGGCGGGCAAGGGCGGCACGATCAAGCGCTTCATGGAGCATCTCAATCCGCGCGGCGCGCGCGTCGTGGCGTTGGAGAAGCCCACACCCGTCGAGCAGGGTCAGTGGTATTTCCAGCGCTACGTACAGCACCTGCCGACCCGCGGTGAGATCGTGCTCTTCGACCGTTCTTGGTACAACCGCGCGGGCGTCGAACGAGTCATGGGGTTCTGCACCGACGACGAACTCGCCGAGTTCCTCCGCCAGGCCCCCGAGTTCGAGCGCAACCTCACCCGCAGCGGCGTGCACCTCACCAAGTTCTGGTTCTCGGTGAGTCGCGACGAGCAACGGCGCCGGTTCAGCGAGCGCGAGCGCCACCCGCTCAAGCAGTGGAAGCTCTCCCCGGTCGACCTCGCGTCACTCGACAAGTGGGACGAGTACAGCGATGCCAAGAAGTCGATGTTCGTCCACACCGACACCCCTGATGCACCGTGGACCGTCATCAAGTCGGACTGCAAGAAGCGGGCCCGGCTCAACGCGTTGCGTTACGTCCTCCACACACTGCCGTATACCGACAAGGACGTCGAGCAGATCGGTCCGTTGGATCCGCTTCTGGTCGGCCCGGCGTCGAACGTCTACGAAGCCGGCGAACGCGACTGACCGTCGCGACGGGGTTCAGGTCCGCGGCGCCGCGCTACAGGACGCGAGCAGTATCTCGGCGGGCGGAGCCGCGTCGAGTTCGGCATGGATACGTTGTCCGAGCTTCTGGGCCGCCGCCGAGTACGAGTGATCCTGCAACACGCGGTTGGTGGCGTCGGCGATCTTGCTTGCCGGCGCGGAAGGCTTGAGTCGGACCCCTGCGCCCCGGGCGACGACTCGAGCCGCGGTGTCATTCTGGTCACGGCCCATCGGAATGCAGACCATCGGAACCCCCGCGGCGAGCGCCTTGATGGTGGTCCCGTGACCGCAATGCGTCACGACCGCGGCCGCTCGGGCGATCACCTCGGTGTGAGGCGCGTGTTGCACGACCACCACGTTCCCGCGGTCCGGGAAATCGGCGACGTCGAGTTGTTCGCCCAGGGTCACGAGCGCCCGAACCGGCAGCGTCGCGAGACCCTCGATGATGCGATAGAGCAGCGCCCTCTGATCCTGAAACGTCGAGCTGAGCGCAACGAGCACGATCGGATCGTCGTTGTCCTCGGGCCAGGGCGGGACCCACGATTCGGCCCCGTTGCTCCACGTCGGATCGGCGAGCACCGGCCCCGCATAGATCACGTTGGCGGGAAGGTAATCGGACGGAAAGTCGAACGACCGGCTGGTCAACACGAGCAACGTGTCGACATTGAGTACCTGCTCGAAGGTGCTGTCGATCGGGGCAAGTCCGAGTTCCTTGCGTTGCTCGTTGACGAGATCGGTCGTGGAGTTGAACATTCGGGTCGTGACCGTGCGCAGCACTGCGTCCCGCGCTCGGCCGAGTGGGCCGCGAGCCGGCGCGAGGCCGGGCCCGAGCGGCGGGATGCCTTTGGTCGGGATGATGTAGATGTTGGGCATGAGCGCGACTCGAGGGAGGCCGCGGAGTTCGGCCGCCATCGACGGTCCGATCAGCGCGTAGTCGTTGAGCACAACATCGATCGCGGCCTCGTCGATCACGTGCAGCGTGTCGCGCGCGGCGCGCGCGGCCGGTCCGCACAGGAAGTCGCGGAGGTAGACCTTGATCGCCGACAACGGGTTCTTGTACTCCCAGTCGCGGATCAAGGCCGCCTCCGGGGTCCGTGCATCGCAGTGCGGTGCTTCCACCCACGAATGAAAGAGGCATCCGGCGGCGAGCGCTTCGGCCTCGATCGTCGGGTCGGCCAACACGTGCACCTCGTGGCCACGTGCGATCAGCTCGCGGGCGAGGCCCAGCTCTGGAGGCACGGTTCCGCCTCCCTCCCACATACACAGCAGAAAGCGACGGGTTCCGTCACCAATCGGCTCGGCGTCAGTGAGCCGGGCGGTGATCATTCGGTTCTCAAGGCCGCGGCGGGCTGCCGACGGACAGCCGCGTGGGCCGGCCACGACGCAAGGACCAAGCCCACGCCAATCGCCACCGGCACCAGGCCGACGAGTAGCGGCCACGGGACCGACGCGGCGTCGAGCACGCCCAGGTTGCCCACCGTCGTCTTCCACACCGCGCGGCCGACGATGAGCCCGAGCGGCACGCCCACGGCCGCACCAACCAGCACAATCGACGTCGCCTGCCACGCGATCACCGATCGCACCTGCCGGCGTCGGAATCCGAGAACCCGAAGCACCGCCAGGTCGTGAGCTCGTCTCCGGGTCGACACCGCGAGGCCGTGAGCGACGCCGGCGATGCCGAGGAACCCGAAGAAGAGTGCCAACGCGACCAGGATCGAGGTGACACGATCGAGGTTCTGCACCGAGCTCGGCGCGCTCGGCCGCGCGTAGACCGTGAAGTTGAGGTCGAGCCGCTTCGCCATCTCGGCCTCAGCCGTCGGGTTCATGGCGGCCGAGTACTGCAGCACCACGTCCTTGACCGTCTCGCCGCGTGCAATCGATCGGAGCCCGCCCGAAGTCAGGAAGGCGCCGGTCCCGGCATCGTCGTTGTCAATGGATGGAATGACCGCGGCGCCGACAACCCGAAACGCGATCCGTGCGCGACCGTCCGTCGCGGTCGCTCGCACCGTGTCCCCGATGTTGGCGTGGAGGGCACGGAGCGTCCGTTCGCCGATCGCGATCTCGTGAACGTTCACGGGGGCCCGGCCGCGCCGAATCGTGGGGTGGATCGTTGCCTTGACATCGTCGATCGAGTACCCGAAACCAAGCTCCTTGCCGATCTCGATCTCGGTGCTACTGAGCCACGCCGCTGCCGCGACGTGGCGATCGGCTCGGAGCCCCACCACCGTCTTCTTCTCTGCCTGATTGAAATCGGGCCGACTCGACCACGCCCATCCCCACCGCGCCGGGGACGCAACAAGTTCGTCAATGCTCGTCGCCAAGACGGCGGTGCCCGCGATGCCGGTGACCGCCAGAACGGTCGCGACGATGGCCGAGCGCACCGGCGCGCGACTCCGGCCGATCGGTTCGAACGCGAACCGCGCGCCCATGAGCGGAGCGGGTGCGGCTCCGGCCCGAGTGGCCGCCGCGCTGATCGCGGAGCGGCGCGGACGGGCGGCGCGCTCGGCGCCGACCGCACTCGCCCGCCACGACGCGAACCCGGCGACCGCGCTCACCAAAACTGCGAACGCGAGTACGCCGAGTAAGACGACGGGAACGTCGAACGCGAATCCACTGCCCGGATCGGTCTCGCGCGCGAATCCAATCGGCATCAGCGGTGATGCGAGGAACGCGCCGACCCCCGCCAGCGTGGCACCGAGCACGATCGACGGGATCAGCGCTCCCGTGATCACCCGGGTGCGACCCCAGCGGGTGAGCCCGAGGGCGCCGAGTGTCGCGGAGGCTGTGCCAGCCAAGGCGATCTCGCGGTTCACAGCCTGGCCGAGTGCGACCAGCCCGGCCAGGGCGGCCACGATTCCGAAGGCGATCAACGTGTTCGCCAGTGTGTCGAGCGTGTGTTGTGAAGCCTTCACGTAGTCGGAGGCGGGGAACACACCGAGCTGGGCGCCGGGGCCCGCCAGTCGGCGCAACTCGCGCAGGAACCGAGCCCTCGCCTGCGGATGGTCGGGGAGACGCACGAACGTCTGACTCGGAAAGAGTCCGAGCTTCCCACCCTGCAAACGTGCGAACGCAGGGGTGGTGAAACCCCAGCCCCCATCGATCCTGCGCGTATCGGAGGCGGACCGCCCGATCCCTACCACCGCCAGATTGACGCGCGGTCCCCCGGGACCATGAAAGACGCAGTCGGGGGTCGCGAAGCACTCGATATCACCGGGCGAGAGCGTGCTCCCCCGGAGCCGGTCGCCGACGCCGAGGCCGAGGATACGAGCGGCCGGGCCCGACAGCAGCACCTCGTCCGCCGAGTTCGGGTTGGGCATCCGCCCCGCGACGAGCAGCGGTCGCTGGACGTCATGACCCAACCGTCCGTCGGCATCGAACACGAGGAAGAAGTCGGCGTTCGTGTTCTGGTCGGCTCCGTCCGGGATCGCGATTGCTTGCGAAGCCCGCACCGCTCCGGCCACTGCTCCCGAAGCCCGGAGCTTCGCCGCCAGGGCATCGGCGAAGGTGCGGTCGTCGTAGCGCGTCACCGTGAAATCCGGATCGCGTGTGACCGAACGGAGTCGATCGAGCGCGCTCGAGGTGCGGCGGGCACCGGCGAACGCGGTCAGCACCACGGCGCCGACGACCGCAATGAACAGTGCCAGCCCGATCAAACTCCGCGCGCGATTCCGCCACCGCGCCCGGGCCATGAGGGCAAGCACGCCCATCACCGGGCCTCAGGGGTTGGCCGGGTCGAAACGCGGCCCCGGTGATACTTCGCTCGGTCGTTCACTCCCAGTATTTGACCGTCTCCCGCGCCTATCCGCCACGGTGGTCGCCCCCCAAACCAGGTGGTGCCAGCACCCGCACTCGGTCGGCTGCCGTCAGGGTTCGACGGTCACCCGCAGGAACGTGGCCGGGATGGTGGTCGCCTCGGGATTCTCGCTCTGATTCTGGGCGTTGAACAACGCATCGAGTTCTCCGAGGAGTTCATCCGCGCGTCCGTTCGCCTCCGCCGCCTCGAACGCATTCATCGTGGGGCCATAGAAAGTCTTGAACGAGGCAAGAAACTCCGACGGTGGCACCGGAGCGTGGAAGACGAACGTGTCGGGCTCACACGAGATCTTGTCTTCGGACACCCCTGCGGCGACGAACCGCTCCGCCACGTGCTCCGCGATTCCCCAGGTCATCGGACTGACGAAGCCGTCGGGCGGCGACGGCGAGTACGCCGCGCTGATCTTCAAGATCTGTGCCACCAACGTGGGGTCGCCGGGAATCCAGTTGCCCATGACCACCCGGCCTCCGGGCCGCGTCACGCGCACCATCTCCTTGGCCACGTCGAACGGCTTCGGTGCGAACATCGCGCCGAAGATGCTCACGACCAGGTCGAAGCTCTGGTCGTCCAGCCCACCCAGCTCACACGCATCACCTTCCTGGAACGTCAGGTTGGTGAGACCCGCTTCCTGGGCTCGGCGGTTCCCGGCCTCCACGAGATTCCTCGCAATATCCACACCCAACACCTCGGCGCCGAGCCGGGCGGCCGGAACGGCTGTCGTCCCGTCGCCACAACCGAGGTCCAGGACCTTTTGGCCCTGGGTGACCCCGATGCGATCGACCAAACCTTCACCACTCTCGCGCATGCTCGAGGCGATGCGAGTGAAGTCGCCCTTTTCCCACAGTGCCTGATTCGGGTTCATTGGAGTCTCCTTGCTTGTGTGTGGATGACCGAGGCGCGTGACGGGCAGTGAGCAGGACGCAGGCAGGTTCGCTTCAGATGCTGCGCCCGGTGAACGCGGCGAGCTGCTCCATGGGTGTCGCACCCGCGGGCGGCGCAACGGCCGCCGCGAACGTGTCGCCGTCGCGCATCTCCGGTGCTATCGCCTGATGGGCGAACGCGTCGGCGGCTTCGACGAGCACGGCGGAAGGCGCGTACGTCTGGCCGGTCGCGGTGGCGAGGTCCCAGCCGTGCACGAGTCCGTCGAGCACGACGAAACGTGCGAACGCCTCACCCTGCATGTCACCGAACGGTGCCGCGACGGTTCGGTCGAGCGCTCCCGGGGACCGAATCGCACCCATGAGCCCTCCGAGCGCGCCACCCGCGCGGGCAACGACGTCGGGGCCTTCGGCGACATCGGCCGGGACATCTGGCGCCGACTCTCCCCGGAATGCGGCCGCGAACTGCGTGGCGCCGCCGATCAGGTGACCCAACACGCCACGAACGGTGAAGTCCGCGCAGGGCGTGGGCGAATCGAGATCGGCGGGCGTGATCCCCGCGGCGATGCTGCCGAGCAGCGGTTCGAGCTCGTCAAGCTGTTCGAGTGGTCCCATGGAAACGTCTCCTCGTGTCGGTGCGATCGGGTCGGCCTGGTCATGGTGCAGATTCCGGACCGCCAACTCGGCGGCTTCGCGGTCGCGGCCGTGCAGCATCAACTGCTGCACTTCCCGCTCCCATCCAGTCTCGGCGCGCTGATCATGATTCATGTCGTCATCCTGCCTGCTCTCCGCCGTGGCCGCATCGGTCAGATCCCGCATTTGGCCCCGACCGGCTGATGGGTAATTCACCCCACCGGAGAGCAGCAGCCCTGGAGGGATTACGTGGTTCGGCCGATGCGCCCGCGAGCGTCGACCTCGATGATGGCAACAGCCCGGGATCGTCCGGGCCCGAGTAGGGGGTTCCTCATATGCACGCCACCATCACCGAAGTACCGATCGAGATGCAGGTTGACGACATCGTGACCCGAGGGTTGACCTGGGGCGACATGACCGTTCGTCACGTCCACCTGCCGGCCGGCGTCGACTTCACGCCACTGTTCCAAGGCCTGCCCGACAACCTGTGTCAGTGCGCGCACTGGGGTTACGTGACCGACGGAGCCATCACGCTCCGTTACGCCGACGGCACGGAGGAGACGACCCGCGCCGGCGAGCTGTACTACTGGCGGGGTGGCCACACCGGCTGGACCGATGAGGGCGTGACGTTCATCGAGTTCAGCCCGGCCGAGGCGATCGGGCCGGTGCTCGAGCATCTTGCGGCGCAAATGGCAACCGCAGGTTGAGCCACCAGACGACGGCTCGGGATCGTGACCGCTACCGTCGCTCCGCATGAAGGCCAAGGAGGAAGCTGTACCTGCGCAGGATCCGCTCGCGTCGGCACGGCTCGCGCTGGCCTGCTGCGATTGGCAGCGCGCCTACGACGCGGCCTCACTCGACACCGAGGCCGACCCGGCCCGCGAAGCCGACCGGCTCGACATGCTGGCCGACGCGGCCTGGTGGTTGGGTCGCCTCGACGAGTGCATCGAGGCCCGGGAGAGCGCGTACGCAGGGTATGGCGGACTCGGCGAGAGCCGACGCGCCGGACAATGCGCGGTATGGCTCTACGAGCACTACTGCTTCAAGGCGCGGCCGGCCATCGCCGGGGGTTGGCTGCGCCGGGCCCGACATTCGCTCGACAACGATCGGCGCTGCGAGGAGTACGGCGCGCTGCGGCTGCGCGAGGCCGAGACCGTCCACGGGAGTGGGGACCTCGCGCAGAGCGCCGCGATGGCGCGCGAAGTCGTCGAGCTCGGGCGCCTGCTGAAGTCACCCGACCTCGAAGCCGAGGCGCTCCAGACCCTCGGCCGGGTGCTTATCGACGAAGGCGACACCGCCGAAGGGATGGCGAATCTCGACGAAGCGATGCTCTTCGCGGTCGAGGGAACGCTCCGTCCCTATTCCACGGGCAAGGTCTATTGCAGCCTCATCAGCGCATGTGAGGCGCTCGGGGATCTTCGGCGAGCGGCGGAGTGGAGCGAGGCGACGGATCGGTGGGCCCAGCGTCATCCACTCGCGGTGTTCCCGGGGCTGTGCCGGGTGCACCTCGCGTCGTCCCTGCGGTCGCGCGGCGAATGGGTCGACGCCGAGGAGCAGGCCCTACAAGCGTGCGCCGAGCTCGCAACACTCAACGTCTCGAACGCCGCGGCCGGGTACTCCGAGATCGGCGAGATCCGAAGGAGGATCGGCGATCTCGCCGGCGCCGAAGAGGCCTTCGGCCGAGCCGAAGCGATGAGCGGCCAACCCCAGTCCGGGTTCGCACTGCTCCGACTTGCGCAAGGAAACGTCGACGCCGCGTCCGCAACGATCACTCGCGCCCTCGGCGAGATCACGTGGGACCGACTCCGTCGCGCTCGGCTCCTCCCCGCCCAGGCTCAGATCATGATCGCGGCCGGAGACCTCCCCGGCGCGGCAGCAGCCCTCCACGAACTCGAGTCGGTCGCGTCCGATTTCTCCAGCCCGGCACTGATCGCGGCCGCGCTCACCACCCGAGGCCGCCTCCAGCTCGCGTCGAGTGATCAGTCCGCGTGCGCGACGCTGCACAGCGCGGCAGAGCGCTGGGACGAGCTCGGTGTCCCCCATGAGGTGGCAACGGCCCGCATGCTCCACGGCGCGGCCTGCCGGCAGGCCGGCGACGTCGACGGCGCGGCCGCGTCGCTCGAGTCCGCTCGTGCATTGTTCGAGCAACTCGGCGCGGCGCTCGACCTGCGCAACCTCCGGGACATCACCGGCACCACCCCCGCGCTTCCCTCGGGGCTCACCGCGCGTGAGGCAGAGGTCCTCCGGCACGTGGCCGCCGGCATGACCAACAAGCAGATCGCGGCGGAGCTGTTTCTCAGCGAGAAGACTGTCTCTCGCCATCTGTCCAACATCTTCGTCAAGATCGATGTCACGTCACGATCGGCCGCAACGGCGTTCGCGTACGAGCACGGCCTGGTCAGCTAACCGTCGAACGAGTCAGGGCGCGAGATTAGCGTGGAGCTGCGCAGCCTGGATCGCGCGGATGTGGTCCGGGATCCGCATCGGGCGACGGGCACCGATGTCGAACGCGAGGTTCACCACTTCGAACGTGACGAGCAGTTCGTCCCGGTCGACGTCGTAGGCCCACATGATGTTGTGCATCACCTTGTCGGCGAGTCCGATCACTGCGCTGAAACTCTGGATCTGATCCCCGAGCCGCGGCAGGCGCCGGGTCACGATGCGAGTCTCCATCGACGCCCACCCCATGCGTTCGCCGTTGGGTCCCTCGTGCAGCATCTCGGGGAACCGACCGCCCACTGGCTCACCGGCCCACACCAGCGCCGGGGCCATGAACGGGATGTACGAACCGTCGGCATCGCATTCGTCAGCCAAGACCGCGCGGACCTTCCGGATCGCGAGATCGCGCTCGCGCAGATCGGCGAGCGTCGGCGCGTGCGCGATCGGGTCACTGGCCAGCGAGATGCTTCGCGTCGCGCCGTGAGCCGGAACCTCGACGATGCTCGCCCGCGCCTGAGTGACGATCGCGACCGGTAGCGCCGCGGGTTCACCGTCGAGCGAATCGAGCCGGACCCGGTGCATGAACGTGGCGGCGAGAACGTCGGTCTCCTCCTCGGCCAGCTCGTGGTACAGCACCAACTCGTCGTCGGACGCGTCGACGACTCCGCTGCGCACCACGAGCCGGGCATCGAGCATCTGCTCACGGTGGTGGCGGGTGTAGACGTCGACGAGACGGACGATTCGGTTGTCGGGCGCGCCGAGGCTTGCGACCAGCGCCCGGGTCCCGGCCGTGGCATTCACGCCGTAGAACCGGACGTTCATGTGACCGAGATGGTCGATCTGATCCTCGGTCACCGCGCTGCGGTGGGTCTCGGTCAGGGCCGGAGTGGTGGTTTCCATGTGGCGGCGATCCTCCCCGCGCCGAGCGCGGGGTTGCAAACTGGCGGGGTGTAATGGCACCACCATCGCGCTGATGGATCACCTTGTGGCGAGCGCGGCGTCCGATCAGGATTGCCGGATGGCGCTCGGCGCCGAGGCCACGCTCCGCGCCTGAACGTTGGCCCTCCGTGGCAATGCGCAGGTACTTTGCCCGGGTGAAGGCAGCGGGCAGACGAGGTCGAACAAGACGCGCGCTTCGAGATCAACTGCACTGGTCGGGTGCGGTCGACCTGATCGACGCGGCCATGGGCGGCGCCCGGCGCCGGCTCGTCAGCAGCACCGGGAACGTGGCCGACCTCGGGATCCTGGGCTCACTCGGGCATACCTCGGGCAACCCTCCGGCGATCGCCTTCAACGCCGACGGCAGCCTGCTCGCCGTATGGCACGACTCCATCGGGCTCGAGATCTGGGACACCCGAACCGGAGAGTCGCTCGCCGTGCTCAATGGGCGCAACACCACCCCGGCCGGCACGCTCACATCCCTCGCCGGCAGCGGCGATCTCGACGAGGCGTTCAAGCACCGCACGAGTCTGAACTTCGACGCGGGCCGCGACACGCTGCGGGTCGGCGATGTGGGCGACTTCGCGCAGGTGGTGAACGGCATCCCGACCGGTCAGCACACGGGAACCTTCCGCACCGCGACCTGGTCGCTCCGACCCACCGACCAGGTGCGCGCCGCGTGCGCGATCGCGGGTCGTGATCTCACCCACCGGGAGTGGCGCCTCTACGTCAGTTCCACCACGCCCTACCACCAAACGTGCACGCCACTCCTGCGCGCCCGCTGATGCCGCGCGACGACGCGCTCGGCGACCTCCGCACGCTGGTCGGTCGCGGCGAGTACCTGACCGCGTACGACCGCGCGACCGCGGCGCTCGACACGTTCCCCGACGACCTGGAGGTCAACTACCTCGCGGTCCTCGCGCTCGTGCGGTCAGGCGCGCACGCCACCGCGCTCGCGCAGCTCGACGCCCGCTTCACCGACGCATCGCTTCGCCGCACCGACGTACCCGCCAAGCTGCGCGAAGACATCGCGGCGCTCCGGGCCCGCATCGCCAAGGACCGCGCGCTCGCGACGCCCGCCGACCAACGCGCATCCGCCGCCGCGACCGCGGCTGCCGCCTACGAGGAAGTGTTCGACCGCTTCGGCCGGTCGTACTCGTGTATCAACGCGGCCACGCTCTGGCTGCTCGCCGGTGATGCCGAACGCTCCCGTCACCTCGCCGATGCGGCGCTCACACTCACCCGATTATCCGCTGTGGAATCGACCGGCGACGCCTATTGGCTCGCGGCTACGGAAGCCGAGGCGCTGCTGTTGCTCGGTGATCCGATTGCCGCGCGCGCCGAGCTCGAACGTGCCGAGCAGGAGGCACCGGGCGACTACGCGTCGCGTGCCAGCACCCGCAGTCAGCTCCGTCTCATCTGCGACCACGCCGGCATCGACACCGCGGTCCTCGCTCCACTCCACACCCCGCGTGTGATCCACTTCGCCGGCCACCGGGTCGCCCGCATCGGGACCCCCGGTCGCTTCCCTGCCACCGCGGAGGCCGCAGTGCGGGTCGACGTCGATCGGTATTTGGAGGATCGCGACGTCGGCTTCGGGTACGGATCCCTCGCCTCGGGTGCCGACATCATCGTGGCCGAGGCACTCCTCGCACGCGGCGCGGAACTCCACGTGACGCTGCCGTTCGAGCAGGACGAGTTCGTCGCGGTGTCGGTGGCCGACGCCGGAACAGAGTGGGTCACCCGCTTCGAGGCATGTCTGGCCGCGGCGAGCAGCGTGACCGCGGCCACCGAGGGCGCGTACCTGGACGAGCCGGGCCTGTTCTCGCACTGCGCCAACCTCGCGATGGGCGACGCAGTCCTCCGAGCCAAGAACCTGGACACGGGGGTCGAGCAACTCGCGATCTGGGACGGCCTCGATCCGGTGAACGAGGCCGGGACCGCCGTCGACGTGGCCACCTGGCGCCACACCGGACGCACGGGCACCGTCATCGACAGCCGCAGCGACCTTCTGGACGCGCCCACAGCGGACGAGGGGCCGACGAACGATGATGACGCGCGTCAGGTGCGGGCCATGCTCTTCGCCGACGTCTCGGGCTACAGCTCGCTCACCGACGCGCAGATCCCCGCGTTCGTGGAGCACGTGCTCGGCCCGCTCGGGAAGACGCTGGAAGATTTCATCGACGACCTCCGGTACCTGAACACCTGGGGCGATGCGATCTTCGCGGTCCTCGACTCGGTCACCGTGGCCGCGGAGTGCGCGCTCGCGCTCCAGGCCTCGATGCGGAACCTCGACCTCGCCGCCGCGGCGCTGCCCGAGACCGTGGCACTGCGTATCGGTGGGCACGCAGGCCCGGTCTTCTCCCGCACCGACCCGATTCGTGGCGACGCCAACTTCTACGGCGACGCGGTCACACGCGCGGCGCGCATCGAGCCGCGCACCCCCGTGGGCGAGGTCTACGTCACCCACCCGTTCGCCGCGTTGATCGCGCTCGAAGCACCCGCGGACCTGGCCTGTCAGTACGTGGGTCGGCTCCCCGCCGCCAAGGCCTACGGCACGTTCCCGATGTACCTCCTCACGAAGGTGAACCCCGAGGCATGACGAATCGTCGACGCGAGACCCAGTGGCGCGCCGTCGACGCGGAACGGAGCGCGCTCGCCGGCGCCCTCGACGGGATCGCGGTCGAACAGTGGGACGCGCAGTCCCTCTGCGACCAGTGGAAGGTCCGCGACGTGGTCGCGCATCTCGTCGACTCGGTGGCGCTCGCCGGATCCGACCTCGTTCGCTTCGGGTGGCGCA
Organism: Acidimicrobiia bacterium; assembly: GCA_046598395.1. GTDB lineage: Bacteria > Actinomycetota > Acidimicrobiia > IMCC26256 > JAENVU01 > JAENVU01. The sequence continues at coordinate 69,005 of JBKJIQ010000015.1, forward strand.
GCCTGTACCAGTTCAACCGGGTCCGGGCCGATGCGGCGGTCGCGCGCGGCGGGCAATCGCCCGAGCAACTCCTCGCCGACCTGCGGGGCCACCTCGACAGCCACCCTCGCCGGCCAATTCCCCGTCCGATCGACATGCTCTGCGACACCGCGGTGCACGTGCAGGACGTCCGCCGTCCGCTCGGCATCCCGTACGCCTTCCCGGCCGCCACTGCGATCACCGTGGCCGACCAGCTCGCGCGAAGCAACCTGCTCTTCGGCGCGAAGCGCCGCATCGGGGGCCTTCGCCTCGTCGCCGATGACGTCACCTGGTCACGCGGCGAAGGTCCCGAGGTCCGGGGTCCGATCGAGGCCATGATCATGGTCATGGCCGATCGAGCGGTTCCGATGAGCGAGTTCCACGGCGACGGCGTCGACCTGCTCGCCACCCGGGTCCGGCCCCCTGCGCCGACGACGCAGCCATGACCGCAAATCTGCCCGGCGATATTGCCGACCTCGTCATCGCCGGACGCGCCGCCTTTGCGAAGTCCGACTGGCCCGCCGCGTACGACGCCCTGATCCAAGCGGACGCGATCACGCCGCTCGCAGCGGAGGACCTCGACCGCGCCGCCGAAGCCGCGATGTGGGTCGGCGAGCACCAGGCCTGCGTTGAGTTCGGCCAACGCGCGTTCACCGCTTGGGAGAGCGCGGGCGAGGTCAGGCACGCGGCGACCGCCGCGATGTCGCTGTGCCGCGACCACGTGGCGCGGCAGCGATCGGCCGTCGCCGCCGGTTGGTTCCAGCGCGCGCAGCACTTGCTCGAAGACGTCGAAGAATGTTCGGAGACCGGACGCCTCAAGGGTCTGGAGGGCGCGATCGCCATGTTCCTTCTCAAGGACCTCGAGGCGGCCGAGGGTCATTTCGACCGGGCCTTGCAGATCGCCCGCGCGGTCGGCGACCGGGACCTCGAAGCAATGCAGCTCGTCATGATCGGTACCGTGCAAGTCCGACGCGGCGATGTGACCAGCGGGTTGCGCATGATGGACGAGGCGATGACCTCGGCCGTCACCGGATCGCTCGGCAACATCGTGACCGCGCAGATCTACTGTTCGACGATCAGCCTGTGTCAGGCGCTCGGCGACGTCCGCCGGGCGCACGAATGGACCGAGGAAGCGGTCAGCTGCTCGACCCGACCCGGAACGTCGGACTACCCGGGCGACTGCCGCCTGCACCGGGCCGAGATCACACGACTGCGCGGCGATTGGACCGAGGCCGAGACCGAGCTCCACCGGGTGATGGGCGACCTCGAGCGATGGGACCTCACCCACGTCGGGGGCGCCTGGCACGAGATCGGCGCGATCGAGCTGCGGCGCGGCAACCTCGCGGCGGCACGTCAGGCGTTCGAACACGCCCAGGAGTATGGCAACGAGTGCCTCCCCGGCCTGGCTGCGCTCCGGCTCGCCGAGGGCGACCATGCGCACGCGGCCGCGCTGCTCGCCGCCGCCGTCGCCCAGGCCGCCGCCGCCGATCCCCTGGCGGTCGCGCAACTGCTCCCGGTGCTCATCGAGGCACAGATCCACGGTGACGATCTCGACGCGGCCGACGCGTCGCTGGCCCGACTCACCGAGTTCGCCGAGACATTCGCGACGGTCGTGCCCCAGGCCGAGGCGGCGATCGGCGCGGCCCGGCTCGCCGCGGCCCGGAACGATCTCGATCGCGCCGCGACCAGTGCCCGCGCCGCAATCAGCCTGTGGCGCGACGCCGGCCTGCCCTACGAGACCGCGCAGGCTCAGCACCTCCTCGCCGATGTCAGCCACCGCGCCGGCGATCGGGCCGCGGCCATCGTCGAGCTCGATGCGGCGCTCGCGGTCTTCGAAGGCCTTGGCGCGACCAGGGATCTCACGGCGGCCCAAATGCTGCGCGCCCGCCTCGGCGATCTTGCCCCCGGCCGGCGCGTCTGCCGCACCTTCATGTTCACCGACATCGTCGACTCCACCCGGCTGCTCGCGGCGATGGGTGACGATCGCTGGGCCGGCGTCTTGCGCTGGCACGACCGCACCATCCGCGACCTGTTGATGCAGCACGGCGGCATCGAAGTGAAGCAGCGTGGCGGTGGCGACGGCTTCTTCGCCGCGTTCGAGGACGCGAGCGACGCCGTCGGGTGTGCACAGGCCATCCAACGCCAGTGCGCGGCGCATCGCGAGGAAGCGGGATTCGCGCCCGACGTTCGCATCGGCGTCCATCAGGCCGACGCGCTGTTGAGCGGCCACGACTTCGCCGGGATCGGCGTGCACGAGGCGGCGCGCATCGGCGCGATGGCCGAGGCCGGGCAGATCGTCGCCAGCGCGATGACGGTCGCCGCCGCGGGTTCGCCGGCCGCGACAACGCCGGTCGAGGTCGAGCTCAAGGGCCTGGCCGCACCGATGCTCGTGCAGACCGTCGAGTGGAGCTGAGAATCACGCAATGACCGAAACGTGAACGATCGCCGCGATGGCCGAGGCCGAACAGACGGAGTTCGTCGAGCTGGTCACAACCTTGACTGCGGCCGAGTGGTCGGCGCCGTCGCTCTGCGACGGGTTGACCGTCCGGGACATCGTCGTGCACATCGCCGCACACATCCAGGGCGAGCCAAGTGGGGCGGAGATCAAACGAGCCATCCTCCGGTTTCCGTTGCAGCCCGGTCGGGTCGGCAAACGCCTCGACCGGGACCAGCGAGCGCGCCACGCGCAGCGTTCCGAGGAGAACCTGATCGAATGGCTCGCGGCCGCCATCGACACCCCCGATTCGCCGACCCAGCTCAGCGAGCTGGTGATCCACCAGCAGGACATCCGCCGGGCGATCGACCGCCCCCGCACCATCTCGTCCGATCGACTCGCGGCGGTCCTGGACTTCAGCACGAGCAAGGCGGGCCAAATGTCGGTGAACTTCGCGCGCTGGCGGGTGCGCGGCCTCCAACTCGTCGCGACCGACCTGGCGTGGAACCGCGGTAAGGGACGGGCCGTGGCCGGCCCGGGCGAGGC